>CANJBO010000001.1 GCA_947472995.1 Chloroflexota bacterium
GCGGTCGGCTCGCGGCCGAACTCCTGCACGAGGCGGCGCTGGATGCGGACGAGCTTGTTGATCGTCTCCACCATGTGCACCGGGATGCGGATCGTGCGCGCCTGATCGGCGATGGCGCGCGTGATCGCCTGCCGGATCCACCACGTGGCGTACGTCGAGAACTTGAAGCCCTTGCGGTAGTCGAACTTCTCGACCGCGCGGATCAGGCCGATGTTGCCTTCCTGGATCAGGTCGAGCAGCGACATGCCACGGCCGATGTACTTCTTCGCGACCGAGACGACGAGGCGCAGGTTCGCCTCCGTCAGCTGCCGCTCGGAGCGGCGGCCGTCGTAGATCAGCTTCTCGAAGTAGTACTGGAGGCCGCCGCCGTGCTTCTCCTGCAGCTTCTCGGCGAGGTTGCGCGTCGGCGGGAACACCTTGCCCTCGGTGCCGGCGATCTCGCCGGCCCAGCGCACGTGTTCCGGGCGCAGGATGTGCGTGATGATCGAGTGACGAATGATCGCGGCGTGCGCGCGTTCGTCGTCCCACTTCAGCTCGTCCGCGAGCGCGCGGTGCGTGCCCTCGTCGAGGTCGCCGTCGATCGTGCGGCGGAACATCGCGTCCGCGAGGCGCTCCGACACCGACTGGCGCGGCAGGTCCAGGTGGCGGCTGATCGCCGCGTAGACCGGACGGTCCTGGTGGAACTGCCGCAGCAGCTCCACGAAGACCTCGCCCCAGGTCGGCTCCTCGCCGTTCTCCTCGCGGTAGTCCTCGAGGATCTGCTCGACGTGCAGCCACTCCTCGATCGCGCGGGAGAGGCGCTTCTCGTCGTCGGCCGTGAGCAGCGAGACCTTGCCGATCTCGCGCAGGTACATGCGGACCGGGTCGTCGATGCCGGCGACCTCGTCCACGATGCGGCGAGCGGCGTCAACGACCCCACCGGCCTCGCGGCCCGCGATCGGGTCGATGCGGACGGTGATGCCGTTCTCCGACAGCTGCGAGATCACCGAGGAGAGCTTCTCCGCGCTGACCTCGGCGTCGGGGATCGCCTCGAGCACGTCCTCCGCGCTCACCGAGCCGGAGCGGCGTCCCTTGTTCAGGAGCGCCTCCAGCCCGGCATCCGCGATGCTGGTGTCTTCAAAGGCCTGAGTCATGCGATCCCCCTTTCGTCCGAGTCATCGTCGTCCATCGATCGATGACCGGTCACGATCTTTCGAAGTGCTCTCTGCCGCTGCGTGACGTCCGCGAACTCGTTCGTCACGCTGTCGATCTCTTCGACGACATCGATGCCGTCTTCATCGATCACCACTCCTGCGGCAACCGGCAACCCGAGTCGCGCAGCGCGTAGTGTCTGTGCCTGTTCGACCACCGTCGAACTGAGGCGCTTCCCGGCTCGCCCCGTGCGCAGGCGTCGAGCGATGTCTTCCACCATCGGCCCGATCGTCTTCGCCTCGTACTCCGGGAGCGGGCTCGCGATCAGGAGTGCATACCGCTCCTGGATCGACTCGTCGAACTCGCCGATGTGCTCCTCGAACTCCACGCTCTCCGCCCACGCGGCGAACAGCGCCCGGTTCACGGCGTCCTCGAACGTATCGTGGTCGAGCGCGACGCCAGCACCACGTCCTTCGCGGCGCTGAACGAGCAGGCGGAGCAGCTGCACCTCGCCGTCGGGCGGGGTGACGGGCTGCTTCTTGGCCTGCGTCACCTCGCGGGTCGTGGCGACGGGGCGGGGGCGGGCGCCGGGAGCGCCGGCAGGGCGCTCGGCGAGCAGCGTCGTGATCGTGCGCTCATCGACCTGCCCGAGGCGGGCGAGTCGCTGGACATAATGCGATCGTACCACCGGGTCGGCCATCGCCCCGACGGTCGGCAGGAGCGCCTCCACGGCGCGGGAGCGCGAGCGCGGGTCGGCCGGGTCGGTCGCCTTCGTCACGGCGCCGAACAGGTGGTCGGCCACCGGCAGCGCCTCGCGGATCAGCGCGCGCAGCGCCTCGGGGTCGCGCCGCACGAGGGAGTCCGGGTCCTCGCCCTTCGGGAGGGTGGTGACGCGGATGTCCGCCTGCAGCACGTCCTGGTAGGTCACGAGCCCGCGCCAGTCGATCGTCGCGACCGTCGCGTGGTCCGCCACGCCCGCCGCGACCTCGACGCCGCGCAGCGCCGCCTCCGAGCCCGCCTCGTCGGCGTCGAGCGCGAGCACGACCTGCTGCGTGTAGCGCTTGAGCAGCGTCATCTGCCGGTCCGTGATCGACGTCCCGTTCGAGGCGACGACGTTCTCGATGCCGAACTGGTGCGCGGCGATCACGTCCATGTAGCCCTCGACGACCACCGCCTGGTCGAGGCGGCGGCAGGCGTCGGCCGCGCGGTCGAGGCCGTAGAGGTTGCCGCTCTTGTCGAAGAGGGGAGTCTGGGGCGTGTTCAGGTACTTCGGCTCGTCCTCCGGCCGCATCGCGCGCGCGCCGAAGCCGATCAGCCGGCGGCGGGCGTCGCGCGTCGGGAAGATCAGTCGGTCGCGGAAGCGGTCGTAGATCCCGCGGTCGCCGGTCACCGCGAGGCCGGCCTCGAGGATGTCGGCGTCGGTGAAGCCACGCGCGCGCAGGTGGTCGACCAGCGTGCTCCAGCCCGCCGGGGCGTACCCCAGCTGCCACGTCGCGATCGTCGCGGCGTCCAGACCGCGGCCCTCGGCGTAGGTGCGCGCGTCACCGCCGTCCGGGCCGGCGAACGCCGACTGGAAGAACACCGCCGCCGCCTCGTTGGCGGCGAGGAGACGGGCGTGCTGCTCGCGCTCCTCGACGTCACGCTGGCTCGGGGGGCGCAACTCGACGCCGGCGCGATCCGCGCACAGCTGGAGCGCCTCTTTGAAGTCGAGGCCCTCCTTGCGCTGGATGAAGGTGATCACGTCGCCGCCGGTGGAGCAGGCGCCGAAGCAGTGCCACGTCCCGCGCTCCGGGTCGACGTTGAAGGAGGGCGTCTTCTCCGAGTGGAACGGGCAGCGCGCCTTCCACGAACGCCCGGCCTTCTTCAGGTCAGGGGCGTACGCGCGTACGGTCTCGACGATGTCGAGACGGGCCTTCACGTCGTCAATCGTGCTCATCTACTGAATAAGACACCGCCGAGGCGCCCGGGTTACGGGGCCAGGCCGCCGATCCGGAGGATTTTCTACCGCCCGACGATCGGGAACACCGGGGGCGGCTCGGGCGCCGGGCGGGCGCGGATGCGCGCGGCGAGACGGACCTCCCGCTCGGCGACCCCCTCGACGAGGGCGCTCGCGGCGGGCGCCTCGGCGTCGGGCGATTCGAGGTAGCGGCGGCTCTGGTAGCTGGCGCCGGCCAGCGCGTGCACGACCTGCGGCGGCAGCGGACGGCCGGTCGAGACGGGCGGGGGTGCCTCGCCGCGGACCTCGGCGTTGGCGGCGCGCTCCGCGTGGGCGAGCGCCGCGAGCGCCCGCACCACCGTCTCCCCGTCGCCCCCGGCGTCGAGTCCGCCCGCGAAATCCTGCTCCGTCAGCCCCTCGAGGGCGGCAAGCAGCGCCGCGCGCGACTCGTCGAGCCGGGCAAGGAGGCGGTCGCGGAGCGCGGGGTCGAGCATCGTCGGTCCTCCTCGGGACTCCGAGGCTAGCGGCGGGAGGCTAGCGGGGGAAGGAGTCGTCCGCGAGGACGGCGTCGTGGATCGCGTCGGTGGACAGGCGGATCGCGAGGCGGGCCGGGTCGGCCTGTCGCACCTCGGCGAACGGGATGTCGATCGTCTTGCCGGGGTCGAGGCGCACCTCGCGCACGTCGCGGCCGAGCAGCGTGGTGCTCGGGAGCGCCTCGCGGACCGTGATCGTGATGCTCCCGCGGACGGGGATCAAACTGTCGTTGCGCACGGTCACGACGAGGTGACGATCCGTCCCATCCGCGACCGCCGACGCGATGCCGAGGTTGTTCGCGAGGTCCGGCTCCACGATCCCGCTCCACGCGTTGTTCTCGACGTTCGTCTCGCGGTTCGCGGGCTCGGTCTGCACCCGGAGCGTGATGCGCGCGCGGAGCTGCACGAACTCGCCCGGCACCACGGCCTCGACGCGCTGCTTCGCCCGGAGCACGCTCCCGGCGGCCGCCTCGAGGCGCACCGGGGCGCTGTCGTTCACCGCGACGAGGAGCGGCGTGGGCAGATCACCGGGGCCGTCGTTCACGATCGTCACCGTCAGCCGGTTGCCCTTGCTCGACGCGCTCTCGATGCGCAGGTCGGGCAGCGCGGCGAGCGTCGAGGTGCCCACGGTCGCGGCGGCGGCGAGCGTGCTGGCGTCGGTGACGACAGGCAGCCGGCCGGGGTCGCGCAGGCCCTCGACGGCGTCGGCGGGCACCCAGCCGACCACGTCGGTCGCGTTTTCGAGCGTCACGACGACCCACGTGCTGTCCACGGACCGGCCGAGGAGACGCACGGCGGAGCCGGCGGGGAGCTGCGTCACGATCGCGGTGTCGGGCGCGGCGCCGGCGCGCACCTCGACCGCCCGGCGCAGCGTGCCGGCGGCCGTCGTGGGGGCGGTGCTGCCCACGGGGAGCGCGATCCGCGTGCCGCTGCGCTGCGCGATCAACGCCGCGCCGCCCGCCGCGAGTCCCGCGACGACGAGCACCGCGAACGCGATCGCGGCGAGTCGAGTGCCCCGGCCTCCCGGCAGCGGCGGATCGATCATCCTCGGCGCCGGGGCGTGGGCAAGGTACGTGCCATGTGCGCATTCTGCGCGCCGGGCGCGCTCTCGTCTCGCCTCGCGGGGTCGAGGCTAGACGCGCTGGTTGACGGCGATCCCCGTCGACGCGACGAGGCCGAGCGCCTGCGCGCGCTTCACGGCGTAGCCGTCGGTCATCCCCGACACGTAGTCCGCGGCACGCCGCCACGGCGGGTCGTCGGTGAGCGACCAGCCGGAGATGCGCGTCGGGTGGTCGCGGTAGTACTCGTACAGCGCCTCGACGACCTCCTGGCCCCGGCGCGCCTCGCGCAGCGTCGACTCGTCGAGGTAGACCCGCTGGAACATGAACTCGCGGAGCGTGTCGGTCGCGGCGAGCACGTCGTCGCCCAGCCGGATGGACGGCCGGTCGTCCTCGAACGTCCCGGCCGAGGCAAGCACGCAGTCCGTGACGAGCGTGGCGATGCGCTCCGAGTGCGTCGCGCCCAGCACCTCGTGCACGGCGCGCGGCAGGATCGCCTCGGACAGCAGACCGGCGCGGATCGCGTCCTGGATGTCGTGGTTGAGATAGGCGATCGAGTCGGCCAGCTTCACGATCTGGCCCTCGAGGGTGCCGGCGAAGCCCCACGCCTCGGCGGCTACGGACTCCCGCGTCTTCGAGTGCTTGAGGATGCCGTCGCGCGTCTCTGCCGTGAGGTTCAGGCCGCGCCCCCCGTTCTCGAGGTGCTCGACGATGCGCAGCGACTGCTCGTTGTGGCGGAAGCCCTCCGGGATCAGGCGCGCCAGCGTCTCCTCGCCGGCGTGGCCGAAGGGCGTGTGGCCCAGGTCGTGGCCCCAGCCGATCGCCTCGGTCAGGTCCTCGTTCAGGTTGAGGGCGCGCGCGATCGTCCGGGCGACCTGCTGCACCTCGATGGTGTGGGTCATGCGCGTGACGACGTGGTCGGAGTCGGGGTGCACGAAGACCTGCGTCTTGTGCTTCAGCCGGCGGAATGCCCGCGTGTGGATGATCCGGTCGCGGTCCACCTGGTAGGCGAGCCGCAACGGATCGGGCTCCTCCGCCCGCGTCCGCCCGGCCGAGGTGGACTCCCGGGCGGCGTGCGGCGACAGGCCGGCCTCGCGGGCCTCGAGGGACGGACGGAACCGGGCGAGGCGTGCGTCAGGCATGGTCGCAGTGTGCCCTGTCCGGCACCCCTCGACCACCCCGCCGGCACGTCGCCCGGAGCCGCTGAATCCTCTATCGGGGATGTAATGGTCTCGTGAGGGGGACGCTGGGGCGCAAGCGAGATCGCTCGTATACTTTCCCCGTTGGCGCACTCGCAGGCGGGGGGTCCCCTGCGTGGAGCGCACAGTTCCCCCACGGCCTGGCTGCTCGTCCGAGCGACGCCGAAATGCGTCGACGGCTGCGGCTTTGGTTCCGAATGGAAGGTTCGCCATGACCACCACCTCCAAGCCCTCGGCCGCTCAGCAGTTCACCGAGGGCATGGTCCATTTCTTCGGTGACGGTGGCGGCCACGGATCGCGGGCGCTGCGCGACCTCCTCGGGGGCAAGGGCGCCGGCCTTGCCGAGATGAGCAGCCTCGGCATCCCGGTCCCGCCGGGGTTCACGATCACCACCGAGGTCTGCAACGCGTTCTACGCCCTCGGCCGCACCTTCCCCGCCGGCCTCGCCGAGGAGGTCGCCGCGAACCTGAAGCTCGTCGAGGATCGCGTCGGCACGAAGTTCGGCGACCCGTCCAACCCGCTCCTCGTCTCCGTCCGCTCCGGCGCGCGCGTATCGATGCCCGGCATGATGGACACGATCCTCAACCTCGGCCTGAACGACGCCACCGCGGAGGGGCTCGCGGCCCGCTCGGGCAACGCGCGCTTCGCCTACGACTCCTACCGGCGCTTCGTGCAGATGTACGGGGACGTCGTCCTCGGCGTCAGCAAGGAGTCGGAGACCGACCACGACCCGTTCGAGGTGCTGCTGTCCGCGAAGAAGCGCGACCGGGGCGTCGACGTCGACACCGACCTCGACGCTGCCGCGCTGAAGGAGCTCGTCGCCGAGTTCAAGGCGCTCGTGCTGGAGCGCACCGGCCAGCCGTTCCCGAACGACCCGAACGAGCAGCTGTGGGGCGCGATCGGCGCCGTGTTCAACTCGTGGGAGACGCCGCGCGCCGTGGTCTACCGCGCGATGCACAACTACCCGGACACCTGGGGCACCGCCGTCAACGTGCAGGCGATGGTCTTCGGCAACCTGGGTGACGACTGCGCGACCGGCGTGCTCTTCACGCGCGACCCCTCGGCCGGCGACCGCTACATCTTTGGCGAGTTCCTGGTGAACGCGCAGGGCGAGGACGTCGTCGCCGGCACGCGCACGCCGCAGCCGATCGCGAAGGCGGCCCGTCGCGCCGACGGCCCCCTGTCCCTTGAGGAGGCGATGCCCGAGGCCTACGTCGAGCTGGCGAAGGCCTGCGCGACCCTCGAGCGGCACTTCCGCGACATGCAGGACATCGAGTTCACGATCCAGCAGGGGCGCCTGTGGGTGCTCCAGACGCGCAACGGCCAGCGCGGCGGTCTCGCGATGGTGAAGATCGCCGTCGACATGGTCGACGAGGGCCTGCTCACCTCGGACGAGGCGATCCTGCGCGTCGCTCCCGAGCAGCTCGACGAGTTGCTGCACCCCGTCTTCGACAAGAAGGCGCCGGAGTACGAATCGCGCGTGGTGCTGACGACGGGCCTGGGAGCCTCTCCCGGCGCCGCGGTTGGCAAGGTCGTCTTCACGCCCGGCGACGCCGTGCAGTGGGCCGCGCGGGGCGAGGACGTGATCCTCGTGCGCGACGAGACCAGCCCCGAGGACATCGAGGGCATGAAGGACGCCTCGGCGATCCTGACGGCGCGCGGCGGCATGACCTCGCACGCCGCGGTCGTGGCGCGCGGCATGGGCAAGTGCTGCGTCACGGGCTGCGACGCGTTGCAGATCGACTACGCGCACCGCGAGTTCACGGTCCGCGTGGAGGGCCGGGGCGAGGTGGTCGTCCGCGAGGGCGACATCCTCAGCATCGACGGCACGACCGGCGAGGTGATCGCCGGCCCGCTGCCCCTCGCGGAGGCCGTGTTCCCGCCGGAGTACGACCGCCTGATGGCGTGGGTCGACCAGGCTCGCACGCTGCGCGTCCGCGCGAACGCCGACACGCCCGAGGACGCCGACCGCGCCCGCTCGTTCGGCGCGGAGGGCATCGGCCTCTGCCGCACGGAGCACATGTTCTTCGGCGCCGACCGCATCCTCGCGGTGCGACAGATGATCCTGTCGCAGACGGAGACCGAGCGCCGGGCGGCGCTGGAGAAGATCCTCCCGTTCCAGCGCGAGGACTTCCACGGCATCCTGAAGTCGATGGCGGGCTTCCCCGTCACGATCCGGCTCCTCGACCCCCCGCTGCACGAGTTCCTGCCGCACACGTCGCAGGAGATCACGGAGCTGGCGCACCACCTGGGCCTGCGCAGCGCCGACGTGGAGCGCCGCGTCGAGGGCCTGCGCGAGTTCAACCCGATGCTCGGCCACCGCGGCGTGCGCCTCGCGATCACGTTCCCCGAGATATACGAGGTCCAGGTCCGCGCGATCATGGAGGCGGCCTGCGACCTGCGGACCGAGGGCGTCGACGTCGAGCCGGAGATCATGATCCCGCTGGTCGGAATGGAGGCGGAGCTCGAGGAGCTGCGCGCGCTGACGGTGCAGACCGCCTCGCAGGTGCTGACCGAGCGCGGCGTCACCATCCCGTACACGATCGGCACGATGATCGAGCTGCCTCGCGCGTGCGTGATCGCGGACCGCATCGCGCTGCACGCCGACTTCTTCTCGTTCGGCACGAACGACCTGACGCAGACCACGTTCGGCCTGTCGCGTGACGATGCCGGGCGCTTCCTGCCCTCGTACATCAAGCGTCACGTCCTGGAGCGCGACCCGTTCGTCGAGCTCGACCGCGAAGGCGTGGGCGGCCTGATCCGCCTGGCGATCGAGAAGGGTCGCGCGACGAAGCCCGACCTGAAGCTCGGCATCTGCGGCGAGCACGGGGGCAACCCACCGTCGGTCGCGTTCTGCCACGAGGCGGGGTTGAACTACGTCTCGTGCAGCCCGTACCGCGTGCCGATCGCGCGCCTCGCCGCCGCACAGGCCGCGCTCGCGCAGCGGTAGCCGCGCAGCAGCAGGCGGAGGCACAGAGCATCGCAAGCGCACCGGCCCAGATCCGGCGGCCCGCTGGGGTCCGTGCGCTCGTGTTCGCACTGCTCGTGACGACGTTGCTCGGGAGCGGCGCGCGCCTCGCCTCGGCGCAGCAGGCGACTTCGATCGTCTCGATCATCGTCATCGAGCAGCGCGGGCGGCTGCTCCCGATCGAGCAGTTCGAGACGGTGGTCGACATGAGCTGCCTCGGGCCGGCCGGGGGTGGCACGCCGGTGCCGCATTTCCACACGAAGTCACGCGGCCCGGCGATCGCGATCGACCTGTCCGAGGTCCCCGACCCCGCGCCCGAGGCCTGTGGCTTCGGGCTGACGGAGACGAGCACGCCCGGCTCCGCGGGCATCCGCACGGCACAGACGACGACCGAGGCGGTGGCCGCGTGGGAGGCCCGCACGGG
Source organism: Chloroflexota bacterium (assembly GCA_947472995.1). GTDB lineage: Bacteria > Chloroflexota > Dehalococcoidia > UBA2979 > UBA2979 > SHYQ01. The sequence continues at coordinate 9,250 of CANJBO010000001.1, forward strand.
CCTCGAACCGGTGGTCATCGGCATCGGCGCGGTCCTCGAGCCGGACACGGCGACCGATCCTTTCGCCTGGATCACGGCGCCGGAGCAACGCGTGGCGCTGGCGTTCGCGGCGGCGGTGATCGTGGCGATCACGGCGGGGGGCATCGCGGGCCTTCTGGTCTACCGGAGCGAGCAGCGCGCCTCGACGCCCGCGCCGACGAAGGCTGCGATGCGCGCGGCGACCGAGGCCATCGAACGCGCGGAGATCAGCGATCGGCTGAGCGAGGCGCACCGCGGACTGCTCGCCGCGCGCGTGCTGCCGCCGCCCCCCGTGCCAGTACCCGACGAGGAGCCGGACATCGCACCGTTCCACGACGAGGGCGACGACCGCTAGCGCGGGCTATTCGACGGTGACGGTCTTGGCGAGGTTGCGCGGCTGGTCGACGTCGGCGCCGCGGTGCGTGGCGATGTAGTACGCCAGCAGTTGCAGCGGCACCACCGTCACAATGGGCGCGAGCATCGGATCGACCTCGGGCAGCTCGATGATGTCGTTGGCGACGCCCTCGAGGCTGCGGTCGCCTGCCGAGACCACGGCGATCACCGGCCCGCGCCGCGCGCGCACCTGCTCGATGTTCGAGCGCATCTTGTCGAACACCTCGTCGCGCGGGGAGATCGCCAGCGTCGGCATGTGCTCGTCGATGAGCGCGATCGGACCATGCTTCATCTCGCCGGCGGCGTAGCCCTCGGCGTGGATGTACGAGACTTCCTTCAGCTTGAGCGCACCCTCGAGGGCGATCGGATAGCCGAGGCCGCGGCCGAGGAACAGGAAGTCCTCGTGGTGCGCGTACCGGCCCGCGATCTCCTCGATGTGCGCTGCCTGCTCCAGCACCTGCCCGATCGCCGCGGGAAGGTGCAGCGCCGCCTCGATCTGCTGGGCCTCCACCGCTGGGTCGAGCGTCCCGCGCAGCCGTCCGAGGCGCAGCGCGAGGCCGTGCAGCAGCAGCATGGAGGCGAGCATGGTCTTCGTGCTGGCGACCGCGATCTCGGGGCCGACCCGGAGCAGGATCGTGCCGTCCGCGACGCGCGTCGTCTGCGCGCCGGGCGTGTTGCACAGGGTGATCTGCAGGCAGCCGGCGCGGCGCGCCTCGTCCATCGCCGCCAGCGTGTCGACGGTCTCGCCGGACTGCGCGATCGAGACGACGAGCGTGTTCGCGTCCAGCACCGGCTGGCGATACCGGAACTCCGCCGAGTTGTCGACCTCCGCGGGCAGCCGCGCGAAGCGCTCGATGTAGTGGCGTCCGACCATCGCGGAGTGCATCGACGTGCCCATGCCGACGAGGACGACGCGGGTCAGCGAGCGAGCGCGGGCCTCGTCCAGCGGCAGGTCCTCGAACTCCACGCGCGCGGGGCGCGTGAGGTAGCGCCCACGCACGGCGTCGAGGGCGGCGTCGGGCTGCTCGAAGATCTCCTTCAGCATGAAGTGCTTGTACGGGCCCTTCACGGCGGCGACCGGATCGTAGGGCAGCACCTCGACGCGCTTCGTGATCGGGGCCCCCTCGGCGTCCACGTACTCGACGCGGTCGGCGTGCACGTCGGCGAACTCGCCGGGCTCGAGGAACGTCACGCGCCGCGTGTGCGGCAGCAGCGCGCCGAGGTCGGACGCGACCAGGTGCTCGCCGTCGCCGACGCCCACCACGATGCCGCCGGCGTTCCCCGCGCGCGCCGCGACGATGCGTCCCGGCTGGTCGCGCGCGATCGCGACGATCGAGTAGGCGCCGCGCGCCTCCGCGACCACGCTGCGCAGCGCGACGAGCAGGTCCGTGCCGTCCTCGACGCGGGTCGCCAGCATGTGCGCGAGCACCTCGGTGTCGGTGTCGGAGAGGAACGGGCCGCGGCCGTAGCGCGCGCGCAGGTCCTCGAAGTTCTCGACGATGCCGTTGTGGACGACGGCGACGGTGCCGTCCGGGTCGAGGTGCGGGTGCGCGTTGCGGTCGCTCGGCTCGCCGTGCGTGGCCCAGCGCGTGTGGCCGATGCCGGCGACCGCCGGCGGCAGGGTGCCCTCGACGCGCTGGAGGAGCGCGTCGAGCTTGCCCGTGGCGCGCGCGACGAACAGACCGTGCTGGTCGTCGAAGAGCGCGATACCGGCCGAGTCGTAGCCGCGGTACTCGAGGCGGCGCAGGCCGTCGAGGACGATCTGGCCCGCGGGCCGTTGCCCGGTGTAGCCGACGATGCCGCACATGAGCCGCTCCTGATCGCCCGCCACGACCAGTGTATCGCGCCGCTGCGCGAACGGGCGCGCGGGCTAGTCGGCCGGGGGCGCCTCGACGTCGGGAGCGGCGGCGGCAGCGCGCCCCGGCGCCTCGCGGCTGACGACGATGGAGCCCTCGGTCGCCGCGCCGTAGACGCCGCGGTAACCCTCCGGCAGCATCGCGGCGATGCGTCGCATCAGGCGGTCGGTCTCGGCCTCGGCCGTCCCGCCGCCGCGCGCGGGCTCGGTGATCGCGAACGGCTCGCCGAACTGCACCCGGATCACGGGGCGGCGGCCGACCGCCCATTGCCAGAACACCGCAGGGATCTGCACGTTGCTCCCGGTGATCGCGACCGGCACGACGAGCGCCTTCGTCATCTGCGCCACCACCGCCGAGCCCGGCAGTGCCGGCCGCAGCTCGGTCGCCGCGCCGCTGCGGACACCGCGCGTGCCCTCCGGGAACATCAGCACGGCCTCGCCCTCGCGCAGGAGGTTGCGCGCGACGCGCAGCGCGCCCATGTCGGCGGAGAACCGGCGCACGGGGAACGCGCCGTACGCGTGGAAGAACCAGCCGATCAGGGGGATTTCGAACAGCTCGCGCTTGGCCATCGGGTGCACGCGCCTCGACAGGCACGCGGCGACCAGCGGCGGGTCGAGCAGATGCACGTGGTTCGCGACGAGGATCACCGGGACGTCGCGCGGCACCAGCTCGCGCCCGACGACCTCGAGGCGAGAGAGCGACCCCACGATGGCGCGCGTGAGCAGGGTGCATACGCGATAGAGGATCGAGGAGATGCGCGCGCGCATGGGCGGCCGATCCTGCCTCGCTACGAGCCGGGGTTCACCTGGCGGTAGAGCTCAGCGCACTGCGCCACGACGTCGTCGATGCCGATGGCGTCGGTGTCGATGATCAGCGCGCCCTCGGCGGCCTGCTCGCGACGGACGGCGCGGTGGCCGGTGTTGTCCAGCTCGTCGCGCCGGCGCGTGGCCGCCAGCACGGTCTCGAACGTCGAGTCACGCCCCTCGACCTGTTCCTCGCCGAGACGGCGGCGCGCGCGGATCTCGGTCGAGGCGTCGAGAAAGACCTTCGTGCGCGCCTCGACCAGCACGCGCGTGCCGATGTCGCGGCCGGCCATCACGACGGGCTCGCGCTGGGCGATCGCGCGCTGGCGGCGCACCAGCTCGTGGCGCACGTCCTCGATGCGCGAGATCAGCGAGACGGTCTGCTCGATGATCGCGCTCCGCAGCCCCGCGGTGACGTCGACGCCGCTCAGGATGATGCGCGGGCCGTTCGGCTCCGGCCAGCGGACGTCGAGGTCGATCCCCAGGATCAGCGCGGTGACCGCGGCCTCGTCCTCCGGGGCGATGCCCGCATCGAGCACGGCGAGCGTGCAGGCGCGGTACATCAGGCCGGTGTCGAAGAAGCCGAGGTGCAGGAGATCGGCGAGCGCACGGCCAACCACGCTCTTACCGGAGGCAGTCGGTCCGTCGATGGCGATGCAGCGCGGGAGAGCGTCGTCGGTGATGGTGGGGCCTCCGCTGGCGTTCGGCGGATCATAGAGGCCCACCGGAGACAGGCGCCAGCGCGGAGCCTCGCTAGACCTCGGTGCGCTCGGCGAGGCCGACGAGCGACATCAGCTTCGCCAGCTCCGCCGGCGTCGCGACGCGCGAGGCGCCCGGCGCGAGGTCGTCGAGGGCGATCGGGCCGAAGCGCGTCCGGCGCAGCCGCGAGACGTGATGGCCCACCGCTTCGAACATGCGGCGGACCTGGCGGTTGCGTCCCTCGTGGATCGTCACGCTGAGGTAGGTCGGGGGCGGCATGCCGGGCAGCTGCTCGACGGTCGCGGGGGCGGTCATGCCGTCCTCCAGCATCACGCCCAGTCGCAGCCGCTGGAGCGACTCGTCCGCGACGATGCCGTCGACGGTCGCCTCGTAGGTCTTCATCACCTCGTAGCGCGGGTGCGTGAGGCGGTGCGCCAGCTCGCCGTTCGTCGTGAGCAGCAGCAGCCCGGAGGTGTCGCGATCGAGGCGGCCGACGTAGCGCAGGTGGGGCGGCGGGTCGCGCAGGATGTCGAATACGGTCTGGCGTCCGCGATCATCGACCGCGGTGACCACGATTCCCGTGGGCTTGTTGAGCACGATCGTGACGTCGTCGGGCTGGATGCGGATCGGCTCGCCATCGACCTCGATGCGCTGCGTGTCGGGGTCCGCGCGCATGCCGAGGACGGCGGGAGCGCCGTCGACGGTGACGCGACCGGCAGCGATCACCAGCTCGGCGCCTCGACGGCTGCCGTAGCCGGCGCGGGCGAGGAGCTTCTGGAGTCGCTCTAGTGGCACGTGTTCGCTCGCTTCACGCGCGCCGACGGATCCGCTCGACGACGGTCACCTCGGTCACGACGGTGCGAATGACGTCGGTGAAGTCGCCCGAGCCGGACCGCGCGCCGAGCGCCTCGGCAGCGCTCATCGCGATCTGTCGCACGGCGCGCTCGGCTGCGAGCGTGGCGACGAGGGCAGCGGCGGACCCCGCGACGACGGGCAGTGCGCGCCGCACGACGGCGCTGCGGATCTGCTCGACACGCGTGAGTGGCGGGGCGGGGATGCGGACGGGGTGCAGCACTGTCATTCGGTTACTCCGCTGCGGACGTCGGCTCTGCTCGGCGCGATGATCGATGCACGTCGAATGTCGCGCCAGAGTACCCCGAACGGCTCCCGGCGCGCTACACGCCGTGCAACGAACAGCGCGCGATCACTCGCCGTGCGCGAGACGTGCCTCGACGTCCGCGGTGAGATCGAGGGGCGGCGCGTCGTTACCTTCTGCATCGACGATGCGTCCGGGCAGTGCGCGCATGCGCCCATCGGCGAACGCCTGGAGCGCGGACACCAGCAGTGGCGCCTCGACGGCCATCTGCGCGGCGCGGATGCGCGCGAACAGCGGGCTCGCCTCGATCGCCGCGTCGTCGAGGGCCGTCGCCTCGCCGAGATCGCGCCACAGCGCGTCGAACTCGCCACCGCGGATCGTGTAGCGACAGCATGCGGCGACGGGCCCCGCATCCACCTCGGGGATCGCGAGGTGAATCATCGCCCCGCTTTCGTCTGCCTGCGTACGGATCAGGTGGCGGATCACCTCGCGCCATGTGCCGGCGGGGCCGCCGGGGAGCGCGGGGTGCAAGTTCACGATCGGGTGCTGCGACACGAAGTCGGGCGTGAAGATCAGCATGTAGCCCGCCAGCACGCCGACCTGCGCGCCGTGCGGATCGACGAGGCGCGCGACCTCTGCGTCGTACGCGGCGCGCCATTCCGGCAACGGTGCGTCGGGCCTCGACCGCTCGCCGCCGTGATCGCGGCGGAAGCGCACGGAGGACAGCGTGACGAGCGGCGCGCCGGCGTCCCGCACGAGGTCGAAGAACTCGTCGGTCGCGACGTCCTCGCCCGGCTCGCGGTTGCAGAAGACGTGGGCGAAGTGCGCGTCCAGCGTGCCGGCGGCGATCGCGTCCCGCACCGCGAGGAACATCCCGCGCGACCCCGCGCCGCGCGCGGTGGTGTACCAGCCGACCGCCAGGCTCATGCGCCGGGTCGCTGCGAATCGGCCTGCGACTGGCGGAGCGTCTCGATGCGCTGCTCGACGGCGCCGAGGAGCGCCTGGCAGCGCTGCGCGAGCCGCATGCCCTCCTCGTACAGCGCGACGGAGCCCTCGAGCGTCAGGCCGCCCGCCTCCAGCTGCTGCGACACGGTCTCGAGGCGTGCGTAGAGCGCCTCGAACCCCGCGTGCTCGAGATCGTCCTCGAGGTCGAGTGCGGCCTGCATCTTGGCCTGCGTCGCCTCGGTGTCCTTGGAGGAGCGCGGTGCAGTCATGGAGACGACTCTACACGCGCGTCCACGTGTGCGCTGTGGCTGCCGTCGCCCCAGCGCACCGTGATCGCGTCGCCCGCCGCGACCTCCGCGGCACGAGAAGCGGGCGAGCCGTCCGCGCGCGACACCAGCGCGTAGCCACGATCGAGGGTCGCGACCGGCGACAGCGCCTCCAGGCGGTGCACGGAGCCGGCGATGCGCTCGCGCGCCTCGGACGTCGCGCGCAGCAGCTGGTGGCGCATCGCATCCGTGTTCAACGCGACGCGGCGGTGCAGCGGCGCGGTGTCCGGCAGCCGTCGTCCCATGCCCGTCGCCGTGCGCAGCACCGAGTCACGCGCGGACGCGATCGCGCGCGTGATGCGCACGTCCTGCCTCGACCGCAACGCCTCGATGCGCCGCGCGATGTCGAGGCGGTCCGGCGCGACCAGCTCGGCGGCGGCGGAGGGCGTGGGCGCGCGCACGTCCGCGACGAGGTCGGCGAGCGTCACGTCCGTCTCGTGCCCGACGGCCGAGACTACGGGGATCGGGCAACCGAAGATCGCCCGCACCACCGGCTCCTCGTTGAACGCGGAGAGGTCGTCGTTCGCGCCGCCGCCGCGCCCCACGATCAGCACGTCCGGCCACCGGTCGGGCGAGGCGCGCACCGGCGCGATCTCGCGCACCGCCTCGGCGACGGAGACCGCGGCCTCCTCGCCCTGCACGATGGCGGGGCGGAACACGATCGTCGCCAGCGGCCAGCGGCGCTCCAGCACCGTCTGGATGTCGTGGAACGCCGCACCTCGCGCGCTCGTCACCACGCCGATGCGTCGAGGGAACCGGGGCAGCGCGCGCTTGCGGGCAGGATCGAACAGTCCTTCAGCCTCGAAGCGCGCTTTGCGGCGCTCGAACTCGGCCTGCTGCGCGCCCACGCCGGCGGGCTGCACGAAGTCCACCATCAGCTGGATGTCGCCGCGCTGCTCGTACACCGTGACCGCGCCGTGCACGATCAGCGACGCCCCGTTCGCGACGAGGTTGCGCTGCCCGACGTTCGCGCTGCGAAAGAACACGCAGCGCAGCTGCCCGCCCTGGTCCTTCAGCGTGAAGTAGAGGTGACCCGACGAGGCAGCCGTGAGGTTCGTGATTTCGCCGCCGACCCACAGATCGGACAGCGCCTTGTCATGCGCGATCAGCTCGCGCAGGTAGCGCACGACCTGCCAGACGGGACGGATCTCGGCCACGGCGTCTGTCCTGCTCGTGGGGCGTGAAGCCCCGATCTCAGTCGCCCACTCCGCGTGGCCGGGGATGCCACGGATCGTGCCCAGCTCCGCGGGGGAGTGCGGGCGCAGCCCCCACATCTCCTCTCAGAACCCCTCCCGCATCGGGAGGGGCAGGGGTGGGCGCGTGACTATGCCGTCTTCGTGCGCTCGAGGTAGCGGCCGTCGGAGGTCGAGACCTTGATCGTGTCGCCGGGGTTCATGAACAGTGGCACGTTCACGACCAGTCCGGTCTCCATCGTGGCCGGCTTGGTCGCGCCGGTCGCCGTGTCGCCCTTCACGCCCGGGTCGGACGAGGCGATCACGAGCTCGACGGCCGCCGGCAGCTCCACGCCGAGCGCCTCGTCGCCATACGTGACGACCTGCACCTCGTCGCTCTCCCGCATGTACGGGAGGGCATCCTCGATGATGCGCGTCGGCACCATGAGCTGCTCGAACGTCTCGGTGTTCATCATCGTGTGGTTGTCGGCGTCGCCGTACAGGTACTGCATGCGTCGGCGCTCGACGCGCGCGATCGGCAGCTTCTCGCCGGCGTTGAACGAGCGCTCCGTGATGTGCCCGGCGCGCAGGTCGCGCAGCTTCACGTGGTAGACGGCGGACTTCTTCGTCTTGACGTGCTGGACTTCCTCGATGCGGTACAGACCGCCATCGATCTCGACCGAGGCGCCCTTCTTCATCTCCGACGTTGAAATCACGATCCGGCTCCTCTCGGTCGATCCGATTGGCGGACCGACGTTCAGACTACAGAGACTACAGCGCGAACTTCGGCGCCGTGGAGATCGACCGCAGGCGACCGTTCTCCATCACGCACTGGTCTTCGATGCGCACCCCGCCCCAGCCGGGGACGTAGATGCCGGGCTCGACGGTGACTACGTGCCCGTCCGCCAGGACGTGCTCCGAGGCAGGTGCGAGCCGTGGGTCCTCGTGGATGTCGAGGCCGACGCCGTGGCCAAGCCCGTGGCCGAAGTGCTCGGCGTGCCCGGCCCGGGCGATCACCTCGGCGGCGATCGCGTGGGCCTGCGCGCCGGTCATCCCGGCCTCGATGCGTTCCTCCGCCAGGGTCTGCGCGGTCAGCACGATGTCATGGACCCGTGCGAAGCGCTCGTCCGGCTCACCCAGGAAGATGGTACGCGTCAGGTCGGAGCAATAGCCATCCACGATGACGCCGAGGTCCATGACGACCCCGGTCCCAACTTCGAGCGGAGCATCCGAGGCGCGCCAGTGGGGGAGCGCCCCGTGCGCGCCGCCGGCGATGATCGTGCCGAAGGAGAGCGCCTCGGCGCCGTGCGTGAGTGCGTACTCCTGCACCAGCCACGCGAGGTCGCGCTCGGTCATCCCGGGCGCGGCACGCTCGGACGCATGCCTAAACGACGCATCGCCGAGGAGCACGGCGCGTGTGAGCGCATCCAGTTCTTCAGGTTCCTTGACCATCCGCAGGTCCTCGACGGCGCGTCGAGCAGGTACCAGCATCGGGCGCGACGAGGCGGGCATCTCGGCGATCGCGTGCGTCCAGCCCTCGAGTGCGGTGACCGTGACCTCGGCCGGCTCGAAGCCCAGCCGCACGCCGCCGAGGCCTTCGAGGATCGCCGGGGTGACGCCGGTGTTCGCACCGGCGACGCGGACGAGCGTGTAATCGGGGCACTCGAGGCCGACCTGCTCCCAGTACCGCGAGTCCGTCGCGAAGCGCGCCTCGGTGCGTGTCACCAGCGCGACGCCGGCGCTGCCGGTGAAGCCGCTGATCCACCGCCGGTTGGACGGCGTCGTGACGAGCAGGGCATCGATCCCACCCGCTGGGCCGAGTGCGTCGAAGCGCGCGCGCAGCCGGTCGACGCGCGCGGCCGTCTGGTCCGGAGTGTTCACTGCGTGGCAGCCTCGGCCGCCCGCGCGTGGAGCAGGTCGAGCGCGGCGAGGTAGCCGTGCGACCCGAAGCCGACGATCGCGCCCCATGCGACCGGCGAGATGTACGAGTGGTGCCGGAACGCCTCGCGCTTGAAGACGTTGGAGAGGTGCACCTCGACGGTGGTGATCTCCACGGACGTGATCGCGTCGGGGATCGCGACGGAGGTGTGCGTGTAGGCGCCGGCGTTCAGGATCAGACCGTCCCAGCCGCGGTGGGCCTGGATGATGTCGACCATCTCGCCCTCGTGGTTGCTCTGAGCGCACTCGACCTCGATGCCGAGCGTCGCCGCGCGCGCACGGATGCGCCCCTCGATGTCGGCGAGCGTCTCCCGCCCGTACATCTCGGGCTCGCGGGTGCCGAGGAGGTTAAGGTTCGGTCCGTTCAGGACGAGCACGCGCATCGGTGGCCCCCGCCGGTTCGTGATGATTGAGGTGCGATGGTACCGGGCGCGCGCTACTCGGCGCGAGCGCGCCGCTGCTCGACGTCGCGCGCCTTCTGGAGCGCGTCACCGACGAACTCCGCCTTCCGGCGATGCGCGACCGTGGTGTAGATCTGCGTCGTGTCGGGCGAGGAGTGCCCGAGCAGGTGCTGCACGACGCGCAGGTCCGCACCGCCCTCGATGAGATGCGTCGCGAAGGAGTGGCGCAGCAGGTGAGGGTGCACGCCCTGCCGCAGCGCGGCCTGCACCCCGGCGTTGCGGACGATCGTCTGGATCGAGCGCGCCGTCAGCCGCCCCCCGGAGCGGTTGAGGAACAGCGCCGTCTGCGCCCCGGCGGCGAGGTGCGGCCGCGCATCCTCGAGGTACGCGCGAAGCGCGACGCGTGCCGGCTCGCCGAACAGCGAGATGCGCGTCTTGTCGCCCTTGCCGGTCACGCGCACCTGGAGGTTCGTCAGGTCGAGGTCGCGCACGTCGATGTCGCTCGCCTCGCTGACACGCAGCCCCGCCCCCCACAGCAGCTCGAGGATCGCGCGGTCGCGCATCCCCCCGACTGTCTCGGCGTCGGGCGCGGCGACCAGCCGCTCGGCTTCCTCGACGTCGAGGAAGTGGGGGAGGTGCCGCCCCTTCTTCGGGTAGCGCAGCCGCAGCATGGAGTCACCGGGCCGCGCACACAGCGTCACGCCGTTCGCGTCGAGCCAGCCGTAGAAGCCTCGGATGGTGGTCGCGCGCCGCCGGATCGAGCCCTCGGCCACCTCGTCGTCCTGGAGGTGGGAGAGGTACGCGCGCCCCGTGGAGCGTCCCGCCGCGTCGAACGCGATGCTCTTCGGCGCGAGGAAGCGCAGGAAGTCCTCGAGGTCTGTCCGGTAGTTGCGGATCGTGTGCTCAGACCGCCGCCGCACGTTAGCGAGGTGTCCGAGGTACGCCTCGAGCGCCGCGCTGGCAGCCGCCTCGATCTCGGGCAGGGGCGCAGGTTCAGCCTTGGCGCGAGCAGCAGTGCGTGGCATCGATGATCCTCGGACATCCCCGCCCGAGGTGGACATAAACAGTATAGCGGCTGCCCCGTATGATGCGGGACGTGAAGGCACGAGCACTACTCTCTGCGGGCGTGATGGTGGCGCTTGTTGCGGTCGCGTGCGATCGCCCGCCGCCCACCCCGACGACTGTCGCGACCCAGGCAACTACGTCATCATCGACAGCGACTCCGACGGCCACACCTACGCCTGCTCCGCCGCCACCAGCAACCCCCACGCCACACCCGGCGCCTGATCCTCCGCTGCCACTCTTGCAGGGAGTGGCGCGACCGTCCGGTACGTTTCTTGTGCGCCGTGGGAACGAGCTCTGGTCCGTCTCGTTAGATCAACCGAGCAATACGCAACTGCAAGCGGCGGTGCCAACGGGGGCGCGCTACCTCGGCTATCAAATCGACGCGGCTGGAATAAACCACGCCTTCGCGGTCTCGCCGCCAGCACCCGGCGGTCCGACCTCGTTGTTCGTGCGCTCTCAGCAGGCCCCGTCCGCTCCGGCGACGAGCGCGCCCGGCGCCGGCATCAGGATGCCGAACGGCGGGTTCGCGTACGCGGGAACCGATGGCATCCATGTCCTCGAGGGGCCGATGCTGAGCGATCGGCTCGCGCTGCCGAATACACCTTGCTCCGTCCCGGTGCGATGCACTCGCTATGTTCCGATTGGTGTGTCGGCCGATGGCGTGTTCGTGCTTGTGAAGGTGCAGGCGTACGAGGGCGGATTCGCACGAATCCTCAATCTGAAGACAAACATGATCGGCGCGAAAGGCATGATCGATTCTGGCCTAGGGTGGGAACCTGCAGGATCTCGTGTGTGCGGAACCTTCAGCTCATACGGCGGCCCGATGACCATCATTGCCGTCGGTGATCTCGCGACCGAAACGACCCAGAGCTTGGCCTGGCCGTCGGGCCGGGCGCCTGACGATCTCTATGGCAAAGAGGTCTTGCAGTGCGCTTGGTCGCCCAATGGAGAAATCGCGGTGCTCACAGGGCCACCGAGTCGTCCTGCCAGCGGTCGACCGGGCCATTCGGTCGTATTCTTCGACACCAAGTTCGCGTTCACAGCAGCCTACGAGTTATCCGAGGCGCGTCTGATCGGATGGGCTCCGGATGCGAGCGGAGTGATGTTGAGTCGCAATGACTCATACGTCGTTCTCGATCGTCAGGGCGTGCTGCGATCGCTGGACGTTGGCGGGACGATTGTCGATATCGTCCGCCCGTAGCAGCTAACTCGCCCGCCGCGTCCTCGAGGTGGTGGTGCGCGAGGACTTCGTGGCGCGGCGGGCGGGGACGCGCTTGCTCGCCGGCTTGGGGGCGCGGGGGTCCTTGCCCTCCGAGCGCAGCTTCTCCTCGCGCGCGGCGAGGAGGTCGATGCCGTCCTGCAGCGTCAGCGTCTTCGGCTCGCGGCCGCGCGGCAGCGAGGCGTTGACGACGCCATCGGTGACGTACGGGCCGAACTTGCCGGTGCGGATCGTGATCGCCGCCTTGCTGTCGGGGTGCTCGCCCAGCTCAGCGAGGACGCTCTGCGCGACGCGGCGGCCGAACTGGCGCGGCTGCGCGAGCAGCTTGACCGCCTCGTCGAGGGTCAACGTCTTCATCGCGAAGTGGCCGCCCTCGATGCTGCGGCTGTCCTTGCCGGAGCGGACGTACGGGCCGTTGGGGCCGTCCTGCGCCGTCACCGGCTCGCCCGTGTCCGGGTGCGCGCCCAGCACCTTCGGGAACGAGAGCAGCATCAGCGCGTCGTCGAGGGACAGCGTCTCCATCGACATGTCTTCCCACATGGAGGCGCGGCGCGGCTTGTCCTTGCTCTTTGGCTCGGGGTCCTCGCCCAGCTGGACGTAGGGGCCGTAGCGGCCGGTCTTCAGGTAGATCGGCATGTTGGTTTGCGGATCGATGCCCAGCACGCGGTCGCCGAGGCGCTCCTCCTGCAGCAGCCGGATGGCGTCCTCGACGGTCACCTCGTCGGGCGCGAGGCTCTCGGGGATCGAGGCGCGCTCGGCGTCGTCGCCCATCTGCACGTAAGGGCCGTAGCGGCCAACGCGCACGGAGATCTCGCGGCCCTCGTCGTTCTTGCCGATCGCGACCGACGACACGGCGCGGGCGTCGATCGCCTCCCAGCCCTTGTCGATCGTCGCGTGCAGGCCGTCGTGCGCCAGCGGCTCGGTCGGCGGCGCGCCGGGGTCGCCGAAGTAGAGCGCGCGCAGCCACGGCTTCGGGTCGCGCTCGCCGTCCGCGATCTCGTCGAGGCGCTCCTCCATCCGCGCTGTGAACCCGAGGTCCACGAGGTCGGGGAAGTGCTGCTCCAGGAGGTTCACCACCGCGAACGCGACGAACGTGGGCACGAGCGCGCTGCCGCGCTTCCACACGTAGCCGCGGTCCTGGATCGTCTGGAGGATCGAGGCGTACGTGGACGGGCGGCCGATGCCGCGCTCCTCGAGCTCGCGGATGAGCGAGGCCTCGGTCCAGCGGGCGGGGGGCTGCGTCTCGTGACCCTTCGCCTCCAGGCCGCGCGCGTCGAGTTCCTGGCCGACACGCAGCGGCGGGAGGATGCGCTCCTGGTCCTCGAGTTCCGCGTCCGGGTCGTCGGAGCCCTCGACGTACGCGCGGAGGAAGCCGGGGAAGGTGATGACCTTGCCGGCGGTCTGGAACGCGGCCACGCCGTCCGGGCCGGCGTCGGCGGTGAGGCGGACCTGCGTGCGCAACCCGGAGGCGTCCTTCATCTGCGAGGCGACCGTGCGCTTCCACACGAGGTCGTACAGCCGGATCGCGTCGGCATCGAGCTCGCCGCGCAGGCTCTCCGGCGTGCGGAAGATGTCGCCCGCGGGGCGGATCGCCTCGTGCGCCTCCTGCGCCGCCTTGCCGCTCGCGTAGCGTCGAGGCTCCGCCGGCACGTAGTCGTCGCCGTACAGCGAGGCGGCCTGTCGGCGCGCGGCGTCCAGCGCCTGCTGCGACAGGTTCGTGCTGTCCGTTCGCATGTAGGTGATGTAGCCGTTCTCGTACAGCCGCTGCGCCACCTGCATCGTCCGCTGAGCGGTGTAGCGGAGCTTGCGCGCCGCCTCCTGCTGGATCGTGGAGGTGATGAACGGCGCGGGCGGGCGCTGCGTGAACGGGCGCTCGGTGACATCGGCGACCGCGAACGTCGAGGCGCGCAGGCGCTCCGCCAGCGACTCGGCGGCGGTCTGGTCGAGCAGCCGCGCGCCCTGCGCCTCGGTCGAGGTGAGCCTGCCGGTCTCGGGGTCGAAGTCGCGTCCGCTGGCGACGCGGCGGCCGCCCAGCTCGACGAGGTGCGCGCCGACGGTCGTGTCGCCGTCGCTCCGCTCGCGCGTGGCGAGCGTGGCGTCCACGTCCCAGTACGAGGCGGAGTTGAAGCGCATGCGGGCGCGCTCGCGGTCGACGATCAGGCGCACGGCGACGGACTGCACGCGGCCCGCCGAGAGCCTCGGCGCGACCTTCTTCCACAGCACCGGCGAGATCTCGTAGCCGTACAGCCGGTCGAGGATGCGCCGGGCCTCCTGCGCGCGGACGAGGTCGAAGTCCACTTCGCGGGGGTTCGCGATCGCCGTCTCGATGGCCGCGCGGGTGATCTCGTGGAACACCATGCGGCGGACGGGGACGTTCGGCTTCAGCACCTGGAGCAGGTGCCACGCGATCGCCTCGCCCTCGCGGTCCTCATCGGTCGCGAGGTAGAGCTCGTCGGCGTCCTTCATCAGGGCCCGCAGCTTCTTCACCTGCTCCGCCTTGTCCGGTGGGACGACGTAGAGCGGCTCGAAGTTCGCCTCGATGTTCACGCCGAGGCGCGCCCAGGGCTCCTTCTTGTATTCCTTCGGGATCTGCGCCGCCGAGGACGGCAGGTCCCGGATGTGTCCGATCGAGGACTCCACGACGTAGTCGGGGCCGAGGTACTGCGAGATGGTGCGCGCCTTCGCGGGCGACTCGACGATCACGAGGCGACGCACCGGCCCGCCGGGGGTCGTGCTTTTGGCGGCGCGGCGGCGTGGGGCCGCAGGCGTGTCGGTCGTCATCATCGTGTCCCGTCGGTGCGGGCGGGTTCAATCGGAGCGCCATACTCGGCGCTCTCTTCCCGCACCCGAACGAACTGCATCCCGCCCAGATCGCGGACGAGACCCTTCAATTCAAGAAGAGCGAGCGTACCGGACGCAATGGAGGGTGCCAAACCGCTCCTCCGGGCGACGATATCGACGTGCTGCGGCTCGCGCGTTAACACGCTCATCAGCGCGCGCTCGTCGTCGCTGTCCGGCGGGGCGGCGCGGCCGAAGTCCATCTGCGCCCCGATCTGCGTGAGATTGAGCGCCTCGAGGATGTCGTCGGCGGAGGAGACGGGGGTCGCGCCGTCCTTGATCAGCCCGAGCGGGCCTCGCGACTGTGGCGAGAAGATCGAGCCGGGGACGGCGAACAGCTCGCGGTTCTGCTCCGTGGCGAAGCGCGCGGTGATCATCGCGCCGGACTTGAAGTCGCCCTCGATCACCAGCGTGCCCAGCGACACGCCGGAAAGAATCCGGTTGCGTCGAGGAAAGAAGTCGGCGCGCGGCTTCGTCCCCAGCGGGTAGTCCGTCATGAGCGCGCCACGCTCGGCGATCTCGTCGGCGAGGCGTCGGTTCTCCGGCGGATAGATCGTGTCCAGCCCGTTCGCGAGTGCCGCCGCCGTGCGCCCGCCGGTGTCGAGCGTGGTGCGGTGCGCGATCGTGTCGACACCCCGCGCGAGGCCGGAGACGACGGTGATCCCGGCGGCGGCGAGGCCCCTCGACAGCTCGGCCGTCGCCTGGCGACCGTAGGCGGTCGCGCGGCGGGTGCCGACGACGGCGACGCTCCACTCGTCCTCGGGCCGCCACGCGCCTCGGACATAAAGTAGCGGCGGCGCGTCGTCGATCTCGCCGAGGCGGCCCGGGTACCGCGAGTCACTCGCGGCGAGCGCCGTGACGCCCGCCTGCTCCAGTCGCTCCATCTCGGCGTCCGGGTCGATCTCCTCCTGCGCCCGGAGCACCTCGGTCGTCGTGCGGGCGTCGAGGCCCGCGGCGGCGAGGTCGCTGCTCCCGGCGCGCCACGCGTGCTCCATGTCGGGGAAGAAGCGGTCGAGCATGCCGAAGCGCATGCTCCCGAGCCGGTGGACCCGGTGCAGGGCGACGCGATAGCGCAGGTCGGCGGGCGACTGGTCGATCACCGGCGCAGGGTAGGGCGCGCCGCAACCCTGTGCCAGATGCGGCCTAGATCGCCTCGACGGCGGCGCTGTTCACGGCGGTGCCGGGCGGGCGGCGCAGCACGCGCACGCGCTTCACGCGCCGGCCGAGGATCGTGAGCACGCGCAGCTCCAGGTGCGGCACCTCGTCGGCGTCGCCGTCGGGCTCCATCGCGCGCGCGACGACCTCGTCGCCCGGGACGGCGAGACGGCCGAGCGAGGTGACGATGAGGCCGCCGACGGTGTCGAAGTCGTCCGCGACCAGCTCCGACTCGAACAGCTCGTTCAACTCGTCGATGGTGAGGCTGCCGTCCACGATCGCCTCGACCGGGGAGAGCTGCTCGACCTCGGCAGCCGGCGTGTCGTACTCGTCGTTGATCTCGCCGACGATCTCCTCGAGCAGGTCCTCGACGGTGATCACGCCGGCCGTCCCGCCGTACTCGTCCACGACGATCGCGAGGTGGACGCGCGCGCGGCGCAGATCCGTCAGCAGCTCGTCGGCGCGGCGCGTCTCCGGCACGAGGTACGGCGGACGCGCGAGGTCCGCGAGGCGCGGCAGGGCGTCGCCGCCGGAGACGTAGCCCAGCAGGTCCTTCGCGTAGACGACGCCGACCACGCGGTCCAGCGACTCCTCGTACAGCGGGATGCGGCTGAAGCCGGAGGTCGCGGCGAGGCGCATCGCGTCGGCGAAGCTGGCCTCCGAGGACAGCGCCGTGACGTCCGTGCGCGGGGTCATCAGCTCGCGCGCGGTGTGCTCCGACAGCTGGAGGACGGCGCGCATCATGCGGCGCTCCTCCACCATCTTGTCGTCGTCCTGGTCGGTCGCCTCGAGCAGCCCGATCAGCTCCTCGGCGGGGTCGATCTGGTCGATCGGCCCGCGATAGCCGAGCGCGCGCAACGTCACCGTCACGGGCAGCCCGAAGAGGATCGCGATCGGCGTGAAGACCGCCTGCAGGACGCGCACCGGCGGGTCGAGGGCCGCCGCGAGCATCTCCGTGCGCGCGGCCCGTCGTGCCGCCGCGCGCAGCATGCCGATCGTCGCGAGCAGGATCACCGCCCCCGCGACGTCCTCGACCGTGACGTTGCCGGTGACGATGCCGGCCGTGGCGACCATCGCGAGGATCGTCGCCGCGGTGAGGCCCGTGCGCAGCGCGCGCGTGAGCTGCTGGCGCTCCGAGGTGTAGTCGCGCAGCAGCCCGGACAGTGTGCCGTCGCGGACGACGCGACGGCGGACGAGGTCAATCGATGCGGCCTCGGCGGCGGTCAGCACGACCAGCAGCACGAGACCGGCGACGAGGAGGACGGTGCAGATGAGGATCGTATCCAAAAGCACCGGCAGGCAGCGCGGTCGCTACGCCGGATCGCCTCCTTCGGCCATCGATCTGGTGGTGCCGATCACGCGCGCCGGGACGCCGACCACGGTCGCGCCGGCCGGCACGTCGTCCACGACCACGGCGCCCGCGCCGGTGCGCGCCCCGGCGCCGAGGCTCACCGGCGCGACCATCACCGTGTCGCTGCCGAGGTGCACGCCGTCGCCGATCACCGTGCGGTGCTTGTTCACGCCGTCGTAGTTCGCGGTGATCGATCCGGCGCCCACGTTCACGTCGGCGCCGACCTCGGCATCGCCGATGTACGAGAAGTGACCGACGGCGGTGCGCTCGCCCACGCGCGACGCCTTCACCTCGGCGTAGTTGCCGAGGTGGACGTCCCGCTCCAGCGTGGAGCCGGGGCGCACGTGGCAATACGGCCCGACGGTCACGCCCTCGCGCAGCACGGAACCCTCGAGGGTGGAGCCGCCGATAGTGCAGCCAGCGCCGATCGTCATGTCGTGCAGGATCGCGTTCGGGCCGATGCGGCAGCCCCCGGCGATGGTGGTCGCGCCGGTGATGTGCGTGCCCGGCAGCAGCACCGTGTCCGCCTCGATGGTCACGCCGGCGTCGACGTAGATCGTCGGCGGGTCCATCAGCGTCACGCCGTCGCGCATCAGGCGCTCGCGGATGCGATCGCGCAGGGTCCGGTCGGCGTGCGCCAGCTGCATGCGATCGCCGATCTGCGCGACCTCGATCGCCTCGGCGACCTGGAACGCCTCGACGCCGCCGCGCGCGACCGCGTGCGCCACGAGGTCGCCGAGCGAGTCGGTGCTGGCGTTCGGCTCGAGCAGCGCGAGCGTGTCCCAGAGCCACGCGGCGTCGGCGGCGTACAGGCCGGCGTTGACCTCGGGCTGGCCGCGCATCGCGCCCGTCAGGTCGCGCTCGCGGACGATGCCCTGCACCTCGCCGTTGCGGCGGAGGATGCGACCGAAGCCGTGCGGGTCGGTGAGGTACGCCGTGAGGAAGGTGAGCGTGCGGCCGGCGTCGAGGTGGCGCCCCGCCAGCTCGCGGAGCGTGCGCGTGCTGATCAGCGGCATGTCGGCGCGCAGGATCATCACGGGACCGTCGCCGCTCGCCGCGGCGCGAGAGCGGAGCGCGGCGTTCGCGGAGCCCTCGGCGTCGCGCGCGTCGATGACCTCGACGCCCTCACCGGCGGCGGCGACGAGCGTGGCGGGGTCCGTGCCCGAGACGACGAGGATGCGCGGGCAGCCGGCCTCGCGCAGGAGGTCGCAGACGAGACGCACCATCGGCACGCCGGCGACCGGGTGCAGCACGGCGGGCGTCGAGGACTGCATCGCGACGGCATCGCCGGGCGCGAGCACCAGCGCCGTCCACCCCGCAAGGGAGGTGACGGCGGTCGTCTTGGGCGCGGAGGTGATGGTGGCCCTCGGCGTGCGGCTGGTCATCGCGGTACGCGCCGTCCCACGCGTCGGGGTGCCGTGCGGTCTGAAATTGACCGGCTGTAGGGGCCATTCTACACTCGCCCCTCAGCCGACCTCCAGCGAGCCGACAGCAGCCGACGTTCCGGAAGCGAGCGCACACCCGTGACCATCGACGAGCTGCGGCGAGCCTTCCAGGCGTACTTCGAGGCTCGCGGGCACCGCCGCATCCCCTCGTCCTCCCTCGTGCCCCACGGCGATCCGACGCTCCTCTTCACGACCGCCGGGATGGTGCAGTTCAAGCCCTACTTCATGGGCCTGGAGGAGCCGCCGGCCCGCCGCCTCACCTCGATCCAGCGCTGCTTCCGCACCACCGACGTCGAGGAGGTGGGCGACGAGAACCACCTGACGCTGTTCGAGATGCTCGGCAACTTCTCCGTGGGCGACTACTTCAAGCCGGAGGTCATCCCCTGGGCGTGGGAGTTCCTCACGGACGTCCTCGGCATCCCGAAGGACAGGCTCTGGGCCACGGTGTTCACCGACGACGACGAGGCGGCCGCGATCTGGAGCAGCCTCGGCGTCCCGCCGGAGCGCCTGCTGCGCTACACCGCCGCGCAGGGCAACTGGTGGGGCCCGCCGGGCGACACCGGGCCGATGGGCCCCTGCTCCGAGATGCACTACGACTGGGGCCTGACGCCGGGCTGCGCCGACTGCGAGCGCGGCACGTGCCACCCGGACATCGGGTGCGGACGGTTCCTGGAGATCTGGAACCTCGTCTTCATGTCGTACTACCGCGAGGAGGACGGCTCGCAGACCGACCTCCCCGCGGCGAACATCGACACCGGCGCGGGCCTCGAGCGGCTCGCGTCCGTGGTGCAGGGCGTGCGCGCCGTGTACGAGACGGACGAGCTGCGCGGCGTCCTCGCCGCCGCTGAGCGCGTGACCGGCCGCGTCTACGACCCCGACGAGCAGCCCGAGACCGCTCGTGCGCTCCGCGCGATCACGGAGCACTCGCGCGCCCTCGCATTCCTCGTCACCGACGGCGTGCTGCCGAGCAACGAGGGACGCGGCTACGTGCTGCGCCGTCTGCTGCGACGCGCCGTCTACTTCGGCCACCGCCTCGGCGTGCGCGAGCCGTTCCTCGAGCGCGTCGTGGACGCCGCGATCGACCACTCGATGGCGGCGCACCCGCAGCTCGGCGAGCAGCGTGACTTCATCTGCCGCATCGCACGCCTCGAGGAGGCGCGCTTCCAGGCGACCCTCGACCGCGGGCTCGCGCTGCTCGAGGAGGTCGTGACGCGCGAGGCCTCGACGAAGCGCATCCCCGGCCGTGACATGTTCACGCTGTACGACACGCACGGCCTGCCCCCGGAGCTGACGCTGGAGGTCGCGCAGGGCCTCGGGTACGAGGTGGACCGCGCCGGCTTCGACGCGGAGATGGACGCGCAGCGCGAGCGGTCGAAGGGCGACGAGGCGTTCGGCGGCGAGCAGGACACGCGCGCGCAGCGCTACGCCGCGATCGTCGCGCCGAGCGAGTTCGTCGGCTACGACACGATCGAGGCGCAGACGACCGTCGCGCACCTCGTCGGCGCGGCGGGCGGGCCTGTCGACGCGCTGTCCGAGGGCGAGGCGGGCGAGATCGTGCTCACCTCGACGCCGTTCTACCCCGAAGGCGGCGGCCAGGTCGGCGATCAGGGCACGATCGAGGCGGCGACGGGCCGCTTCGCCGTCGAGGACACGCACCGCTACGGCGAGTCGGTCGTGCACATCGGCCGCGTGGTTGCCGGGAGCATCGCGCTCGGCGCGCCGGTGACCGGGCGCGTCGACGAGGCGCGACGGCAGGACACGGCGCGCAACCACACCGGCACGCACCTGTTGCACGCGGCGCTGCGCAGCGTCCTCGGCACCCACGTGCGACAGGCCGGCTCGTACGTCGGGCCGGACCGCCTGCGCTTCGATTACACCCACCCCGAGGCGCCGTCCGAGGATCAGCTCACCGAGATCCAGCGCATCGTGAACACGAAGGTGCGCGCGGACATCGAGAGCGCGACGTTCGAGCTGGAGTACGACGAGGCGATCGAGCGCGGCGCGATCGCGTTCTTCGAGGACCGCTACACCGCGCGCGTGCGGATGGTCGAGTACTGCGACTCGCGCGGGCACGCGCCGGGCGGCCACACGATGGACTGCTACAGCCGCGAGCTGTGCGGCGGCATCCACCTGCGCTCGACGGGACAGGTCGGCATGCTCCTGATCGTCTCGGACCAGAGCATCGGCGCCGGCCTGCGCCGCATCGAGGCGCTGACCGGCGTCGAGGCGGAGCGGCACGTCGAGGACCGCACCGGCATGGTGAACGCGCTCGCGCGGCGCTTCCGCACGCCGCCCGCGCAGGTCGTGGAGCGCATCGCCGCGCTGGAGGAACAGCTCGCCGTCGAGCGACGCCGCCTCGAGGACGCCGAGCGGCGTGCCTCGGCGGGCACGGCGGACAGCATCGCCGACGCCGCCGAGGACATTGGCGGGGTGAAGGTGCTCGTGGCGCGCGTGCAGGCCGAGTCTGCCGACGCCCTCCGCCCGATGGTCGACCGGCTGCGCGACCGCCTCGGCTCCGCGTTCATCGCGCTCGCGGCGGACATCGACGGGCGGCCCTCGTTCATCGTCGCGGCGACGGACGACGTGGTCGCGCGCGGCCTGAGCGCCGCCGACGTGGTGAAGATCGCCGCGGGCATCGCCGGGGGCGGCGGCGGCGGACGCCCGCAGATCGCGCAGGCCGGCGGTCGCGACGCGTCGAAGATCGACGAGGCGCTCGCCGCGGCCCTCGAGGCGGCGCGGAGCCGCCTCTCATCCTGACGCACGTGCCTCGACGGCCGACCCCGGTGCGTCGATGAGGTGGCTCGGCGTCGACACCGGCGGTGCGCGCGTCGGGCTCGCCATCTGCGACCCCGATGAACGTGTCGTCGTCCCGCTCGAGGTCGTCCCGGCCGCCGTCGCGTTCCCCGCGATCCGCACGATCGCAGCACGCGACAGCGTCGAGGGCATCGTGATCGGGCTGGCACTCACGCCGCGCGGCCTCGAGGAGGAGTCGGCGCAGCGTGCGCGGCGGCTCGGCCAGCGGATCGAACGCAGCCTCGGCCTCCCGGTAGAGTATGAGGATGAGCGATACACCTCGGTCGAAGCGGAGCGCCTCGCTAGCGAACATGCCGGTGATGGTCGTGGCCCGCGCCGCCCGGCGGACGACCTCGCCGCGGTGCTGATCCTCGAGCAGTTCCTCGCCCGGCGGCATGCCGCGGCGCGTCGAGAGAGCGCGGGCGATGTCGACGCGTGACGCGCGCCGCCGGCGCGTGATGCTGATGCTCGCCGCGTACACGCTGCTGGTGGCGCTGGGGCTCGCGTTCCTGCTGAGCAACGTACCGCGCACCCTCGCCGCCAACGTGCGCGCGCTGGCCGCCCCGGCCAGCGTCGTCCCCGCGAGCGGCACCTCCACGATCGACCTGCGCGAGGGCTCCAGCGCCGAGGAGATCATCGAGCAGCTGGAGAAGGCCGGCGTCGCGCGCGACGGCAAGGCGCTGCGCGCGCTCCTCGACCTCGCCGGGCTATCCTCGAAGCTGCAGGCGGGCCGCTACCGGCTCACCGCGAACATGCCCCCGGCCGAGATCCTGCGCGTGCTCGCCGACGGCCCGAACCGCCCGCAGGTGATCACGTTCCGCGAGGGCCTCCGCAACGAGGAGATCGGCGAGACGCTTCAGAAGGAGGGCATCCTCAGCGTCGCGGACTGGGAGGTCGCGCTCGGCCAGCCACGCACCGCGCCGTTCCTCGACAGCCGCCCCGATGGGGCGAGCCTCCTCGGCTACCTGATGCCGGCGACCTATGCCTACGACGAGAAGACGACCGCGGGCGGCCTCGTGCAGTCGATGCTCGACGCCTTCGGCAAGCAAGTCACGCCGGAGATGATCGCCGCCGGCCGCACGCGCGGCATGACGCTCCACCAGGTCGTGACGCTGGCCTCGATCGTGGAGCGCGAGGCTGCCTCCGCGACGGAGCGCCCGCTGATCGCGGCGGTGTTCATCAACCGCCTGACGCAGGGCGTGCCGCTCCAGGCCGACCCGACGGTGCAGTTCGTCGTCTCGCGCGTGCCGGGCAACGTGGAGCGGTTCGGCTACTGGAAGCGCGCGCTGACGACCGCGGACCTCGTGCTGCCGTCGCCGTACAACACATACCTCAACCAGGGACTGCCGCCCGGCCCGATCGCGAACCCGGGCGTCGAGTCGATCAAGGCCGTCGTCAATCCCGCCGGCGTGCCGTACCTCTACTTCGTCGCGTCGCCGGCGTGCGACGGCACGCACCTGTTCGCCGCGACGCTCGCCGAGCACAACGCGAACGTCGAGCGGTTCAGCGCATCCTCCTGCGGAAAGGGCAACTAGCGATGACTCGAGCGCCACGCACGATCGCGCTGCTCGGCCACCCGGTCGCGCACTCGATCTCGCCGAGGTTCCAGCAGGCCGCCCTCGACGCGCTGGGCATCGACGCGCGGTACGAGGCGTGGGACACGCCGCCGGAGCAGCTGGCCGCGCACATCGAGCGCTTCCGCTCGGGCGACCTCCTCGGCGGGAACGTGACCGTGCCGCACAAGGTCGCCGCGATGCGCTACATCGACCGCCCGGACGCGATGGTGGAGCGCGTCGGCGCGTTGAACACCATCGTGAACCGCGATGGCCTGCTGCACGCGACGAACACCGACGTCGCCGGCATCACCGGCGCCCTGCGCGAGGCCGGCGTCGAGGCGCGCGGCGCGGACGTGGTCCTGATCGGCGCGGGCGGCGCGGCACGCGCCGTCGTCGTGGCGATGCGCATGGCGGGCGCGGCTCGCCTGACGATCGCCAACCGCACCGCCGCCAACGGCCACGCGCTCGTCGAGGTCGGCGGCCCCGACCTCGACATGCGGTACGCGCCGCTGGACGTGCAGGACGCGACGTTCCGGCAGGCGGTCAGCGGGGCGCGCATCGTGATCCAGTCCACCTCGGTCGGCATGGCGCACGGCCCGGACGAGTCGGGGACGCCCGTCCCGGCGGAGCTGTTCTCGCCGGGGCAGGTCGCGTTCGACCTCGTCTACGTGCCCGAGGAGACGCCGTTCCTGCGTGCGGCCTCGGCGGCGGGGGCGACCACGGTCGGCGGGCTGATGATGCTGATCCACCAGGGCGCGGAGGCGTTCCGCCTCTGGCTGGGCGCGGACCCGCCGATCGAGGTGATGGTGAAGGCGGCCCGGCAGGCGCTCGCCGAGCGCGGGTAGGCGGACAGCGAGTTCCCGCCGAGGTGCCGAGCGGGGCGGCCCACCCCTGCCCCTCCCGGCGCGGGAGGGGTTCAGAGACGAGATGTGGGGGCTGACGCCCCCACGCCCCCAGCAGAGCGGACACCTCGCAGGACTCGCGCCTCGCGCCGACCGTTAACTCGTGCGCCCTCGACGGGTGCGCCGCTGCAACCGACACTGGAGGCGCGTCCGAGCGGCGCGAGGGAGCACGCGGATGGGCCTCGGCTTCGGGATCGTCGTCTGCCTCGTCATCTTCGTGGTGGTCGGGTTCATGGTGTTCCAGGCCCGCTTCGCCGCGCGCCAGTGGCGGCGCGTGATCGCCGCCGGCGACCTCGTCGCGCTCGACCGGCTGATGGGCGAGACGTTCGACGGCTGGCGCAACGCGCGGCCGCCTCGAGGGCTCGCGCCCGCCGACTGGCGCGCGATGCACACCGCCGCGCTGATCGCCGCGGACTGCGACCGTGCGCGCGTGTCGCTGCTCGCCGAGCCGGACGTGCGCGTCGTGCAGGGCCAGCGTGTCGAGGTCGGCACGGCGCAGGAGGTGGCGCGCCGCGCGGCCGTCCGCATGGTGGAGCGCCTGCTGTACGAGGTGCCCTACGTCTCCTTCGACGCCGTGCAGGTGGACGTGCACACGGAGTACCGTTCCGCCGACGGCAGCGTGACGACGCCGTGCCTGCTCACCACGCGTGCGACACGCGAGCACGCCTCGTGGTCGGACTGGAGCCTCGGGACGGACGCCGCCTCGATGCTCGCAGAGTGGGACACGCGGGAGGCGACGCCGGGCGCGCCAGTCGACCCGTCCGTCGATGCGTTGATCAGCCCCGGCGACCGTGTCGAGGGCCCGTCCGACGGCCTCGTCGATCCAGCAGCTGCAATACGCGCCGCCGAGCGCACGATCCGGGAGCGCCGCTCATGACCGCATTCCGCTGGCTGACCGCAGGCGAGTCGCACGGCAAGGGCCTCGCGACGATCGTCGAGGGCGTCCCCGCCGGCCTCGTGATGAGCGAGGACATCATCGCCGCCGACCTCTCGCGACGGCAGGGCGGCTACGGCCGCGGCCGCCGCCAGCAGATCGAGACCGACCGCGCGGAGCTGCTCTCCGGCGTGCGCCACGGCAAGACGATGGGCTCCCCGATCGCGATGACGATCATCAACCGCGACTTCGAGAACCAGGGCTGGCGCGTCCGCATGTCGACCGAGCCGGTGGACGAGGAGGTCGAGCGCGTGACGCTGCTCCGCCCCGGCCACGCCGACCTCGCGGGCACGCAGAAGTACGGCTTCGACGACGTCCGCCCGATCCTCGAGCGGTCGAGCGCACGTGAGACGACGGCACGCGTCGCCGTCGGCGCGATCGCGCGCGCGCTGATCCGCACGATCGGGATCACCGTGCACTCGCACACCCTGACCGTCGGCCCGATCCGCGCGAACGTCCCGGCGCGCATCGACTGGGACGCCGTCGACGCCTCACCGATGCGCGTCGCCGACAAGAGCGTCGAGCAGGCGATGATCGACGAGGTGGACCGCACCCGTGAGGCCCTCGACACGGTCGGTGGCATCTTCGAGGTGCGCGCCTCGGGCGTGCCGTTCGGCCTCGGCAGCCACGTGCACTGGGACCGCAAGCTCGACGGGCGCCTCGCACAGGCGATCATGTCGATCAACGCGATCAAGGCGGTCGAGATCGGCGACGGCATCGCGGCTGCCTCGACGCCCGGGTCGCAGGTGCAGGACGTGATCCTGCCCGCCTCGGCCTGGGAGCGGCGCAAGTGGGAGCGCGCGACCAACCACGCAGGCGGCCTCGAGGCGGGCATGACGAACGGCGAGGACATCGTCGTGCGCGGCTTCCTCAAGCCGATCTCCACGATCCCGCAGCGCATGCCCACCGCCGACCTGCTCACAGGCGAGGAGACGACCTCGTTCTACGAGCGTTCCGACGTCGCCGTGGTCCCCGCGGGCGGCGTGATCGGCGAGGCGATGGTCGCCATCGTGCTCGCGGAGGCGATGCTCGAGAAGTTCGGCGGCGACCACGTCGAGGAGATCATCCGCAACTTCGAGGGCTTCATCGCGACCGTCGGCCCGCGCGAGCCGCGCTCGTGAGCACAGCCGCATCGTCCGGACCGCCGCAGCAACCCGCGCGCACTGCGCCTCAGCAGATCGTCCTGGTCGGACTCTCCGGCGTCGGCAAGACGACCGTGGGGGGGGCGCTCGCCGCGCGCCTCGGCTGGTCGTTCCTCGACACCGACGAGATCGTGCACAAGCGCGAGGGCCGCACCGCCGCGGAGATCATCGTCGAGCGGGGTGAGCCGGAGTTCCGCCGCATCGAGGAGCTCGCGGTGATGGAGGCGGCGAAGCAGGTCCCCGCGGTGATCGCGACCGGCGGCGGCGCGATCCTCTCCGCCGGCAACCGTCGCAACCTCGGCGAGCGCGGGTTCATCGTCTACCTCGACGCGACGCCGAGCGAGATCGCGCGACGACTGCCGTCCGAGGGCCAGCCGGAGCGCCCGCTGACGGACGCCGACCCGGAGCGCCGCCTGCGCGAGCTCGATGGCGACCGGCGCGCCTACTACAACCACGCCGACCTGTGGGTGCCGGTGATGGGCGGCCCCGAGGCGGTCGAGACCTCGCGCGACGAGGCCGTGACGCGCATCCTCCGCGCCTGGGCCGGCGACGCTGCCGACCTGATGGCGCGCCCCCGTCGCCTCGAGCGGCTCGGCAGCGCGGAGCCGGCGCGCGGTCCCGCGGCGCTCGTCGACACGGGCGAGGAGCGCTACCCGATCTGGGTCGCGCCGGGCGAGCTGCGACGGCTGCCCGATCGCCTGCAGCAGATCGGCCTCGCCGGCCGGCGCGTGTTCCTGATCACCGACACCAACGTCATGGAGGCGCACGGCCGCATGGTCGCCGGTGTCCTCGACGGTGGCGGCATCGCCGGCGCGTCGTACGTCATTCCCGCGGGCGAGGCGTCGAAGACGCAGCGCACCGCGAACGAGCTGTATCGCTGGCTCGCCGCCGAGCGCGCCGAGCGCCGCGATGTGATCCTCGCGCTGGGCGGCGGCGTCGTCGGCGACCTCGCGGGGTACGTCGCGGCGACGTACCTGCGCGGCATGCCGTTCGTGCAGCTGCCGACCTCCGTGCTCGCGATGAACGATGCGGCGATCGGCGGCAAGGTCGCCGTCGATCTGCCCGAGGGCAAGAACCTCGTCGGCGCGTTCCACCAGCCTGTCGCGGTGCTCTCGGACGTGAGCGTGCTCTCGACGCTCCCGCGCCGCATGCACATCGAGGGCTTCGCCGAGGTGATCAAGCACGCGTTCATCCTCGACCCCGGCCTCCTCGACACGCTCGAGGCGAACGCGAGCCAGCTCGCCTCGGGCACCGCGGACCCGGAGCTGATGGCGCACGTGATCGGGCGCTCGTCGCACCTGAAGGCGCTGATCGTGTCGAGCGACCCGCACGAGCAGGGCGTGCGCGCGATCCTCAACTACGGCCACACGATCGGCCACGCGATCGAGCAGTCCACCGGCTACACCGAGTACATGCACGGCGAGGCCGTCGCGATCGGCATGATGGGCGCGGGGCGCATCGCGGTGGAGTCGGGGATCCTCGACCCCACGGTGCTGGACCGGCAAGCCGATCTGCTGCGCTCGTTCGGGCTGCCGCTGGTCGCGCCGGGCATCAACGTGCGCGCGGTGCTGGAGGCGATGCTGCGCGACAAGAAGGTCGTGCAGGGTCAGATGCGCTTCGTGCTCCTCGAGGGCGTCGGTCGCACCACCGTCCGTGGCGACATCCCCGAGGACCTCGTCCAGCGCACCGTCCAGCAGCTCGCGCGCGGATAGGCGAGGCACCTCGATGCCCCCTCGCGAACGGCAGATCGTGGCACTGGCGAAGGGGCGCGTGCAGGGCGTCGGCTATCGCGCGTTCGTCGCGTACGAGGGCACGCGCCTCGGCATCACCGGCTACGCGAAGAACCTCCCCGACGGCCGCGTCGAGGTGGTCGCCGAGGGCGACGAGTCCACGCTCCGCCAGTTCGTCGACCGTCTCCGCGAGGGCCCCACGCTCGCCCTCGTCTCCGACGTGACCTTCCGCTGGGAGCACCCGACCCACGAGTTCCAGGGCTTCGAAGCGGTCATCTAGCCCGAGCCCTGACCCTGCCCTCTCCCGAAACCGGGAGAGGGTTCTGAGTCCTGAATCCTGAATCCTGATCTGGCCCCCTCCCCCGTTCGGGGAGAGGGCTGGGGTGACGGCCCTCTCACCTCCCCAGCAGCCGCCCAAACCACCCTCGACGCACCGGCGCTGTGACCTCCTCGCGCGTGACGCCGAGGACCTCGCGCTCCACGAGGTCGACGAGGCCGTTCGTCTCGCCGGGGCCCCCATCCCCGGGACCATGGCGCGCGAACGTCGCTTCGACGTCCTCGGAGGTGACGGTCGCCAGTGCATCGGGCGGCGTCGAGGTGGCGCGCGGGGCGCCTCTCGGAGCAATCGCGATCGCGGGCGTGCCGGGGGTGTCGTAGTCCTCGGCGAGGACGAGGTGCGCGCTCGGGTCGATCGAGGCGACGACGGTGGCGATCTCCTCGACGGGGAGTGCACGCTCCATCGTCACGCGGCCGCCGTTCGACAGGACGATCAGCGTCGCGCCGCCGCGTCGAGGCGCGACGGTGGCGACGCGATGGCCGCGCGACCGCAGTGCCTCGACGAGCGAGACGATGAGCAGCGTCTTGCCGGAGCCGGGCGGGCCGACGATGCGCAGGACGGGCGGCATCGAGGACGGCGCTACGACGCTGCGCGGGGCGGGCTCGGCGGGAGCTCGCGGTCCACGAGCATCACCTCGCACGTGTCGCCGACGGCGATCGCCTCGACGCCCTCGGGGCAGATGGCGTACGCGTTGGCGAGCGCCATCGAGGTGAGCACGCCGCTGCTCTGCGATCCGGTGAGGCGCACGGTCCAGCGCCCCTCGGCGTCCTGCTCGGCGAGGCAGCGCGCGTACAGGCGCCGGCCGTCCGAGTTCTTGATCGCCTCGAGCGCGGTCGCGCGGACGGTGGGCCGTCGCCACGCGGTGGCGTCGTGCTCGAGGCGGCCGAGCATCTTGTAGATGGCGGCGCGTCCGAACAGCTCGAAGGTCATCATCGCGGAGACGGGGTTGCCCGGCAGGCCCAGGTGCGGCACGCGCCCGCCGCTCGCCCGCGGTGAGGCGAACGTGCCGAAGGCGAGCGGCTTGCCGGGGCGCATGTTCACCGTCCAGAAGCCGACCTCGCCCTCCGCGGCGAGCACCGTCTTCACCACGTCGAAGTCGCCGCGCGAGACGCCCGCGCTCGTGACGAGCAGGTCGGCGTCCGCGATGCCCTCGTGGATGCGCGCGGTCAGCGCCTCGACGGTGTCGAGCGCGACGTCGAGGATGCGCGGGACGCCGCCGAACGCGCGCACCTGCGCGGCCAGCGAGTAGGTGTTCGCGTCGTAGATCTTGCCGGGCGTCAGCGGCTGGCCCGCGCGCAGCAGCTCGTCGCCCGTGGACAGCACGGCGACGACGGGCCGTCGATGCACCAGCACGCGGTCCATGCCGACCGAGCCGAGCAGCCCCGCCTGCGCCGGCCCGACCACCGTCCCCGCGGGCAGCACCAGCTCGCCCGCGCGCACGTCCTCGCCGGCGTCGCGCACGTTCGCGCCCGGCTGCGCCGCCACGTCGATGCGCACAGCCTCGCGAGGCGCCTGCTGCCAGTCGCCGGGGCGCACCGCCGCGTCGGCGGTGGTCCAGTCGTACTCGTCGGTCTCCTCGAACGGGACGACGGCGTCCGCGCCGGGGGGCATCGGCGCGCCGGTCATGATGCGCACGGCCTCGCCCGGCTCGACCGCGCGCGGGAACACGGCGCCCGCCGCCAGGTAGCCGATGACGCGCAGCATCCGAGGCGCCTCGAACGTCGCCCCCGCGGTGTCGAGGGCGCGCACGGCGTAGCCGTCCATGCCGGTGTTCGCCATCGGCGGGATGTTGAACCCCGCGACCACGTCGCGCGCGATCACCAGCCCGAGCGCCTCGTCGAGGGGCAGCTCCACCGCCGGCAGCACGTCGAACACGCGCAGGATGCGCTCACGCGCCTCCTCGACGGAGATCATGTCGGCGGGCAGGATGCTGCGCGGTTCGGAGGAGGAGGTCGTCATGCGATGAGTTTACCGCGTGGGGCTCCGGAGGCTCCCGGGTTGTTTGAAGGGGGCTGGGCCGCCCCGCGATGGTGCACGGCGGCGCGCACCGCCTCGACGGCGCGATGGCTACGCGAGGTTCACCGACAGGCACGTCGTGGTGCGCTGCACCCCGGCCACCGGTGACACCTCGTGCATGATCGTCTTGCCGAGGAGGTCGAGGTCGGCCGCCTCGACGAGGACGATGACGTCATACGGTCCGGTCACCGTGTCCACCGACACGATCGTCCCGTACTCCGACCGGATCGCGCGCACCGCATCCCCGACCGCCAGCGTCGCCCCCACCTCGGTCTCGATGAGCACGTACCCACGGATCATGGCGAGGCCTCCTGTGGGGGCACACAGCACGTTGGATGTACGATATTGCAGATGCAATGAGAATTGAGCGTGCCTCATGCCAATTGGATTTCATTTCTATGCGACGGAGGACTTCTCCTTCGATCCCAAGCGGGCGACGACTCGCGGACCTCTCACCGTTCGCCCGGTAGATCAAGACCGGGGCGTCCTTGAGGTAGCGGCAGCGTTTGACAAGATCCTCGACGCCACCATGTGGGTTCCCGAAGATCAGCTCATCCGTGTAGATAACCAAGAGCACTCGACCTACGAGCGGCTGCAGCGCGGCACTGTACTGTCCGCGAATAACTTCGTGATGATCCGATTCCCCACGGATCACATTCCGGACTTCGTAGCGAATCTCCACAAGTTCGACGGAGTGAAGCTCACGCGGCTCTGCATTCCACTGTCCGCGATGAGGGCCTCACACGTCCGTCTCGGATCAGATGTGTCCGGACATGGCATCAACAATCCGACGAATCCGCGACGCCGGAAGGTGCGCGCATACGGAACTGCGATGCAAGACGACCGCTGAACATGGAGGAAACTACGAACGGCGAGTTCGAGATGATCCAATTCGACAGCGGCAATGGAACCGTCGAGGCCTATTCCACCGCGTCGCTTGTTCTCTATTCCACCGCCGGCGGCGAACTTGCCGCTGCACAACGAGCGTGGGATATCTGGCGCACACAATTCGCTGGCGTGGCGCGTCCCTGGAAGCGGGACTGGCGACGTCAGTACGGCTAGTGCGCTGAATTTATCTCGGGCCCCTCGAAACCGATGTACTGGCGGAAACCCCGTTTGAAATCTCGTTCGTTCGCTGCACTGAGGTGCACTCCGTCGCGCTCAATTAGGATTTCTTCAGAGCGCGCCGCAACACTCGGTGTGATCCTCGCTCGGAACTCGGCGACATCGCTTGACGAGATTCCACTGCGCAAGACGACCCCGTAGTAGGGGTTCTGCATCGCAACAAACTGTGCATCCATTCTGAGCCCGTCGGGACTACCGAGCATCGGCTCAAGGACGGTAACCAGTTCCGAAAATCCGTCTTCAATCAGGCGCTCGATCGTTACAACCGTTCGGCGCGCTGCGGGAACCGTCAACGTAATCGAGGTCAGTTCATCGAGATCACTCGGGGCTCCCGTTATGATCCGATTCGAGCCAAGCTCGATTCGTTCACCCAAACGCGGCAAGAACATGTGGAGACGCCCGATGCCACCGTCCGCTTGTGCCTTGTCTTCGATCACGCGAAGTCCATGGTGCGCGTAACGTTCTCGGAGTCGCACTACAAGATCAGATTGCTGAGGCGGCTTATCGCACGAGAACATCGCTGTCAGCGATGCCGACATCTCGATCGAAGACTTGCGCCGTCGATTTCGGAAGAGTATCCCGCGCGTCTGAACAAAGAAGACGTTTTGCAGCCAAAGAAGGAGCCAAGGGGCAACGTCGCTGGCCGCGGACAAACCCACGCCCACGCGCTTTCCGCCGTCCGCTTCCGCGAGGACGGGCACCGCAACGAATACAGCGCTGATCAGGAGTCCCGCCAGGACCAAAGCCCAAGGCGCGGTGAACCACCAGATCGCGAGCGATAGTTTGTTCTGCTTCATTCACCGAGCCTAACGCCTGCGGCATAGTAACTTGACGAGCTCCGTGACGTAGCCTCCCCCTAACCCCGCCTCGCGCTAAACTCCGGCCATGACTGCACAGAGGGTCGCCGAGGTGGAAGCGGACGCCCGCGCCGGGCTGGCGGCGGCGGCGGATGAGAGCGCGCTCGAGGCGTGGCGGACCGGCGTCCTCGGACGGTCGGGGACGCTGACCTCGGTGCTGCGGGGGCTCGGCGCGCTGCCGGAGGATGAGCGGCGCGCGGTCGGCGCGGCCGCCAACACCGTGAAGCAGGCCCTCGAGGCCGCCCTCGACGCCCGTCGCGAGGAGCTGCGGCGCGGCGCGCTCGCCTCGATGGAGGCGCTCGACGTCACCCTGCCGGGCCGCCCGATGGGCGTCGGCCGGCTGCACCCCGTCACGCAGGTGCGGCGCGAGATCCTCGACATCTTCGCGCGCCTCGGCTTCGCGACCGTCGAGGGCCCCGAGGTCGAGCTGGACGACTACAACTTCGGGCGGCTGCGCATCCCGGAGCACCACCCCGCGCGCGACATGTGGGACACGTTCTGGCTCGAACGCGAGTCGCCCACCGACCCGGCCATGCTGCTGCGCACGCACACCAGCCCGATGCAGATCCGGTTCATCGAGACGCACGACCCGCCGATCCGCATCGCCGTCCCGGGCCGCTGCTACCGCTACGAGGCCACCGACGCCACGCACGAGTGGATGATGCAGCAGATCGAGCTCCTCGCCGTGGACGAGGGCCTGTCGATGGCGAACCTGAAGGGCACGCTCCAGGAGTTCGCGCGGCAGATGTTCGGCCCCGAGCGCCGCGTGCTCATGCGCAACTCGTACTTCCCGTTCGTCGAGCCCGGCGTCGAGCTGTCCGTGGACTGCTTCGCCTGCCCCGGCAACGACCCCGCCTGCCCGGTCTGTCGAGGCTCCGGCTGGATCGAGATCATGGGCGCGGGCATGGTCCACCCCGAGATCATCGAGGCGGCCGGCTTCGACCCGAAGCGCTACACCGGCTTCGCCGCCGGCATGGGCGTGGAGCGCGTGACGATGCTGAAGTACGGCATCACCGACATCCGCGCCTTCTACAGCAACGACCCGCGCTTCCTCGCGCAGTTCTAGACGAGGACGAGAGGGGGGAGGGGAAGCCCTCACCCCAGCCCTCTCCCCGAACGGGGAGAGGGGGCCAGATCAGGATTCAGAACCCTCGCCCGGTTTCGGGAGAGGGCAGGGTGAGGGCCTTCCCACATGCTCGTCTCACTGAAGTGGCTCCGTGACTACGTCGACCTGCCCGGCGACCTCGACGTCGACGACCTCGCGCACCGCCTGACGATGGCGAGCGCCGAGGTCGACGGCATCCACCGCATCGGCGCGTGGGACCGCGACCTCGTGCGCGTCGGGCACGTGCAGCGCGTCGAGCCGCACCCCGACGCCGACCGCCTGCGCCTCGTCACCGTCGACTTCGGCGGCGACGCCCCGATGCGCGTGGTCTGCGGCGCGCCGAACGTCGCCGAGGGCCAGCGCATCGCCTTCGCCCGCGAGGGCGCGGACCTCATCGACGGCCACACCGGCAAGCCGTCGCGCCTGAAGAAGGGCACCATCCGCGGCGTCGAGTCGGCCGGCATGGTGCTCTCCGAGATGGAGCTGGGCCTGTCGCAGAGCCACGACGGCATCATCGTGCTGCCCGCCGACACGCCCATCGGCATCCCCGTTGCCGACGTCCTCGGCGACACGATCCTCGACGTGCACGTGTGGCCGAACCGCGCCGACACGATGAACCTCGTCGGCATCGCGCGCGAGATCGCAGCGATTCTCGGCAACGGCACCGCGATCCACGAGCCCGACACGACGTACGTCGAGGGCGGCGCCCCGATCGCGGGCAGCCTCGACGTCACGATCGAGGACCCCGCGCTGTGCGCGCGCTACATCGCGACGATCGTCGAGGGAGTGACGGTCGGGCCGTCGCCGGAGTGGATGCAGGACCGGCTGCGCGCCGCGGGGCTGCGCCCGATCAGCAACGTCGTCGACATCACCAACTACGTCATGCTCGAGCTCGGCCAGCCGCTGCACGCGTTCGACGCGGACAAAGTCCGAGGCAACATCGCGGTGCGCCTCGCGCGGGCGGGGGAGACGCTGCGCACGCTCGATGGCGTGGATCGCGCGCTCACGCCGGACACGCTGCTCATCACCGACGACAGCGGCCCGATCGCGCTCGCCGGCGTCATGGGCGGCGAGGCGACCGAGGTCACCGCCTCGACGACGCGCGTACTGCTCGAGGCCGCGCGCTTCGACCCGGTCAGCGTGCGCCGCACGTCGTTCCGCCTGGCGTTGCGCTCCGAGGCCTCATCGAGGTTCGAGCGCGGCCTGTCGGCGGAGCTGCCCGAGCACGCATCGAGGCGCGCGACCGCACTCCTCGTCGAGCTCGCGGGCGGCACCGCCCGCGCGGGACGCATCGACACGTACCCGGCGCCGCAGCCCGCCGCCGAGGTCACCCTGACGCGCGCGCGCCTCGACACGCTGATCGGCGTGCACATCGACACCACCGAGGTCGAGGCGATCCTCGGCACGCTCGGCTTCGCGATCCTCGAGTCCGACGGCGGCAGCGCCACATCTCCGGGAACTGGCGGCGCGTTCCGTGTGCGCGCGCCGTGGTGGCGCACCGACATTGCGATCGACGACGACATCGCGGAGGAGGTCGTACGGCTCGCCGGCTACGACCGCCTGCCGCCCGCCGCGATCGAGGGCGCGATCCCGGCGTGGGAGCCGAGCCCGCTGCTCGCCCTGCGCGAGCGCGTACGCGACGCGCTCGCCGACGCCGGGATGCAGGAGATCATCACCTACTCGCTCACGACCAACGAGGTGCTGGCGCGCGTGATCGCGCCCGATGACCTCGCGCGGATCGCGCCGCTACGGCTGCGCAACACGCTCTCCGCCGACCGCGAGGTGATGCGCCCGACGCTGCGACACGCCGTCCTCGAGACCATGTCGCGCAGCCTGCGCGCCGAGACGCCCGCCGTCGCGATCTTCGAGGCCGCGCGCGTGTTCCTGCCGACGCACGCGGGCACGCTCCCCGACGAGCGCGAGCACGTCACCGGTGCGGTCGCAGGCGTCGAGGTCGACCGCTGGGGCCGTGCCACGGACCGTGCGCTCGACTTCTTCGACGCGAAGGGCGCCCTCGACGCCGCGTTCGCCGCGCTCCGGCTCACCGTCGCGTACCACCCGGCCCACGCCAACGAGCAGTTCGGCTTCCTGCCGAACCGCGTCGCGCGCCTGCACGTCGGCGACGTCGAGATCGGCGTCATCGGCGAGGTGCACCCCGACACGCTGGCCGCGTTCGACATCGACCGCCCCGTGACGCTGTTCGAGATCGACGTCCCGTGGCTGCTCGAGGTGCTGCCGGGCCGCGTCGCCGTGCACGACGTCTCGCGCTTCCCGGCCGTCGAGCAGGACCTCGCGCTCGTCGTCGACGAGCCGGTGCAGGCGGACGCCGTCCGCGCGATCCTCGAGGGCTCGCCGCTGGTCGCCTCGGCGCGTGTGTTCGACGTCTTCCGCGACGAGCGCCTCGGCGCCGGCAAGAAGTCGCTGGCGTTCTCGATCCGCTACCAGGTCCCCAACCGCACGCTCACCTCGGACGACGCGGCGAAGGAGCAGGCGCGCCTCCTCAAGCGCCTCGAACGCGAGTTCGGCGCGGTGCAGCGCGCGTAACGTCGAGGTGCCGTAATGGCGTCAGAGATACGGCTGTCGAACGCGCTCCTCCGGCCGTGGCGCCTCGACGACGCGGAGTCGCTCGCGAGGCACGCGAACAATCCCAACATCGCGCGCAACCTTCGCGAGGGCTTCCGGTTCCCGTACACCCTCGACAACGCGCGCGAGTTCATCAAACGCCACGTCATCGACACGAACTGGGCGATCGAGGTCGGCGGCGAGGCGGTTGGCGACGTCCTGCTGCATCCGCGCGCGGACGTCCAGCGCCGCACCGCCGAGATTGGCTACTGGCTCAGCGAGGCGCACTGGGGCAACGGGCTCATGACCGAGGCGGTCCGAGCCGTAACCGCCTTCGGTTTCGAACGCCTCGACCTACTGCGGGTTGACACTCTCGTCTTCGACCGGAACTCGGCTTCGGCGCGTGTGCTGGAGAAGGCCGGGTATGTCCTCGAAGGGCGCCTCCGGCTCGCCGTCATCAAAGACGACGAGGTCATGGACGCGCTGCTCTACGCGATCGTCCGCGACTGACCGGACTCATCGAGGCGGGCGGCGCTCAGCAGTCGAAGGCGAGCCAGCACAGCTCGTTGCGCAGGCGCTGGTCGTCCAGGACGAGCGCCCGGATCGCCTCCGGCAGCTGCTCGCGCTGCCACCGGCACTCGATATGGCCGCCCTCGGCGGCGGCGGCATCCGAGGCGGCTGCGCGGACGGCTCTGATCGCGTAGGCCGCAGCGCCGAGCTCGTGCGCGGCGACATGAGCCACCGCGGCGGCCTGGGCGGCGGCGTACGCGACGTTCCTCGGCGCGCCGGTCAGGTCGCGGGCGGCGGCGTTCGCGTGGCCCGCGGCCGTGCGCGCCTCGGTCATCGACACCTCGCCCCGCGCCCACGCGCGCGCGAGATCGATCGCCCGTCGAGGACGGTCGTCCTCCGGGCGTGCCTGCTCGAAGTGGGGCAGCACGTGCTGGGCGCAGTCCGCCGCCCACAGCGCGAGCAGATGGTGGTGAGCATCCGCGAGGGTGCCGCCTCGACGGATCGTGACGAGCCGCGGGTCGCGGACCTTCGGGAGGATCATCGCTCAGCTCTCAAGCGGACATAATAACGAGGCCGCCCTCGCGGGCGGCCTCGTTCAGTTCTACGCAGCCTCGAGGGGGCTAGGCGGCGACGAGGGCGGCCGAGCGGGCGGCCTTCGCCTGCGCGGCGACGGCAGCGAACGCCGCGGGCTCGCGGACGGCCATCTCGGCGAGGGCCTTGCGGTTGAGCTCGATGCCGGCCTTGTTCATGCCGTCGATCAGCTGGCCGTAGGTCATGTCGTTCAGGCGGGCGGCCGCGTTGATGCGGACGATCCACAGGCGGCGGAAGTCGCCCTTGCGGTCCCTGCGGTGCACCGTGGCGTACCGCAGCGCGTGGATCATCGACTGGTGCGCAACCTTGTAGTTGGTTGTGCGCTTGCCGTGGTGACCCGCGTTGAGGGCGAAGACCTTGCGGTGACGGTTGCGGGTCTGAACTCGGGAGCGGACGCGGGCCATCTTGTTACCTCAAACTACAGGGCTGTCAGAGGGCCGGTGTGTGAGCCGGCCGGAGCAATTGTGCGTGGTAGCCGAGGCTACGCGTACGGCAGGTTGACCTTGATCACGGCGGACTGCCCCGACGCGGCGACGACGTCGCGGCCGAGGCCGGTCATCTTCGTGCGGCTGCGCTTGGCGCGCTTCGGGTTGCTGCTGCGGATCATGACCTTGCCGGTCCCGGTCAGGCGCGCGCGCTTCGCGGTCCCCTTGTGGGTCTTCATCTTCGGCACGTGGGGAACCCCTCTTCGCCTCGACAGTCGAGGCACACGCCTATTCGGCGGCTGCGGTCTCCGCCTGGCGCGCCTCTCGGGCACGCTGCTGGATGGCGGCTGCGTTCTTCTTGCCCGGGTCGAGGGTCATGGTCATGAACCGCCCCTCCAGGCCCGGCGACCGCTCCAGTTCAGCCACGTCCTTCAGCTGGTCGTAGAAGCCGACAAGGAGCTCCTGTGCCACCTCCGGGTGCGTGATCTCACGCGCCCGGAACATGACGGAGACCTTGACCTTGTCGCCTTCGAGCAACAGCTTGCGAGCCGTGCGGATCTTGAAGTCGCGGTCGTGAGTGTCGATCTTGACCCGCATCCGGACTTCACGCAACTCGACCTGCTTGGAGCCACGGCGGGAGTCGCGTTCGCGCTTGGACTGCTCGTACTTGAACTTGCCGTAGTCCATGATCTTGCAGACGGGCGGGCTGGCGGTCGGCGCGATCTCGACCAGGTCGAGCTGCGCCTCCTCGGCCAGTCGCTGGGCGTCCTGGATCGGCACGATGCCGAGCTGCTCCTCGCCCCGGAGCAGGCGGACCTGCGGGACGCGAATCTGCTCGTTGATGCGCAGTTCTTTGGCGATCGGAAACTCCTCAACCCAGGCTCCACGCGACCCATGTCGTGCGTGGAGTGTGACAGGCCATCCACTCTAGCAGAAATCGAGGTTCCCGCAGGGAACCGGTCGAGGCGGGCGGAAGCCGCTACCCCTCGTCGGGGGTGTACTCGACGAGGACCTCGCTCTTTTCGACGCGCACGCCGCGCTCCGCATGGACGGCGGAGACCACGCCCGATCGAGGCGACTGCACCTCGTTCTGCATCTTCATCGCCTCGATCACGACCACGCTCTGGCGTGCCTCGATGCGGTCGCCGACGGCGACGCGGATCTCGACGACGACGCCGGCGAGGGGGGCGCTGATCTTGCCCGGGGGGTCGGTCGCGCCGCCGCTGGCCCCGCGGCCACGGCCGCTCCCGGAGGCCCCGAGGACGAACGTGCGGCCATCCACCACCACGCGGAGGTTGCGGCCGTCACGAGTGACATAAGCACGAGTGGGGCGGCCGCCGCTGATGATCGAGAAGAGCCCGGGCACACCGGAGGACGTCACGTCGACCTCGACGGGCGGGGCGTCATCGATCGCGACGGTCAGGCGACCGCCTGACTCGTCCACGACGACGACGTGCGTCTGGCCATCTACCTGGAAGCGGTGCCGCGTCGCCAACCGGACGTCCCTCCATCGTGACGGATACCACGTCGAGCGATCTCGCGGGCGCCGTGCATCCAGCGGCTCATGTCGGCGGCGCCGACACCCGGGGCGCTGCTCCGGCCGGCGGTGGTCTGCTCGGCCATCGCGCCGGCGATGAGGGCGGGCTCCAGGCGCTCGTCATCCTCGGCGAGCTCCGGCATGACGAAGGTCGACTCCAGCCACCCCGTCGAGAAGTCGCCGGAGAGGAAGTCCGGGTGCTCCAGCAGCGCGAGGTGGAACGGGGCGTTGGTCTGCACGCCCGAGATGACGAGGTCGCGGAGCGCCCGGCGCATGCGCTCGATGGCGCGAGGCCGCGTCTCCGCCCAGACGATCAGCTTGCCGAGCAGCGAGTCGTAGAAGACCGGGATGTCGAGGCCGCTGTAGAGCATCGTGTCGAAGCGCACGCCGGGGCCGTTGGGGTACTCCACGAAGTCCACCAGGCCGACGGCCGGCGCGAAGTTCGCGTAGGGGTCTTCACCGTTGATACGGCACTCGATCGCCCAGCCGGTCGGGTCGACGGTGGTGGCCTCCTCGGACAGCGGCTCGCCGTTCGCGACGGCGATCTGCAGCGCGACGAGGTCGATGCCGCCGCAGACGAGCTCGGTCACCGGGTGCTCCACCTGGAGCCGCGCGTTGACCTCCAGGAAGTAGAAGTTGCCGTCGCGGTCCAGCAGGAACTCGACGGTGCCGGCGTTGCGGTAGCCGCAGGACTGCGCGGCCGCGATCGCGGCATCGCACAGGCGCTTGCGGATCTCCGGCGTGACGGCGACCGAGGGTGCTTCCTCGACGAGCTTCTGGTTGCGGCGCTGGATCGAGCACTCGCGCTCACCGAAGGCGCGCACGGTGCCGAAGTGGTCCGCGACGATCTGCACCTCGATGTGCCGCGCCGGCGAGATGTACCGCTCGAGGAAGATCGTGGCGTCACCGAACGAGGACGCGGCCTCCGATCCGGCGGCGCGCATCGCGTTCTCGAGATCCTCGGCGCGCTGGACGAGGCGGATGCCGCGCCCGCCGCCGCCCGCCGAGGCCTTCACCATCAGCGGGAAGCCGATGCGCTCCGCCTCGGCCGCCGCGGTCGCGAAGTCGGCGGCGTCGATGTCGTTGGCGCCGGGGACGATCGGCACGCCGGCGGCCTCCATCAGCCGCCGCGCGGAGACCTTCCCGCCGAGCGCGCGCATCGCCTCGGACGTCGGGCCGATGAAGGTGATGCCGGCCTCGACGCACGCATCCACGAACCGGGAGTTCTCCGAGAGGAAGCCGTAACCGGGATGCACCGCGTCGGCACCCGTCTGCTTCGCCGCATCGATGATTTTGTCGATCACGAGGTAGGACTCGAGCGCGGGGCCCTCCCCGATGCGCACGGCGTAGTCGGCGTTGCGGACGTGGAGCGCGTTGCGATCGGGGTCGGAGTAGACGGCGACGGTCTCGATGCCCAGCTCGCGGC
Source organism: Chloroflexota bacterium (assembly GCA_947472995.1). Lineage (GTDB taxonomy): Bacteria > Chloroflexota > Dehalococcoidia > UBA2979 > UBA2979 > SHYQ01. The sequence goes on from CANJBO010000001.1 coordinate 49,518, forward strand.
AGGTCCGCTGGATCCGCAGCGCGATCTCACCACGGTTGGCGATGAGCACCCGCTTGATCATGCGTCTCCCCTGCGTGCCCGTCCCCGAGGGACGATGGACGTGGAACCGGGCGGCGTCGATGCTCGTCAGACTGACACGCGGAGCCTACGGCGGCAACCTCCGCGAGACGGGAGCGAAACGATGACCACGTGGCGCCGCACCTCGGCCGGCCTGATCGCCGCCCTCGCGCTCCTCGGCGCTGCCGCCTGTAGCGCTCCCACGTCCCCGCCCATTGCCACGCCCACAGCCACCTCGACAGCGCCGAGGCCGACCGAGACGCCGACCGCCTCGCCCAGCCCGACTCCGAGTCCGACAGCCTCGCCGACACCCAGCGCCACGCCGACCTCGACGCCCGCAGGGCCGCCGAGCGCCCCCACGCCGCCCGCGGGCTACGCGCAGTCCTGCGCGAAGGCGGTGCCGTGGGGGAAGCAGGTGACCGCGCCGTTCGTCTGCCTCGACGCGCCGATCGCGGGCACGCACGTCGCGCGGGGCGCGCGCCTGCTGGTGCGCGGCTACGCAGGCGGGTCGTTCGAGAACAACGTGGTCGTCGTGCTGTGGACGCTGGCCGGCGGACAGGCGGGGGCGCGGGTGGTCCAGACCCCGGTCACCTACGTCGCCCCCGACGTCGGGATGCCGGGCTACTGGCAGGTCGCATTCGTCGTCCCCGCGGACGCGACGCCCGGGCTGGCACGAGTGATCGCGCACTTCGACAGCCCGAAGGACGGAAGCGTAGTCGCGGAAACCGGCGTCGACATCGTCATCGACTAGACGATCTACCGCGGGCGGTAGTGGAGCAGCACCGTGCCGTTGTCGAAGCGGCGCTCCTCGACGAGCTCGAGGTCGAGACGCACGTCGTCCGGGAGCGCGCGACTGCCGCCACCGACGACGACGGGCACGACGATCAGGTGGTAGTCGTCGACCAGGCCGGCGCGGATCGCCTGCGCGGCGAGGTTCGGGCCGCCGATCGAGATGTCCTGTGCGGCACTCGCCTTCATCGCGCGCACCGCCTCGACATCGAACGTCCGCTCGATGCGCGTGCGCGCGCTCGTCACGGCCTCGAGCGTCGTCGAGTAGACGATCTTGTCGGAGTCGCGCCAGACGTGAGCGAAGTCGGCCGTGACCGGCGAGTCGAGACCCTCGGTCTCCCAGTACACCATCGTCTCGTACATGCGACGGCCGTACAGCTGCGTACCGACTGGCCGCAACAGGTCGTTGAAGAACTGGTGCTGGTCCTCGCTCGGCTCGGACCAGTCGAAGTTGCCCTCACGGTCGGTGGTGTAGCCGTCGAGGGACATGTTCGCCGCGTAGATCAGCTTCGCCATCACTGCCTCCTCGACTAGCCTTCCGCGACCGGCGGGGCGCCGTGCAGCGCGCGCGTGTCGCGCTCCCCGGCGAGCCGTTCGATGATCTGCGTCACGGGCATCGCGCCGAGGTCGACGCCGCTGCCGTCGCGCACCGCCGCCGCCTCCGCCTCCTGCTCGCGGTCGCCGACGACCAGCATGTACGGCACGCGCTGGAGCTGGGCACGACGGATCTTCGCGCCCATGCGCTCGTTCGAATCGTCCACCTCGACGCGCAGGCGGTGCGCCTTCAGCAGCGTGCGGATGAGCTCGGCGTACTCGACGTGCCGGTCCGCGATCGGCACGACCACGGCCTGCACGGGCGCGAGCCACAGCGGGAAGTGCCCCGCGGTGTGCTCCGTGTACACGCCGATGAACCGCTCCAACGATCCGAGGATCGCGCGGTGCAGCATCATCGGCGTGTGGCTCTCGCCATCGGCACCGGTGTACTCCAGGCCGAAGCTCGTCGGCATCGCCTGGTCAATCTGGATCGTCGAGAGCTGCCATGAGCGGCCGATCGCGTCGCGCACGTGGAACTCCACCTTCGGGCCGTAGAACGCACCCTCGCCGGGCGCGATCACGTACTCGTAGCCGGCGCTCGTCAGCGCCTCGCCGAGCAGCCGCTCCGAGGCATCCCACGACGCGATCTCCCCGACGAACTTCTCCGGCCGCGTCGCGAGCTTCACCAGCGGCTCGCCGAGGCCGAGGTCGTGGTAGACGCGCTGGCTCATCTCGAAGAAGCGGTGCACCTCGCCCTCGAACTGCTCCGGGGTGCAGTAGATGTGCGCGTCGTCCTGCGAGAACGAGCGCACGCGCGTCATGCCGTGCAGCACGCCCGATCGCTCGAAGCGATGCAGCCGCGTGAACTCCGCGAGGCGCAATGGCAGGTCACGGTAGGAGTAGTGGCCGCTCTTGAAGAACCAGCAGTGGCCGGGGCAGTTCATCGGCTTCACGCCGATCTCCGACTCGTCCGCCTCGAACATGAACATGTCATCTCGGAAGTTCTGGTAGTGCCCGGAGATCTTCCAGAGGTCGGCGGAGAACAGCTGCGGCGTGATCACCTCGGAGTAGTCGTACTCGCGGTAGAGGTCGCGCATGTAGTCGATGAGCCCGTTGTAGAGGACGGTCCCCTTCGGGTGGTAGAACGGCGAGCCCGGCGAGATCGCGTCGAGGTGGAACAGGTCCAGCTCGCGGCCGAGGCGGCGGTGGTCGCGCTTCTCAGCCTCCTCGCGCGTGACGCGGAAGGCCTCCAGCTCCTCGGCGGTCGGGAAGAGCAGACCGTAGACGCGCTGGAGCATCGCGTTCTTCTCGTCGCCGCGCCAGTACGCACCGGCGACGCGGTCGAGGGCGAACGCGCCGAGCTGGCCGGTGCGCTCCGTGTGGCCGCCGCGGCAGAGGTCGTGGAACTCGCCGTGGCGGAAGTAGCCGACGGTGTCGTCGGTGATGCCCTCGATCAGCTCGAGCTTGTACGGCTGGTCTTTGAAGATCTCGCGCGCTTGCGCCTTCGGGATCTGCTCGCCGTGGATGACGAGGTCGCGCTCCACCGACACCCGCATGCGCGCCTCGAGCGCGACGAGGTCGTCCGGGTTCAGCGGGCGGGGGAGGTCGAAGTCGTAGTAGAAGCCGTTGTCGACCGGCGGGCCGATGGCGTACTTCGCCTCCGGGAACAGCTCCAGGACCGCCTCGGCCAGCACGTGGGCGGCCGAGTGGCGCATGCGGAACAAGCGCTCCTCCGCGGGCAGGTCGTCGAAGGGGGTGTCGTGGTCGTTCATCGCCGGGTCCTCTCGCGCCCGGGCAACCCCGGGCGCTGAATCGCAGAGCAAACAAAAGCGCGCCTGTCCCGCGGGACGAGAGGCGCGCTCACGTGGTTCCACCCGGCTTCCCTCGACGTGTCACGCGCATGGGCGCGCGCCGTCGAGGCTCCAGCACCCGTAACGTGGGTGTCGCCGCCGCGGGTTCGCCCGCGGGCTCAGGGGTGGTGTCATCGCGCGTCCGGCTGCGGGGCTCACAACCGTCGAGGGCAAGCCTCGACGGCCCCGTTCTCTGGAGCCGGCGCGACGCGGGACGTGTCCCCGTCGGCGCTCGTCTAACGTGCCCGGAGGGCACGGCGTGGGTCTGTTGCGAGTGTACGCGGGCAGGGCGGTGAGGTGAACCGCCGAGGAGATACCGGCGACGTTGCGCTGTGGTGCGGGACGAACGGGAGAGGTGATGGTGGGCGGTACTGGGTTCGAACCAGTGACCTCAGCGATGTCAACGCTGCGCTCTAACCAACTGAGCTAACCACCCGCGTCACCACTGCGACGGCCACCGTAGGCGCCACCGCTGACCGATCGCCGGTGCCTCGAAGGCTAAGACACGGCCTGAGCCGCGTCAAAGGGCGAGAGTAGATGGTCGATCGTGCACGCCTCATGCGCAATATCGATCAACGCGATGTTCGCTTTTCGTTGACACGCGATCTGGCCGCTGCTACCTTCCTCGCGCGGGGGCCTCTAGCTCAATGGCAGAGCAGCTGACTCTTAATCAGCCGGTTCCCGGTTCGAGTCCGGGGGGGCTCACCAGAACGACTCCGCGGTCCCGACGACAGGGAGTCCGTCTCGCCCCGGGGAGGGCGCGGCGGACGATGATCCCGATGGGGAAGTGTCGGAACTGGCAGACGAGCGTGACTTAGGATCACGTGCCGCAAGGCGTAGGAGTTCGAGTCTCCTCTTCCCCACCAGCCCGGCCATCCCTCATGGGTCTTCCCGTGATGGTGACGTCGGTGATGGGTGATGTAGCGACAAGGATCGCGTCTGATCGGCGCGAGGGGGATCCATGGCGAAACTGCTGGAAGTCAAAGACCTCCGCACGTACTTCTTCACCGAAGAAGGCGTCGTGCGCGCCGTTGACGGCGTGACGTGGGATCTGGACGAGGGCGAAACCCTCGCGCTGGTGGGCGAGTCGGGGTGCGGCAAGTCCGTCACCGCGATGTCGATCCTCCGGCTGATCCCGAACCCGCCCGGGCGGATCGTCGAGGGGCAGGTCATCTTCGAAGGCCGCGACCTGCTGAAGGTGGACGACGCAGAGATGCGCTCCATCCGAGGCAACCGGATCGCGATGATCTTCCAGGAGCCGATGACCTCGCTGAACCCGGTCCTCACGATCGGCCAGCAGATCAAGGAGGCCATCCTCCTGCACCTCGGCCTCGGCGACGAAGAGGCGAACGCCCGCGCCGTCGAGCTGCTGGAGATGGTCGGCATCCCCGACGGCGGGGCCCGCCTGCGGGACTACCCGCACCAGTTCTCCGGCGGCATGCGCCAGCGCGTCATGATCGCCATGGCGCTGGCCTGCAACCCGAAGGTCCTGATCGCCGACGAGCCGACCACCGCGCTCGACGTCACGATCCAGGCGCAGATCCTCGAGATCATGGCGCGCCTGTCGAAGGAGCTCGGCACGGCCGTGCTCGTCATCACGCACAACCTCGGCATCGTGGCGCGCTACGCGGACCGCGTGAACGTCATGTACGCCGGCGAGATCGTGGAGACCGGCACCGCGATCGACATCTTCAAGCGCCCGGCGCACCCGTACACCGTGGGTCTGATGGCCTCCGTCCCGCGCCTGGACGCGACCGAGAAGGTTCGCCTCGCGACGATCGAGGGCCAGCCGCCGCTGTTGATCAACGTCGTCCAGGGCTGCCCGTTCCGGCCGCGCTGCGACTGGGCGATCGACATCTGTGCGACGGACCACCCGGTCCTCGAGGACAAGGAGCCCGGTCACCAGGCTCGCTGCTGGCGTGACCCGAAGACGGATGAGCGCACGCGCATCCTCTCTGAAGCCGCTGCGCTGTAGCGCGAGGGACAACGATGACGACTTCACCTGCCGTCGACCCGAAGCAGCAGATCGCCCAGGGCGAGACGCTGGTCTCCGTCCGGGACATGACCAAGTACTTCCCCGTCACCGCGGGCCTGCTCATCCAGCGCAAGATCGCTGACGTGCGCGCCGTGGACGGCCTGTCGTTCGACGTCGCCCGCGGCGAGACGCTGGGCCTGGTCGGCGAGTCCGGGTGTGGCAAGTCCACCACCGGCCGCGCCGTCCTCCAGCTGCACCGCCCGTCCTCGGGCACGGTGAACTTCGCGGGGACCGAGCTGACGACGCTGAAGGGCGGCGACCTCCGCCGCTTCCGGCGCCGGATGCAGATGATCTTCCAGGACCCGTTCTCCAGCCTGAACCCGCGCATGAGCGTGGAGCAGATCATCGGCGAGCCGATGGCGATCCACGGCCTCTACAAGGGTGCCGAGCGCCGGGACCGCGTCCAGTACATCATGCAGGCCGTCGGCCTGAACCCCGCGTTCGCCCGCCGCTTCCCGCACGAGTTCTCGGGCGGCCAGCGCCAGCGCATCGGCATCGGCCGCGCGCTCGCGGTGGAGCCGGACTTCATCGTCTGCGACGAGCCGGTCTCCGCGCTCGACGTGTCCATCCAGGCGCAGGTGATCAACCTGCTGGAGGACCTCCAGAACGAGTTCGGCCTGACGTACCTGTTCATCGCGCACGACCTCGCGGTCGTCCGCCACATCTCCGACCGTGTCGCGGTCATGTACCTCGGCAAGATGATGGAGCTGGCGGACTCGAACGAGCTGTACGAGACGCCGCTGCACCCGTACACGAAGGCGCTGCTCTCCGCCGTGCCGATCACCGACCCGGAGATCGAGCGAAAGCGTGAGCGCATCATCCTCACCGGTGACGTGCCCTCGCCGCTGCGCCCGCCTCCCGGCTGCGTGTTCAACACGCGCTGCCCGATCGCGGTGGACGAGTGCCGCGAGCGTGTGCCGGAGTGGCGCGAGCACGTGCCGGGGCACTGGGTGGCCTGCCACCGCGTCTAGCCGCCTCGCGCGGACATGGACCGACCGAAGCCCCGGCCTCACCGCCGGGGCTTCGTCTTGCCCGGCGCCTCCTGCGCGACACGCCCCGTCGAGGCGACAGCACGTGTAGTCCGCGCGCCCGTTAGGATGAAGGCGTGGAACAGTCGCACATCCGCAACTTCTCGATCATCGCGCACATCGACCACGGCAAGTCGACGCTCGCCGATCGCATGCTCGAGGTCACGGGCGCCGTCGAGATGCGCGACATGCGCGACCAGATGCTCGACTCGATGGACCTCGAGCGCGAGAAGGGCATCACGATCAAGGCGCAGGCCGTCCGCATGCCGTTCACCGCGGCCGACGGCGAGGTGTACGAGATCAACATGGTCGACACCCCCGGCCACGTCGACTTCACGTACGAGGTCTCCCGCGCGCTGGCCGCCTGCGAGGGTGCGATCCTCGTCGTGGACGCGACGCAGGGCATCCAGGCGCAGACGCTCGCGAACGTCTACCTCGCGATGGACCTCAACCTGAAGCTCATCCCGGTCGTGAACAAGATCGACCTGCCGTCGGCCGAGCCGGAGCGCGTCGCGCAGCAGCTGATCGACGTCATCGGCTTCGACCCCGACGAGGTCGTCTTCGCGTCCGCCAAGACCGGCGTCGGCGTCACCGACATCCTGCAGGCGGTCGTCGAGCGCGTCCCGCCCCCGATCGGCGACCGCGAGGCCCCGCTCCGCGCAATGGTCTTCGACGCGAAGTACGACTCCTTCAAGGGCGTCGTGATCTACGTCCGAGTCCTCGAGGGGCGCGCCCGGATGGGCGAGCGCATGCGGCTGATGCAGCAGTCCTCGCGCTTCGAGCCCGTCGAGGTCGGCTACTTCCGCCCCGCGCTCCAGAAGAGCGACCTCCTCGAGGCCGGCGAGGTCGGCTACATCGCGACCGGGCTGAAGGGCGTCTCGCAGAGCCGCGTGGGCGATACGCTCACCATCGACGGCTCGCACGGCGCGACGGAGCCGCTGCCGGGCTACCAGCCCGCGAAGGCGATGGTGTTCGCCGGCATCTACCCGACCGACTCCGACCAGTACGCCGAGCTGCGCGACGCCCTCGAACGGCTCACGCTCAACGACGCGGCGCTCCAGTGGGAGCCAGAGAGCAGCGCCGCGCTCGGCTTCGGCTTCCGCTGCGGCTTCCTCGGCCTGCTGCACATGGAGATCGTGCAGGAGCGCCTGGAGCGCGAGTTCGACCTCGACCTCGTCGCCACGGCGCCGTCCGTCGAGTACCAGCTGACAAGGACGAACGGCGAGGAGGTCACGATCGACTCGCCGGCGGACCTGCCGATGGGCAGCGAGATCTCGGAGATCCGCGAGCCCTGGGTGCGCGTCACGATCAGCATGCCCGCGCGCTACATCGGCACGCTGATGCAGCTGGTGACCGAGCGTCGAGGCGAGTTCGAGCGTGTCGAGTACCTCGACCACGCGGAGGACGAGAGCGAGTCGCGCGTGCTCGGCACGTACCACCTGCCGCTCGCCGAGATCCTCGTGGAGTTCTACGACCAGCTGAAGTCGCGCACCTCTGGCTACGCCGCGATGGACTACGCGCTCGAAGGCTACCGACGCGCGCAGGTGTCGCGCCTCGACATCCTCGTCAACGGCGACCCGGTGGACGCGCTCTCCGCGATCGTGCCGACGCAGGACGCCGGGCCGTCCGGCCGGAAGCTCGCGCTGGCGCTGAAGGAGCTGATTCCTCGACAGATGTTCGACGTGCCGATCCAGGCCGCGATCGGCGGCAAGATCGTCGCGCGCGAGACGGTGAAGGCACTGCGCAAGAACGTCCTCGCGAAGTGCTACGGCGGCGACATCACTCGCAAGCGCAAGCTCCTCGAGAAGCAGAAGAAGGGCAAGAAGCGCATGAAGATGATCGGCTCCGTCGAGGTGCCGCAGGAGGCCTTCATGGCCGTCCTGAAGATGCGCGACTAGTCGAGGTTTTCTGCGGGCTCATGCCGGGTATACCCGGCCCGCCCTCCGGGAGGTCGCGGGACGCTTCGGCCACTTGGGCAGAGGAGGAACACATGCCGCAGCAGGTCATCGAACCCCGCTTCCGAGGCTTCCTCTCGCTCGCCGCGCACCCCGAGGGCTGCGCCGTCAACGTGCGCGAGCAGGTCGAGGTGATCCGCGATTCGATCGGCGTCGTCGCGCCGGGGGCGGGGAGCATCGGTACCGCGCTCGTCCTCGGATCGTCGACGGGGTACGGGCTCGCGAGCGCGCTCGTCTCGTGCTTCGGCTACGGGGCGCAGACGCTGGGCGTGTGCTTCGAGAAGGCGCCCGAGGGCGACAAGGCCGGCACGGCGGGCTGGTACAACCTCGCCGAGGCGCACCGCCTCGCACGGGCCGATGGACGCGTGTTCGAGACGATCAACGGCGACGCCTTCTCGACCGAGGTGAAGCAACAGGTCGTCGAGGCGCTGCGACGCCTCGGCCCGGTCGACCTCGTCATCTACTCGCTGGCCTCGCCGCGTCGCAAGGACGCCGCGGGCACCGTGTGGAACAGCACCCTGAAACCGATCGGCGCGCCGTACAGCGGCAAGGGCTTCGACCTCCGCGGCGAGGAGGTCACCGAAGCCTCGATGGACCCGGCGACCCCCGATGATATCGAGAGCACCGTGAAGGTGATGGGCGGCGAGGACTGGTCTGACTGGATCACGACGCTGCTCGACGCCGGCGTGCTCGCGCCCGGGGCGCGCACGATCGCGTACTCGTACATCGGCCCGGACCTGACCGCCGCGATCTACCGCCACGGCACGATCGGCCACGCGAAGGAGCACCTCGAGGAGACCGCGCACGCCCTCGACGCCACGCTGCGCGGCGCGATCGACGGTGCCGCGTGGGTGAGCGTGAACAAGGCGGTCGTCACGCAGGCCTCGGCCGCGATCCCCGCCGTGCCGCTGTACCTCAGCGTGCTGATGAAGCTGATGAAGGAGCGCGGCACGCACGAGGACCCGATCCACCAGGTCGTCCGCATGTACCGCGACCAGACCGCCCCCGGCGTGACCCCGACCACCGACGAGCACGGCCGCATCCGCCTCGACGACTGGGAGATGGAGCCGGCGCTCCAGGCGGAGATCGCCGGCATCTGGGACGGCCTCACGACCGACAACTTCCGCGAGCGCGCCGACTACGCCGCCTACCAGCAGACGTTCCACCGCCTCTTCGGCTTCGACGTCCCCGGCATCGACTACGCCGCCCCGACCGAGGTCGACCGCCCGCTGGTGTAGGTCCGGTCCTCCGACCCCCTCCCCCTTTACGGGGGAGGGCTGGGGTGGGGGCGCACCCGCCCCGTTGCACTGCCATCGCCCCTCGGCGTCACGAGCCCCGCGGACACCCCCACCCTGCCCTCCCCCGTAAAGGGGGAGGTTCGAACTCTGGCCCGCTCTCCCACTGTGGGAGGGCTGGAGTGGAAGGGGAGGTTCTGAACTCTGGCCCCCTCTCCCACCTGTGGGATGGTTGGGGTGAGGGCTTCTGCTAGCCGTTCGTAGCGGCAGCCTCGGCGTCTGGCTCGCGGAGCGAGGGGATGAGATCGCCCAGCGCGACGATGCCGTCGGTGGCGAGCAGGCGCTGGCGCACCTCGGCGAGGGTGTCGGGCGATGCGCCGTCGAGGGCGGCGACGGCGGCGGCGAAGAGCGCGCGTGCGGGGAGCACGGCGTAGCGGGTCGCCTCGGCGGCGACGCGGAGCGAGTCCTCGATCTCGCGTTCACGATCGGCGGGCGGGGTAGCGCTGCGGCCGTTCGCGACGACGAGGCCGCGAGGAACGATCGCACGCTCCTCGATCACGCGGTCCAGGCGCTGGCGCAGCCGGTAGTGCGCGGACATACCGACCGCCTCGGGCGAAGCCGCCGCGACGATGAACAGCCGCGCGTCGCCGTCGAGCAGTACCGGGTCGCCCTCGGGCGTGCGACCGCGCTCGAACCCGATCGCCTCCGCGCAGGACAGCGCCGACTCGAGCAGCGCGCGGTCGCTGGAGGCCCACACGATGTCGCGCACCGCCGCGCGCGCCTCGACCTCGCCCGTCGCGGCGTCGAGCGCATCCTGCGCCGTGGCGAGCGCCTCGCGTGCACGCGTTGCAGCATCCTCGCGCTCCGCGAGGCCCGGCACGGCGAGATCGTTCACCCAGTACGGCCGCGTGCCGGAGGCGCCGCCCGCGATCTCCTCGGCGGCAGCGGCCAGCGCGCTGCCCTCGTCGGACGCGAACGTGTCGTCGCCGATCCGCCGCGGCGTCGGCATGAAGATCACGCGCCCACCCAGCACCGGGAACTCGACGCCCACGGGGGCACCGCCCGTCGAGCGCAGGAACACCTTCGCGTGGCGCGCGAAGCCGGGTGCGCGCTCGTTGAAGTACGCGCGGTACAGGACGTCATGCGCGTACGTCTCCAGCACCGGCACGAACGGGTGATCGTGGTCGACGATCGCCGCGCCCGGCCCTTCGCCGCCGACGATCGTCGAGGCGTCCCACGCCATGCCCTCGGGCGCGGGGAGGTAGAAGTACGTGTCGAGGCCGGTGAACCCGGAGACACCCGTCACCAGCGAGGGCGCCGCCGCGTAGACGACCACCGTCGCACCGCGCTCAAGGGCGCGCTGCACCTCGTCGCGGCGGCGCTGGAGCAGCGCGCCGAGGCCCGCGACGCCGTCGATCGTCGCGCCGTTCACGACGGGGAGGTCGGCGTGCGTCAGGAACTCACCCTCGGCGCGGACCGCCGCCCGGATGCTGTCCATCACCGCACCGGCGCCGAAGACGATCGTGTCGTAGTCGAAGAGCGTCGGCGCGTTGAACAGGGTGTGGTTGTCGAACTGCATCCCCGGGATGCGGTAGCTGACGGACAGGACGCGCACGCGGGCCTCCTCGAGGTCGGGCGCGCCGCCGTGCGGCTGCACCTCGCCGACTGGGGTGTGAGGACGGGATTGTATCGCCGCGCCGACGGCACTGCCCTCCCAGCGGAGGACGGCGCGTGCCTATACTGCCGCGCATGACCGCCCAGCGCCGAGGCACGATCCCCCACGAGGTCAGATGGCTGCTCGACGACGTGCTCGACCGCGTGCAGGACGAGTTCGGCACCGGGCTCGTCGGCGTCTACATCCGCGGCTCGCTCGCCCTCGGCGACTTCGAGCCGGAGACCAGCGACGTCGACCTCCTCGTGGTGACCGAGGAGCCGATCGACGAGGCGCGCTTCGCCCGGCTGGAGGGCGTCCATCGCCGCCTCGGCTACTCGCGCAGCCCATACGCCCAGCGCTTCGAGGTGGCCTACTACGACCGGGAGGCGCTGCGGCGCTACGTCCCCGGGCAGCGGATCGCCACGCTCGGGCAGGGCGAGGAACTCGCGTGGCAGGAGCACGGCACGAACTGGATCGTGGAGCGCTGGACGGTGCGCGAGCACGGCCTGCGGATCATCGGCCCCGACCCCCGCACGCTGATCGACCCGATCACCAGCGAGCAGATCGCCGAGGCCAACCGCGCCCGGCTCGCCGACTGGCGACGCTGGCTCGACGACCCGAAGGACGGCGCGTGGGCGCCACGGCAGGGCCAGATGGCGTACGTCGTGGAGACGATGTGCCGCTGCCGTTACGCGGTGGAGCACGGCACGGTCGTCTCGAAACCGGCGGCGGTGCGCTGGGCCCTCGAAGCGTTCCCGGAGCCGTGGCGGACCACGGTGCAGCGGTCCCACGTCTGGCGCGCGGACTCGACGGTCGATCCCTCGATCGTGCCGGAGGTCAGGGCGCTCGTGCGCTGGGCGACCTCGACCGAGTAGGCGCGAGGGGCGGCCCTTTGCCGCGCCGGAGGGCGCTGCTACCCTGAGGGTGGTCGTGCTAGGCGGGGAGTTAGCGGTGCCCTGTACCCGCAATCCGCTTTAGCGGGGTTGAATGCCCGTCCGAGATTGACGTCTGAAGGGACTGCGAACGCCAGGCGGCGTTGAGAGCCTGGTCCTGTGCGGCGACGCCCGGTAAACCCCGCCAGGGCCGGAAGGCAGCAACGGTACGTCGAATGCGTTGGGTGCCACAGGGTCGCCGGGCTTGAGCAAGCCAGCGGGAGCAAGCCGGCAGCGTCGAACGACGGCGGGGCACGACCACCTTAATTTCTGCGGCCGAAGCGCGGGATACCGCGCCGGCCTCGCGTCCCTTGCGGCCGCAGGTCGGGGGAGACCCGGCCCGGCCTCCGAGAGGTCGCGAAACGTCTCGGCCACTCGCGCCACAGAGCGCCGCCGGAACCCCGGCACGCCCGAGGCGCTGAACAGGCGTCGAGGACGCCCACCGGAAAGGCTGGGGAACGATGAGCCCCAGGCGATCCAACCCTCGGCCGGCGAAGCGGCAGACCTCGCGCGCGCGGCGCCTCGGTGTCTCGTCGAAGCCGAAGACGGCTCCGGCGCGTCCGGAGGACATGCCGGACTACCTGCGCCGACTCGGCGTGACGCCGCGCAAGGCCCTCGGCCAGCACTTCCTCATCGATGAGCTGATCCTCCACGACATCGCCGAGGCGGCTGCGCTCACCCCGGACGACGTGGTGCTGGAGATCGGCGCCGGTCCGGGCGGGCTGACCGAAGAGCTGGCGAAGCGCGGCGCCACCGTCGTCGCCGTCGAGATCGATGAGGAGCTGGCCGGGCACACCCGCGCGCGCCTCGCTGCATACGACCGGCTGCACGTGCTGGCCGCCGACATCCTCGACTTCGCGCCGAGCGAGCTGCTCGAGGAAGCCGGCGTCGCGGCGCCGTACGTCGCGGTCGGCAACCTGCCGTACTACATCACCCAGCCGATCGTCCGCCGGCTGCTGGAGTCCGAGCCCGCGCCGGGACGCATCGTCGTCCTCGTCCAGCGCGAGGTGGCCCACCGGATGGTCGGCGGGCCGGGGCGCGAGTCGCTGCTGTCGCTGTCGGTGAAGGTGTACGGCGTGCCGCGCCTGCTCTTCGACGTGCCGGCGACGGCGTTCTGGCCCCCACCGAAGGTGCAGTCCGCGGTCGTCGAGATCACGCGCCTCGATCGCCCCGCCGTCGACTTTTCGCCCGAGGACCTCGCGGTGTTCTTCCACCTGCTGCGCGCCGGGTTCGCCCAGCCGCGCAAGCAGATCCACAACGTGTTCACGGAGGAGCTGGGACTGGAGCCGCAGCAGCTCGGCCGCGTGCTCGCCGCCGCCGGGATCGACCGCACCTCGCGCGCGCAGCACCTCGACCTCGCGGACTGGGAGCGGCTGTACCACGCGTTCGTCGCCCACTACCCCGAAGCGATCGAGATGGACGGCCTGCCCGCGCTCGACGACGACGACGAGGACGGCGCGTGGGACGAGGACGACGCCCCCGATGTGCACGACGACGCCGATGACGCCGATGACTAGCGCCGAGGCTCCGACGGCGGTCCGGCTGATCGCACCCGCGAAGATCAACCTCGCGCTGGAGGTGCTGCACAAGCGCCCCGACGGCTACCACGAGATCGACACCGTCATGACGACGCTCGACCTCGCGGATCGCGTGACGATCGCGCAGCGGCCCGCCGGCGCCGGCCTCGAGGTCGTGCTCTCCGGACCGTACGCCGCGGGCATCGACGCCGAGGACGACCTCGCCGGGCGCGCCGCGCGACTGCTGGCCGAGGAGGCCGGGCGCACGCCGGACCTCCGCATCGAGATCGAGAAGCGCATCCCGTCGCCGGCCGGCCTCGGCGGCGGGTCGTCGGACGCCGCGGCGGTGCTGCGCGGGCTGAACGCGCTGTGGTCGCTGGACCTCGAGGCGGATGCGCTGGCGGACATCGCGGCGCGCATCGGCTCGGACGTCGCGTTCTTCACCGTCGGCGGCACGGCGCGCTGCACCGGGCGCGGCGACCGCGTCGAGGTGCTGCGCGACATGCGTCCGCTGCGGATGCTGATCCTCGTGCCGCCCGTGCCCGCGGGGGAGGCGAAGACGGCGCGGCGCTATGGCGCGCTGACACCGCAGGACTTCACGCACGGTCACGTCGCGCAGCGACTCGCGCACCGCATCGCGCGCAACGCGCCACCGCCGACCAACGACCTCGTGAACACCTTCGAACGCGTCATCGAGCGCACGCAGCCCGAGCTCGTCGCGCACTACGCTGCGTACAGCGCCGTCGGCGCGCCGAGGCTGCATCTCTGCGGCGCCGGCCCCGCCGTGTTCATGCTGGTGACGGAGGGCGCGAAGATCGCCGTGCTGCGGCGCGATTTCGGCACGACCGGCGCGACGGTGATCGAGGCACGCACGCTGCCTCGACCGGCCGCGACGAAGATCGAGCGCGTCGCTGCCGAGCCGGTCTGAGCAGCGCAGGCGTGGACGAGCTGTTCCGGCCGGAGATCGCGCGTCCGCTCCTCGCGGGCTGGATCGCGGGGGCGATCGTCGGCCTCGTCGACACGGCGATCGTCGTGATCGCCGTCGCGCGGTCGCCGCGGTGGCCCGAGCAACTGGCGTACTTCCGCGTCAGCCTCCCCGCACTCACGATCGCGGCGGCGAACGGCATGCTGCTCGGGTGGACGCTGATCGGGCTGCTGCTCGGCGCGGTGTCGATGTTGGTGCCGATGCCGCGCTTCGCGATCGCCGTGTGCGCCGTGACGTTTGCCGTCGCCGGGCTGTACGCGTACGTCCGCGGCCTCGACGACCGTGGCGAGGCAGCCGTCGTGCTGTCGAGCCTCGCGCTGGCGACGCTCGCCTTCGCCGGCGTGCTGCCGGCGCTGGCGGCCTGGGACTGACGGGCGCTTCGAGGTAGGCAGGGGTACGCTCGCCTCGTGCACATCGGAAGGCCCGTACACGCCTGAAGGGCGGCCGCGTTGCTGGATGCCTTCGTCTCGCTCGACCTCGAAACCACCGGGCTCAACATGGAGACCGACCAGATCATCGAGGTCGGCGCGACGCGCTTCGATCGCTCCGGCGCGTTCGAGAACTTCTCGACGTTCGTCGACCCCGGCCGAGGCATCCCCCGCGAGGTGCGCGAGCTCACCGGCATCGCGGACGCCGACCTGAAGGGCGCCCCACGCTTCCTCGAAGTGCGCGACGCGCTGCGCGAGTTCATCGGCGACCGGGCGATCGTCGGCCAGAACATCGCGTTCGACCTCGCGTTCCTGCGCGCCGAGCAGATCCACCCGACGGGGCCGTCGCTCGACACGTGGGAGCTCGCGTCGGTGCTGTTGCCGACGGCGTCGCGCCTCAACCTCGCGTCGCTCGCGGCGGCCGTCGGCGTGCACATGCCGGTCGCCCACCGCGCGCTCGCCGACGCCGAGGCAACGCGCGACATCTTCCTCGCGCTCCTCGCGAAGCTCGAGACGCTCCCGCGCTCGTTGCTGCTGGAGTTGCGCGCATTCGCGGCGCGCGCCGACTGGGCGTTCGTCACGCTGATCGACGACGCGCTGGAGCACACCGGCGGCCTCGAGGCCCTCGACCCGTCGATGGGCGAGCAGGCGGCGCGCGTCATCGTGTCGGCGCTGCCGCTCCCGCCGACCCGCGTGCAGCTGCCGCCGCTCGTCCCGCGCGAGCCCTCGCTCCCCACGCTGCCCGAGGAGATCGACGCGCTGTTCACCTCGGCCGCCGCGCACGCCGACCTGCTGCCGGTCTACGAGCGCCGCCCTGGCCAGGAGACGATGGCGCAGGCCGTCGCGAAGCACCTCGGCCACGGGGGCACGCTCGCCGTCGAGGCGGGCACCGGCACCGGCAAGTCGCTGGCGTACCTGTTGCCCTCGCTCCTGCACGCGCTCCGCAACGACGACCGCGTCGTCGTCTCGACGAACACGCTCAACCTGCAGGACCAGCTCGCCAACAAGGACCTCCCCGTCGCCGCCGCGCTCGTCGAGGAGTTCGCGGGCGTCGAGCCGGGCGCGCTCCGAGCGACGGTGCTGAAGGGGCGCGGCAACTACCTGTGCCTCGAGCGCTGGGCGCAGGTGCGCATGGACCCCTCGCCGCGCACGGAGCCGGAGGTGCGCCTGTTCGGGCGCGTCGCGGCGTGGCTGCCGCAGACCGAGACGGGCGACCTCGGCGAGCTGTACATGACCTCGCAGGAGCGGCCGGCATGGGACCAGCTCTCCGCCGAGGGCACCGACTGTCTCCAGCGCCGCTGCGTCTACGTGCGCGACGGCTCGTGCTTCCTGCAGCGCGCGCGCACCCGGGCCGCCTCGGCGCACGTCATCGTCGTGAACCACTCGCTGCTGCTCGCGAACGCCGCGCGCGCCGACCAGGTGCTGCCGCCGTATCGCCACCTCGTGATCGACGAGGCGCACCGTCTCGAGGACGTCGCGACGCAGCACTACGGCGCGGCGTTCTCCGCGCGCGACGTGCGCGACCTCATCGACCGTCTCGGCCAGCTCGACCGGCACGGCGAGCCGGGGTTCGTGCGGCGCGTGCAGGGCATTGGACGCAACACGCCCGGCGGCGAGACGCTCGCGCTGTCGCCGCTCGCCGGCCTCGCACCGCTCGCGGACCGCCTCGAGATCGCCGTCAGCGGCGCGCGCGAGCTCGTCCGCCCACTCGCCGACGCGCTCCGCACGTTCGCGGACGAGTACGCCGAGGAGAGCGGCGGAACCGGGCCGCGACGCGAGATCTCGCTGACGGCGGCACGCCGCGCGCAGCCCGCGTGGGAAGAGGCGGCCGAGGCGGCGGTGCACCTCGACATGGCATTGCAGATCGTCGCGGAGCGCGTGGCGCAGGTCGGCGACGCCGCGGGCGCGCTGCCCGAGGGCACGAGCCCGCTCGCCGAGGCGCTGCGCATCGAGGCGGCGCACGCGGCGGAGTCGCTGCTGGCGGCGCGCGAGACGCTGCGACGCACCGCGCTCCAGCCGAAGCGCGACGACATCGCGTGGCTCGCGGTCGGGGAGGGGGACCAGCGGCTGCACCTCGCGCCGCTCGAGGTCGCCGACCGGCTGGAGCACGACCTGTACCGCGATCGCGCCTCCGTGCTGCTCACCAGCGCGACGCTCTCCGCCGCCGGATCGTTCGACTTCACGCTCGACCGCCTCGGCCTGCGCGAGGCCGACACGCTCGAGGTGCCGTCCCCGTTCGACTACCGGCGCGCCGTGCTGGCGCTGCTGATCGAGGATCTCCCCGAGCCGGGCATGCCCGGCTACGAGCGCGCCCTGCACCAGACGATCGCCGACGCCGCCCGCGCCGCCGACGGGCGCACGCTGGCGCTGTTCACCTCGCATGCGGCGGTGCGCGCCGCGGCCGGGGCGCTGCGCGATCTGCTCGCGCGCGACGACATCACCGTGCTCGCGCAGGGCCTCGACGGGTCACCGGCGCGATTGCTGCGCCTGCTCGTCGAGCGCCCGCGCACGATCCTGCTGGGCACGGCGGCGTTCTGGGAGGGCATCGACGTGCAGGGCGACGCGCTGTCGCAGATCCTGATCGCGCGCCTGCCGTTCCCCGTCCCGAACGATCCGATCTACGCCGGCCGCGCGGAGCAGTTCGAGGACCCGTTCGCGGAGTTCGCGGTGCCGCAGTCGGTGCTGCGCTTCCGCCAGGGCTTCGGGCGCCTGATCCGCGGCACCACCGATCGCGGCGTGTTCGCCGTCCTCGACAGCCGCATCGTGCGCCGCACGTACGGCGAGGTGTTCGTGGACGCGCTGCCGGACTGCGAGGTGCGCCGCCTGTACGCCGACGCCATCCCGCCCGTCATCACGGACTGGCTCGCGTGACGAGCACGGAGACGCGTGGCACGGGCACGCGGGGCGCGTGGACGCGCGGCCTCGGCATCTCGCTCGTGCGCACGGAGGCGTCGAGCATCCTCGAGGCCCCCGCGCTGGCGCGAGCGCTCGCGGACGGCATCGCGCACGGCTACGACGGCCCGCTGCACGAGTACCCGGACGATGCGGAGTGGTACGTGATCCGCGAAGCGCGCCCCGCCGGTGGAATCGATGTCGGTGTCGCCGTCCTCGTGCCGCGCTGGCCCGCACCGCACGAGGCCGCGCTGTTCGCTGTCGCGATCGCGCCGGAGCATCGCGGCCGCGCGACGGCGTCGAAGGCGCTCCTCGTCATCGAACGACGGCTGCGACGCGAGGGGATCGCACGCCTGCTCGCGCGCGTGCCGCGCACCAACGGCCGCGGCCTCTACTTCATGCTGCGCGTCGGCTACACGCCTGTCCCACCCTCGGACACCCCGCCCGGCGAGGACGGCGACGTCACGTGGTTCGCGCGCGGCGGGCGGAACTAAGAGCCCTCGACCTAACGCGCCGAGGGCTACGCCTCGCGTTCGCTGCTCGCACGGCGGGCGCGCGCGCGGCGGCGCTCCTCCATCGTGCGGCGCACGAACCGGCGGTAGGCGAGCGCGAAGCCGAGGGCGATGCCGGCGTACACCAGCAGCGAGAACAGGTCCTCGAACAGCGGCGGCAGCGCCCCCGCGACGAGCTTCGCGACGAGCGCGCCGAGGCAGAAGAAGAACACGGCGCCGAACGCCGGGCGCGCCGACCGCGTGGGCTGCTCGTCGATGCTCGCGTCGTCGAGGTGCGGCGCGGTCATGCACGCCAGCCCGGGCGTCGCTCGACGGCGTCGAGGCGCGCTTGCGCGGCGGTGGCCTCGACGATCTCGTCGTTCAGCGCGCCGATGCAGGGGGTGCAGTAGTACTCCACGCCGAACTCCATGCCGGGCACGCTGCCGAGCACCGCGTCGCCGCAGTCGATGCCCGCGCGGTTCGTCGGGTTGAGGTGGAAGCGCGTGCTGCAACGGAAGCACTGCTGAAGCAGCACCGGCGCGGCGTCGAGGCCGCAGATGCCGCAACGGCTCGCGAGGTCAGGCTCAGTCATGCGGGTGCGCCGTCCTCGATCATCCGGAGCGCCATCCGGCGCGCGTCGGCTGCGGTCTTCAGCGTGCCGAGGTAGCGCGCCCGGCGCAAGCCGTCGAGCGTCGCGCCAAGCCGCGGCCCGCGCGCGATACCGAGGCGCATCAGCGCTGCGGCGTCGATCGGCGCGCGCGTGCGCTCCCAGCGGGCGAGGGCGCGCTGCAGCGCCGGCTGCCGCCCCTCAGGTCGGGCGGCGTCGAGCCACCGCGCGGCGAGCAGCGCCGCCTCGGACGTGCCGGCGAGGCGCGTGAGCGTCTCGGGCGACGCGTCGGGAGCGTCGAGGAGCCCCGCGGCCTGCTCGACGGTGGTCGCGAGGGCGCGCGGGACGGCGAGCCGCGCGAGGATGCCACCACGGCCGTCGAGCGGGGCGAGTAGCAGCGCGAGCAGCACCTCGAACGGCAGGGGCTGCGGACGGCGGGCGAGGGCGCGCGCGGTCGCGGCGTCGAGGCGCAGCGCGGGGTGCGTGCCACGCAGCACCCCCCACGCCTCCGCGAGCGCAAGCGTGCGACCGGCGCGGCCGCGCGCAGCGGTCAGACGCAGCTCCGCCGCGATCCGCTCACCGGAGACCGTGTCCAGGTGCCGCGTGCCCTCCGCGATCAGCCGCGCAGCCGCCTCGTCCGGGACGAGGTCGCTGAGGGCGGCCGTGCGCGCGCCGCGCCAGAGCCGCGTGGCGTCATCGACGAACGACCGGTCGTGGAGCACACGCAACCGTCGCGCGGCGAGGTCGTCGAGGCCGCCCCACGGGGCGACGAAACGCTCGCCCGGGCCGTCGGTCAGACGGAGCGCCATCGCGTTCACGGTGAAGTCCCGGCGGGCCAGGTCGGCCTCGACGTCGTGCGTGAAGCGGACGGTGGGGAGGGCACCCGGAGCGACATAACGTTCTGTACGCAGGCGGGCGAGGTCGAGGCGCGCGTCCTCGACGCGCACGGAGGCGGTGCCGAAGCGCGGCTCGGCCTCGAACTGCGCGCCGGAGCGCACGCGGGCGGGGAGGCGTGCGAGCAGACCCGCGACGAACGGGCGGGGATCGCCATCGATCGCGACGTCGAGGTCGCTCGGGGGGCGGCCGAGGGCGAGGTCGCGGACCGCGCCGCCGACGAGCCAGAGGGGGATACCGGTCGCGCGCGCCTCGGCGCGGGCGGCGTCGAGGAGTCTGCGCTGGGCGGTCGTCAACAGCGCCCGCAGCTGTGGAAGGCTAGGCCGCGTAAGCAGTTGAGCCTTTCTTGACACCGTTGAGAGCGCTCCCCTACGATCCCTCGACCTGGCTGACTCTCCCCAAGTGTCATGCCGTCGGGCTGGGCAACGACATCGTACGCGCGGCGGGCGCATGCGATGAGAAAGGCTCAGGCGTGGTCGCTGTGTCCGCACAACCCGCCGCCGCATCAGGCTCGTTCGACCTCCCGGCGCTCGCCGAGCGCGTGGGTGTGACCTTCCATAACGTCGAGCTGCTGCGCGAGGCCCTGACGCACTCGTCCTACGCCAACGAGCACCAGGACGACCCCACGCCCACGAACGAGCGCCTCGAGTTCCTCGGCGACGCCGCGCTCGGCCTCGTCGTCGCGCAGACGCTGTTCGCGCGCTTCCCGGAGGTGCAGGAGGGGCGGCTCACCGAGTGGCGCGCCCAGCTCGTTTGCGGCCCCACGCTCTCTCGCATCGCGGTGGACGAGCTCGACCTCGGACCGTGGCTGCGCCTCGGGCGGGGCGAGGAGAACACCGGCGGCCGCGAGCGCGAGGGCAACCTCGAACGCGCCTACGAGGCGATCATCGGTGCGATCTACCTCGACCAGGGGCTGGAAGCGGTGCGCGGCTTCGTCACGCGCACGCTCCACGACGACCTCGAGGCGCTCACCCGCGACCCGGACATCCTGAACCCGAAGGGCGCGCTCCAGCAGATCGCGCAGGACCGCTTCGGCCGCCCCGAGTACGTGCTGCTGCGGGCGGACGGCCCGGAGCACGAGCGAGAGTTCGAGGTCGAGGTGCGGCTCGCGGGCGAGTCCCTGGGGCACGGCTCCGGATCCAGCAAACAGGAAGCGGAGAAGGCCGCAGCGCGCGAAGCGCTGCCGACCCTCCGCGCGCGCCTCGCCGAAGCGGCCGGTGGCGACCAGCAGCGTGAAAGCGGGGCATAGGTGTACCTGAGGCGACTCGAGGTCCACGGCTTCAAGGCGTTCGCGGACCGGCAGCGGTTCGAGTTCGGGCCGGGCATGACCGTGATCGCGGGGCCGAACGGCTCCGGCAAGTCGAACGTCGCCGACGCGCTGCGCTGGGCGCTGGGCGAGCAGTCGTCGAAGCAGATCCGCGCCCGCAAGACCGAGGACGTGATCTTCTCCGGCTCCGAGAAGCGCCGTCAGATGGGCCTCGCCGAGGTCACGCTCTACCTCGACAACACGGACGGCTGGATGCCGATCGAGTTCACCGAGGTAGCCGTGACGCGCCGCGCGCACCGCTCCGGCGACAACGAGTACCTGATCAACAACCAGCAGGTGCGTCTTTCCGATGTCCTCGACCTCTTCCGCCGTGCGCAGGTCGGCCAGAACTCCTACGCGCACATGTCGCAGGGCCTCGTCGACGAGGTGCTGGCGCTGCGCCCGCAGGATCGCCGCGAGCTGATCGAGGAGGCCGCGGACGTCCGCCGCCACCGCCACCAGCTGACGCTGTCGGAGCGCCGCCTCGTGGAGACGCGCGACAACCTCGGCCACGTGCGCATGCTGATCCGCGAGGTCGAGCCGCGCCTGCGCGCGCTCGCTCGCCAGTCGCGCCGCGCCGCGCGCTACCAGGAGCTCGCCGCCGACCTGTCGGACGCGCTGCAGGTGGTGCTCGAGGCCGAGCTGCGCGAGGCGCTGGAGGTGCAGACGGGCTCGCAGGCCGCGCACGACCAGCAGTCGCAGGCGTTCAACGCCGCGCGCACCGCGCTCCAGCAGACCGAGGCGCGCCTGAAGGACGTCGAGGCCACGCTCGCGACGCGCCGCACCGCGCTGGAGACGGCGCAGGCGCGCGAGCGCGAACTCGCCGAGGAAGGCCTGCGCCTGGAGCAGGCGGTCGCGCTCGCGGCGCAGCGGCTGGAGCTGCTCGCCGTGCGCCGCACGGAACTCGAGGCCTCGATCGCCGCCGAGGACATCCCCGCCGACGACGCGTCGGCGATCGACGCGACGATCGCGGAGTTCGACAGCGCGATGACCGCGGCGCAGACGGAGCTCGCCCGCCAGCGCGAGGCGCTGACCTCCGCCGACGAGGCGACGCGCACCGTGCTGCGCGACCTGAACGAGGTGGAGGCGCGCCGCGCGCGCCTCGAGATGGAGATCGAGGACGGCGAGCGCCGCATCCGCGAAGAGCAGGCCCGCGCCGAGGCCGACGCGCTCGCACGCGCACAGGCCGCCTCGCAGCGCGTCGATCTGCTGCGCATGACCGCCGAGCAGGACACGCTCGCCGAGGAGCACGCGCGCGCCGGTGCGCTGCTCGCGGACGCCGCGCGCCTCGCCCGCGAGCGGCGCGAGTCGGCCGAGCGTCGGCTCGAGGAAGAGGTGCGCGCGCACCAGGCCGCGACCGAGGCGCTGCGCGCCGCGCAGCAGCAGGTCACGCAGCTCGAGGAGCGCCAGACGCTGATCGAGATGCTGCGCGACTCGGTCCCCACCGGGAACGCCGGTGCTCAAGCCCTCGTCGAGGCCGGTCGCAAGGCCCCCGTCGACGGCGAGGAGCCGCTGACCGGCATCATCGACGCGGTGAGCCGCCTGATCCAGGTGCCGGCGGGCCTCGAGGTCGCGATCGAGTCGGCGCTCGCGGAGCACCTCTCGGCGGTCGTCGTGGAGCACCGCGAGGAGGCGTTCGCCGCGCTGGAGTACCTGCGCGAGCACGGCTCCGGCACCGTCACGGTGTACCCGCTCGACTCGCTGGAGCACCGCTACCCGCTCAACCTGTTCAACGAGCGCGGCGTCGTCGGCATCGCCGCGCGCCTCGTGCGCTGCGAGCAGCAGTACCGGCCGCTCGTGGACACGCTGCTCGGGCGCGTGATCATCGTGGAGGACCTCCGCGTCGCGGAGCAGATGGCGACGCGCGGCCTCGGCTCGGTCGTCACGCGCGACGGCACGCTGCTGCGGCCCGGCGGGTCGATGTACGGCGGCCGCTCCGGCGGCGCGACCGAGCAGTTCTCGCTCCAGCGCGAGCTGGAGGGCCTGCCCGCGCAGATCGAGGTAGCCCGGGCCGCCATCGAACCCGCGCAGGCGCGCGTGGAGCGCGCGACCGCGATCGTCGCGGACGCGCGCGGCGCCGTGACCGCCGCGCGCAAGGGCGTGGACGAGGCGGAGGAGCAGCGCCGCACCCACGAGGGCGCGCGCACGGTGATCGAGCGTCGTCAGGCGGAGCTCGCCTCCGAGCTGAAGGCGATCGACCGCCGCCTCGAGGCCGCGCACGCGGACGCCGGTGCGGCCGGCGCCGAGTGGCGCACGCGCGTGGACGCCGCCCGCACCAGCATCGAAGAGGTGACGCAGCGCATCGGCGCGCTCCGCGACCGCTCCGTCGCCGTCGGCGGCGAGCGAGACGCGGCGGCCGAGCAGGTCGCCCTCGCGACGCAGCGACACGCGGCCGTCGAGGCCGAGCGACGCTCGCTGATCGCGCAGCGTGACGAGCGCGTGGCCGCGCGCAAGGCGGCGATCGAGCGCCTCGACGGGCAGCGCGCGTCGCTGGCGGCGCTGCTGCGCGAGCAGGAGGACCTGGACCTCACGCTGCGCGACCGGCGCGAGCACCTGGCGAACAACCGCACGGCGCGCGCCGAGGCGCAGGCCGCCGTCGGCCCCGCGCACGCCGCGACCGCCGACCTCGCCGCCGAGGAGCGCGAGCTGGCGACGGCGCGCGGCGACGTGCAGCGTGCGCTGCTCGCGGCCGAGCGCGAGATGCTGGAGAGCGAGAACCGGCTGCGACAGGCGGCGGAGCGCGTGCAGCGCCTCCACGCCGAGGTCGTCGAGAACAACATGGTGATCGAGGAGGACGGCACCGTCCGTCCCGAGACGCCGATCGTCCGCCCGCTCGCGGGGCTCGGCGACGGCGAGGGTGACCTCGACGACGAGGACAGCGAGCTCGCGGGCGTCGCGACGCCGATGCCGGTGCGCGGCGGGGCCGAGGTGGACGTGCCGGCGCTGCGCGCGCGCATCACGGAGGTGCGCGGGCAGATCCGCGCGCTGGGCCCGGTGAACGTGGACGCGCTGGAGGACCTCAGCGCGGAGCAGGAGCGTCACGACTTCCTCGTCAACCAGATCGCCGACCTCGAGGCTGCCGAGGTGGCGCTGCGCGAAGCGATCCGCGACCTGAAGCGGCTGATCCGCACGAAGTTCGTGGAGACGTTCCACGTCGTGAACGAGCGGTTCGGCGAGTACTTCCAGCGCTTCTTCGGCGGCGGGCAGGCGGAGCTCCGGCTCGTTGAGGCGGACGACGCGGACGAGGACTCGGAGGCGGGCGTCGACATCTTCGCCCAGCCCCCGGGCAAGCGGATCAGCAACCTGACGGTGCTCTCCGGCGGCGAGCGGTCGATGACCTCGGTCGCGCTGCTGTTCGCGCTGCTGTCCGTGAACCCGGCCCCGGTCGTCGTCCTCGACGAGGTCGACGCGGCGCTGGACGAGGCGAACGTGAACCGCTTCGTGGACACGCTGCTCGAACTGCGCGAGCGCACGCAGTTCGTCGTCATCTCGCACAACCGCCGCACCATCGAGGCGGCCGACGCGATCTACGGCGTGTCGATGGGCGACGATTCCGCCAGCCGCGTCCTCTCGCTGAAGCTGGCCCAGCTCCCGCAGTCGGCGTAGCGGCAGCCGTCGACCGCGCGGCCGTCGAGGAGCACGAGCTTCGACGAGGTGCTGTGCGAGGGCGCCCATCCCCCTGCCCCCTTCCCTGCGCGGGAAGGGGGATGAGACTTGAAGGGCTTCGCCCTTCAAGGATCCCGGGAGGGGCCGAACCTCTCCCAAGAGGGCGCCGCCGCAGACTGTGGAGTCCGCCGGGAGTGTGAGGGGCGCAGCTCCTCACACCTCTTCCGAATTCTGAACCCCTCCCGCGCCGGGAGGGGCAGGGGTGGGCCGCCTCGCACAGCACCTCGGCGGAACTCGAGGCAAACCGCCAGCAGCAGCGCCTCGAACAGATCGCGGTGCCGCTACGTTCTCCTCGCATGCGCCGCACGCACCCGCGAGGGACACTCGCAGCTGCCACGACGGCGGGTACGATGGATCGCAATGCAGGCGAGGTGAGCGAGGAGCTGGCGTGAGGCTGTTCGGCGGGCGCAGCAAGGAGAGCGAAGAGGCGACCGACCAGGCGCTGGAACGCACGCGGCGCTCGTTCTTCGGGCGTGTCGCCGGGCTCTTCGCCGGCTCCGACATCACGGACGACACGTGGGACCAGCTCGAGGAAGTGCTGATCGGCGCCGACGCCGGCGTGCAGACCGCCCTCGAGGTCCTCGACCGCGTGCGCGCCCGCGCGCCCCGCCGCTCCGAGGAGCTGCGCGCGATGCTCGCCGAGGAGCTGACCGCGATCCTCGAGGCCGCGAACGAGCCGCGCGGGCGGCTCTGGGGCCATCCCGAGGGCACGGCCGATCCCGACAAGCCATTCGTCGTCCTCGTCGTCGGGGTGAACGGCAGCGGCAAGACCACCGCGATCGGGCGCCTCGCGCACGCGTACCAGCAGGAGGGGCGGCGCGTGATGGCCGCCGCCGGCGACACGTTCCGCGCCGCCGCGATCGACCAGCTGCAGGAGTGGGGGCGACGCCTCGACTTCGACGTCGTCGCGCAGGGCCCCGGCGCCGATCCCGCCGCCGTCGCCTACGACGCGATCGAGGCGGCCCGCGCGCGGGGCCACGACGTGGTGCTCATCGATACCGCCGGCCGCCTCCAGAACAAGCAGAACCTGATGGACGAACTGTCGAAGGTGCGCCGCGTCATCGAACGGCACGTCGAGCGCGGCCCGGACGAGGTGCTGCTGGTCCTCGACGCGTCGACGGGGCAGAACGGGCTGTCGCAGGCGCGCGCGTTCGCGGAGTCGGCGCAGGTCACCAGCGTCATGCTCACCAAGCTCGACGGCACGGCGAAGGGCGGCATCGTCTTCGCGATCGCGCGCGAGTTCGGGCTGCCGGTCCGCTTCGTCGGCACCGGCCAGCGCGAGGGCGACCTCGCCCCGTTCGACCCGCGCGGCTTCGTCGACTCGCTCCTCGGCGACCCCGCCGCGACCGAGGCCTGAGGCCGCCCGCCTCGATGCGCCCGCGCAGCGCGATCACGCGACCCTCGACGGCACGCGCATGACGCCCGCGCTGCAGGTGATCGCCTGGTACGCCGTGCTCGCCGCGATCGGGCTGGCCATGATGCTGCCCGCCGCGCTGCTCTGCGATCGCCTGCACACGCGCGGCGTGCTGTACGCGCGCCCGCTCGCGATCACGACCGTCGCGATGGCGGCGTGGCTGCTGTCCTCGTTCGGGGTGCCGTACGGGACACCGCTCGTCATCGGCTGCACGCTCGCGCTGGTCGCGTGGAGCGCGAGCATCGCGTGGCGCCGGCCGGACGTGCTGCGCGAGGTCATCGCGCGGCGCGGGATCATCCTCGCCGGCGAGGCGCTGTGCCTCGTCGCGTTCACGCTCGTGCTGCTCGCGCGCATGCAGGCGCCGGACGCCAACGCCACCGAGAAGCCGATGGACATAATGGTGCTCACGGCAGTCCACCGCGCCGCGAGCATGCCGCCGCCGGACCCGTGGCTCTCCGGCGAGACGCTCTCCTACTACCACCTCGGCCACCTCGGGATGGACGTGCTCGGACGGCTGTCCGGGGCATCGCTCGGCATCGTGTTCAACCTCGCCACCGCCACCGCGGGCGCGCTCGCCGCGCTCGCCGTCGCGGGCGTCGCGATCGATGCGGTCGCCCTCGGCCGCCCGGGCGCGACGGTGCGCCGAGGCGCGCTGCTCGTCGCCGGCGGTGCGGCCGTCGCGATGCTGCTGCTCGTCACCCCGGTCGCGGGGATCGCGAACATCGCCGCCGCGAACGGCCTCGGCGACCCGGCCGCGTGGGCCGCGCTCGGCGTCGAGGGCGTCCCGCCCCCCGAGATCGGCGCCGTCGGCGGCGTGCCCACGGCGTTCTGGTGGTGGTGGCCGACGACTCGCATCCTCCCCGGCACGATCAACGAGTTCCCCGCGTTCACGCTGCTCCTCGGCGACCCGCACGCGCACCTGCTCGCGCTGCCGCTCGACCTCGTGGCGGTCGCGCTCGCGCTCGCGATCTTCGAGGGCGGCGAGCCGCTGACGTGGCGCCGCTGGGCGATGCGGCCGGAACGGCTGCTGCTGACGGCGATCGTGTTCGCCGGGATCGTCATGACCAACACGTGGGACATCGCCATCACCGGCGGGCTGTGGGGCGCGGCGGCGATCGTCGCGTTCCTGCGCACCGGCTGGTCACTCGCCCCAACGCTGATCGGCGTGTCGAGGTGGGCGGTCGCCCCGATCGGCCTCGCGCTCGCGCTGGCGTGGGGGTTCATCAACGCCCTCGACACCCCGTCGCTCGGGCTCGCGCTCGTGACCGGCGAGCACTCCGATCCCACGCGCTGGCTGCTCGTCTGGCTGCCACTGCTGCTCCTCGCGCTCGTCGCGATCGCCACGCTGCGCCCGGCCCTCGATCGGCGCGCGCTGGTGCCGGCGGCGGCGATCGCGGTGCTGTCGATCGCCTCGTGGCTCGGCGCGCTCCTCGGCCGCGGGCCGGCGAGCGAGCTGGTCGCGCGCGGCACGGGGTGGGTGGTGATCGGCGGGCTCGCGATCGCGATCACGCTGGCGATCGCCGCCGCGATCCACGCGGACGGGCGTGTCGACCGCGGCCTCGGCGCCGCGCTCGCGCTGCTCGGCGCGGCGCTGCTCGTGCTGCTGGCGCTGGAGCTGTTCCGCATCTCGGACGCCTTCCCGGGGCGCTTCAACACGGTCTTCAAGTTCGGCTTCAACGCCTGGGCGCTGCTGGCCGTCGCCGGGGGCGCGCTCGCCGGCCTCGCGTGGGAGCGCGGCCTTCCCGCGGGGCGTCGAGTGACCGCGGTCGCACTCCGCCTCGGCACGGCCGTCGCGGTCACGGCGGTGCTCGCGACGGCGCTGTTCGTCCCCGCGATGGCCGCCAGCCGCGGCACCGAGGGCCAGCTGCCCGGCCTGGACGGGGTGATGCATCTGCAACGCGATGATCCCGGGCTCTATGCGACCATCGAGTGGGCGCGCGATCACCTCGACCCGGCGCACGACGTGGTGGCGCAGGCGGTCGCGGAGTCGTACACGGGCGGCAACCGGCTCGCGGCGGTCAGCGGCGTCCCGACGCTCCTCGGCTGGCCGAACCACGAGCGGCAGTGGCGCCGTCGCGTGCCCGAGGCGGACCGCCGCGCCGTGGTGGACGCGATCTACAGCGAGGGCGCGGTCCCGGCGACGGCAGACCTCGCGCGTCGCTTCCGGGTAACGTATGTCTATATCGGACGCGAAGAGCGTGCCGCGTACGGCCCGGACGTGGCCGTGCGGTTCGCGGGCTGGCCGGTCGCGGTGGACGCGGACGGGGCGTTGCTGGTGAGGGTGCCATGACCGAGTCCGCCGTCGATGCAGCGCAGGCCCGGGACGAGCGACGCTGGGCGCTCCTCGATCGCGTGCGCGCGATCGACCTCGTCGGGTGGACGCTGATCGGGCTGTTCGCGCTGTCGCTGGTGCTGCACCTGTGGAACGTGGGCGCGCGCGCCTCGCACCACGACGAGTCGCAGCACGACGCCTTCTCGTACTACTGGGCCTCCGGCGGCAGCTACGAGCACAACCCGCTGCTGCACGGCCCGCTCCAGTTCCACGTGATCGCGTTCATCTTCAAGGTCTTCGGCGACACCGATTTCACCGCCCGCCTCTACCACGGCGTGATGGGGTCCGTGCTGATCCTCACGCCGCTGCTGCTACGCCGCTGGCTCGGCAACACCGGCACCGTCCTCACGGCGGTGTTCCTGTTGATCTCGCCGTCGCTCCTCTACTACTCGAGGTTCGCGCGCAACGAGCTGCCGGTCGCCGTGTTCACCGTGATGATGTTCGCGGGGGCGTGGCAGTACCGGCACGACCGACGCCTGCGCTGGCTGCTGGTGATGAGCGCCGGCTACGCGCTGCTGGTCGCCTCGAAGGAGACGTCGTACATCACGGCGGCCGTGCTGCTGCTGTACCTCAACGCCGCGCTCGCGCACGCGCTGTTCGAGAGCACGTACCACGACGGCGCACGCCCGACGCTGCGCGCGCGGCTCACGAACGCGGTGTGGCTCGTCCCGAGCGCGTGGGTGTTCGCAGCGCTCTGGACGCCGCTCGCATCCGTCCGCAGACGCCTCGGCTTCACCGAGCGCCCGCCCGAGGCGGATGCGCTGCTCGTGCTGGGGACGCTGGTGCTGCCGCTGCTCGCCGCGCTCTCGCGCATCCCGCTCCACAAGATGGGCGTGATCGCGAACAGCGCCGAGGAGAGTCGCATCGGGATCGTGGTCGTCACGCTGCTGCTCATCGCCTCGGCGGTCGTCGGATGGCTGTGGCGTGGGGACTGGTGGATCGCCTGCGCCGCGATGTTCTTCGCGATCACGGTGCCGCTGTACATGTCGATGGGCACGCACGTCGAGGGCGTGGGCGGGCTGTTCTGGAACTCGCTGTCGTACTGGCTGGACCAGCAGGGCGTCCGCCGCGGGACGCAGCCGTGGTTCTACTACCTGATGATGATCCCGCTGTACGAGATGCTGACGCTGCTGCCCGCCCTGATCGGCGGCGCCTGGCTGGCGCTACGCCGAGGCGATCACTTCGCATCGATGTGCCTCGGCTGGGCCGGGGGCACGTTCCTCGCGCTGTCGATCGCGGGCGAGAAGATGCCGTGGCTCATCGTGCACGTGGCGCTGCCGCTGGCGTTCCTCGCCGCGTACGTACTGGACCGCGCGCTGCCGGTCGCGTGGGGGCACCTGCGGGCCGGCACCGGGCCGGTGCTGGCGTGGGGCGCGGGCGGCCTCGCCGCCGCGGTCTTCGCGATCGCGCTGGTCGTCACCGTGCGCGCCGACATCGGCCTCAACGTGTGGCACCCGGACACGCCCGTCGAACCGCTGATCTACGTGCAGAGCTCGCCCGAGATGCCCCCACTCGCTGCCGAGATCCAGCGGGCGATCGCACGCGGCGACGCGACCTCGATCCTGCTGGACGACACCGGCGACTCGGGCGCGTGCGGCGCCGAGGCGTGCGGGATCACGTGGCCGTGGGCCTGGTACCTGCGGCACGAGGGCCTCGGCTACGCCGCGCCCGGGCAGGTCGCGAAGGGCGACGTGGACCCGCGCGCGATCGTGATCCGGCCGCGCGGCACGAACCCGCCACCGCCGGTCCTGCAGCAGCGGTCGAACGACGTCGTCGTCTACCGCCACCGCTGGTGGTTCCCGGAGGAGGGCTACCGCGACTTCACGTGGGCCGACCTCGGTCGCGGCCTCGTCACGGGGCGGCTGCTGAGCGAGTGGGCGCGGTTCGCGTGGGACCGCGGCGACCCCGGGCTCATCTCCTCGCTCGACGGCGAGGTCTACTTCCCGCCGCGACAGGCACGCTAGTGCGCTCGCTCCGGATCTGGGTCGGCACGGCGGTCAGCCTCGTCTTCCTCGTGCTGCTGCTGTGGCGCGTCGATCGCGATGAGCTGCTGCTCGCGCTGCGGCAGGTGGACGCGCGCTGGCTGCTGCTGGCGCTCGTGGTGTTCGGCCTGTCGATCTGGGTGCGCGTGCTGCGCTGGCGCACGATCCTCGCGCGGGTGATGCCGGTGCCGACCAGCGACGCCGCCGAGCTGCTGATCATCGGCTGCGCGGCGAACAACATCCTCCCCGCGCGCACCGGCGAGATCGTGCGCGCGGTCCTGCTGCAACGCCGTCACGGCGGGTCGATGGTGACCGCGCTCGGCACGATCGTCGTCGAGCGCGTCTTCGACGGGCTGATCCTCGCGCTGATGCTGGCCGCATCGCTCGCGTTCCTCGGCGGCAACGCGCTGCTGCGGCAGGGCGCGCTGCTGGCGGCCGCCGGCTTCGGCGGCGTGGCGGCGGTGCTGGTCGCGCTCGCGCTCTGGCCGCGCGCCACGCGCGGGCTGATCGACGCGATCCTGTCGCGCTTCCCCGCCGCGATCGCGCCACGGCTGCGCGCGCTCAGCACGCGCTTCCTCGACGGGCTCGTCGCGCTGGGCAGCGCGCGCACGTGGGCGATCGTCGGCGCGGCGTCGCTGCTGACGTGGAGCCTCGAGGCCGCGACGTACGCGGTCGTCGGCACGGCGTTCGGGCTGCACCTGTCGCCGCTGATCTACTTCGCGATCTGCGGCGCCGCGAACCTCACGGTCGCGATCCCCAGCACGTCCGGCGCGATCGGCCCGTACGAGTACCTGGTGGTCGTGGTGATGACGGCGTTCGTCCCGGGAGTGACGGAGTCGGCCGCGACGGCGTACGCGATCGCGCTGCACCTGTTCGTGCTGCTGCCGGTCACGCTGATCGGCGTGCTGCTGCTCTGGCGGCGCGACCTCGGCTTCGGCGACCTCGCGCGGGCGGGGAGCGTCGAGGCCCCTCAACCGGCAACCAACACGGGAGCGGCACGGTGAACGTAATCGTGATCGGGGCGGGCGTCGCGGGCCTCGCCGCCGCGTTCGAGCTGGCGAAGCACGGGCACGAGGTCGCGGTGTACGAGGCGAGCGACCGCCCCGGCGGCCAGGTCCGCACGTTCGAGGTCGGCGGCGGGCGCGTGGAGATCTTCTACCACCACCTGTTCCGCTCGGACACGACGATCGTCGACCTGATCGACGAGCTGGGGCTCGGCGCCGACCTCGACTGGATCGACTCGAACGTCGGGCTGCACGCGGGGGGCAAGAACTACCCGTTCGTCGGGCCGGTCGACCTGCTGCGCTTCGACCGCGTCTCGCTGATCACGCGCGTGCGCCTCGGCCTCGGCGCGCTGTACCTGCGGCGCTACAAGCACTGGCGCAACTTCGAGGGCAAGCGCGCCGCCGAGTGGATCAAGCGCTGGGTCGGCCGCGAGGGCTACGACGCCGTGTGGGGCCCGCTGCTGCGCGCGAAGTTCCGTGCGCACGCGGAGAACGTCTCGCTCGTCTGGTTCTGGGGCAAGCTGCACCTGCGCTTCGCGTCGCGGCAAGGCGGCGGGCTCCTCGGCGGGCTGTTCGCGAAGGAGCAGCTCGGCTACCTGCGCGGCTCGTTCGGGCGGCTGATCGATGCGCTGGTCGCGGCGATCGAGGCGCGCGGCGGCACGATCAACGTGCAATCCCCCGTCGAGCGCATCCTGATCGAGGACGGTCGCGCCACCGGCATCCGCCTGCGCGACGGGCGCGAGCTGTCGGCGGACGTCGTACTCGCAACCGTGCCGTCGGAGTGGTTCGCGCGCATGGTGCCCGACCTCGCCGAACGCGACGCGGGCTACGCCTCGATGCTCACCGCCGTGCAGTACCAGTGGGCGACGGTGCTGCTGCTGCACCTCGACCGGCCGCTGTCGCCGATCTACTGGCTGACGATGACGGAGGACGACTGCCCGTTCGTCGTCGCGGTGGAGCAGACGAACTTCCGGCCGCCCTCGGACTACGGCGGGGCGCACCTCCTGTACCTCTCGAACTACGTCGACCCCGGCGATCCGACCACCGAGCAGACGGCCGACCAGGTCTTCGATCGCTACGAGCCGTACCTGCGCCGCATCAACCCGGCATTCGACCGGTCGTGGGTGCAGGAGAAGTGGCTGTTCACCGACCGTGCCGGCCAGCCGGTGGTGCATGCGGACTACCACGAGACGATCCCACCGCACCGCACGCCGGTCGCCGGCCTCTACCTGGCGAACACGACCCAGATCTACCCGGAGGACCGCGGCCAGAACTACTCCATCCGCATGGGCCAGCGCGTCGCGCGCCTGCTGGAGATGGACGCCGATCGCCCAGCCACCGCCGCCCCGGACGAGGCGCCCGCCGCGCCCTAGACCAGCTACGATGCCGCCGCAGTCGAGGAGCCACAGATGCCGGACCCCAGCAAGCCGTACGTGGTGAAGCCGCAGGACGCCGGGAGCACGGCCCAGACGCCCGGCATGGTGCGCATCCCCGGCGTGACCGCCGACTCCACGGGCGCCTCGAGGATCTGGCTGGGCACGGTGACCGTCGCGCCGCACCAGAAGAGCCTGCCGCACCACCACGGCGAGGCCGAGACGGCCGTCTACGTGCTGCGCGGCCACCTCCGCGTCCTCTTCGGCGAGGGCTACGCCGAGTCGGTCGAGGCCGGGCCCAACGAGTTCCTCTACGTGCCGCCCTTCATCCACCACATCGAGGAGAACCCCTACGACGAGGAGTACGAGGGCGTCCTCGCACGGTCGCCCGACAACATCGTCGTGAACGTCGAGTAGCCTCGGGCCCCGCGGCGGCACGCCTTGAGCGCCCTCCGGGGCGCCCGTATAGTTGAGCGAAGCCGCCGCGCACGCGTGAAGGGCGATCGATGCCGCTCGAGACCGAGTCCCGCGCACAGATCCGGGCCCTCATCGCGGACCTCCGCCCCGACCACGGCGATCTGCTCGCCGCGCTCCACCGCGTGCAGCACGAGTACGGCTTCCTCTCCCGCGAGGCGATGGAGGTCGTCGGCGAGCAGCTGCACCTCTTCGCCGCGCAGGTCTTCGGTGCGGCCTCCTACTACGAGGAGTTCCGCTTCGACCCGCCCGCCGCCGTGGACATCCGCTGGTGCTCCGGCCCCGCCTGCCGCGCCCGCAACGGCGGCGGCATCCGCGACGCGATGCTTGCCACCCTCGCCGTGCCGATGGACGGGCAGACGGCCGATGGACGCGTCGGCATCCGCCTCGGGCAGTGCATCGGGACGTGCGAGCTGGCCCCGCAGATCTGGATCGAGGAGCGCGCGACCCACACGAACGAGGTCGTCGGGAACCTGAACGCCGCGCAGGCCGTCCGCCTCGCGCGCGCCCTCCGCGACGGCGCGACGGCTCGCGAGGTTCTTGGACAGGACGTCCTCCGTGGTTAGCGCGAACCCCACCGGCTCCCCCCTCGAACGGTACGAGGCGATGACCGCCGCCGCCGCGCCCGTGTACGCCGCGTGGCGCACCCCGGAGCGCCCGCGCATCGACGTCGCCATCGACACCTCGTCACTCGCCAACGGCGCCCGCGCCACGCGCGACGCGATCACGGCGGTGGTCGCCCAGACCAACGCCGCGGTCGACCTCGGCCAGAACCACGGGTACGGGATGCAGTGGCTCCAGCCGCTCGTCACGGTCACCTTCCCCGACGGCGCGTCGGTCGTGTACGGCCCCATCACCGCCGCCGAGGCCACGACGATCGTCGACATCGCCACGGGACGCGTCCCCGCGACCTCGACGCTCGCGGTCGGCACGATCGCGGGCGAGCGCGCGGGCATCCCGAGTCTGCGCGAGCACCCGTTCTTCGCGCTGGAGCCCGCGACCGGGCGACGCCTGATCCACCGGCTCGGCTTCACCGACCCCGAGAACATGCAGCACTACCTCGCGACCGGCGGCTACCACGCCGCGGCGCGCATGCTGGACCGCCACCAGTCGCCGGCGCAGGTGCGGCAGGAGCTCATCGACTCCGCCCTCGGCGGGCGGGGCGGCGGCAACTTCCCGGCGGGCACGAAGTGGAACTTCCTCGCCACCGCGCCGGGCGACGAGCACTACGTCATCTGCAACGCCGACGAGGGCGACCCGGGCGCGTGGGTGAACCGCGTGATCATGGAGGGCGACCCGCACCTGCTGGTCGAGGGCCTCCTCATCGCCGCATACGCCACGGGCTCACGCGGCGGCTTCATCTACATCCGCGACGAGTACCCGCTGGCGATCGCACGCATGGAGCAGGCCGTCCGCGAGGCGGAGGCGGCCGGGCTGCTGGGCGATGGCATCCTCGGCACGGGCGTGAACCTCGAGCTGCGCGTGATCCGCGGCGCCGGCGCGTACGTCTGCGGCGAGGAGACCGGGCTCATCTCCTCGATCCAGGACTCGCGCGGGATGCCGCGCGTGAAGCCGCCGTTCCCGGCGGGCTCCGGCGTGTTCTTCAAGCCGTCCAACGTGAACAACGTGGAGACCTACGCCAACGCGCCGATGGTCATCGAGCACGGCGCCCAGTGGTACATCGAGTACGGCACGGAGCGCATGCGCGGCACGCGCCTGTTCTCGTTTTCCGGCGACATCCAGCGCGTCGGCTTCATGGAGGTCCCGTTCGGCGTCCCGCTGGCCGGGGTGATCGATGCCTGCGGCGGCATGCTGCCGGGCCAGCAGCTGAAGGCGATCCAGTCGGGCGGCCCGCTCGGCTCGATGCTCCCGGCGCGCGAGGTGCCCAACCTGTCGATGGAGAACGCGCCGTTCTCCGCGCTCGACGCGCTGATGGGCGGCGGCGGGATCGTGTTCCTCGGCGACCAGGTCTGCACGATCCACATGGCGGAGATGTTCGCGCAGTTCGTGGAGGAGGAGTCGTGCGGCCGCTGCACGACCTGCCACGGCGGCAACCAGCGCCAGACCGAGATCATCCGCCGCACGATCGCCGGCGACGGCCGCCGCGAGGACCGTCACAACCTCGCGCTGGTCGACCGCACGCTGCAGTTCTCGAACTGCGTGCACGGCCAGTTCAGCCCGAAGATCGTCCGCAACACGCTGCGCTTCTTCTCCGACGAGTACGAGCGCCACTCCTCCGGCCGCACCTGCGACGCGCTGGAGTGCGAGGGCCTGATCCAGTTCCGCGTGACGAACCAGCGCGACCCCCAGCTCGCCGAGGCGCAGGCGATCTGCCCGACCGCGGCGATCGTCGGCGCGCCGGGCAACCGCAGCGTGAACGACGCGCTGTGCATCCGCTGCGGCGCCTGCACGGACGTCGCGCCGAACGCCCTCGTCCGCGAGGCGAAGCCCGCCACCCCGCGCATCCTCGCGCTCAGCTAGCACACGTTCACGGGGACGCTCCCCGCATCGGCACGACCGAAACGAGCATCCCGGTGACGCAGCACGCCTTCCGGCCGGCCAGGGCAGTCCTCCCCGCGATCTCGACGATGATCGCCGCCGTGGCGCTCGCGCTCACGCTGCTCCTCGTGCCGCCGCCGCACGCCGAGGCCGCCGCGATGGTGGTGACGACGAACGCCGACAACGTGACGATCGACGCGCAGTGCTCGCTGCGCGAGGCGATGACGAACGCCGGCGACAACGCCGCGACGAACGTCGACTGTCCTGCGGGTGGGGCGACGGGCGACACGATCACCTTCGCCGTCGGTCTCGCGGGACAGACGATCACGCTGGTCTCGGAACTCCCGGACGTGAACCGCCGGATCGGTGATTCCGTGACGATCGACGGCACCGGGCGAAACGTCACGATCAGCGGAGGCTCGACCGTCGGGATCCTGACAGTCAACGGCGCCGGCATCGGAGGCGCCACCGCCGAGTTGCGGGGGCTGACGATCCGTGACGGTCGAGGAGTGAACGCCGGCGCGATCGACAACCCGGACGGCGCGCTGACGCTCGTCGACACCACGTTCATTAACAACACCCTGGGCGTCGGCACGACCGGCGGCGCCATCCGCTCACTTGGCGTGGCGAGCCTGACGGTCCGGAACAGCACGTTCACGGGGAACGCCGCGCTCTCCGGTGGCGCGGGTGGCGCGATCGTGATCACGGGCGGCACCGCAACGATCACCAACAGCACGTTCAGCGGAAACACGAGTCCGAACGGGATCGGCGGCGCCATCGCCGTGGTCAATAGCACGGTCGACATCGTGAACTCGACGATCTCCGGGAACAACGCCAACGACGGAGGCGGACTGTTCCAGGGGTCCGGAACCGTCACGCTGTCGAACACGATCGTCGCGAACAACACCACCTTCGGCATCAATCCCGACTGCTCCGGCACCGTGACGAACAACAACGTCAACCTGATCGAGAGCCTCATCGGCTGCACCGTCAACGGCACCGGGACCACGCTCAACGTCGACCCGGCGCTCGCCGCGCTCGCGAGCAACGGCGGGCCGGTGCAGACCTTCGCGCTCAACGTCGGCAGTCCCGCGCTCGGCGCGGGGAATGCGGGCGTGCGCTCGGCGCTGGCGGGTGGCGCCCTCGATGCGCGCGGCATCGCGCGGCCGCAGGGCACCGGCTGCGACCTCGGCGCGTACGAGGCGCTCCAGCTGTCGGTCGCGCCGGTCTCGCAGGCGGAGGGCAACGGCGCCACCGTGTTCAACGTCCCGGTGACGCTGTCGCAGGCGCTCCCCGCCGGGTTCCCGAGCGTGACCGTGCAGTACGACACCTCGAACGGGACGGCGATCGCACCGGCGGACTACACGGCGGTCGTCGCCGGGACCGTCACGTTCACCGCAGGCGGATCGGCGACGGTGAACGCCACAGTGCCGGTGATCGGCAACACCGCCATCGGCGCCCCGAAGACATTTACGGTGACGCTGAGCAACGCCGTCCGCGCGGTGCTCGGCACCAGCAGCGCGATCGGCACGATCACGGACGACGACGTGCTGGAAGTGCCACCCGCCGAGGCGCCCCAGCCGTACATCGAGGCGCCCGCGAGCAGCACGGCGACCGCCGGCGCGCCGTTCACCCTCAGCCCGCGCGCGGGCGACGGTGCCGGGCCGTACCGCTGGTCGGTGATCGGTGGGGCGCTGCCGCCGGGCCTCGCGATCGACGCAGCCACCGGCGCGATCGGCGGGACGGCCACGACACCCGGCACGTACACCGCGACGCTCCGCGCGCTCGACAGCCTCGGCATCAACGCCGACCTCGTCGTGACGATCATGGTCGGGGCGGGCGTGGGCACGCCGCCGACCTCGCCGCCTGCGGCCTTGCCGTTGCCGACCCCGCCCGCGTCCATGCCCACCGGGACGTTCGCCGTGACGCCGATCTTCAACGGCAGCGGGATCGCCTCGGCGGTGTTCGCGGGCGGCACGAGCGCGCAGATCGAGGCGGCCGTGCTCGCCGCCGGCGGCAGCGGCGCGTGGGTACAGGACGCGCGAGGCGTGTTCCACCTGCTCGTCGCCGGCAGCCCCGCGTTCCTGCAGGCACCGTTCCTCGAGGCGTTCCCGGGCGGCCTCGCCGGGCCGGTGGCGGTGTTCGTGATCCGCTAGTCCCTGGCAGCCTAGCTCCGGCGGCCCTAGTCTCCGGCAGCTCGGTGCTCGATCTCGGCGTCGCGCCGCTGCGGGTAGATGTAGCCAATGAACCCGTGACCGAGGCGCGAGCGCACCTCCGCCCACGTCAGCGTCGCCCATGACTCGCGCCCCCACATGGAGGTGCGGTAGCGCGACCAGCCGGCGCAGCCGTAGCCGCCCCAGTTCATCTCGCTCACGGTGATGCCGCTCTCGCTCACCGCCTCGACGTAGGCGACGTGGCCGGCGTTCGTGTCCCAGACGGCGATCGCGCCCGGGCGCGCGGCACGGATGTCGGCGCTAACGACCCAGCCGGCCGCCGATGCGTGGTCGTACCAGGTCACCGCGTTGCCGCGCCAGTTCACGCCGGGATCGGGCGCGACCGTGTCA
Source organism: Chloroflexota bacterium (assembly GCA_947472995.1). Lineage (GTDB taxonomy): Bacteria > Chloroflexota > Dehalococcoidia > UBA2979 > UBA2979 > SHYQ01. The sequence goes on from CANJBO010000001.1 coordinate 88,015, forward strand.
AAGCGGCGCGCCGCGTGCGTCGTGCACTGGCCGCCGGAGCCCTCGCGCGTGGAGGCAAAGCCCTTGTGCGGGCGCGTGTCACGGCCGTCGGGGGGACAGTCGCCGGCGGTCTGTGCCTCGACGCGCGACGGCGCGAGCAGCGCGACGGGCGCGGCGACGCCGGCCGCTGCGAGCAGGCCGAGGAACGCGCGACGATCGGCGCGGGGAGCCGCTCCGGGGGCCAGCGAGCGGGCGAGGTGGTCGGACACGGGCACTCCTGCACCAGCGTGCGTCGCGACTCGCACGACCCGCGCACGATACCGCATCGGCTGCGCACGGTCGTTCGCATCCACGCCCTGCCGGCGGCGGCTTGGCCGGCCCGGTCGAGGCGGGTAGACTGAAGGGGTCGGCCACCCCGCGTCTCCCCGCGGAAGCAGCAGCACCCTGGCCACCCCCGCGCGGCAGCAGTACCTCGACCTCAAGGCCCAGCACCCGGACGCGCTCCTGCTCGTGCGGATGGGCGACTTCTACGAGACGTTCGACGAGGACGCGGAGACCGCCGCGCGGATCCTCGGCATCGTGCTGACCTCGCGGCCGATGGGCGGCGAGGAGCGCATCCCGCTCGCCGGCATCCCGTACCACCAGCTGGACCGCTACCTGGACCAGCTGGTCGCGGCGGGGCAGCGCGTGGCGATCGCCGACCAGACCAGCCTGCCGCCATCGCGGGGCGGCGCGCCGGGCCTCGTGGAGCGGCGGATCACGCGCGTCGTCACCCCGGGCACCGTCGACCGCGGCGAGCTGCTGAGCGAGCGCGGCAACAACTGGCTCGCCGCCGTCGTGCGCGCGGCCGGCACGGCGATCCCCGGCCGCGACGGCGAGCGGTGGGGCCTCGCGGCGTGCGACGTCACGACCGGCGAGATCGAGCTGCAGGTCGTCCCGGCGGACGCGCTGCCGGGCGAGTGGGCGCGCCTCCAGCCGCGCGAGGTGCTCCTGCCCGAGGACGCCGCCGCGCCGCCGCTGCCGGAGGGCACGCTGCGCACCGAGCGCCCCGCCCGCGACTTCCGCCCCGACCGCGCCCGCGAGGCGCTGGCGGAGCGGCTCGGCGTCGCCGGCCTCGACGGCTACGGGCTCGAAGGGTTCGAGGCGGCCGTCGGGGCGGCGGGGGCGCTCGTCGGGTACCTCGCGTCCACGTGGCCGCAGGCGCTGAGCCACCTGCGCGCGCCGCGCGCCGTGCGCTCCGCGGAGGTGGTGTACCTGGACCCGCAGACGCGCCGCAGCCTCGAGATCTTCGTCGCGGGGCGGCCGGGCGGGGTGCCGGGCGAGGGATCGCTCGTCGAGACGATCGACCGCACCCAGACGGCGATGGGCGCGCGGCTGCTGCGCCAGCGGCTCGGCCAGCCGCTGCGCCAGGCGGCCGCCGCGGAGGCGCGCCTCGACGAGGTGCAGGCGTTCGCCGACGCCCCCCGGCCGCGCGAGGCGCTGCGCGGCGCGCTGCGCAGCCTGCCGGACGTCGAGCGGCTGCTCGGCCGCGTGCGCGCGGGGACGGCCGGCGCGCGCCACCTCGTGCAGCTGCGCCGCGCGATCGAGGCGCTGCCGTCGGTCCGCGCCCGCGCCGCCGAGGCCGGCGAAGTCGCCGCGCGGATGGCGACCGGGCTCGCGGGCGCGGAGGAGGCGGCGGCGGCGATCGCCGCGGCGATCACGGACGACCCGCCGGCCGAGGTCGGCGGTGCCGCGGGCACGGCCAGCGGCGGCAGCGGCGAGACGGTGCGCGCGAGCTTCGACGTCGAGATCGACCGGCTGCGGGCGCTGGCGACCGGCGCGCGCGGCGCGCTCGCCGACCTCGAGGCGCGCGAGCGCGAACGCAGCGGGATCGCCTCGCTGAAGGTCGGCTACCACCGCGTGTTCGGCTACTACCTCGAATGCCCGCGCTCGCAGGCGGAGCGCGCGCCGGCCGACTACGAGCCGCGCCAGACGCTCGCCAACCAGCAGCGCTTCCGCTTCGCGCCGCTCGCCGCGCTGGAGACGGAGATCCTCGGCGCGAAGGACGCGCTGCTCGAGGCTGAGCGGGCGATCGTGGAGCGCGTGCGCGCGCAGACCGCCGTCGCCGGCGTGGCGATCGAGCGCGCCGCCGACGCCGTCGCGCGCCTCGACGTCGCGTCCGCGCTGGCCTCGGTCGCCGCCGACCACGGCTACGTGCGGCCCGCGCTCGCCGAGTCGGGCGCGATCGAGATCGAGGACGGCCGCCACCCGGTCGTCGAGGGCCGCCTGCCGAGCGGCGCGTTCGTCCCGAACGACGTGCACCTCGGTGGCTCGGGGGGCACCGGGCACGCCGACGTGATCGTGCTCACCGGGCCGAACATGGCCGGCAAGTCCACCTACCTGCGGCAGACGGCGCTGATCGTGCTGCTCGCACAGTGCGGGTCGTTCGTCCCCGCGGCGCGCGCGCGGATCGCGATGGTCGACCGCATCTTCTCGCGCGTCGGCGCCCAGGACGACATCGCGGCCGGGCAGTCGACGTTCATGGTGGAGATGCTGGAGACGGCGACGATCCTGCACAACGCGACGCAGCGGTCGCTGGTGATCCTGGACGAAGTGGGCCGGGGGACCTCGACGTACGACGGGCTGGCGATCGCGCGGGCGATCGTGGAGCACCTGCACCACCGGCCGGGCGGCTCGCCGCGCACGCTGTTCGCGACGCACTACCACGAGCTGACCGCGCTCGCCGGGACGCTGCCGCGCGTCGCCAATCGCAGCGTCGCCGTCCGCGAGGAGGGCCACGAGGTGGTGTTCCTGCACCGCATCGTCGACGGCGGCGCGGACCGCTCCTACGGGGTGCACGTCGCCGCGCTCGCGGGGCTGCCGGCCTCCGTGGTGGCGCGGGCGCGCGAGTTGCTGACGGAGCTCGAGGCGACCCCGGACGCGCCGGGCGTGGCACGACGGGCCTCGGCGCAGCTGCCGCTGCTGGCGGCGCCCGAGGAGGCGCTGCTGCGCGAGCTCGCCGAGACCGAGCCCGACGGGCTCACGCCGCTCGCGGCGTTGCAGCGGCTGTACGAGCTGCGCAGCGCGGCGCGGCGCCGACTCGCGATCGAGGGCTAGGTGGGCGGGAAGCGCCTCTACGAGCGCGTGCCGGCGAGCCGTTCAGCGGACGGGGACGCCGTCCGGGCCGGAAGGGAACGCGCTGCTCGCGCGACTCGTGCCCGGGGCATCGGCGCTGTAGATCGTGCGCTCGACGGCCGCGCCGATGTCGAGCAGGCCGGGGTCGCTCGGCAGCGTGCCGGGCTGACGCGTCTCGATGATCAGCGATCGGATCATCTGCGGCGAGAGCTCGCGGTGCTGCGCGCGCAGCAGCGCGACGGCGCCGGCGACGATCGGCGTGGCGAACGAGGAGCCGCTGGACGACGCGTACGGGCCGTCGAGGCACACCCAGCCGCGCAGGCCGCACGCCGCCTCGGGCACCGCGCTCACGACGCCGAACCCCGGCGCCATGATGTCGACGTTGCCGAAGTTCGTGAAGTCCGCGAGCGACGCGTAGTCGACGCCGTTCGCCGTGGGGACGCCGCTCGCGGCCACGGAGATCACGCCCGCGTAGGCGGCGGGATAGGTGATCGAGCGCTGCGACTCGTTGCCGGCGGAGGCGACGATCAGCGCGCCGCGCGTCTGCGCCTCCTGCACCGCCTCGCGCAGGACGAGCGAGTCGGTGGTCGCGCCGAAGGAGACGTTGATCACCTGCGCGCCCATGCGCGCGGCGTAGCGGATGCCCGTCGCGGCGTCCGAGATGCGGCCGGTGGCGGTGCAGTCGAGCACCTTCACTGGCAGGATGCGCGCGTCCCAGGCGATCCCGGTGACGCCGATCGCGTTGTTGCCGGCAGCGGCGGCGAGGCCGGCGACGAACGTGCCGTGGCCCTCGTCGTCCTGCGTGCGCCAGTTCGGCGGGGCCATCGTGTAGCCGCAGCTCGGGTCGGCGGTGGCGAGGCTCACGAAGTTGCACCCGACGATGTCCGCGACGCAGCCGTTGCCGTCCGCGTCATCGGTGGAGAGCGGCGTCTCCGCCGCGTTGTAGAAGAGCCGGTCGCGGATGTCGGGATGATCCCAGCCGGCGCCGCTGTCGATGATCGCGATCACGATGTCGGAGCCGCCGGTCGTGCGGTCCCACGCGCGTGCGGCGTGGATCACGTCCAGGTACCGCGCCTGCTGCGGGCCGTAGAGCGGGTCGTTCGCGGTGCGCGAGGCACGCACCACTGCGTCGGCCTCGATGCTGCGCGCCGGGACGCGCTGCGCGATCGAGGCGGCGAGCGCGGCAGCATCGGTGCCGGCCGCGACGCGCACAATGGCGAACGCATCGCCGCCGGCGTCCGCGACGACGTCGAAGCCGTGCGCGAGCAGCGCGCGGCGCAGATCCTCGGCGGTCATCGTGGCAAGGGGGGCGATCAGCACGCGGTCGGCGGCGGGCGCGATCGCGGCGACCGAGGCGCGCGCGACGATCATCGCGGGGTCCGCGGGCGCGGGCGGCGTGACGCGCGTCCACACGAGGGCGACGGCGATGGCACCGATCCCCGCGAGGGCAGCAAGACGGACCCAGAAGTGTTCCAGAAGACCGATCCCGTCGCGCCCTGTTCGGTGACCACAACAGTATGCAGTGGCGGATCGCCGAGCAACCACGATACGGCCTCCCGATGAACGCCGCCGAGCGCCCGCGCATCGTGGTGCTGACGCCGGAGGTCGCCGCGCGCATCGCCGCCGGCGAGGTGATCGAGCGCCCCGCGAGCGTGGTGAAGGAGCTGGTCGAGAACTCCCTCGACGCGGGCGCCTCGCACATCGAGGTCGAGATCGGGGGCGGCGGGGTCGACCGCATCCGCGTGCGCGACGACGGCCACGGCGTGCCGCCGGAGCAGGTCGCCGACGCCTTCGAGCGCCACGCCACCTCGAAGCTGCGGAGCGAGCACGACCTGTTCACGGTGCGCACGCTCGGGTTCCGCGGCGAGGCGCTGGCCTCGATCGCAGCGGCCGCGGACGTCGACTTCACCTCGCGCACGGCGGGCGCCGATGCCGCCGCCGTCGCACGCGTGCGCGACGGGCGGCTCGAGCGGCTCGGGAGCGCCGCGGCCGCGCCCGGCACGACCGTCGACGCGCGCGACCTGTTCGCCGCGCTGCCGGCGCGGCGGCGCTTCCTGCACTCCGCTCGCGCCGAGGTGCGCGCGGTGACGGACGTGCTGTCCGCGCTGGCGCTCGCGTACCCGGAGGTCGCGTTCCGCCTCGTCGCCGACGGGCGGGTGGCGCTCGCGACGCCGGGGACGGGCGACCCCCGCGACGCGCTGGCGGCGGTGCACGGCGCGGACACGGCCGCGAACCTGGTCGCGGTGACGGCCGCCCGCGCCGACGCGGAGACCGGCGCGTCGGTCGAGGTCGCCGGACTGGCGGGGCCGCCCTCGCTGCACCGGGGCAGCCGCGCCTACCTGCACCTGGTCGCGAACGGGCGCACGATCGGGTCGCGCACGCTGGCCTACGCGATCGAGCAGGCGTACGCGGGGCTGATCCCGGCGGGAAGGCACCCGGTGGCGCTGGTGCGGATCACCGTGCCGCCGGACCAGGTCGACGTGAACGTGCACCCGACGAAGGCCGAGGTGCGCTTCCGCCACGAGCGCCTCGTCTTCGCCGCGGTGGCCGACGCGGTGCGTGCCGCGCTCGCCGGGTCGGGCGTGCCGCTGGCGCCGCTGCCACTCGGCGCGATGCCCTCGGCGCTCGGGAGCGACGCGTTCGTGCGCGAGGCACCGCTCGACGGCCACCGCGTGATCAGCGGCGCGCGCGCGGCGTCGATGATCGCGCCGGCGCACCTGACGGACCCCGCAGGCGGCGCGGTCGCCGAGGGTGCGGCCCCGGTGCTCGCCGGATCGGCGCGGGACGAGCCCACGCAGGGCGGGCTCACGATCGGCGACCGGCTGCCGCTGCTCCGCGCGCTCGGGCAGGTGGACCTCGCGTACCTCGTCGCTGAGGCGCCCGACGGGCTGTACCTGGTGGACCAGCACGCCGCACACGAGCGCGTGCTGTACGAGGAGTTGCTGGCCGCGCGACGCAGCGGCCGGGCGGCATCGCAGCCGCTGCTGGGCGCGGTCGTGACGCCGCTGTCCGCATCGCAGGCAGCGCTCGCGATCGCCGAGGCCGAGGCGCTCGCCGACCTCGGCTGGACGATCGAGCCGACGGACGGGGCGGCGGTGATCCTGCGCGCGGTGCCGGCGGCGCTCGCGGGGCGGGACGCGCCCGGCGCGCTGCGCGACCACCTCGACCGGATGGACGCCGAGGAGCGCCTCACCGGGCCGGACCGGGCCGCGGCCTCGCTGGCGTGCCGGGCGGCGGTGATGGCGGGCGATCGCCTCGACGCGGAACAGCAGCGGGCGCTGCTGCGTCAGCTCGAGGCCTGCGAGACGCCGCACACGTGCCCGCACGGCCGCCCGACGATGCTCCACCTGAGCCGCGCTGCGCTCGACCGCTCGTTCGGCCGCCGCTAGGACGAGGCCTGCGGACGACCCGCGTGATCCAGCGCGAGTTCCATCGAGGCGGCGTGGGGCGGCCCACCCCTGCCCCTCCCGGCGCGGGAGGGTTCAGAACCAGAAGATGTTGTGAGGAGCTGCGCCCTCACACTCCCGGCGGACTGTCAGTCTGGGAGCGGGGGTGGGCGGGGAGTCCGTCGAGGCGCGAACGTTCCCGACCGGGGCTGCTTGAAGGCCCGAGCCCTCCAAGTCTCATCCCTCCCCGCGGACGACCGAGCGCTAGCCGAACAGCAGGCGGGCGGCCTCGACATAAGCGGGGGGCGCAGCGCTCGGAGCGCGGTCCTCGCGGCTCGCGTTCGCGACGTCGAGCAGCCATGCGTCCTCGACGCCGTCGGGCGCACGATCGCCGAGCGCGACACCCACGGCGCGCATCGTCGCCTCGTCCTCGACGGGGAGCACGAGCGCGCGCGCGCCGGCGCCGATCGCCGCGGCGGCGTACGCCGCGCGCAGGGTCGAGGTCAGCGCGCTCGCCGTCCCGTAGCCGACGTTGCCGACCGCCACCAGCGGCTCCGCGTGGTCGACGAGCCGCCAGCCGCGCAACGTCGCGAGCGATCGCGCGCAGCGTGCCGGGTCGGTGAGCGCCGGGTACCCGAGCGCATCGAGGTAGACCGGCCCGGTGATGCCCTCGGCGCGGGCGCGCTCCGTGGCGCGCAGGCCGGCGTATGCGACGTACTCGGCGTCCGCGATCGCGCCGGGCGCGTCCGCGTGGCGCGCCGAGATCACGACGCCCGCACCCAGCGGCGCGGCGGCGCGCAGCACGGCGGGCGCGTCCGTATCGAACGCCCCCATCATGTCCACCGCGACCGAGTTCGCCACCAGCGGCCCGCCCACGCCGTCGCGTCCGCACGCCTCGAGGCTCTCGGCGATCAGCTGCGCGTTCGAGGCGTCGACGAGCAGGGGCAGCGCGGGGAACGCCTCGCGCAGCACGCGCACGCACCACGCCACGTCGCGCACGTCGGCGCGAATGCCGGTGTTGATGTCGATCGCCGCGGCACCGGCATCGACCTGCGCCTGCGCGCGGGCGAGCAGCGTCGAGGCATCCTCGGCGCGCACGGCGTCGAACAGCGCGGCACGGCTGAGCTCCAGCGACTGGCCGATGAGGAGCATGCGCTAGGCCTCCGGGCCGGTCGCGACGCGGTACTGCTCCGGCACGCCGCCCGCCGCGGCGACGCTCGCGACGAGCTCGGCCATCCGATCGACCTCCGCCTCGGTGTTGTAGACATGCAGCGACAGCCGCACCGAGCCCACCTGGCGGACGGAGCGGCAGACCACTTTCGCCTCCCCCTGGAGGTAGGCGGCGACGTGCGCGGGGTCGAGGCCCGGCAGCGCGAAGAAGAACAGGCCGCTGCGCGTCGCCTCGGTGCGGCCGCCGGTCAGCTCGACGCCCGGGATCGCGCCGAACTGCTGCTCGGCGTAGCGCGTGAGATCACGCACGCGATCCCACACCGCCTGCGGCCCGGACTCGAGGTACTGCTCGACGGCGACCAGCGTCCCCGCGACCACCGGCGTCGAGTTCGTCGACACCTCGAACTTCGTCACGTCGTCCCGCTTCGCCTCGAAGTGACCTTCGAAGTCGTACGACGCCGCCGCGCGCCCGCTGACCTTCACGGGGTCGAGGTCGGCGATGCGGTCGCGGCGCACGTACAGCATGCCGAGCCCCTCCGGGCCGCACAGCCACTTGTGCGCGGGGATGGCGTAGGCGTCCACGCCCAGCGCGTGCGCGTCGATCGGGATGTGCCCGCCGGTCTGGGCGCCGTCGACGACCACCGTTGCGCCGCGCGCGTGCGCGAGGCGGGTGATCTCGGCGAGGGGCAGCGCCTGCCCGGTGGCGTACGAGATCTCGGAGAGAATCACGAGCTTCGTCGTGTCGTTGATCGCCTGGTCGAAGCGCTCGACGATCTCGCCCGAGCCGTTGCCGTGCTCGATCGGGACGATCGTCAGCTCCGTGCCGTACCGCCGTCGCGTCCAGTACGCGGGGATCATCCCGCCGCCGTGCTCGATGTTGGTCGTCACCACGCCGTCGCCCGGCTTCAGCGCGATGCCGTTGACGCCGATGTTCACGCCCTCGGTCGTGTTGCCGGTGATCGCGATCTCCTCGACGTCCGCGCCCATCATCTGCGCGGTCGCCGCGCGCAGGCGCCTCGCCAGGTCGGCGCGCTCGTCCATGACCGGCTTCGTCGTCGGGCCGTGCAGCTCTTCGAAGTCGATGCGCTGCTTCATCGCGTCGCCGACGGCGGTGGTGCGCGCACCGCAGAAGCCGGCGTTGACGTAGATGTAGTCCCGCGTGACCGGCGTCGACGCGCGCACCGCTGCCCACCGCGCCGCGTGATCGGTTGTCATACCTCGACCTCCCGCCAGATCCCTCGTGGCGGCATGCTAACCCGGCGACGTGAACTCGGTGTTGCAACGCCGCACCGAGGCGCACCGGACGCTGCTGCACAGGAGCGGCCGCCGGGCTACGCTGGCCGCCAGTCGTCACGCGCGAGTCGTCGAGGAGCACGTCATGGTCGAGCAGTCGGTGAGCCGCGGGACGGGGTGGCAGCCCGGGCAGTACGCCCGCTACCAGGACGAGCGCAGCCTGCCGTTCTACGACCTCGCCGGGATGGTGCAGCCGGAGCCGGGGATGCGCATCGCCGACCTCGGCTGCGGCACCGGCGAGCTGACCGCGTGGCTGCACGCGCAGCTCGAGGCGAGCGAGACGGTGGGCATCGACTCCTCGCCGACGATGCTCGCCGAGTCGGGGAAGCACACGCTCCCCGGCATGCGCTACGAGCAGATCGACATCCTCGACGCCGCCACGAAGTACCACGAGGCGTTCGACCTCGTCTTCTCGAACGCGGCGCTCCAGTGGATCCTCGGGCACGACACGCTGTTCCCGAAGATCGCCGCGATGGTGAAGCCGGGCGGCCAGCTCGCCGTGCAGATCCCCGCGAACGGGTGGCACATCGGCCACCAGCTGCCGGCGATCATCGCGCGGCAGGAGCCGTTCGCGAGCGCCCTCGGTGGGTGGACGCGCGAGGACCCGGTGCGCGAGCCGGAGTTCTACATGGACATGCTGTACGCGCAGCTCGGCTTCCGCCCGCAGCGCGTCCGCACGGAGTTCTACACGTTCGAGATGGAGTCGCCGCGCGGCATCGTCGAGTGGGTGAAGGGCTCGGTGCTCAGCTCCTACCGCGAGCACCTGCCGGCCGACCTCTACCCGCGCTACCTCGAGGAGTACGAGCGCCAGCTGCTGGAGGCGATGGGCGACACCGGCCCGTTCCTCTACCCCTTCAAGCGCATCCTCTTCTGGGGCCGCAAGCCGCTGTAGCTCACGCCGTTGCGTGGCCTGTCGCCACCTCCTAGGCTCGCAATGTACTTGTCCGCGAAGTCGGTGCGATTCCGACGCTGTCCCGCAACTGTGATCGACGCGCAGGCGTCGTAAGCCAGGTCGCAGGCCCGGTGCACACAAGCACTCCCACCCGCGTGGAAACGGGTGAGCGCTAGTCCGGCATCGCCGGCCTCGTGCCTCACGCCCTCGCGAGGGTTGCTGCACCCGGGAACCACCCGGGCGCATGCGGAAGGCACACACGTGGCTCAACGGCACCCGGCCGACGCACGGCCCGGATCACGCACACGCGCCGGGGCACGCGCGCTCCTCGTCCTCGCGACGACGCTCGGGCTGCTCGGCGCTCCACCGGTGATGCCGGCGCACGCCGCCGCGCCTCACGCGATCAGCGTCTCCGTGCAGCCGCGCGGCACCACGTGCACGGAGACCGTGGCGAAGGGGCCGAACGGCATCACCGCCGTCCCCGCCGACCTGGCGATCCCGATCACGCTCTGCGCGCACGTCGAGGACATCACGACGCGCACCGACCAGGCCAACGTCCCAGTGGAGTTCCGCGTCACGCTCGGCACCGTCGGTGCATCGGGCACGTCGACGTACTCCGGGATCGTGTTCTCGAGCGCGGCGGGGATCAGCCAGGTCTCCTACCGCGGCAACGGGAGGAGCACCGGCACCGACACGATCCTCGCCACGTACGAGGGCGGCGCGGCGCTCGCGATGACGACGATCGAGGTGACCCCGCCGACACGCGGCCGCGTCGCCTCGCGCATCGTGGCGATGGAGCCGCCGGTGCGCGCGCTCGCGGCGAGCAACACACAGCCGGGGATGCGCTATGCGAGCCCGGCCCCCGGCGTGCCGATCGCGGTGCAGGTGCAGGACTCGGCCGAGCGCGGCGTCGACGAGCAGATCCTGATCGTCCGCGCGGAGGGCGGCATCGTGGCCGCGAACCCCGGTCTCGCGCAGGACGCGGCCGTCCTCTGCGCCACGGCACGCGAGCAGGTGCTCGTCGTGACCTCGAACGGCACGAACCTCCTCTACGCGGGCGGGCCGCCGGCGCCCGGCGCGGTGAACTTCACGCTCTGCGCCAACGGCGAGGCGCCGCCGGGCGGCATCCTCCTGACGATCGAGAGCGCCAACGGTGCGCTGCCCCCGGCGACGATCGCGCTGCGACAGGCGGGCGCGCCGGCGGCGCTGTCCGTCGAGGCGACCGGGAGCGAGGTCCGCGCGCGCGTGACCGACGCCGCCGGGAACCCGGTCGCGGACGGCACCCCGGTCCGCTTCCTCGTCCCGCCGGCGCTCGGCGTGGTGTCCTCGACGTGCGTGGCCTCGAGAAACGGCGCGGCGTCCGTGGTGGCGAGCCTCGTCGAGGACGCCACGCTGCTCGTGGTCGCCGACTACAACGCGACGGGGGCGGCGGCGACCTGCGGCGCGGTCGGCACGGAGCAGATCGCGGCGACGCTGCGGCTCTGGGCGGCTACTCCAGCAGCCACCGGCGCCGACGGCGGTGCGGACGATCCGTATAGGTGAGGCCGAAGCGTCCCAGCGCCGCCTCGCGGATCACGCGCACGGCCTCCTCGGTGGAGTCGGTGAGCGTCAGCCGATCGAGGTCCTCCTGGCGGATCTTGCCGTCCGCGAGCAGCGAGCGGTGCAGGAAGTCCATGAACGGCGCCCAGAACTCCGTGCCCATCAGCACGATCGGGAAGTCGCGGATCTTGCCCGTCTGGATCAGCGTCGCCGTCTCGAACACCTCGTCGAGGGTGCCGAAGCCGCCCGGCAGCACGACGAACGCGTACGAGTACTTCACGAGCATGACCTTGCGCACGAAGAAGTAGTGGAACTGCACCCAGAGGTCGACGTACGGGTTCGGTGACAGCTCGTTCGGCAGGTCGATGTTGCAACCGACGCTCATGCCGCCAGCCTCGCGCGCCCCGCGGTTCGCCGCCTCCATCACGCCCGGCCCGCCGCCCGTCATCACGGTGAACCCCGCTCGCGCGAGGCTCGCGCCGATGCTGCGGCCGAGGGCGTAGTGCGGGTGCGTCTCCGGCACGCGCGCGGAGCCGAACACGGTGACGCACGGCCCGACGAAGTGCAGCTTGCGGAAGCCGCGCAGGAACTCCCACGCGATGCGCACGATCCGCAGCAGCTCCCACCACCGCTCGTGCGGCCCCTCCAGGAACTTGCGCTCGGAGTCGTTCGGCTCGGCGGCCTGCGGCTGCCACTCGGACGGCGATGCGTCCTGCTGCGTCACGAGGAGTGTTCGACCGGGGCGAGGCGCGCGGCGGTGCGGATCACCTGCCGCAGGTCGGTCTCGTGCGACTCGATCGCCATCGTCTCCTCGACGGTGTCGAGGGCGGTCGCGTCGATGGCGCCGGCCGCGTGCGCCTCCGCGATCGCACGCGCGGAGCGGCGCAGCATGATCGCCGCCATCAGCACCGGCACCAGGTCCGCCTCCTGCTCGCGCAGCGGCGGCTCCGCGTGCGCGGAGTAGCCGGCGACCCAGCGGATGATCCGCCACCCGATGCTCCGCGCGTCCACAAGCAGGCTCGTCGCGATGTCCACGGCGCGGACATCGACGCGCGCATCGTCGAAGCCGAGCATGCCCGTGACGCTGTCGCCCGCGGCGTCATCGGCGTCGAACAGCACGTGCTCCGCGAGGCAGGCGCCCCAGAGCGGCACCGCCGGCAGGTCGACGTAGCCGAATGCCTCGAGCTGCTCCTCGATGCGCGCGCGCAGCACGGCGAGCGCGTTGGCGCGGCGGCCGTCCACCGCCTGCACGCGTGCCAGCAGCGCCTCGAACGAGGACAGCCCGTACGGCTGGACCACCGCGTCGAAGTCGTCGATGCGCACGGCGCGCTCGCGCGGGGGCGGGCGGTCCCACGTCGCGAGGTCGGCGTGGACGAGCGAGAGCAGCGCCCCGCGGCGCTGGAGGTAGATCGACTCGTCGGGCGGCACCGCCCCGGGCAGCACCGGGGACAGCGACCAGCGCGCGCCGAGCGCCTCGACGAGCGTCTCGCCCTCGGGCGTGGCGAGGGGCACGGCGACCGGCCACGACCGCTCGTCGAGGAACCGCCGGAGGTCGTGCTCGTAGCGGATCGCCTCCACCGGCTGCGCCTCGTCGTAGCGCCGGAGGATGAGCGCCTGGTCGAGCGGGAGCGGGGCGCCCTCGACGCGCCAGCGGTCGCCGGCGGGCACGTCCAGCCGCGTCACGCGCGCGGCGTCGAGGCCCCACGCGGCCAGCACGGCGCGCAGATCGCTCGGACCGGGAACGCTCGAGGACGTCATGGCACTCCTTGATCGAAGGGTACCGCGCGAGCCGGCGAACGCCGAGCGGCCACGGCCCCCGCCGCGCCGGGTGCGCTATCGTCCGTCGAGCGACGAGTCACGCACGAGCAGTCGAGGAGCGACCGATGCAGGCGATGCGAATCACGACCGGCGGCGGCGTCGAGGGCATCGCGCGCCTCGATCTGCCCGACCCGCGCCCCGCGCCCGGCGAGGTGCTGATCCGCGTGCGCGCCACCTCCCTGAACTACCGCGACCTGATGATCGCGCGCCTCTCGCGCGACGAGGTGATCCCGCTGTCGGACGGGGCCGGCGAGGTGGTCGCCGTGGGAGATGCCGTGACGCGCTTCGCGGTCGGCGACCGCGTGACCGGCTGCTTCTTCCCGAACTGGACAGACGGCGCGGTGCAGCCCGCGTACACCCGCGACGCGCTCGGCGGGGGCGGGACGAACGGCATGCTCGCGGAGCTCGTCGCGCTGCCGGAGCGCGGCGTCGTCGCCACGCCGGCGCACCTCAGCGACGAGGAGGCCGCGACGCTCCCCTGCGCCGCGCTCACCGCGTGGGCCGCGATCTTCGAGGAGGCGCGACTGCTGCCGGGACAGACCGTGCTGCTGCTCGGCACCGGCGGCGTCTCGATCGCCGGGCTGCAGCTGGCTCACATGGCCGGCCTGCGCACGATCGTCACGTCCAGCAGCGACGAGAAGCTCCAGCGCGCGCGCGACCTCGGCGCCGACGAGGTGATCAACTACCGCACGCGGCCGGACTGGGACCGCGCGGTGCTCGACCTCACGGGCGGGCGCGGCGCGGACCTCGTGCTCGAGGTGGGCGGGGAGGGCACGTTCGCGCTGTCGAACGCCTGCACGCGCGTCGGCGGGTCGATCGTGATCATCGGCGGGCTGGCGCGCGACGAGGCGCCGGCCGCCGGCGTGCCCCTGGTCGCGCGTCACGTGCACGCCACGCGCATCTACGTCGGCAGCCGTCGCATGTTCGAGGACATGAACGCCGCGCTGTCGCTGCGCGCGATCCGCCCGGTCGTCGACCGCGTCTTCCCGTTCGCCGAGACGATCGAGGCCTACCGGCACCTCGAGGGGCAGTCGCACTTCGGGAAGATCGTGATCACGCTGTAGCCCTCCGCGTCTCGCGCGCTAGGGCTGGCCGGGCCGCTTCAGCGTCCGCAGGTAGTTCACCAGGTGCCACATCTGCTCCTCGGTCAGCGTGCCCTTGAAGGCGGGCATCGCGCTGCCGGGGAAACCACCCTCGATGAAGCCGAACAGGTCGCCGTCGCTGTGCAGCGGGACGTGCAGCGGCAGCACGGCCGGCGGCGGGTTGAGGCCCGCCGCCGCGGGGCCGTCGCCGAGACCGAGGGGGCCGTGGCAGGCCGCGCAGTGCTGCGCGAACAGCGCGCGGCCGAGCGCGATCGACTCGTCGGAGGACAGCACCGGGTTCGCGCGCGACGACGCGGGCGTCGAGGCGCCGTCGCGCAGGTGGCCGACGCCGTAGACCAGCACGATCGCCATGACGACCAGCGCCGTGCCGGTCCAGTTCGCGACCTGCCGCGTGCGCGTGCCCTTCCATGACACCTCGGCGACCACGAGCAGCAGCAGCGCGAGCAGGCCGACCTGCCACCCGGCGGCGAGCAGCGCCGTGCTCTGCGCGGGGAGCGCGAGGCCCGTGACGCCGGCCGGCGCGATCGGCAGCCGCACGGCGCCCTGTGTGTCGAACAGCCCGCCGCCGCTCACCGCGACGTCGAACTGCCACGTGCCCTGCAGGCTGAGCACTACGCCATCCGCGACGTACGCCCCCGACGCGTCGCGTTGCAGCGCGACCTCCGTCGAACCGAGATCGGCGCCCGTGTACGTCATCCGCAGCCCGACGCTGCTCGCGCCGTCGGCGAGCGGGCGGCCGCGGTCCGTGACGCGGACCTCGAGGCGGTTCGCGCCGAGGCTCGCCGGCGACACGGCGACCTCGATGCGCACGGCGCCGGAGGTCGCCTCGGCGCGCTGCCCGCCGTTGCCGAAGGCCTCGCGTGCCGGTTGCAGGCTCGTCAGGAAGCCGGCGGCGAGCAACGCGCCCAGCACGAGCATGACCTCGACCGCGACGGTGACGCCGAGCAGCGTCGAGGCAGAGCGCGTGGCGCTCGCCGTGCGCGTCGCATCGCGCTGCGATTCACGCTGGGGTTCGCGCAGGCGGCGCGTGATCCACAGCAGGTTCACCGCCGCGACGAGGATCAGCGCGAGGTACGCGACGACCTTCGCGATCACGGCCCAGCCGTACGGCGTCGCCAGCGCGGCCCACGCCGCGACGTGCAGCCACGAGGCGTACAGCCCGGTGATCAGCAGCACGCCGGTCGCGAGCATCGCGTGCGGCGAGAAGCGCCCGGTCACGGCGCCGAGGAACGCGCGCCGCGGCGGCGGCTCGAGCGCGCTCGACGCGCGCACGACCACCAGCAGCGCGACGAGCCCGCCGAGCCACACGCCCGCGGCGAGCGTGTGCAGCAGGTCGTTCGCGACGGCCGTGACCTCCAGGTCGCGCAGCCCGGCGGCGTGGCTGGCGAACGCGAACGTGCTCACCGCGCCCGCCAGCAGCGCCAGCGTGGCGATGCGGCCTCGATGTGACGCGCCCGCACGCCACCACGCGAGGGCGGCGAGGCCCGCGAGCAGCGCGCGCAGCAGCCACATCTGCCCCCAGCGGCTGTCGACGAGCAGCGCGCCGATCGAGGAGTCGCCCCACTGGAGCGCCAGGTGCGCGAGCGACGCGACGGCGAACAGCGCGAGCGCCGCGCCCGTCACGCGCCGGTCGAGCTCGACGGTCCCGCGGAGATCGCGGCGCGCGCGCACGGGGGCGAGCACGACGAGCGCGAACCACTCGACGCCGAGCGCGACGAGGAGTCCCGCGAACGCCGCCCAGCGCACGAACGGATCGAGCGGGGACACGCCGCTGACGGCGGCCGACGACGCCGTGCTCGCGACCGCGCCGCCGGCGTGCACGCCGACCGTGAACGCGTACGTGCCGCGCAGCGGGTGCCCGTCGGCCGTCGAGGTGTTCCGCCACGCGACGGTGTACGTGCCGTCGGGGAGCGGTGGCAGGCCGACCGTCATCAGCGCGGAGTCGGCGAGGTCGATGCGACTGTCGCCAAGGTCGACGCGCCGGCCCGTGACGTCGAGGACCTCGAGCGCGGAGCCGCCGGCGAGCAGCGGCTCGGTGAACCACGCGCGCACGATGCGCGGCGCGGTGGGCAGCGTGCTGTTCGGCGCCGGCTCCGCGCGGTCGAGGTTCGCGTGCGCTTGCGCGATCCCGGACGCCGCGAGCAGTGCGACGAGCACCAGCGCGCCGGCGATCAGCAGCGCGACGGCCGCGCGCGCGGAACGTCGGCGCGTGACAGCGGGGCGGGGAGAGATGGCGAACATCGGGTGGCGCGGTCGCACGCGGGACGAGGCGGGACCGCCCGCCTCGTCCCATCGCACGTTAGGCGCGCCGGCTCCGCACGGCGGCAGCGCCGCCCGCCGCGAGACCCGCCGCGCCGAGCGCGATGCCGGCGATCGCCAGCGTGCGCGCCGAGCGCGCCGCGTCGTTCGCCGCCTGCGCCTCGTCCCGTGCCGCCTCGAGGGCGCCCTGCAGCTCGCGCGGCTGCGCCGCCGCCACCGGGAACTGCAGCTCCGTCACCGGCTCCACGTTGCCGAACGTGCCGGGGCCGGAGACGAACGTCGCGTCGATCGCCGTGCCCTCGATCGTCCCGTAGATGCGGAAGCGGACCTGGCCGGTGAGCGTCGGGATCACATCGGCCGTATAGCGGCCGGGCATGCCGAAGAGCGCCCGCACCGGGTACGTGCGCGTCCCGCCGCTCTGCACGTGGGTGATGTCCCACTTCAACGTCTTCTCGGCGCCCTCCACGTTCGCGCCCGCCTTCGTGATCCGCAGGTCGAGGCCGTTCTTCTCGCCCTCGAGCGCCGGCTCCACGAAGAACCCGACGACGAGGTCGTAGCCACTCACTGTGCGCCGCTCGTGCGCGAGCGCGCTCGACGGGCCGACCCACGACACCGCAAGCAGGGCGAGCGCCACCGCCGCGAGCACACGTACAGACACGATCATCCGGGGCATCGGAATGTTCCGAGGCATGAGCATCCTCCATCCAAGAACAGGACATAACGAGATGCGACGACCTGCAGCCGCCGCGGAACGGTCAGCCCTGCGGGGGAGGCACCGGCGGAGACGGCAGCCGCCCCGACCACGCGACGCGCGGCGCCGCGATCGCGCGCGTCAGCCACGCGACGGCGAGGAGCAGCAGCGCCGAGGCGGGCAGCGCGAACACGGACGCCGTGTCCGAGGCACCGGCATCGCCGCCGGCGGTGAACACGATGCCCGCGTCGCTGACGCTCGAGGCGGGGTGCGCGGCGGGCGCGTGGTCCCACGGGTGGGCATGCTCGTGCGGCGCGCCGCCGAGGAACAGGTGGCCGTGCGCGGGGAGCCACGCGAGCGCGTCCGGCCCGGCGATCGGTGCGACGGAGGGTGCGAGCAGCGCCAGCGCGGCGAGCAGCGCCAGCAACCGGGGCGCTCGGCCTCGGTCCAGTCGCAGCAGGAAGTGGGGCGCGCTGGGCATCACGCGACGATGGTAGCGCCGCGACGCGCGGCCGGCACGGTGCTAGGTGATGAGCAGCCAGCCGCCCATGATCAGGCCCCACCCGACGATGATCCCGCGCAGCAGGTTCGCGTTCAGGCGCCGCGCGACCGAGACCCCGCCGTACCCGCCGAGGATCGCGCCCACGGCCATCACCGCGGCCGGCACCCACTCGACCTGCCCGGACACCGCGAACACCACGACGGCGGTGAAGTTGATCAGCAGCGCGAGCACGCCCTTCACGGCGTTCGAGTGCTGGAGGTCGTCCGGGGCGAGGATGCTGATCGCCGCGAGCATCAGGATGCCGATCCCCGCGCCGAAGTACCCCCCGTACACCCCCACCAGGAACATCACGACGTACATGCCCAGCGGCATCCTCGTCGCGTGCTCCGAGGCAAGGCCGTGTCGCACGGCGAGCTTCGACAGCCGCGCGTTCGCCGCCAGCACCAGGCTCGCGAAGATGATCAGGAACGGCACCACCGCGTCGAACACGCGGTCCGAGGAGACGCGGAGCAGGAGCGCCCCGACCAGCGCGCCGGCAACGCTCGGCACGCTCAGGCGCTGGAGGCGGGGGATGCGCGCGGAGATCTCGCTGCGATATGCGAGCGAGCCGCCGACGGTGCCGGGCCAGATGGCGACGGTGCTCGTCATGTTCGCCACGCGCGCGGTCAGGCCGGCGGCCAGCAACGACGGGAAGGTGATCAGCGTCCCGCCGCCAGCGACGGCGTTCACGGCCCCCGCGACGGCGGCGGCGACCCCCAGGCCCAGCAGCGAAAGCAGATCCACGTCGCGTCCTGTCCACGTCACGTCTCGGGATTCGGCCATTCAATCACAGGTCGGGCCGCGGGAGACCGCAAACCTGTATTTCCTCCACGTTATTGAGACGCATCGGCCCAGTCGTAGGACACTATGAAGACACCAGCACGACGCTGGAGGTCGGGAGGCGCGCGTGACCGGGTTCGACTCAGCGGGGAACGACGGCACGGGCCGGGTGAGCGCGCCGCGCAGCCGCCTCGGCTGGTGGCTGGCCGCGATCCTCGGCGCGGCGGCCGTCATCGGCGGCGGGTTCTACTACATGAGCCGCTCGACCGGCACCGGTCCCGCGGCGAGCCAGGTGGGCACGACCGTCCCGGTGCAGGTCACGCAGGCGAAGACCGGCCCGATCCGCACCGTGCTGACGTACTCCGGCGCGATCCAGCCCGCGCAGCAGGTGAACATCGCCCCGCGCATCTCCGGCCAGCTCGCCTCGATCAACGTCGAGGTCGGCTCGGCGGTGGGCGCGGGCCAGACGCTCGCGACGCTCGACCCCGGGACGCTGCCGTCGCAGCTGCTGCAGACCCAGGCCGCGCTCCAGTCCGCGCAGGCGCGGCTCGACCTGATGCTCGCGGGCCCGCGGGCCGCGGACGTCGCCGCCGCCGAGGCGGCCGTCGTCGCGGCGGAGGCCCGGCTGCGCCAGATCCTCAACCCCTCGGCGTCCGACCTCTCGGCGGCGGAGTCCACGCTGACCATCGCGCAGACCGCGCTGACGGGCGCGAAGGTGAGCGCCGCCACGACGAAGAACTCGCTGCTCACGGCGCTCAGCTCGTTCTGCAACGTCTACAACGCGGTGGTCGTGAAGTGCGACACCGCCGTCCCCATCCCTGCCGAGGACATCGGGAAGCTGCAGGAGCACATCCGGACGAACTCGCTCTACGCGACCACCCCGGGCGGCACGACCGGCACCGCGCTGATCACCGCGAACAACGCCTACCTCGGCTCGCTCAACAGCATCGCGAGCGCCGAGGTCGCGCTCGTCGCGGCGCAGGACCGCTACTCGCTGGTGCGCAACCCCTCACCCTCGGACGTCGCCGCGCAGCAGTCAGTCGTCGCGACGGCGCGCGCGAACCTCGACAACCGGAAGCTGCCGTACACGGACGCCGACATCGCCGGCGCGCGTGCCACCGTGGCCGCCGCCCAGGCGGGCGTCGCCGCCGCGCGCACCAGCGTGGAGCAGACCTCGATCATCGCGCCGTTCAGCGGCCTCGTCGCGCAGCGTCTGCTCGAGGTCGGCGCGACGGTCTCGCCGCAGGCGCCCGTCTTCACGATCATCGCGCAGGGCGTCGAGAGCCACATCACGGTCGATGAGGCGCGCATCGGCCTGGTCCGCCCGAACATGGAGGCTGAGGTCTCCGTGCCCGCCTTCCCCGGCCGCACGTTCAAGGGCCGCGTCGCGACGATCGCCCCGATCGGCGACGCGCGCGCGCACACCTTCGACGTGAAGGTCGTCGCCGAGGATCCGCGGAACGAGCTGCGGCCCGGCATGTTCGCCGAGGTCAACGTGATCGCCGCCACCAAGCCGAACGCGATCCTCGTGCCGACCTCCTCGATCGTCACGCAGGGGCCGACCGCGCGGGTGTTCATCGTGGTCAACGGCAAGGCGGCCGCGAAGACCGTGAAGCTCGGCATCGCCGACGCCACCAGCACCGAGATCACCGAGGGCATCGCCGCCGGCGACCAGGTGGTCACGGTCGGGCAGAATGTGCTACGTGACGGGCAGGCCGTCCAGATCGCCACCCCGGCACCGGGCGGGGGCGGCGGCGCGGGTGGTGCCGGCGGGGGCACGCGCCCGGCCGGCGCGACCGGTGCCACTGGCGCCTCGGGCGCGACGGGGGCCACCGGAGCGAGCGGGGCTGCGGGCAGCCCGACCCCGACGAGAGCGACCGGGACGCCGTAGGCCGAACGGGGAGGGACCGACCGTGGGACTGACGCGACTCGCCATCGAACGACCGCTGACAGTACTCATGGTGATCCTGGGCGTGGTGCTGATGGGCGCCATCTCCTACACCCACCTCCGCGTCGACCGCCTCCCACCGATCGAGACGCCGTTCCTCGGCATCAACACCCAGTACTCGCAGGCGTCCGCGCAGGACGTCGAGCAGCTCGTCACGCAGCCGATCGAGAACGCCGTCTCGGGCCTGCCGGGCGTGAGCTCGGTCTCCTCGACCTCGAGCGAAGGACGCTCGTCCGTCTCCATCCAGTTCGCGAACGGCACGAACATCGACGCGGCAGCGCTGGACGTCGGGCGGCGCCTCGCATCGGTCCGCCGCCAGCTCCCCGCGGACGTCACCGACCCGGCGATCTTCAAGGCCGACCCGAACGCGAGCCCGATCCTCAACATCGCGCTCAGCGGCGCATCGCTCGAGCAGCTGTTCGACCTCGCGAACCGCAGCCTCCAACCGGCGCTCCAGTCCGTGCCCGGCGTCGCGAGCGTCTCGATCTCGGGCGGCCTCCAGCGCGAGATCCAGGTGCAGGTCGACTACACGAAGCTCGCCGGCTACGGCGTGACGATCCAGCAGATCTCCAGCGCGCTGACCGCCGCGAACGTCACCTCGCCGATCGGCTCGCTGGATCAGGGCACGAAGACGCTGAACATGCGCGCCGTCGGCGCGATCAACGCCGTGCAGGGCCTTGAGCAGCTCGTCGTGCAGCAGACCGCGACCGGCGGGCCGGTGCTGCTCCGTGATGTCTCGACGATCGTCGAGACGAACAAGCAGCAGAACCAGATCCAGCGCATGAACGGCGCCGACGCCGTCGGCCTCACCGTCGTGAAGCAGTCCGACGCGAACGAGCTGCAGGTCTCCACCGACGTGAAGGCAAAGCTCGAGCAGCTGAGCACGCTGCTGCCGGACGGCACGCAGCTCCAGATCACCAACGACAACTCGGTGTTCACGCGCGCCTCGTTGGACTCGATCCAGCGCGACCTGATCCTCGCGGTGGTCCTCGTCGGCGTCGTGATGCTGCTGTTCCTGCACCAGTGGCGCAACACCGTGATCGTGCTGCTCGCCATCCCCACCGTGCTGATCAGCACGTTCCTCTTCATGTACGCGCTGGGCTTCACGCTGAACATCATGACGATGATGGCGCTGGCCCTGATGATCGGCATCCTCGTCGACGACTCGATCGTCGTGCTGGAGAACATCCACCGTCACCTCGAGCTGGGCGAGAACCCGATCCGCGCCGCGCTGAACGGCCGCAGCGAGATCGGCCTCGCGGCGATCGCGATCACGCTGGCGGACGTCATCGTCTACGCGCCGATCGCCTTCGTCTCGGGCACCGTCGGCCAGCTGTTCCGCCAGTACGGCCTCACGATCGTGGTCGCCACGCTGCTCTCGTTGCTGATCTCGTTCACGCTGACGCCGATGGTCGCCTCGCGCTGGATGAAGCACGACCCGAAGCCCCCGAAGGGCCTGATGGCGCGCTTCGGCGTGTGGTGGGACGCGCAGTTCGATCGCCTCGGTGCGCTCGTCGCGCGCTCCGTGCCGCTGATGATCCGCGGGCGCTGGCTCGTCACCGGGCTCGCGGCGGCGATGCTCGGCGTCTGCGCGCTACTCATCTCCGCGGGCGCGCTCGGCACCGAGTACGCCCCGCAGGAGGACGACGGCAACCTCCGCGTCGGCCTCAACATGCCGACCGGCACCTCGCTCGCCACGACCGACCAGGCCGTGCGCCAGCTCGAGGATGGCCTGCGCCAGATCCCCGAGGTGCACAACATCTTCACCTCGGTCAGCGGCAACGGCGGCAACGGCAACCTTGCCGTCGAGATCGGCCCGAAGCACGACCGCAACCGCTCCGCCTCCGAGATCGCGGAGGAGATCCGCACGCTGGGCCGCACGATCCCCGGCGCGCAGGTGTCCGCCTCCATCAACAGCCCGCTGGGCGGCGGCGGCGCGACCAACGCCGTCAGCCTCCAGATCAGCGGCCCCGAGCTCGACACGCTGACCCAGATCGCCGCCGAGGTGCAGGCGATCGGCACCAGCGTCCCCGGCCTGAGCGCGCTCCAGAGCAACGCGCTGCAAGCCTCGCCGGAGCTGCACGTCCAGCTGGACCGCGCGCGCATGGCGCAACTCGGCGTGACCTCGCAGTCGGTCGCCGGGATCCTCCGCACCAGCCTCACCGGCAGCACGGTCACGGCGCTGCGCCGCCCCGGCGAGCCGCAGGAGGACATCACGATCATCGGCGCCGCGAAGAACCGGGCGAGCCTCACCGACCTGCTCGCGGTGCCCGTCAGCGCCGGCACCGCGACGAGCGGCCCCGTGACACTCGGCCAGATCGCGACGGTGGTGCCGGGCAGCGGCCCGGTGCAGATCCAGCGCACCGACCGCAACCGCACCCTGACGCTGCGCGGCAACGCCAGCGGCCGCCCGCTCGGCCCCGTGTCCGCCGACATGAAGGCGGCGATCGCGAAGATGGACCTGCCCCCCGGCTACTCGGTGAGCCTCGGCGGGCAGTCGAGGCAGCTCGACACGGCGCTCGCGTCGCTGTCGCAGGCGCTCGTGCTGGCCGTCATCCTGGAGTACATGCTGCTGGTCGCGCTGTACCAGTCGTGGTTCTACCCGCTGGTGCGCATGATGGCGGTCCCGCTCGGCCTCGTCGGCGCGCTGGTCGCGCTGATCGTGACGGGCAACACGCTCAACATCTTCTCGATCATCGGCCTCGTGATGGCGGAAGGCCTCGTCGCGAAGACGAGCATCCTGCTCATCGACTACACCAACACGCTCCGCGCCGAGGGCGTGTCGCGCACGCAAGCGCTCGCCGAGGCCGCGCGCACCCGCCTGCGCCCGATCCTGATGACCTCCGCGACGATGATCTTCGGCATGTTCCCGCTCGCGTTGAAACTGGAGCAGGGCGCCGAGTCGCGCGCGCCGATCGCCGTCGTCGTGATCGGTGCGCTGATCTCCTCGACCGTGCTCACGCTGATCGTCGTGCCCGGGCTCTACACGCTGTTCGACGACCTCGCGGTGTGGTTTGGCAACCTCGGCGGCGCGCGCACGCAGCCACCCGGCGGCGCGCCGATCGAGGGCCGCGTCGCCCCGCTCATTCACGAGGAGGGCGCGCAGGACGCGAGCCCGGCCGGTGCGGGCGCCGTCGTCGGCACGGTCGCCAGCTCCGCGACGGGCCCGGCCGCCGGCTCCTAGCGCACGATCTTCCCGCGGGCGCGACGGATCCAATCCGGGGTCCCCGCACGTACCCCCGTAGGACGCCCGCACGGGCTTCCCGCGCGTGCGTGTAAGGAGCGATCTATGGCCGAGGCCCCCGCCGAGCTCGGGACATTCGAGCGATACCTCGTCAACGAGTTCTACGACGACTACAAGGAGGGCACGCTGCCGCGGCGCGCGTTCTTCCGCCGCGTCGCCTACATCACCGGCGGCATGGCCGCCGCGGCCTCCACCCTCGCCGCGATGGGCTGCTCCGGCCCCGACCTGCCGGACCCGAAGGCCTCGATCCCCGCGGCGACGCCGACGGCGGCGCCCCCGAAGGCCACCCCGACGGCGACGCCGGCCGGCACCACCGTCCCGGTCCCGAACGCGAAGAGCCCGCTCTCCGTCCCGGACGGCGACCCGGCCGTCCGAGGCCGTGACGTCACCTTCCCCTCCGGCTCCGCGCAGGGCGGCGGCTACCTCGCGCTGCCCGCGGCGAGCTCCACGACGAAGCGCGCGGCGATCCTCATCTGCCACGAGAACGCCGGCCTGACGCCGCATGTCCGGGACGTCGCGCGCCGCTTCGCGAAGGAGGGCTACGCCGCGCTGGCCCTCGACCTCCTCGCGCGCGAGGGCGGCACCGACAAGAACGAGCGCGACCGCATCCCGGGCCTGCTCACCGGCGCCGGCATCGACCGCCACGTCGCGGACTTCGCCGCCGCGCGCACCTACCTCGGCACCGTCGAGGGCGTGGACAACACGCGCGTCGGCATGACCGGCTACTGCTTCGGCGGCGGCGTCTCGTGGGCCGCGGCGACGAAGATCCCCGAGCTGAAGGCGGTCGTCCCGTTCTACGGCCCCGCGCCGGCCGACCTCACGACACTGTCCGGGATCAAGGCGGCTGCGTTCGGCGTGTACGCGGCGAATGATGCTCGGATCACCGATGGACAGGGCGGCGGCACGAGCCAGGCGGCCCTCGACGCCGCGCTGACGACGGCGAAGGTCACTCACCAGATGAAGGTCTACCCCGGCGTGGGCCACGCGTTCCACAACGACACCGGCATGGCCTACAACGAGGCGCAGGCGACACAGGCGTGGAAGGACACGCTCGCCTGGTTCACCAAGTACGTGTAGCTGATCGAACCGGGCGTGGGCGCGCGGGCTAGCTCGTGCGCCACGCCCGCGGCGACTCGCGCGTCGGGGGGCGCATGCCGGCGAGCAGCCGCCCCCGCAGCACCAGCGCCACCGCCGCACCGACGAGGAAGCCCGCGACGTGCGCCTCCCACGCGACGCCCGGCGTCGCCACGGTGAACTGCCCGACGAACCACAGCCCGAGGAAGATCAGCGCCGGCAACGGGATGATCCCGAGGAACCAGAGCGCGAGCACCCACCCCTTCGGGAACAGCACGAGGTACGCGCCCAGCACGCCGGCGATCGCGCCGGACGCGCCGATCAGCGGCTCGACGCTGTCGGGGTGCAGGAACGCGAACCCCAGCGTCGCCCCGATCCCCGCGACCAGGTACAGCAACGCGTAGCCGAGGTGCCCGAACGCCTCCTCGATGTTGTCGCCGAAGATCCAGAGGAACCACATGTTGCCGAGCAGGTGGACCAGCCCGCCGTGCAGGAACATCGACGTAAAGATCGACAGCGGGATCACCTTCGAGGGGAAGACCGACGCGCCGTTCTGCGGCGCGCACTGGCCGATGTCGAGCGCGATGTCCGTGACCGGCACCAGCGACGTGATCTCGCACGCGACGGCGGCCTGCCGGTAGAGGAAGACGATCTCGGCGTTCTGATCCGTGTGCGGCTGCCAGATCGCGAACACGAGGATGTTCACGACGATCAGCGCGATCGTCAGGTAGGCGGTGCCCCGGGACGGGTTGAGATCGCGGAGCGGGAACACGCGGCGGGCGGGCTAGGACTCAGCCTGCCCGAGGTTGATGATGTGCAGCCCGCACTCGCGCTTCGTCGCCTCTTCCCACCACCAGCGGCCCTCGCGCTCGTGCTCGCCGGGGTTCGTGGCGCGCGTGCACGGCTCGCAGCCGATCGAGCGGAAGCCGATGTCGTGCAGCGGGTTGTAGGGCACCTCGTGCTCGCGGATGTACTGCCAGACCTTCGCCGACGACCAGTTGGCGAGCGGGTTGAACTTCACCAGCTCGTGCTCGGGTGTCGAGAAGGCCGAGTCGACCTGCACGACCGGGATGTCGGCGCGCGTGCCCGGACTCTGGTCCTTGCGCTGCCCCGTGACGTACGCACGGAACCCCGCCAGGGCGCGCTTCAACGGCTCCACCTTGCGGATGCCGCAGCACTCGGTGTGGCCGTCCTCGTAGAACGAGAAGTAGCCCTTCGTCGTCACCAGCTCCTCGAGGGCCGCCGCGTCGGGCGTCATCGTCTCGATCGTGACGTCGTAGCGCTTCCGGACGTCCTCCAGGAAGCGGTAGGTCTGCGCGTGGAGCCGCCCGGTATCGAGGGTGAAGACGCGGAACGGCAGTCCCGTGCGCGAGGCCATGTCCAGCAGGACCACGTCCTCCGCGCCGCTGAACGAGATGCCGAGGTCGGCCCCGTACTCCTGCTGCGCCCGCTTGATGATGTCGGCCGGGTGCAGCTTCGCCAGCTCCACCGCCAGGTCGTCGATCTGCCGCGTGTCGAGGACCATCGCCCGCTCCGTTCGTTCGTCCGTCCATCATACCGGACGGGCCTCGCCCGCCTCGCGGCGTGTGCCTCGGACGTGCCGCCGGCGGGCGCCGGTAGGGTACCCTGTGTGGGCGGCCCGGACCGGGCGCGCCCATCCACCGAACGCGCCCCCTGACGAACGGCGGGCGCGGCGGCGTTCAGGCGAGGCGGCACATGGCCCGGAAGCAGAACTACTCCTACCTCAAGTTCCAGCGCGATTCCTCGAAGGCCGCCAAGCGCGAGGCCAAGCGCGAGGAGCGCATCGCCCGCGGCGAGGACCCGGACGCGCCCGAGGCCGCGGACGACGCCCCCGAGGACCTCGATGCGATCCTCGACGCGCTGGTGCCGGGCGGCCGTCCGGCCGACGACGAGTAGCCGCGCCGCCACGGCCCTGATCTCCTCGACGCCGGCCGCCGCGACTCCGACCGCACCGGCCCACCGCGCGTGACCGCGCTCACTCACGCCGCCACCGCCGCCGAGCGCCGGGCACTGCCGATCACGGTGATCGGCACCGGACGCCTCGGCGCCGCGCTCGCGGGGGCGCTGGCCGTCGCGGGCTACACCGACCTCACGCTCGCCTCGCGCGACCCCGCCCGCGCCGCCGACGTCGCGGCCGCCCTCGGCGTCCACGCCCGGACGACCGCCGAGGCCGTCGAGCGCGCGGCGCTGGTGTTCCTCGCCGTGCCCGACGGGGCGATCGAGGACGTGGCGAGCAGCCTCGCGTGGCGCGCGGGGCAGGGCGTCGTACACACCAGCGGGGCGCGCGGCCTCGACGCCCTCGCGGACGCGACCGTGCACGGCGCGCTCGCCGGGTGCCTGCACCCGCTCCAGACGTTCCCCGCGACCGGCACGCCGAGCGCGTCCGCCGCCGCCGCGCTGTTCGCGGGCATCGTCTGCGGCGTCGAGGCGGCACCGCCGCTGGACGGGCTGCTGACGGCGCTCGTGGAGGACCTGGGGGCACGCACGGTGCGCCTCGACGGCGTCGACCGCGCGCGCTACCACGCAGCGGCAGTGCTCGTGAGCAACGACGTCGTCGCGCTGATGGCGGCCGCGACGCGGACGTGGACGGCCGCGGGCCTCGAGGCGGGGGCGGCGCAGGCAGCGCTCGCCCCGCTGATGCGCGCGGCGGCCGCGAACGCGACGAGCCTGCCGCTGGCGCAGGCGCTCACCGGGCCGATCGCGCGCGGCGACCACGCCACGGTGGCGCGGCACGTCGCAGCGCTCGCGGGCGAGCCGGGGCTGCTGGAGATCTATCGGGCGCTGGGACGGGAGCTACTGCGCCTCGACCTCGGTCACTCGCCGGCGGTGCGAGCCGCGCTGGAGGACACCCTGCGGTGACGCGCGTCGACCGTCGGCAACACCAGCGTGAACGTCGCGCCGGCGCCCGGCTCGCTGGCGGCGACCAGCATCCCGCCGACCTCCTCGGCCAGCTCGCGCGATGAGTACAGGCCGACGCCGAGGCCGCCCTTGATGCGGCCCTCGCCGCGGTAGAAGCGCTCGAAGAGACGCGGCAGGTTGTGAGGCGCGATGCCGGGGCCGTCGTCGTGCACGGCGATACGCACGCGCTCGTCCACGACGTCGATGCGCACCTCGACGTGTGCCGACTCGCCGGCGTAGCGCGCGGCGTTCTCCAGCAGGTTGTCGAGGACCCCGGCGACCTTCGCGCGATCCGTGTCCAGCTCCACCGGGACGTCGGGCAGCACCTCGCCGATCGTCATGCGCGGGTGACGCTCGCGCGCCGCAAGCGTCTGCCGCCGCACGCACTCGCCGAGGTCGACGCGCTCGACGCGGTGCACGGTGAGGCCGAGGTGCATCTCCGCGAAGGCGAGCCAGCGGTCGATGATCGCGTCGAGCTTGAACGCCTCGACGGTGAGGGCGTCGACGAGCTCGACGTTTGACTCCTCGGCGCCGGAGCGCCGCAACCGCCGCGCGAGGTGCTGGCCGAGGCCGATCACGCTCGTCAGCGGCGTCCGCAGCTCGTGCGAGGTCATCGCGACAGTGTCGCGGTGCAGCTCCTGCGCCTCCTTCTCGCGGATCGCCATCGACAGGCAGTTCGCGAACGCCTGCGCAAACAGCAGCTCGTCGTCCGAGAACTCGCGCGGCACGAGCGAGTGCGCCGAGATCAGCCCCCACGGCCCGCGCGCGCTGCGCACGCCGCACGCGATCGAGGTGCGGACGCCCGCCCGGATCAGCTGCGCGGGGATGCGCATCCGCGTCTCGGTCGCGGTGTCCTCGATGACCACCGGGACGACCCCGCCCATCACGAAATCGACATAAGAATCGGAACGACGGCCGGGCGCCTCGGCCCACTCGGGGGCGTCGCCACGACTGGCGAGGCGGGTCATCTCGTCGGTGCCCGGCTCGACCTTCAGTACCTGCACCAGCGGCATGTCGAGTGCGCGTGAGAGCGTCAGCACGGCCTCTTCGAGCACGGCGTCGAGCGTCGCCGCGTCGTCCATTGCGTACTGCGCGAAGTCGGCGAGGGCCCCTCGACGGTAGGCGTCGGCCTTCGCCTCCGCGGCGGCGCGGTGCGACTCGATCACGTCGGTCACGTCGTTCACGACGAGGCCGACGCCGGTGATCGCGCCGTCGGCGTCGCGCACGGGGAACCACTGCGCGTTCCACGCCTCGATCGCGGGGGTTGCGGCCTCGGCACCGCGGAGCGCACGCGTCACGGTCTCGCCGGCGAGGACCGCCGCGAACACCGGGCGGATCTGGGGCGCGATCTGCGGCAGGACCTCCTCGACCGTCCGGCCGAGGTGCGCCTCGACGGGCAGGTGGTTCATCGCCGCGAGGGCCTCGTTGACGAAGACGTAGCGACCGTCGAGGTCGAAGTACGCGACCGCCGCGCCGAGGCGAGACGTCAGCGCGGCGAAGAAGTCTGGGAGGTCGGCCCGCATATCCCGAATATACGGGCCGTCTTGCGGGCGGAGTACGGGCGCGTCGTCGCCCACGACCGATCGCAATACAAGTGCAAGCAGCGTGCGATGCGCCTCGATCAAGCGCGCGGGCGGAGTCGCCTCGCGCGGCGCGCATCCTGTACGCTCGTCGCACATGACCAGCCGATGCGCTGACACCAGTCCCGAGGATCACCGGCGGCCGCTGCGATGAGCGTCGCGATCGGCATCCTCGCGCTGCTCATCATCATCTGTGCGCTCTACGTCGCGGCGGAGTTCGCCAGCGTCGCCTCCCGCGTCACGCGCACCCGCCAGGCCGCCGAGGCGGGCAGCAACGCCGCGCGCTGGATGCTGACGATCCTGCAGGACCCCGGCGCGCTCGACCGCTACATCGCCGCCTGCCAGATCGGGATCACCGTCACCAGCCTGCTGATCGGCGCGCTCGGCCAGTCCTCGATCACCCCCGTGCTCGCCTCGGCGCTCCACTCGCTGGCCGGGGTGAACGAGGCGACCGCGCTCGGCATCGCGACCGTGACCACGCTGCTGGTGCTCACCGCCGCGCAGATGGTGTTGGGCGAGCTCGTCCCGAAGTCCCTCGCGCTCCAGTTCCCGACGCAGGTGGCGATCTACACCTCCGGACCAATGCGCGTGTCCATGTGGCTCTACCGGCCGCTGACGGCCTTCCTGAACAACAGCGGCATCGTCGTGCTGCGCATCCTCGGCACGCCCGCCGGGGGGCACCGCCACATCCACTCGTCGCAGGAGATCTCGTTCCTGATCGCGGAGAGCCGCGTCGGCGGGCAGCTGTCCGCGCAGGAGCAGGACCGCCTCGACCGTGCGCTCCGACTGTCCGAGCTGCCCGTGCGGCGGCTGATGGTGCCGCGACGCGACATCGTGGGCGTCGAGGCGGGCGCGACCCTGCTCGAGGTGCAACGCACGCTCGTGGAGTCCGCGTTCACGCGCCTCCCGGTGTACGAGGGCACGACCGACCGCATCATCGGCCTGCTGCGCGCGAAGGAGGTCGCGAGCCACATCGCCTCCGGCGTCTCCGAGGGGGGCGCGCTGCTCGCCCGCGACGTGATGCGCCCGATCGCACAGGTGCCGGAGTCGATCCGCGCCGAGCGCCTGGTCGCCGAACTGCGCCGGCAGCACTCCGAGCAGGCGGTCGTGGTGGACGAGCATGGGGGGGTCTCCGGCCTCGTCACGCTGGAGGACCTGCTGGTCGAGATCCTCGGCGGGGCGGAGAAGCCCGCCAGCCCCGGCGAGGTCGTCCCGGAGCGCCTCCCGGACGGCCGCGTGCGGCTGCCGGGCCGGATGCGCGTCGACGAGGCGCGCGACTGGCTGGGCGTGCTGTGGGAGGGCGAGAGCGACACGCTCGGCGGCATCGTGTCGGAGCGCCTCGGCCACCTCGCCGAGCCCGGCGACCGGGCGGTGATCGACGGCGTGGCGATCGAGGTGGAGAGCGTCGAGCAGCTGGCCGTGCGCGCGCTCATCGCGACCCCGCACGAGGCCTTCGTCGGCGCGCGCGAATCGGGACGTGAGGAGGCCACCGATGAGTGAGCTCGTCACGCCGGCGATCGTGATCGCGGTCCTCGTGCTGCTGAACGGGCTGTTCGTCGCCGCGGAGTTCGGCATCGTCACCGCGCCCCGCGCGGCGATCGAGCGGCGCGCGGCCACGGGGAACCGCACGGCCGCCGCCGTCGCGCACATCATGCGCGACCCGCAGGCGCAGGACCGCTTCATCGCCACGGCGCAGCTCGGCGTGACGTTCGCGTCGCTCGGCCTCGGCATGTACGGCGAGCACGCCCTCGCCACGTGGATCGCGCACCGCCTCGAGGGCACGACGATCCTCCCCGCGTGGCTCGCCGCGCACACGATCGCGACCGTCGCGGCGGTGTCGATCCTGACGTACCTCCACGTCGTGATCGGCGAGATGGCACCGAAGTCGCTCGCCCTCCAGTACGCCGAGGCGACGGCGATGCGCGTGACCCCGCCGATGATCCTCGTGCGGCGGCTGATGTTCCCGCTGGTCGTCGCGTTGAACGCGCTGGGCGCGGGCGTGCTGCGAATCCTCGGCATCGACCGCTCGCAGGGCAGCCAGGAGCGCTTCTACTCCGCCGAGGAGCTCGAGTTCGTCGTCGAGGAGAGCCTGGAGGGCGGGTTGATCCACCGCGGCTCCGGCCGCGTGCTGCGCGAGCTGTTCGACCTGACCGAGCTGACCGCGGAGGACGTGATGGTGCCACGCGTGCAGGTGGACGGTGTGCCGGTCGGCGCCTCGCCCGAGGCGATCGCGACGCTGCTCCGCACGACCCCGCACAGCCGCTACCCCGTGTACCGCGAGCACCTGGACGACATCATCGGCGTCGTGCACGTGCGCGACCTCGCGGCGCTCGTGATCGACGGCGCATCGCTGCGCGGCTCCGTGGTGCACGGCACGCCGTTCGTCCCGTCCTCGACGCCGCTGGAGACGGTGGTGACGCGCATGCGCGACCAGCACGTGCAGTTCGCGGTCGTGCTGGACGAGCACGGCGGCACGGCCGGCATCATCACCCCGGACGACGTGAGCATGGAGCTGCTCGGCCGCGTCGACGAGTCCGGCACGCCGGGCGAGATGTTCGAGGATGCCAGCGGGCGGCTGCGCGTCGCCGGGACCGTGCGCCTCGACGAGCTGGGCGAGCGCCTGCGCCGCGCGATCACGCACGAGGACATCGAGACGGTGAGCGGCATCGTGCTCGCGCTGCTGGAGCGCCCGCCGCGCGTGGGCGATGTCGTGACCTACGAGCGCATCGTGATGCAGGTCACGCGCATCGACGGTCGAGGCGTGGCGCAGGTCGTGGTGCTCTCCGCGCCGCTCGAGGGCGAGGACGAGTAGCGAGGCGTGTGCCTCGACGGTGCTAGGTCGCGCTGCCGATCAACGTCACGGCCACGGGGCCGCCAAACGGGACCGCGAACCGGGCACGGAACGCGTCCGCCATGAAGCTCGGGCCACCGACGATCAGCAGCTGGAACCCGCCGTCGGCGTCCTGCACCCACACGCCGGTCGCGCGCGCGTCGGTCGACGCCGTGATCAGCTGGTCGGCCGTCCCACCGAGGAACACCACGGACGCCTGCCCGTTCGTCGCGCCGAACACCGGCGGCGCCGCGAACGCGCCTCGAGGCGGCGTCACGACGACGGGCGCGGCAGCCGGGGCAGCGGGCGGCGGGGTGTAGCCCGAGGCGGCAACGCTGCCGGAGCCGGGCGCGAGGTACTCGGCGGCGACCCACCCGGTCTGCGCCCCGGAGGAGACCTGCACCCACCGGTAGCCGTCCGAGCTCGTGCCGAGCTGCGTCACGGTCACGGTCGACCCGGTCGGCAGGCAGCCGACCACCGACCCGCCGAGGCCGCCGGTGCTGCGCATGCGGAGGCAGTCGCCGTCCGCTGCGATCGTCACGCGCGCGCCGACCGCGGGAAGCGTGCCGGTCGCGCCGAAGGTCGGGGTCGTCACGACGGGCGGGGCCTGCACCGGCGGCGTCTGCCCGGGCGGCACGGGGTTCGGATTCCCGGCGGCGTCGGTGAAGCGGTAGACCCGCACCACGAGCCCGGGGTAGCGCGCCACCAGCTCGGCCGGCTTGTACTGGTCACGGACCCGGACGATGCCGTCGTAGTTCGAGTTCGAGTCGATCACGCGGAACACGCCGCTGCCGAGGTTGTCGATCACGATCGCGGTGTGGAGGCCGGGGTAGTCGGCGTTCGCGACGGTGATCGCGGGGTTCGCGATCTGGATGATGTCGCCGTCGCGCGCGGTCATCAGGGGCACCTCGACGCCGCCGGCCTGGAGGTAGCCGAGGTTGTAGTCGTAACCGATGGTGCGGTTCACCGCGGCCTGCACGACGGTCTTCACCCACGGGAAGCACTCGCCGCGCTGCTGGCTGAGCGACGCGAGCGCCGTGCGCACGATCGGTCCGTAGTTCGCCGCGACGACGTTCGAGTCGGCACTCGCCGGTGCCGGCCGCACGAGCGTGAGCGCCAGCACTGCCAGCAGCACCGGTACCGCGATCATGCGCATCGTCGTGCGTCGAGTCATTCTTCGTCCCATCACAGCTATCGAGGTTACCTGTGACAACGCGTGCACGCACCATCACGTTGCCCTCGCAGCGGTTACAAAATGGGACTCGCATCGCCCACGGTACGAGTGATCGAACCTGCAACACGATGCGGCAGCGACGACCTCGTTGACGCGTTGTTCGATGACTGCGGACACCTGTATGCCTAATCCACGCGTATGCAGACACGATCGAAGTACGAGATTGCGCGGTGATCGTGGTACACGGACGCATGGACGAGATCACGCACCCGTGAACCGTGGCGGCGCGTCGATCAGGGTGTGTTCAGTCCTCGAACGTCTGCACGGCGGCCTCGAGGGCGCGCATCTCGACGTCGGTCATCGGCGTGAACTGCGCGAGCGTGTCGAGGTTCTCGACGACGCGCGAGGGGTAGCGCGCGCCCGGGATCGCGACCGAAACCCCGGGGTGCGAGAGCACGTAGCGCAGCAGATTTGCCGGGGTCACGAGCCCCGCCTCGCCACGCGCGACGCGTCCGCGCATCACGCTGGTCCGCCCCGATCCACCGAGGGGGCGCATCACAATCACGCCGATGTCGCGCGCGTGCGCCTCCGCGATCAGCGCGGCCGTCTCCGTGTGGAACGCCGAGTAGTCGATCATGATCGTGTCGAACGCCTCGGACTCGACGAGCAAGCGCAGCACCTCGAGGTCGTGCGTCGAGACGCCGATGTGCCGCACGAGGCCGCGCGCCCGCGCGATCTCCAGGCCGGCCCGCGCGCCGTCCTCGCCCATCACGTGGTGCCACTTCTCCACGCTCGACACGTCGTGCAACTGGTAGAGGTCGATCAACTCGACGCCCAGCACGCTCAGCGAGCGGTCCACGTCGCGCTGCGCGCCGTCGGCGGTGTGGCTGAAGGTCTTCGTGGCGATGTGGAAGCCCGCGCGGCCGCGCTCGCGGATCACCTGGCCAAGCAGGAACTCGCTCCCCGCGTACTCGCGCGCCGTGTCCACGAGGTTCATCCCCGCGTCGATCGCGGTGTGGAGGGTCGCGGCGCCCTCGTCGGAGTGCGGGGTGTCCATCGCCCCCAGCCCGACCGGGACCACCTCGATCCCGGTGCGGCCGAGGCGGCGGGTCGGCAGGTCGGTCACGGCGGCCCCCGTCCAGCAAGCACGCGGCGCCCGCAGCGCGCAGGGCGACAACGCGGTAACTTGTGTCGACGCGAAGCGTCTCAGGGACGCCCCGGTGCTGTCGAGGCCGTCCCACCGGCCCATCGCAGCCCGGCCAGCCGGACGAGGGAGCGAGACGGTGCGGATGCGGCCCGGCGGGAACGTCCTCAGCATCCTCGTCACGTTCGGACTCGCGCTGTGCGGTCTCCTCGGCGCGCCGCGTGCCGCGCACGCACAGACGCCCACCAGCAGCGCGAGCGCGGTGTTCGCGCGCGTCGCGCCCTCGGTGCCGGTGATCGAGACGCCCGACGGCCACGGCACGGGCTTCCTCATCGATCCGACCCACGTGATGACGGACGCGCACGTGATCGGGAACCTCGACACGGTGAGCGTGCGGTTCCCGGACGGCGCGACGTTCACTGCGAAGGTGGTCGTGCGCGATCGCCTGATCGACATGGCCGTGCTCGAGATCTCGACGCCGCGTGTCGTCACCACAAACGTCGCGCCGCCCCCCACCGAGATCGGCGCTGACCTGTACGTCCTCGGGTACCCCGGCCGGACGAGCAGCTCGAAGCAGCCCATCTTCAGCCGCGGGCTGCTGTCGCAGGTGCTGGCGTGGGACGACGCGCCGATGACGTACCTCCGCACCGACGCGAGCGGCGAGCCCGGCGTCAGCGGCGGACCGATCCTCGATGCGAGCGGCAACGTGGTCGGCGTCGTGCAGTTCCGCTCGTCGCAGGGGGGCTACCTCATCGGCGCCGCCGCCGCCGACATGCTGTCGCGCGCGCAGCGCTTCATGCGCGGCGAGAGCGTCGACGGCCTCGCGAGCCGCCCGCTGACCGGCACCGTCGGCCTCACCTTCGACATCGATCTCCGCGGCGGCGCGGAGCCCGAGGAGTCGTTCTTCGTCACACCGACCTCGGACGTGCTGGCGCGGCTCACGCTCGACTCGACGAGGTTCACCGGCACCGTCTCGATGACGGTGATCGAGGCGGGCGGCGACTGGATCGCCAGCGGCGCGCTGAGCGGGACGAAGCGGACCGTCCCGGTCGCCGCGCCGTTGAAGGCCGGCAAGACCTACTGGATCAACGTGTCGTCGGACAACCCCGCACGGCTGAGCCTCAGGTCGAGCACGCCGATCGCGCGGTTCCTCGACGGCGACGACGTGCGCACGAGCGGCGGCCGCCACGTCGGGATGATGGACCACCCGAGCGACGTCGACTGCCGCCCGGTCACGCTGCGCGCGGGGCAGGTGATCACGGCGCGCGCCGAGTCGGTCGCGTTCGACCCGCTGCTCTACGTCGTCTCGCCCGGCGGCGTCGTGATGGCGGCCGAGGTCGAGAACATCGACGGCATCCGCGGCAGCAATGCGCGCGTGACGACGACGACCTCCTCCGACGGCGACTTCGTCGTCTGCGTCGGCGAGGCCGTGCCCTCGCCCGTCACCGGCGCCTACGTCCTGACCGTCGAGGCGAGCCCGGCGCCGCCCGTCGCCTCGAACACCGGTGGGTTCACCCTGAGCACCGCGCGACTCGCCCTCCCGCGCACGAACAACGCGACGGTCGCCCTCCGCGACGGCCGCATCATGGTGATCGGCGGCCTCGACGCGACGGGCCGGCGCCTCGACACCGCCGAGGTCTACGACCCCGCGACCGGCGCGGTGTCGACGGTGAGCGCACGCGACGTGGTCGCGCGACGCGATGTCACGGCCACGCTGCTGAAGGACGGGCGCGTGCTGGTGATCGGCGGCGTCTCCGAGGCCGGCGTCTCCGCAGTCGCCTCCGTTTACGACCCCACCGATGGCACGTGGATCACCGTCGGCTCGCTCGGCGAGGCGCGCGTGGGCGGCGAGGCGATCCTGCTCGACGACGGGCGCGTGCTCGTCGTCACCGGCTTCGGCAAGCTCGCCCCGCTCGCGACGGCCGAGCTGTTCGACCCGCGCACCGGTCAGTTCGCCCCGACCGGATCGATGGCCAGCGCGCGCAGCAGCCTCATCGCCTCGCGGCTCCTCGACGGTCGCGTGCTGATCGCGGGTGGGTTCGACGCGGAGAGCAACATCCTCGACACCGCGGAGATCTACGACCCGAAGAGCGGACGCTTCCGCGAGACCGGCCGGCTGGCGCAGGCGCGGTACAACCACCACTCCACCACGCTGCCCAACGGCCGCGTGCTGATCACCGGCGGCGCGTCGAAGGACGGCGACCTCGGCGACGCGGAGCTGTACGACCCCGCGACCGGCGCGTTCAGCACCACCGGATCGATGCGCTTCCCGCGGCAAGCGCACTCGGCGCACCTGCTGCCCGACGGCCGTGTCCTGATCGCCAGCGGCATCTACCGCCTCGGCCCCGAGCGCGAGATCGTCGTGGAAGTCGGTGCGACCGAGGTCTACGACCCGGCGACCGGTCGCTTCGCGCTCGCCGGCGGCATGCGCGTGCCGCGCCAGCAGTCCGGGGCATCGCTCCCCGACGGCACCACCGTCTTCCTCGGCGGCACGACGGAGGTCGCGGCACTCGACTCGATCGAGGTGTTCCGGCCGGGCGTCGCAGCGGCCGCGGGGAACGGCACGTTCCTCGCCGCGCCGGTGTTCAGCACGAGCGGGATCGCGCTGACGATCTTCGGCGGCGGCAGCGTCGACCAGCTCGTCGCCACCGCGCGCACGGCGGGCGCCGAGGGCGTCTGGGTGCAGGACGGCGCCGGCATGCTGCGGCTGCTGATCGTCAACGGCCCCGCGTTCCTGGGCGACGTCTTCCGCAGTGCGTTCGCCGAGGGCCTGCGCGCCTCGACCCCCGTCACGCTCACGCGCTAGGAGCGCCATGCAGATCGCAGTGCTGACCGGCGACGGCATCGGACCGGAGATCGTGGACGCGACGATCGAGGTGCTGCGCGCCGCCGACCGCGCGCACGGCCTCGACCTCACGTTCGAGCAGCACGCGATCGGGTTCGCGACGCTCGACACGCGCGGCACCACGCTGCCGGAGGCGGTCGTCGATGCCGCGCGAGCGAGCGACGGGATCATCCTCGGGCCGGTCTCGCACCAGGACTACCCGCCGCGCGCGGAGGGCGGGCGCAACCCCTCCGGCGACCTGCGGATCGCGCTCGACCTCTGGGCGAACATCCGCCCGGCGCGGTCGCGCACCGGCATCCCGCACTACGGCCGGACGCCGATGGACCTCGTCATCGTGCGCGAGAACACCGAGGGCTTCTACGCCGACCGCAACATGTTCCAGGGCATCGGCGAGTTCATGCCGACGCCCGACATGGCGCTCTCGATCCGCAAGATCACGGCGCGCGCCTGCGAGCGGATCGCGCGCGCGGCGTTCGATCTCGCAGAGACGCGCCACCGCCACGTGACGGCCGTGCACAAGTCGAACGTGCTGCACGTGACGGAGGGCCTGTTCCTCGGCGAGGTGCGCAAGGTCGCCGCGCTGCACCCGGACGTGACGTACGACGAGCAGCTCGTCGACTCGATGGCCGCGCTGCTCGTGCGCGACGCGGAGCGGTACGACGTGATCGTGACGACGAACATGTACGGCGACATCCTGTCCGACGAGGCATCCGAGCTGTCGGGGAGCCTCGGCCTCGCGGCGTCGATCAACGTCGGGGACGAGCACTGCATGGCGCAGGCGCAGCACGGCTCCGCGCCGGACATCGCCGGGCAGGACGTCGCGAACCCGACGTCGCTCATCCTCTCGGCGGCGATGCTGCTCGGCTGGCTCGGGCGTCGGCACGATCGTCCCGGCTACCTCGAGGCCGAGCGCGCCATCGATGAGGTCGTGAACGCGCTGATCACCGAACCAGCGACGCGGACGCGCGACCTCGGCGGCCCGCTCGGCACCGCGGCGTTCACGGCCGCCGTGTGCGAGCGCCTCCGCAGGGCGTAGCATCCGAGCCATGCGACAGTCCGACATCCCCGTGGAGTTCACCCTGCACGAGGCGCGCGCCACGCTCGCCACGATCCGCGACCTCGCGCCCGATGCGCTGCGACTGCCGCTGAGCCGCGCCGACCTCGCCGCCGTGCAGTCCGCCGGCGTCGAGGTGAAGGGCCCGGTGCTCGGCCTCCTCGACTTCCCGACGGAGATCGAGGGCGTGGCGGCCTACTGGTGCTGGCAGGTGGGCGAGCGCGAGATCATGTGGTGGCACCGCCGCGACGAGGGCTTCGATGGCCGCCGCCTGATCGAGTAGGGCGGGTTCGCGACATAATCGAACGACGTCTCCACGACCGGAGTAGATGCCGGTACGCTGGGGCCTCACCGAGCTCACGGCGTCCGGCCGCACCCGGACACAGGTGCCCAGCATGCCGCGCTACCTCCTCGTCCCGACGACGGCCAGCAGCCTGCCGGCGCTGGTCGCCCGCGCGAGGGAGCTCGACGCGGGTGAGGGGCGTGCCGCCTTCGTGCTGCTGACGCCGCTGCCGCGCACCACCCGGGACCGCGACGTCGCCGAGCACCTCGCCTCCGCCAACGATGTGCTGGCCGTCGCGCAGCTCCAGCGCGCGCGGCTGCGCGTCGAGCGCAGCAGCATCGGCGACCGCGCCCCACTGCTCGCGATCCAGGACGAGCTGCGGGCGCACCCCGGCGCGTATGACGCGGTCGTGCTGGCCTCGCGGACGCCCGGGCGCCTCGCACGACTGGCAGCGCGCGACGACCATTGGCGCGCGCAGTCGCTCCCCGTGCCGGTGATCCACGTGTTCGAAGAGGCCGACGCGCGCCCACTCCCACGGCCGCTGACGTATCACCTCGGACGCATCGTCTCGGGCCCCGCGCGCTTCGGGCGATGGATCGCGCGGCAGCTCGAGCGACCGCGCCTGGGGATCGCGGTGATGTGCGTGCCGATCGTCGTCTACCTCACGGTGGGGATGGGACTCGCGCTGTTCGTGAACCGCGCGTTCCTCTTCAACGAGGTGCTGGCGCTGGTGCTCTACGCCGCGATGATCAGCGCTGTCGTCATCCTCGAGCGGCCGCCGCGCCCGGCGAAGCCGCCCGCGCATCACGAGGAGCCGACGCGCGTCGAGCGCCGGCGCTAGCGCGCACCGCTCTGCGCTAGCGCGTCCACACACGCGGGGCCGCGCACGGAACAGGCCCGCTCGCGCGGGCCTGTTCGCTTCGTGAACGGTCCGTCGAGGCTAGCTCGTCGCCTCGGCGGCGGCTCGCGCCGCCAGCATCTGCTCGAGGATCACCTTCGGCGTCGCCGGCAGCTGGTGCATGCGGATGCCAATCGCGTCGTAGATCGCGTTCGCCACCGCCGCCATCGGTGGGACGATCGAGCACTCACCGACGCCGCGCACGCCGAGCGGGTGCCCGGGGTGCGGCACCTCGACGATGATCGTCTCGATGTTCGGCATGTCGAGGGTGGTGGGCTCGCGGTAGTCCAGCAGGCTGCTGTTCCGGAGCACACCCTTCTCGTCGTAGAAGTACTCCTCGTGCAGCGCCATGCCGATGCCCTGCGCGGCGCCGCCCTGGAGCTGGCCCTCCACGTACGCCTTGTGCAGCACCGTGCCGGCGTCCTGCACACAGGTGTAGCGCAGGATCGTGACCTTGCCCGTGTCCGGGTCGATCTCGACGTCCACGATGTGACCGCCGTACGTCGCCGCACCCGTCGCCCCGCCGAGGTCGACGTGGCCGCTGATGTAACCGCCCGTCGCCTGCTGGCGCCCGGCCAGCTGCCGGAACGTCATCGTGCGGGCGTCCTCGGTCGCGGTGGCCGGCGTGGTCATCGTGCCGGTCTGCGTGTCGTACGCGACCGCGTCCTTCTCGACGCCCCAGATCGCGGCGGCGCGCTCGATCACGCGCTCCTTGATCTGCATCGCGGCGTGGTACACGGAGGCGGACATGCCCGACCCCGTGCCGCTGCCCGCCGTGATCGAGGTGAACCCGATCGAGTCGGTGTCCACGTAGCGCGGGCTCACATCCTCGTACGGGATGCCGAGGACCTCGGCCATGACCTGCGCCTCGATCGCGCGGAGGCCGCCGATGTCGACGGCCGCCGTGTCGATGGTGACGCGGCCGTCCTGGTTGAGGTTCGCGTTCACGCTGTGCGTGCCGCTGTTCGCGCCCCAGAAGCCGAGCGCGACGCCGCGGCCGCGCCACTCGCCGCTGATCTCGGAGCGGTAGTGCTGGCTCTGCATGATCGCGTCCATCACCTGCACGTTGCCGGTCACGCCGACCTTCGTGCCGTTCGGGCGCTGCACGCCCTCCAGGGCCGCGTTCTTCAGGCGGAAGTCCATCTTGTCCATGTCGAGCCGCTCGGCGATCTCGTCCATGATCGACTCGATGGCGTAGTTCGGGCCGGGCGCACCCGGCGCGCGGTAGGCCGCGTTGCGCGGGCGGTTCACGAGGACGTCGTAGCCGTCCATCTGCACGTTCGGGATGTTGTACGCCGCGAACGAGGTGTTCAGGCCGCCGCCCACGGGCGCACCGGGGAAGCCGCCGGCCTCGTACAGCATGCGGGACTGCGCCGCGGTGATCGTGCCGTCACGCTTCACACCGATCTTCGCCCACGTGTAGACGCCGGAGGCGGGGCCGCTGGCCTGGATGACCTCCTGGCGCGTCATGGAGAGCTGCACCGGTCGGCCCGACTTCTTCGCGAGGATCGCGGCGAGCGGCTCGCAGTAGAGCCGGTTCTTGCCGCCGAAGCCGCCGCCGATCTCCATCGGGATCGCGCGGATCTTGCTCGGCTGCATCTCCAGGAGGTGCGCCAGCGGGTCACGCACGACCGCGAACACGCCCTGCGAGGAGCTCCAGATCGTCAGCGTGCCGTCCTGGTTCCACTGCGCCGTCGCGGTGTGCGGCTCGATGTAGCCCTGGTGGGCCGTGTCGTTGTGGTACTCGCCCTCGACGATAATGTCGGCCTCGGCGAACCCGGCCTCGATGTCGCCGAGCACGGACTGCAGGTGCGACGCGACGTTCGACGGGCGGTCGCTGGAGCCCATCTCGCCCAGGCCCTCGGCGTTGCCGTCGTGATCGGCCTCGCCCTTGACGGCGCCCAGCGGCTCCTGCGTGCGGATCTGGGGGTGGATGATCGGCGCGTCCGGCTTGATCGCGTCGAGCGCGGTGATCACCGGCGGCAGCACCTCGTACTCCACCTCGATCAGATCGAGGGCGTCCTCCGCGATGTGCCACGAGGTCGCGGCGACCGCGGCGACGGGGTGCCCGTAGAACGTGACCTTGTCGATCGCGATGAAGTTGCCGATGACGAACCGGCGCATGACCTGGCCCGGGCCGGAGGGCATCAGCGTGTCGTCCGGGTGCGGGAGGTCCGTGCCCACCACCACCGCATGCACGCCCGGCAGCGCGAGCGCCTTCGAGTAGTCGATGCTTTTGATGATGGCGTGCGCGTGCGGGCTGGTCTTGAGCCGCGCGTAGAGCATCCCGGTCGGCTTGATGTCGGCGCCGTAGTCGGCGCGCCCGGTCACCTTGTCGATGCCGTCGGGCCGGATCGGGCTCGTGCCGATCACGCGGTACTCGGATGTGGTCATGGGACGCGCCTTTCAATCAGCCGCCGGTAAGCATCCTCGGAGTGTATCCCATGCGCCTCGCAAGCCGAAGGACGCACTCGGGGCACCCCGGAAGCACCGCGTGCTCGCATCATCGTCCGTCAGGCGGGAGTCGAGGAGGTTACGGGGCGGTTGCCGGGGCGGCCTCGGCGCTGTCAGGGGCCAGCGGGCGGAGGACGATGGCGTACAGCGGGAGCGACACGAGGAACGGCAGCAGGTAGTACACGAAGCGGAACAGCACCGACGCCAGCAGCGCCGTCCCGAACGGTACGCCGAGGATCGCGAGGACGCCCGCCTGCGATCCCTCCTGCACACCGACCCCGCCCGGCACCAGCGACACGACGCCGACGTTCATCCCGATCGCGAACCCCGCGATCAGCACGCGCGGCTCGATGGACTGGCCCACGGCGAGGAGGCATAGCCAGTACGCCGCCAGCACCGCGGTCCAGTCCAGCAGCGTCAGGACGACCGGCGCGAGCGCCGCCGCCGGCTGCTGCCGCACCGCCCGGAACGCCGTCGTCAGTCCGACGTCGAGGTCCTGCAACGCCCGCTCCAGGCCCTCGGCGTGACCGCCCGGGATGAAGCGGCCGGCGCGTCCGATGAACGCGAGGCCGATGATGCGCAGCCGGCGCGAGACGAGGCCGACCGTCATCGCCAGCACCGCCGCCGTGCTGACGGCGGTCGCCACCTGCAGCGCCGCGGT
The DNA here is from genome assembly GCA_947472995.1 of Chloroflexota bacterium. Taxonomy (GTDB): domain Bacteria; phylum Chloroflexota; class Dehalococcoidia; order UBA2979; family UBA2979; genus SHYQ01. The sequence continues at coordinate 130,688 of CANJBO010000001.1, forward strand.
CCCGGCGGGCGGCACCGCCTCGGACAGCGCGATCGCGCCGAGGCCGATCGGCAGCAGCGCGACCATCACCAGCGTCGTGAGGTACGAGTGCAGCAGCGAGGCGGCCAGCACGGTGCCGGGCGACTCGCCCACGCGGCGCAGCAGCAGGACGCGCGCGGAGTACCCCGCGACGCCGAGCGAGATGACGTGGTTCAGCGTGAGCGAGACGAACGTCACGATCATGAACATTTGCGCCGTGACCCGCCGCACGCCCAGCGTCCGCCCGATCACCAGCAGCGCCATGCAGATAAAGAAGTACGAGGTGAACGAGCAGGCGATCGCCGCCACGACGAGCCACCACTGCGCATGCGCCGACAACTCGGCCGCCTCGTGGTGGTCGAGCGCGAAGTACACCCACGCGCAGAGCAGCGCGAGTCCGACGAACGGGACGAGCAGGGCGCGAAGGGTGCCGCGTGTCATCGGGGGCTCTCGCTGGCGCGATCGAGGCGTGAACGGCCGCTATCGTCGCACACGCCCCGCCGGCCACAAGCCCCGCCGGCCACAAGCCCCGCGCGATGGCTAGCCCTCGAACGCCCGCTGGAGCGCGGCGATGTCGAGCTTCTTCATCTGGAACATGGCCGTCCACGCGCGCTCGGACTTCGCTTTGTCGGGGTCGTTCGCGATCTGCTCCATCAGCGCGCGCGGCGAGATCTGCCACGACACGCCGAACTTGTCCTTGAGCCAGCCGCACTGCTGCGCGTTCGGGTCGCCACCCTCGGACAGATGGTCCCAGTAGTAGTCGAGCTCGGCCTGGTCGGCGCAGTCCACCTCGAGGGAGATCGCCTCGGTGAACTGGAAGTGCGGGCCACCGTTGAGCGCGACGAACGGCACGCCGTTCAACTCGAACTCGACGGTCATCACGGAGCCGGGCTCGTGGCCGTGCTGCTCCTTGCCGGCCTCGGGGTACGGCGTCACGTCTCCCAGCTTCGAGTCCTTGAAGATCGCGGTGTAGAAGCGCGCGGCCTCCTCGGCCCGGTCGTCGAACCAGAGATTGGGTCGGAGCATGCGCATGGTGGTCCCCCTGTCGTTCGCACGGTGCCTTGCGGTGAGATGCGTCGGTCATGCCACCGTAATCGGCCCGGGCTATCAAAGGCGTTAACGAGCCCGGCGGTCGAGGTGGCGCGCCTCGACGAGCGCCGCCAACACGTATGTGCTTGCCACTTGCGTACGTGTTAGGGTGGCGCCCTGCGAGGGCAGGCATGCGAAAGGAAGCCGCACATGGTTGACCAGGGCACCCTAGTCGCGACCGCACCGACGGCCGACAGCGCCGCGCCCGTCGGGCACGGAACGCCGACCGGGGTCGCCGGGCTGCGCACCTGGGCGGCGCTGAAGGGCCGCTCCTTCCGCCTCTACTGGGGCTCCTCGATGGCGCACATGGGCGCGATGAACGTCCAGCAGATGGTGCAGCCGTGGTTCATGTACGAGATCACGCAGTCCTCCACGATGCTCGGCTACACGGCGCTCGCCAGCGCGATCCCGATGATGCTGTTCTCCCCGGTGGGCGGATACTTCGCCGACCGCTTCGCGAAGAAGAACCTGCTGTTCGTCGGCCAGCTGCTGTGCCTGCTCGTCGCGCTGGCGCTGGGAGCGGGCATCGCGGCCGGCCTCGTCACCGCTCCGATCATCCTCGGCACCGCGGTGCTCCAGGGCCTCCTGATGTCGCTGATGATGCCCGCACGACAGGCGATGGTGGTCGAGATCGTGGAGCGCGAGCACCTGAGCAACGCGCTCGCCCTGAACAACGCCGGCATGAACGTCAACCGCATGATGATCCCGGCCGCCGCCGGGCTCCTCGTCGCGTTCGCCGGCGCGGCCAGCGGCTACTTCGCGATCGCCGCGCTCTACGCGGTCGCGCTCGTCATGACCGCGCAGCTCGAGAAGCGCCCGCCGACCGCGGGCCGCGAGGGCTTCATCTCGCAGATGCGTGCCGGCCTCACGTATGTCCGAGGCGACCGCACGATCGCGGTGCTGCTGCTGGTGACGCTCGGCGGCGTGGCGCTGTCGATGCCGTACATGACGCTGCTGCCGGTGTTCACGAAGGACGTGTTGCACGTCGGGCCGGACCAGCTGGGCTACCTGATGGCGCTGTCCGGCGGCGGGGCGCTCGTCACCTCGCTGATCATCGCGTCGATGCGCGATCGGAACCGCGGGCTCTGGTACCTCGGGTACATGGCGCTGCTCGGCGGGGGCCTCGTCGGTCTCGCCGTCATCCACTCGTACTGGCTCGCGCTGCTGTTCATCATCCCGGTCGGCGTCGGCCAGGCCGGGCGCATGGCGTTCAGCAACATCCTCGTGCAGTCGTACGTCGAGGATGCCTACCGCGGCCGTGTGATGAGCATCTTCCTGATGGAGTTCGGCCTCACCAGCCTCAGCACGTTCGGCTTCTCGATCGTCGCGGAGTACGCCGGGATCGCGTGGGCGCTCGGCATCACGGGCGGCCTGCTGGTGCTGTTCACCGCGGCGATCTACTGGTTCGTGCCGCGCCTCACGCGCCTCCACTAGCGTCGAGGAACCCGCCCGCAGATCACCAGAGCCCGCCTAACGGCGGGCTCTCGCGTGTGACCTCGTCGTTGCCGTTCGCGCTACTTGATGCGGGCGAACTTCTGCACGCGCTGGCCCTCGAGGACCTCGGCCACGTAGATGTCACCGGCGGAGTCGGCCCAGATGCCGTGCGGTCCCCAGAACTTGCCCGGCTCGTGCGACCGCTCGTTGCGGTTGCCGCCGTGCCCGATGAACGTGCCGTCGAGGTTCACGAGGCTGAAGCGGTCCTCGAGCTCGGAGACGTACATGACGTCGTCCGGCGCGATGTAGATCTTCGTGGGGCGGCCGAAGCCGGTCCAGATGTCGATCAGCTCACCCTCGGGCGTGAAGATCTGGATGCGGTCGTTCTCCCGATCGGAGACGTACACCTTGCCCTTGTGCTCCCAGATGCCGTGCGGCGTGTGAAACAGCCCGGGGCCGTCCTTCGTGCCGCGCAGGTCGGCGGCGTGCCCGGGCTCGCCCCACGACTTGAGCAGCGTCCCGTCCGCCGCGAAGCGGTGCACGCGCGAGTTGCAGTAGCCGTCCGAGACGAAGATGTCGCCATTCGCCGCCACCGTGACGTCGGTCGGGTCGTGGAACGGCGGGCCGCCGTAGGCGACGCCATTGCGATCTGGCATCCCGCCGCCGGACAGCAACGGGCCACCCGCGATGCGCGTCTCCTCGCCGAAACCGGTGTCCGAGGCCACGCCGCGCGTGCCGAGCGTCATGCGGTGTCGCCCGTTCTTGTCGAACTTCAGCACGGTCTCACCCATGCGATCCACGAAGTAGACGGAGTCGTCCGGCGTGATGCAGATCCCGTGCGGGGTGTCGAAGATGCCCTGTCCCCAGCTGTCGAGCAGCTTCCCGGACTTGTCGAAGATCATGTACGGGTGATTGGTGCGCGTGAAGACGTGGACGTTGTCCTGCGAGTCCGTGGCCACGGCCCCCACCTGGCCCCACTGCCACCCGGCGGGCAGCTGGCCCCAGCCCTCCACCAGCTCGTACTGGCGCGGTCCGACGTTCAGAATCACGGTCGTCTCCCTTGTCCACGGCTCGGGCCACGACACCTGACGAGGCCGGGCGTCATGATGACATACGTGAACAAGGATGTGACACGGCGTCCGACGAGGACGTGCGAGGCGCTCAGCCGCCGTCGACCGTGAACCCGTCGGCGCGAAGCGGCGGGCCGCTCAGGTAGTACTGCCCGCGGACGCGGCTCGCGACCTCGGACGCCTCGTCCTCGTCGACGCCGAGGACGCAGAGCAGCGCGCGCATCATCTCGATGCCGCCCTCGTACTCCGGCACGACGACCTGCGCCGCGCCCAGGCGACGCAGCTCCTCGGCGCTCTCCGCACCCGGCGCGCGCACGACGACGATGATCTCCGGGTTCAACCGCCGCGCGTTCGCCGCCGCCAGCAGCGCCGTGCTTTCATCCGGCACGGCGAGCACCAGCGCCCGCGCCCTCACCACGCCCGCAAGCGCGAGGACCTCCGCGTCCGCGGCATCGCCCCAGACGGCGGGCATGCCGCCGGCGCGCAGCGCTTCGATGAGCGAGAAGTCGCCGTCGATGACCACGAACGACTGCCCGCGGGGCGCGAGCGCCTGCCCGGTCAGCCGGCCGACCCGCCCGTAGCCCGCGACGATCACGTGCCCGCTCGCAACCACCTCGCCTATCGACTGCGCGCCGCGCGGGGTCGGCCACGGCACGCGGTGCAGCAGCGCCTCGATCCGCCCGATGTTCGCGAGGAGCACCGGCGTGAGCACCGTGGACAGCACCGCCGTCGCGAGGACGAGGTTGTACGTCATCCCGCTCATCAGCCCGCCATCCATCGCCTGGTGGGCGACGATGAACGAGAACTCGCCGATCTGCGCGAGCGACAGCGCGAGCGTCGCCGTGGTGCGTCGCTCCTGCCTGAGAACGCGCGCGAGCCCCAGCGCCAGCAACGCCTTGCCGGGCACCACGATCACCAGCACGACGAGTAGCGCCGGCCAGTGCGCGATCACCTCGACGGGGTCGAGCAGCATGCCGGTTGACACGAAGAACAGCACCGCGAACGCGTCGCGGAACGGCAGCACGTCGGCTGCGGCCTGGTGGCTCGTCTCCGCCTCGCTGATCGCGACGCCGGCGATGAACGCGCCGAGCGCGACCGAGACGCCGAACACCGCGGCGCCCGACGCGATGCCGAGCGCCGAACCGACCGTCGCGAGGATGAACAGCTCGCGCGATCCGGTGCGTGCGATCCGCGCGAGCACCCACTGCACCATCCAGCTGCCGACGGTCAGCATGACCACGACGAATACCACGGCCTTCGCCAGCCCGATGAGCGTGGGCACCAGCACGCCGCTCGATCCGCCGGGCGCCAGCGCCGGCAGCAGCGTGAGGATCAGCACCGTGGAGAGATCCTCGACGACCAGCCACCCGACGACGATGTGGCCCGCGCGCGAGTCCAGCTCGCCGCGCTCCTCGAGCCCGCGGATCGCGACAACCGAACTGGCGATGCTGATCGTGAGCCCGAGCGCGATAGCCTCGCGCGTCCCGAGGCCGAGCGTGGAGGCGACGGCGACCGTCAACGCGGTGACGGCGGCCATGCGCAGCAGCGCCGCCGGGACGACGACGCTCTTCAGGGCCATCAGGTCCGCGAGGCGGATGTGGAGCCCGATGCCGAACATCAGGAAGATCACGCCGAGGTCTGCGAGCTGCCGGATCACGTGCCCGTCCGCAACGTAGCCCGGCGTGAACGGGCTGATCGCGATCCCCGCGCCCAGGTAGCCGATGATCGCCGGGAGCCGCAACGCCCGTGCCAGGATGCCGCCGCCGAGCGCGACGACGAGCGCGACCGAGAGCGCGGTGAGCAGGCCGAGTTCTTCCACGGGTTCCTTCCGCTACGTGCCTCCCGATCCGGATGCAACAGCATAAACGTTCGGGCGGGCGGCCATCGAAACCTGCCCGTAACGATGCGCCACGCATCCCTGCGTCACGTCCGACACGAAGCAGCCCGCCTTGCGGCGGGCTGCTCGTTCACCTCGGCAGGTCGAGGCGCTAGCCGAGCCAGGTGTACGTGTACCGGTAGTTGTACTGGTAGTTGTACGCGCGCTGGCCGTCGAAGTTCTGCAGCGCCGGGTCCCACATCGTCGGTGAGGTCGGCGCCGGGCTGTAGACCGAGAACGCCTGGTCCACCGAGCGGATCTGCAGCTTCTTCGAGACCTCCTTCGCCTCGGCCTCGTTCTTCGCACCGACGAAGTCGCGGATCAGGTTCTGCGTGGTGTCGTCGGAGACGTCCGAGTGGTTCTTGATCGAGCCCTTCAGCAGCCGGTCCGCGAGTCCCGACGACGGACGGTCGAGGCCGGCGTCCGGGCTGTAGAGCAGCCCGTCGTAGCTCCCGATGAACGCGCTCGCGAGCCAGTTGTTGTACTCGTATACCTTCGCCTTCAGCGTCATGCCGATCTTGCTCGCGGAGTCGATCAGCAGCTGGCCCTGCGGCGTGTACGTGGGGTCATACGGGTAGTAGTTCAGCAGGTACTCGGTCGAGCTCTTGATGCCGGCGGCGTCCAGCAGCTTCTTCGCCTCGGCGGGATCGTGCTTCAGCCACTGCTGCACCTCGGCGGGCATGTCCGTGGGCGCGACCTTCCACGCCGTGTAGCACCACGCGATCGGGCCGGACTCCACCTTGTACGGCACCTGGAGCACCTTGCCCCAGCCTTCGCGGTCCACGGCCATCGAGAGCGCGCGACGCACGCGCACGTCGTCGAACGGCTTCTGCGTCGTCTTGATCGACATCGAGGTGCCCGAGCCGCCGACGAACGCGTCCTCGCGCGTCTTCGCGTCGCCGCGCGCCTTCTTCGCCGTCGTCAGCTCCCCACCGGTGGGCTGGAAGACGTGCGTCGCCTTGCTCACGAACGCCTGCAGCTTCGGCCCGCCGCTCGCGAGGATCGCGATGTGCAGCTTGTCCGCGTACGGCACGCCGAAGTACTTGCGATACGTCTCGTTCGGCTTGTAGCGCACCACCGATCCCGGCTGGTACTCCTCGAGGATCCACGGGCCGCCGCCGCGCGCCTTCGTCGCGTCCTTCGAGTCCTTGCCCGCCCACTCGAAGTACCCCTTCGGGAGGATGATCGAGCTGATCGAGTCGACGTCGCTGGGGAAGAAGAAGTTCGCGCGCTTCAGCTTGATCTGCACCGTCTGCGCATCGATCACCGCGACCGACTGCATGTTGTCGTAGACGTACGTCTGCACCGTGCTGGTCGGCAGCAGCGCGTGGTCGAACGTGTACTTCACGTCCTCGGCGGTGATCGCGCGGCCGGCCATCGGGTCCTGGTCAGGCCAGTTCAGGCCCTTGCGGAGCGTGAAGTTGTAGGTGAGCGGGTCGGGGCTCTCCCACTTCTCCGCGAGCTCGCCGACCAGCGCATCCGATCCGGCGACGAAGTTCTTGCGGTAGTCGTGCCGGATCAGCTTGAGGTGCAGCGGCTCGGCGACGGCGCTGGTGAACGCCGCCGCAGTCGAGTGCAGGTCCCAGCCGGTCGTCGGCTCGTTGCCGTCGACGGTGATCGTGCCGCCTCGCTTGCCCTCGGGGACCGAGAACAGCGCGGACGCCTGCGGTGAGCCGGCGCCGCTGGCACCGCTCGGCGTTGAGGGCGCCGTGCCGCGACACCCGGCGAGGATCCCCGTCAGGCCGGCCCCGACGACTGCGCTCGAGCGCAGGAACGTGCGACGACTGCTGCGATTCCAGTACGTGCTCTCCGCCATCGATCACCTCGCGTGCTGTGCGAACACGAATGTTTTCGCCAGCGTAGGGGCGCGGGGTGAGATTGTATACGTGATTTGAGGCCGCGAGGCATTCCAGAATCATCTCGTCAGCCAACTCGTCAGCAATGAAGAAGCCGCCGGTGGCGGGCTTCGACGAACCGTGAGCGGGCAGGGTGGGGCTATCGAGTGGCGCGCCGGATGCCCCGCACGCCGAGGACCACCGCACCAACGATCAGCACGAGGCCGATCAGCTGCGCCCCCGGCGCGTCGTCCATGCCTCCGGCGACGACCGCGAACACTCCCAGCGCGACACCGAGGGCGGCGAGCAGCACCGGCAGCACCCGGCTCATCGTGCCTCCTCGGACGGCGCATGTGTTGTCGCCGGCGCTCCCGCCAGCCGGGCGACCTCGTGGTCGTCGTCCACCCACTCCAGCAGGTCGCCGGGCTGGCATTCGAGCACCCGGCACATGGCCTCGAGGGTGCTGAACCGCACGGCCTTCGCCCGGCCGTTCTTCAGCACCGCGACGTTCGCAGGCGTGAGCCCGACGCGGTCGGAGAACTCGCCGACGCTCATCTTCCGCCGCGCCAGCTCGACATCGATGCGCACGATGATCGGCACTAGATCACCGCTTCCATGTCGGCCCGCAGTGCCGTCGCCTGCCGCAGCAGCGCGCGCATCACGACCATCAGCAGCCCGACCACGGCGATCACGAGGACGATGAAGAACATGAGCATCGGCCCGCCGGGGTCGTCCGCCTGGGAGCCGAACCACACGAACACTGCCGTGATCACCACCCACGCCGCGCCGATCGCCCACACGATCGCGTCCACCCACACGAAGGACGCCTTCGTGAAGATCCGCCCGTCCTGCACGTAGCCGAGCAACCGCCAGGTGGACACGATGATCACTTCGGCACAGAGGATGAGGAACATCACCATCGCGGTCAGAGGCCACCGGAGGTAGGCGTCCTGCGGATTCGTCTCCGCCATGTATGCGAACTGCCCGGGGAACGACAGGAACTGCAGCACCAGCAGCACCCCGAACAGGGCGATCATGACGAGACGTAACGGGAGTACGGAGCGGGTATCGATGTTCATATATCGATATTCGCTTGACAGATACCGACTGTCAATCGAGTGCCCCGCCCCACGAGGAACCGCAAGTCGGGTGGCGAATCGCCCCTCCTCCTCCGAGACGCACGCATCGAGGATAGTGACGGCTGCGGCGCTCTCTCCGCGGCAGGAGCTCTCGATGCAGTCCATTGACGGTCGACTCGTCTACTCCGCGACGGACCTCGTCGGCTTCCTCGAGTGCCGCCATCTCGCCTCGCTCGAACGGGCGGCGGTCGAGGGGTTCGTGTCGAAGCCGGTGCGCGTCGACCCGATGCTCGATCGCCTCGCGCAGCGCGGCGTCGAGCACGAGGCGCGCTTCCTGCGCGAGCTGGCCCCGAACCTCGAGGTGGCCCGCATCCCCGAACCCGATCGCGACGCGCCCCGTCCCGCGCCCGGCGAGCGGGGGGCGGCGCTCGAACGGCGCCGCGACGAGACGCGCGAGGCGATGCGCCGCGGTGCCGACGTCATCTACCAGGCGGTGCTGTTCGACGGCCGGCGGCTGGGCTTCGCCGACTTCCTCGTGCGCATCGAGGTGCCCAGCGACCTCGGCACGTGGAGCTACGAGGTCTGGGACACGAAGCTCGCGCGGAAGGCGAAGGCCTCGGCGGTGCTGCAGATCTGCATGTACTCCGAGATGGTCGGCGCGATGCAGGGCCACGAGCCGGAGTCGATGCACCTCGCGCTGGGCGGGATCAAGCATGAGACCGTCTCGTTCCGCGTCGCGGACTACGCGGCGTACTACCGCATGGTCGCGCGCGACTTCGAGGCGATGCTCGGCGGCGGCGCACCGTCGTTCCCGGTCCTCACCGAGCCCGAGCCCGTCGAGCACTGCGGCATGTGCACGTGGAGCGAGACGTGCCGCGGCCAGTGGCGCGCGCAGGACGACCTGTCGCTCGTCGCCGGGCTCACGTCGAGGCAGCGCCGTGGCCTCCGCGCGATCGAGGTCGCGACGCGCACCGGCCTCGGCGACCCGGCCGCGCCGCTGCCAGACCGCATCGACGGCATCGGCCGCGACGCGCTGGCCCGCGTGCAGGCGCAGGCGGCGATCCAGGTGCGCGGCGAGCGAGAGCACGCGTACCTCTCCGAGCACGTCGCGCCGGAGCGCACGCGGGAGGGCGACCTCGTCGCGGATCGCGGGCTCCTCATGCTGCCGCCGCCGTCACCCGGCGATCTCTTCTTCGACATGGAGGGCGACCCGTTCTTCGGCTCCGAGGAGGTCGACGGCATCGACTATCTCTTCGGTGTGATCGAGCCGGGACGCACCGCGCCCGACGGCCAGCCCGCGTTCCACGCGCTGTGGTCGATCGAGGAGACCGCCGAGGGCCCGACGGTCACGCCCGCCGGCGAGCAGCGCGCGTTCGAGGCGTTCATCGACCTGGTGATGGACCGCCTCGCCGCCGATCCGCAGCTGCACGTCTACCACTACGCGCCGTACGAGACGACGGCGGTGAAGCGGCTCTCCGGCCGCTACGGCACCCGCGAGGATGAGGTGACGCGGCTGCTGCGCGCGGGCGTCTTCGTCGACCTCTACCGCGCCGTGCGGCAGGGTATCCGCGCCTCCGTCGAGAGCTACTCGATCAAGAAGCTGGAGCCGCTGTACGACTTCCACCGCACCGTCGATCTGCGTGACGCCGGCAGTAGCATCGTCGAGTTCGAGACGTGGCTCGAGCTGGGCCATCACACCGACCGCACCGCGGCCACCGCGGTCCTCGACGAGATCGCCGGCTACAACCGCGACGACTGCGTCTCCACGCTGCGGCTGCGCGACTGGCTCGAGGTGCAGCGCGCTGCGCTCGAAGCCACGCTTGGCGAGCCGCTGCCGCGCCCCGCGCCCGTCGAGACCGAGGCGGTCGAGGATAGCGAGGCGCAGCAGCAGGTACGCGCGCTGATGGACGCGCTCCTCGACGGCCTCCCCGAGCAGATGGAAACCGCATGCATCGAGGAGCGCGGGCGCTGGCTGCTCGCGCAGCTGCTGTGGTGGTACCGCCGCGAGGAGCGCTCGTTCTGGTGGCGCTACTTCGAGCTGCTGAACGAGTACACCGACGAGCAGCGCATCGACGAGCGCGACGCACTCGGCGGGCTCGTCTTCCTCGACTCGCGCGTCGATCCGACGCCGCGCACGCGCTCCACGATCTACCGCTTCCGGTTCCCGCCGCAGGAGCATCGCCTGCGCGCCGGCAACACGCCGCGCGATCAGTTCGGCCAGCCCGTCGGCACGATCTTCGCGATCGACGAGGACGAGCGGACGATCGAGTTGCGGCTCGGCACGAACCGGCCCGCGCCGCAGCCGACCTCGCTCATCCCGTACGACCTCGTCCGCGCGAGCCCGAAGCCGGAGTCGCTGCAGGCGCTCGCGACGTGGGTGCTCGCGAACGGCATCGATGCACCCGGGCCGTTCCGCGCCGCGCGCGATCTGCTGCTGCGCCGTCCGCCGCGTGTCGGTCAGCCCACGGGCGCCGCGCTCTTCGAGGCAGGCGAGGACGTGCAGGACGTAGCGCGCAGCCTCGTCATGAAACTCGACGAGAGCTATCTCGCGATCCAGGGGCCGCCCGGCTCCGGGAAGAGCACCGTGGGCGCGCAGATGATCGTGGACGTCGTGCAGGCCGGGAAGCGCGTCGGCGTGACGGCGGCGAGCCACAAGGTGATCGGCGAGCTGCTCTCGAAGGTCGCCGAGATCGCGACCGCACGAGGCGTGCACGTGCGCATCGGCCAGCGCACCAGCGGCGATGAGCCCGCGACCTGCGACGCCGCCACGCCGTACGCCGACGCCGCCGGCGCGCGCGACGCGATCCTCGGCGGCGAGTTGGACGTGCTCGGCGCGACCGCGTGGCAGTGGGCACGCACCGACATGCAGGCGAGCGTCGACGTGCTGTTCATCGACGAGGCGGGACAGTTCGCGCTCGCCGACGCGATCGCCGTCGCCCTCGGCGCGAGCAACCTCGTGCTGCTCGGCGACCCGCAGCAGCTCGAGCAGGTCGTGCAGGGCACGCACCCGCCCGGCGTCGCGCGGCCGGCGCTCGGCCACGTGATCGACGGCGCCCGCGTCATGCCGGCGGAGTACGGGCTGTTCCTCGACGGCACGTGGCGACTGCATCCGGACATCACCGCGTTCACGTCCGAGGTGTTCTACGAGAGCCGCCTCCGTTCGCACCCCGGCCGCGAGGTGCTCGACCTCCTCGGCATCGACCCGCTGCACGGCGTCGGGATCCGCTTCGTCGCCGCCGAGCACGCGGGGCACTCGAGCGAGTCGCCGCCCGAGGCGGCCGCGATCGCCGCGCAGGTCCGCGCCTTCCTCGACGCGCGCCCCACGTGGGTCGATGCGAAGGGCGAGACGCGCGAGGTGACCGAGGACGACGTGCTGGTGATCACGCCGTACAACGCACAGGTCGCCGCGATCCTCCGCGAGCTGCCCGGGGTCCGCGTCGGCACCGTCGACAAGTTCCAGGGCCAGGAGGCCCCCGTCGCGATCTACTCGATGGCGACCAGCTCGGCCGAGGAGGCCCCGCGCGGCCTCGAGTTCCTCTACAACCTCAACCGCCTGAACGTCGCGACCAGCCGGGCGCAGTGCCTCGCGATCGTCGTCGCCAACCCGGCGCTGCTGCGCGCGCGCTGCACGACCCCGCGCCAGATGCGCCTCGTGAACGCGCTCGCGCGCCTCGTTGAGTTCGCGGACGCGCGAGAGCAGTAGGGTCGCGCGACCGGTACGATCGATGCCATGAAGAAGATCGGCTTTCTCTCGTTCGGGCACTGGACGCCATCCGCGCAGTCGCAGACGCGGTCGGCGGCCGACGCGCTGCTGCAATCGATCGAGCTGGCGGTCGCTGCGGAGCAGCTCGGCGCGGACGGCGCGTACTTCCGCGCGCATCACTTCGCGCGGCAGCTCGGCTCGCCGTTCCCGTTGCTCGCCGCCGTCGGCGCGAGGACGCAGCGAATCGAGATCGGCACGGCCGTCATCGACATGCGCTACGAGAACCCGCTCTACATGGCGGAGGACGCCGGCGCGGCCGACCTCATCGCCGGCGGCCGCCTCCAGCTGGGCATCAGCCGCGGCTCACCGGAGCAGGTGATCGATGGCTGGCGGCACTTCGGCTACGAGCCCGCCGAGGGCGAGACCGAGGCCGACATGGCACGCCGGCACGCGCAGCGGTTCCTCGAGGTGCTGCGCGGCGAGGGCTTCGCGCAGCCGAGTCCTCGACCGATGTTCCAGAACCCCCCGGGCCTCCTGCGCGTCGAGCCGCACGCCGACGGGCTGCGCGACCGCATCTGGTGGGGCGCCAGCTCGAACGCCACGGCCGTGTGGGCGGCGCAGCTCGGCATGAACCTGCAGAGCTCCACGTTGAAGGACGACGAGACCGGAGAGGCGTTCCACGTCCAGCAGGCGGCGCAGATCCGCGCCTACCGCGCCGCGTGGAAGGAAGCGGGACACCAGCGCGAGCCTCGCGTGTCAGTGAGCCGCAGCATCTTCGCGCTCATCGATGACCGCGACTACACGTACTTCGGCACCAGCAGCGAGCAGGGCGACCAGATCGGCCTCATCGGCCCGAGCACGCGCGCCGTCTTCGGCCGCACCTACGCCGCGGAGCCCGGCGCACTCATCGAGCAGCTCCGGCAGGACGAGGCGATCGCCGAGGCCGACACGCTCCTCCTCACCGTCCCGAACCAGCTCGGCGTCGAGTACAACACCCACGTGATCGAGGCGATCCTGACCCACGTCGCGCCGGCCCTTGGCTGGCGCTAGCCCTACCTCGAAGGGGGCGACTGGACATAAAAGAACCCGCCTCGCGGCGGGTTCGCTAGTGATCCTGGTGGAGACGGGGGAGAATTGAACTCCCCGTCCAGAGAACGTCGGACACGAGCCTCTACGGGTATAGTCCTGCGATTAATCTCACCAGCGCTCCCCGCAGAACACGGGAGCAGGCCTGGCCAGTCTCAGTGATCTTTCGCGCCTTCCCCTGCGACACAGTGGGCGCGGCACCCCGGCATTACGTCGCTGTCAGCATCCCGTCGGGGCGGGGACGCTGGCCACGTCGCTACTTAATTAAGCAGCGAGGGCGAGTTGACGGTCGCCATTTATCCGTTTGCCACCTGATTAACGAGGGCGATGACACCTCGACCCGCCACCCGCACCCAGCCGTACCTGTCGAGTCCTGTCGTCCCCGAGAGGCAGGTCGAATACTTCCTGCCCATCGAGGATAACACGCGAGCCACGGCCCGCCGTCAGCGCGGGCGCCACGCCATGTTCATGTAGCCGTGGCCGGCCGCGAGCTCGCGGAGCATCTGGTCGAGGCGCTTCTGGCGCGTCGAGGGGCGGACGGCGCCCTCGATCCAACGGAGGTAGTCGTTGCGCTGGTAGGGCGGACGGGCGGCGTAGGCCTCGCGCAGATGTGCGGCGGCGAGCGCCCGGCGGACGTCGGGCGGCATCGGAGCGAGCGGGCGCTTGAGGGTCGATGGCTGCTCGGGCATCGACCTAGCGCACGGAGTGGCGGATCGCGCGCTGGATGGTGACGTTCGCCTCGCGGGTGCGGATGGCGTCTCGCTTGTCATAACTACGCTTGCCGAGGGCGAGGCCGATCTCGACCTTGATGATGCCGTGGCTCAGGTGCAGGCGCAGCGGAATCACCGTCGTCCGCGGCTGCTCGTTCATCGCGGTCTCGAGGCGGATCAGTTCCCGGCGGTGCATGAGGAGCTTGCGAGGCCGCGTGGGCTCGTGGTTCTCGCGGGCAGGGGCGTAGGCCGCGATGTTCGCGTTGAAGAGCCACAGCTCGCGGTTCTGGAAGCGGCAGTAGCCCTCCGCGATGCTGGCGTGCCCGGAGCGGATCGACTTCACCTCGGAGCCCAGCAGGGCGATCCCGGCGTCGTAGGACTGGAGGATCTCGTAGTCGAAGCGGGCACGGCGGTGCAGCGCGAGCGTGGCGTTCGCGCGGTCCTCCACCTTCGCCGGGTTCGCCGGGTTCGCCGTCTTCGCCACGCCTGACCTCGTCGTAACGTTACATAATCAGCGACCGTCCCGCCGCCTCGGTCGAGGGGAGGGCAGGGGCGCTCGGTGGTTTGCTGTCGAGGATACGGCCTCGCACGCGGCGCGACCTAGCGGGTGATGCCCCGGAGCGTATCGATCGCGCGGAACATCCAGACGTCGCGACGCCCCTGGATCTCCTCCTGCGTCGGCGCGACCAGGATGTTGGGCTGCACGCCGTTGCCTTCGATCTGGTTGTGCGCGGGCGTGAGCCAGCGGGCGATCGAGACGTAGACGGCGCCGCCGTCGGACAGCGGCCGCACGTGGTTCACCGTGCCTTTGCCAAACGAGCGCGTGCCGATGATCGTGCCTCGACCGTTCTCCTTGATCGCGGCGGCGAGCAGCTCGGAGCCGGAGGCGGAGAACTGGTCCTGGAGGATCACGAGCGGGAGGTCGGTGACGACACCGGACTTCGCGCTCACGGTCTGCGTGTTCCCGGCACGGTCGACCTGCGACATGATCTCGCCCTTGTCGAGGAACATGTCCGCGATCTGGTTGGTCTCGTTCAGCAGGCCGCCCGGGTTGCTGCGCAGGTCGAGGATGATGCCCTTCGCGCCGCTCTTCTTGGCCGCCTCGAGCGCCTGCTGCACCTCGTCGGGGGTGCTGCGGGTGAACGAGAGGATGTGCAGGTACGCATAATCGGTCACCTTCGCGCCGGAGGCGTCGGTGATCTCGCCAGTCGGCGGCGTGGCACGGACGGAGTTCTGCTGGATCGAGGCGCGCTGGACGGAGAGCGTCTCCTCCTTGCCGTCGGGATGACGCAGGCCGAGCTTCACGGTGGTGCCGGCGACGCCGCGGATGCGCCGGACGCCTTGCTCCACGGTCCAGCCCTGCGCGGATTCGCCGTCGACGGTGAGGATGCGGTCGCCGGGCTTCACGCCGGCCTTCTCGGCGGGCGTGTTCGGGAGCGGCTGGACGATGACGAGCCAGTCCTCGACCTTCGAGACCGTGGCGCCGATGCCCTCGAACTTGCCTTCGAAGTCGTTCTTCTGGAGCGCGTACTCGTCCGGCGTGATGTACGTGGAGTGCGGGTCCTTCAGCACCTCGAACATGCCCTGGATCGCGCCGTCGCGCAGGACGTCCGCGCGCGCCTTGTCGGACTCCACGAAGTCCTCGCCGAGCACTTTCGCGATCTCGCCGAGGATCCCGAAGTCACGGTCGACGGCCGCCGAGTTCGCCGCGGTGCCACCCCCGGATGCCTGAGCGCCACGCTGGTCCAGCACCATCCGGCCAAGGAATCCGACCGAGACGAGCGCGACGGCGATCAGCGTGGTCACCACGCCGATCAGGATCTTCTGGACCACGGTGCGCCAACTTCCTCGTACTCGCGGACGCGCGTGCGCTCCGGTGGCAGCGATCTGAACTCGCGCCGAGTTTAGCATCGCGCGCACCCACACCTCGCAGGGCTCGTGCGCAGGCCGGCCGCTCCCCCGTCCGGAGAAGCACGATCCCACATCCGGATAACAACATAAGATAGATAGTGCGAAGTACTGCGGGACGTATTCAACACCGCCGCCCGAGCGACTCATCGACACCTCGAGCGGCCTCGAGGCCCGTGCGATCGCGATGTGCCCGGCTGGCGAGCATCCAGGCGCACTCGCACCACGACACCTCCGTGGCCCGGGTCACCTCGGACGCCTCGCGGACTCACGAGCTGCGCCAGCCAGCCCCACTCGCTGTGGCGCGCCACGCCGAGGCTCACCTATCGCTCAGGCCACTCGCAGCCGCCATCGGTTGCGGCTATACCCCCCGGTGGTAGTATAAATACCCTACCGGGGTACAGAAGAAGGAGGCGTCGCATGGTGACCTATCGAGGAGAGCTGCGCTGCTTCTCGTGCTCGCGGTACTTGGGCGAGTTCGAGTCCCACCCCCTGGCGCACGGTGCGAAGGACATCCACCTGCTCGAGCCGTCCGAGGGTGCCCTGCCGCATCACGCGGTCCAGACGGAGCGCGGGTTGCGCTGCTCGGCGTGCGATGGCCGTGCCGTCGCGGAGTACGTGGACGGCATCGCGGCGTAGTCGAGGGACAGCGTGGCGGCCCCTGATCATCGGATCGGCGCCGCCACCTCCCTGCTGCTAATCAACGCAGCGTTAGATACAGGATTATTCGTTTATGTCCTGTATATCGGTATCTACTTCGACTTCTTGAGGGTGCGGAGCGCGTCGAGGACCTTCGCGCCGTGCTCGGCGGCGGTGGCGCGCTTCCAGACGCGGAGCAGCTTCCCGTCCGGGCCGACGATGAACGTCGCGCGCGTCATGCCGATGCTCTTGCGGCCGTACAGGACCTTCTCGCCCCACGTGCCGTAGGCGGTCGAGAGCCGTTTGTCCTCGTCCACCAGCAGCGGGAACGGCAGCTCGTGGTTCGCGCGGAAGGCGCGGTGCGAGTCGGCGCTGTCAGTGGAGACGCCGAGGATGGTCGCGCCCTCGGCGGCGATCTCCGCGAAGTGGTCACGGAAGGAGCAGGCCTGCTTCGTGCAGCCCGGTGTCTCGTCCTTCGGGTAGAAGTAGAGCACCACGGTCTGGCCGCGGTAGTCCTTCAGATCGTGCTCGCGACCGTCCTGGTCGCGCACCGTGAACGCCGGGGCCTGGTCGCCCGCCTCGAGTGTGACCGCCACGCTAGTCCTCCGATCGTCCCGGGAACACGACGAGCGAGGTCGTCGACTGGATGCCGTCGAGCGCCCGGATCTGGTCGGCGAGGATGCCGGGCACGTCCGCGAGGCTCTCCGTCTCGATCTCCGCGACGATGTCGTACGGGCCCATCACCTCGTGGACCTCGGACACGTGGCGGATGGCGCGCACCTGGACGGCGACGCGATGCGTCGCGTCGGGCGCGGTGACGATGAGAACGTACGCCTTGACCACAGTCACCTACTTCTCGCGCTGCCCTCGCTGCGGGCGGATTGTATCGCCGGTGGATGGTGTGGCCTCGGTGCCGGGGTGGCAAATTGTGATGAGTCTGTGTCGGGAGGCACAATCGACAACTCCGCCGATGCTATGATCCGGCGCGCGGAGATCCGGGGGCAGGCGTTGAGCCTAGCGAATCTGCCGTGATAATTGCCACAACAACGAACGGCTGCGCGCCCGGCGCGCGGCGTCGTGCAAGAAACGGAGCACCCGCCCACTGAGGCGGGGCGTTGCGGTGACCGAAGTGGTGGAGCGGGTTGCATCCCGTCACTCCCCTTCCCAGTCCCGCGGCTTTTGTTTGTCTGCACAGGAAGACGGGACATCTTTCCCATGAGCAAGAACCTGGTGGTCCGCTTCGCGGGCGAGGGCGGTCAGGGCGTCGTGGGCGGCTCGGAGCTGATGGCTTCGGCCGCGGCCCAGGGTGGCTACCACGTGCTGACGTTCTCGACGTACCCGTCCCAGATCAAGGGCGGGCCCGCGTGGGGCCAGGCGCGCATCTCCAGCGAGCCGGTCCTGACACCGGGCGACTACCTGGACGTGCTGGTCGCGCAGAACCGCTACGCCTACGACTTCAACGTCGAGGAGCTGCGCGAGGGCGGCATCGTCGTCTACAACTCCGAGGAGTTCGAGATCGAGGACCGCGGTCGCGTCCTCGGCCTGCCGGCCGACAAGATGGCGCGCGAGGCGGGCAACCCGCTGGCCTCCACGATCATCCTCATCGGCGCCGTCGCGAAGATGGCCGGCGTCGACATGGGCGCCCTCGAAGCCTTCATCACGAAGCGCTGGAGCCGCGGTCGCGCGGGTGACCAGGCGATCATCGACGGCAACATCGCCGCGCTGCGCATGGGCGCGGTCGAGGCGGAGAAGAGCGGCCTGACGCTGGAGGCCCTCGAGGCCCCGCCGACGCACGCCGAGACGCGCATCCTGATCCGTGGCTACGAGTCGGCCTGCCTCGGCGCGATCGCCGCCGGCCTCGACTCGTTCATCGGCTACCCGATCTCCCCGGCGACCACGATGCTGACGTACATGGAAGCGAACATGGCGGGCGAGGGCACCTTCGTCGGCCAGAGCTCCTCCGAGATCGAGTCGATCGGCGCGCTCGTCGGCGCCGGCTTCTCCGGCAAGCGCGTCATGACCTCCACCGCCGGCCCCGGCCTCAGCCTGATGGGCGAGGGCCTCGGCCTGGCGTGGATGGCGGAGATTCCGCTGGTCGTCGCGGACGTCCAGCGCGGCGGCCCCGCCACCGGCCTCCCGACGAAGACCGAGCAGTCTGACCTGCTCTGCGCGATCAACCCCGGCCACGGCGACATGACGCTCCCGGTGATCGCCCCGGGCGACCCGGAGGAGGCGTTCTTCGCCGCCGCGAAGGCCGTCAACTGGTCCGAGCGGTACCAGGGCCCGGTCATCCTGCTCACCGAGGCCTCGATCGCCGAGCGCGCGCAGGACATCGTCATCCCGGACGCCTCGAAGATCACGAAGGAAATCCGCACGGTCTCGACGGGCGAGTTCGGCAACCTGCGCTACAAGGGCAACACGGTCTCCGGCTTCCCGGTCCCCGGCGGGCCCGGCGCGTACGTCGCCAACGGCTCCGAGCACGACGAGCAGGGCGACACCACCCACCTCCCCGAGGTGCACATCGCGATGACCGAGCGGCGCTTCGCCAAGCTCAAGGTCCTCAACGACGGCACGTTCGAGGCGGAGAACACCAGCGCCGACGTCGTACTGCTCCCCTGGGGCGGCTCGAAGGGCGCCGGGCGCGCCGCGTGGCTCGAGCTGGCCGCCGAGGGCGTGGACATCGGCTGGTACTACACGATGTACGTGAGCCCGCTGCCCGAGGACATGCTCGCGGCGCTGCGACAGAAGAAGCTCGTGCTGGTGCCGGAGTTGAACTACCTCGGCCAGTTCGCGGGCGTGCTGCGCCAGCAGGGTGTGAACGCCCAGGCGATCACGCAGTACACGGGCCTGCCGTTCAAGGTGTCGGACCTCAAGTCCGAGATCCGCACGCGGCTGGAGCAGAGCAAGTAATATTCAGCCGGATTCGTCCGGCGTGTCGGTCGTCATCTCACAGTGAGTTCAGGCCAGTAAGAGGTCCGATCATGAGCAAGCGAAACCCGGTCTACGACTTCAAGTGGTGCCCCGGCTGCGGCGACTTCGGTGTGAAGGTCGCCATCGAGCAGGCCCTCGGCAAGCGCGCCGTCGAGCGCAACGAGTCGATCGAGAACACCGCGATCGTCGCGGGGATCGGCTGCTCGGGGAACCTCGTGCACCTGCAGGAGGGACCGCAGCCCTTCGGCATCCACGGCATCCACGGCCGCACGCTGCCGATCGCCTACGGCCTGAAGTCGAACCGCCCCGACATGAACGTCGTGGTCGTCTCCGGCGACGGCGACTTCCTGAGCATCGGCGCCGAGCACATCGGCCCGCAGGCGCGCCGCAACCTGGACATCACCGTCGTCGTCATGGACAACGGCATCTACGGCCTCACCAAGGGCCAGGCCTCGCCGACGACAGAGTTCGAGGTCGTCACCTCGACCACCCGCTACGGCAAGCTGGACGACCGCATGCGCCCGCTGGAGGTCTACCTCGGCCTCGGCGTCGGCTACATCGTGTCGGAGATGTCGTCGCGCGTGAAGCAGCTGGGCGAGGCGATCAAGGAGGCGATGGAGTACCCCGGGTTCTCGATCGTCCACGTGCAGTCGCCGTGCACCACCTACAACGACACCTACGCGCTGCTCAAGGGCGACGAGAAGAACGGCATCGAGCCGCTCGCGAAGCCCATCCCGGACTCGCACGACCCGAGCGACTTCATGGCCGCCATGACGATCGCGAAGGGCAAGAGCGTGCCGATCGGCCTGCTCTACAAGCGCGAGGGCGAGAGCATCCCGGCGCACGAGCGCCTCGCTCGCGCCAAGGAGCGCACCCAGCCGCGCGAGTACACGGTCGACCAGCTGCTCGCCAGCATGACGATCTAGTTCCGCCTCGACGGAGCACCCGACAGGGCGGCCACGCGGCCGCCCTGTTTTCTTCCCGGACGTCGAGACATTCGATCGACGACGATCGAAGCGAGGTCGCGCATGAGCATTCAACGTCACGTCACGGTGGAGGGCGTGCGCCTGCGGTTCGCCGCCGCGCACATGGCCACGCTGGGCGACGACCTGGAGCCGCTGCACGGCCACAACTACGTCGTCCGCTGCCGCGTCGAGGGCGACCTGACCGCCGACCGCTGGGTCATCGACTTCGGCGTGCTGAAGCGCGCCGTGCGCGAGGCGTGCGAGGCGCTGGACCACCGCTTCCTGCTCCAGGCGCGCTCGACGTTGCTCCAGGCGAGCCTCGACGGGGCGACGTGGACAGTGCGCTTCGGCGACCGGGAGTACCGCTTCCCGGCGTCGGACGTCGCGGTCCTGCCGATCGAGAACACGACCGCGGAGCTGCTGGCCCAGTGGATCGCCGACCGTGTCGACGAGGCGCTGACCGCCGGCGGGCACGGGAACGTCACGCGGATCGCCGTGGACGTCGAGGAGATGCCCGGCCAGTCCGGCGGCTACGCGCGCGACCGCGAGTAGCGACAGCGACGCCGAGCCAAGGCGCCCGACAGTGCTCGTTGACAGGATACCGGGAGTTCGTACGATCGAAAGAACGGTCGAGGAGGTCTGCGATGCAGATCAACTGGGAAAACACGATCAACCAGATCTTCGGTGACGTCCTCACCTGCCCGCGCTGCGGGAAGGACGAGGAGCAGTTGATCATCGGCTACTCCCGGAAGCCCTCGCTCAACAAGTACGCGCCCCGGCACCGCAACTGCCCGCGCGGCGAAGACTGCGACGCCCGCAAGCTGATCACGCTCTGCGAGTCCTGCGCCCGCCTCGAAGGGCTGCCCGGCGCGCCCGTCGGCGCTGCCGAGGCGATCGAGACCTACATGCTCGACTGCCGCCGCGACCTCGAGGAGTCCCTCGACTACATCGCGGAGTACTGGCGCGACGACTACGAGCTCGGCGCGGATGACCTCGAAGCCCCGCTCGAGGAGATCGACCCGGACGTCTTCCGAGAGGAGACGCAGTGGCGGCTGCGCCTGGAGGAGGAGTACCTCCGCTACCACCGCGAGTTCCGCGACCGGAAGCGCCGCATCCCCAGCGCGGGCTGGCGCTCCGAGTACGTCGAGGAAATCCGCGCGCTCGGGTACGACACGCTGCTGGGCGACTGACCCGCCGCATGTCCTCGCGCACCCGCTCCCTGCTCACCTCGGGCGTGGCTGTCCTCGTGCTGTTCGTCGCCGGCCTCGCCGCTGGTTATGTCTACCGATACGCCCCCGCCCGCGACACGGTCGAGGTACGCGTGACCAGCGATGCCGAACCGGGCGTCCGCACCGTGTCGGGCACCGTGAGTGCCGTCGAGGCGGGGCGCATGACGATCGCCACGGCCTCGGGGCCGGTCACGGTCACCATCCCGGCCGGGACCGCCGCCCCGCCCGTCGAGCAGCTCGTCCACGCGCCCGAGGGCGTCACGCCCGGAGCGCGTGTGAACGTCGGCGTGCTGTCCACGCGCTACGGGCTGGTGCTCACCGGCGTCGTCGCGGTCGAGGGCGCGCGATGAGGCTCCCGGCGCGGCTGGTGACGTTCCTGGTCGTGGCGGGCGCCCTCGCGGCGTTCGGCGGCGGCGCGGCGGCGGGCATGGCCCTTGGCGAGCGCGCCAGCCGTCCCGGTCACGACGAGTTGGTGCTCGCAGACCCGGCGCTCGCGGGCGCGATCGGGGAGCGCGCGCTGCGCTCCCCCGGCGGGTTCACCGGCTTCGACGGCGCGGGCAGCCTCGACGGCGCCGCGGTGCGCTCCGGAACGATCGCCGCGGTCCGCGACGGCGGGTTCGAGGTCGCCTCGGAGGGCTCGACGCTCACGCTGCGCTCGACCTCCCCGGCGCGGCTGTTCCGCATCGCGAGCCTCGCCGGGACGCTGCGCACCGGCGACCCCGTGGTCGTCCGCGTGCGGGCCGACGGCACGGCGACCGGCATCCTGAAGGTCCCGGGCGACCTCGCCGACGGCGCGCGCCGCCCAACGGCCACGCCCTCACCGACCGCAACCGGCGCCACCTCGACGCCCGCGCGGTAGCGCTATTCCGTGAGGCCCCGGCGCGTAGCGCTATTCCGTGAGGCCCCGGCGCGTATCGCTACTCCGTAAGGCGCAGCCGCGCGCCGGTCGCGCCGCGCATCGCCGCGCGCCACGAGGTGAGCAGCGTCACAACGACGACCGCGGTCAGCAGCCCGACGCCGACGCCGAGCGCGATCCAGTCCGTGTGCACGATGAACGGCGGCACCACGCGCTCCCCGCGCTCGGTGACCTCGAGGAAGCGCAGCATCAGCGCCGCCACCGTGCGCCCGAGAACGAGGCCGACCGCCGCACCGGCGATCAGCACGATGCCCCACTCGATGAGCAGACCGCGCAGGATCTGTGCACCGGACGCGCCCACCGCGCGCAGCACGGCGAACTCGACGGCGCGTGCCCGCGCGCTCAGCACCAGCGTGACGACGACACCAACCGCTGACAGCCCGAGCACCGCGATGAACGCGACCGAGAGGATGCCGCTCCCCGCCGCCTGCAACGTGGGGTCCGCGTTCGTATCGTCGAGCATCGACGCCTGGAGCAGCGGGTTTGACTTGATGCGGAGCGGAGCGTCGGGCAGCTCCAGCGCGCGCAGCGTCGCGCGGCGATCCTCGATCGACGCGGACTCGTGGAAGCGCAGCCAGAGCTCGTTGGGGTGACGCAGCAACGGTGCGCCGACGGTGCCCGCGATCGACTGCAGCTGGCTGTCGTTCAGCACGACGAACGGGCGGCTCGGATCGAGCGTCGGGAAGAGCTGCGCGCTGCCGTGCACCAGCACCGGCACCTGCACCCCGTTCAGCACGAGCATCGCGACGCCGCCGTCGGTCGTGCCGAACGCCGCCATCGCCGCGGGGTTCATGATCGCGCCCAGCGGCACGGCCGGATCGTTCAGCGCGAACACCTGCGTGCCCGGCGTGATCGTCCCGCTCCAGCGCCACTCGGCGAACCGGGAGCCCGAGGCCGCGTCGGTGCCGTCCACCAGGCGGAACGTGTCGTCCCGTGCCGGCGCGCCGAAGAGCGACCACGCGAACGGGCGCTCGAAGTCCTCGATCACCGCGGCGCGGCCGGCGACACGCGCGGTGATGCGGTCGATCTGCAGCGAGCCGGCGCGCCGCAGGTCGGTCGCGATGCGCTCGCTCACCGGAACGGCGACGAGGGTGAGCGGCGGCGTGACCCACTCGGGGATCGTCGCGACGGCGGTCGTCCAGCCCGGCGCGGCCGCCGGCACGGATGCCTCGGGCAGCTGGAACAGCGCGTCGATGATCGCGCCGTTCGCATCGCGCAGCCGCGCCTGGAGCGAGGCGCGCTCGATGTTCGTGCCGCGCAGCGACAGCCCGAGCGCGGTGGTGCCGGCGGGGAGATCGATGCCCCCGCCCGGCGGGAGGTCGCTCTGCACCTCGCGCAGCAGGTCCGTCAGCGGGCGCGCGGCGAAGTCCTCGCGTGACCAGAGCATCGTCTGCGCGCGCGCGGGGTCGAGGGCGAGCACGGTGACGCTGCCGCCTCCCGGGGTGGTCACCGTGCCGCGGTACACGGCCGCCGCGTCCTGCACGCCGGGCAGTGCGCGCACCGCCGTCAGCCCTCGATCGCTCGCGTTGCGGTCGGGGCGGTCGATGAGCGCGCGCGCATCGACGCCGACCTCGTAGCGCACGCGCTCGTCGAGGGAGCGGCCGACGGTCGGGCCGTAGGACGCGGCGAACGTCCCAACCGACACCGACATCACCAGCAGCAGCATCAGCCGCGCGTACGCCGCCGGCGACCGCCCCGCGCGCCGCAGCCCGATCGCGACGGCCGTGCCGCGGAACAGCAGCAGCGCCGCGACGGCGAGGCGCACGATCGGCGGGTACAGCCGCAGCATGACGAGCGCCACCGCCACGGTGATCACGAGCGGCGACAGCGGCAGCAGCGGATCGGTCGACCACCCGCCCACCGATCCGGGATCGAACACGCTGCCGCGCTGCCGCAGCTGCCAGAGCAGGAACCCGGCCAGCACGACGACGCCGAGGTCGAGGTAGTACCGCTGCACGAAGCCGCGCCCCGCCGGCCGTGCCGCCTCGCGACGCGAGGCGAGGATGCCGCGGCGCGCGACGCCGTACGCCGGCACGAGGATCGCGAACAGCGCGAGCACGGCGCCAGTCGCACCGAGCAGCACGGCGATCGGCGTGACGCTCGCGACCAGCGGGGCGCCGCCGGTGATCGTCGCGAACATCGGCGTGCGCCCGATCGCCTCGACGATGCGCGCGGCGAGCCACGGGCCGGCGAGCGCCGCCGGCAGCGCGAGCAGCGCGCCCTCGACGAGGTGCTGGCCGAGCAGCTGGCCGGTCGTCGCGCCGCGACTGCGCAGCACGCCGATCTCCTCGGCCTGCCGGTCGAGCAGCATCGCCATCACCATCACCACGTAGTAGAGGACGATGCCGACGACCTGGAGCAGGATCAGCAGCAGCGGGATCTGCGAGAACGTCTGCGTGTTGCGGAACCCCTGCAGCACGTCCAGCGTGGCGAAGTTCCACGAGGCGAACAGCTGGAGCCGCTCCGTCACGTCGGTGCGCCACGCGAGGAGATCGTCGATCGCGCGGGGCACCTCGACGAGGCGCAACGCGCGCGCGTCGAGGACGACGCCGGTGCGCTGCCGCGTGCCCAGCTCGGGCATGCGCGCGGCGAACGCGCCGTAAAACTGCTCGCGCGTCGTGATCAGCGACATCCCGCGCTCCTCGGCGCTGAGCAGCGGCGCACCGGGCACGGGCGCGGGTGCCTGCGCGCCGCGCGGGGTCGGCTGCTCCGGCACGCGCCAGCCGCCGGCGAAGTTCTGCCAGCGCAGGTCGCCTGCGTCGCGCGGGCGCACGAAGCCGACGATCGTGGCGGTGCCGCTCATCGCGCCGACGATCGTCGGCTCGCAGATCACCTCGTCGCGCGCGACCGCGGCGTCCTGCGACGGCGGCACGTGCGCGCAGTCGTCGTACGACGGCCCGCCGAGGCGCACGGTGTCCCCGACCTTCGCGTGGCGCTGGAAGCCGTCGGGCAGCACGACCTCGAGGCCCGCGCTCGACGGGCCGGGCAGGCGTCCCTCGACGACCTCGGTGTGCTGCTCGAAGCCGGAGAGTACGTACACATAGGCGCCCCAGCGAGGACGCGTCGCGCCGCCGGCAGCAGCGTCAGTGCCGAGGAACGTCAGGTCGAGGGCCGGCGTCTTGTCCTCGGTCACCGTGGCGCCGAGCCAGCCGACACGCGCCTCCAGCACGCGCTCCAGCGCGTCGCGGCGTGCGCGGTCGGCCGGGTTGCCGAGCAGCAGCCGGTCGACCTCGATGTACGCGAGGTGGTCGGAGGGCCGGGGGAGCTGCCGCTCGAGGCGGAAGCGCAGCCCGAGGTCGCTCATCGCGGCGGCGTAGATCGGCGTGACGGCGAGCAGCGTGGCCGCGACGAGGACGCCGAGCGCGGCGACCAGCATCAGCCGCCCGTTCGCGAGCAGCCGCCGCACCGCGAAGCGCCAGCCGGCCAGGAGATCGCCCACGTGGCCCCCTCGGCGGCGAGTGTATCGGAACCTCGCCCGGCGTCGTGGCGCGGGATAGCATGGTGGGGCACGAAAGGGACACGACGTGGCCGACTCCGCAGGCAGGCGATCGCTGCCGTTGCCGCTCGGCGCCGCCGTGGCCGGGTTCGCCTGGGGCTACCTGCACCACCGCGCGCACCCTCGGCGGACGTCGCTGGCGCTGATGCAGGGCGTCGAGTGGTTCATCGCGTGCGGCGGCGCCGCCCTGCTCGTGCAGGTGCTGCGGAGCGGCCTCGACCCCGACGACCTCGAGGAGCTGACGGAGCGGGTGACGCACTCGCTCCAGACGATCACGGACCGCCCCGGGCGGTAGCGCGGGCCCGAGGGGCGCGCTGGCCGGTGATCCGGCACGCTGCTACGGTTGGCCGAGCCCACCACCATCACCCACCCACCGATCGCCTGCCTCGCGAGGACCGCATGACCGAAGACCCGTCCGCCGGCCTGCGCGAATCGGCACGCGAGTGGGGCCGCGCGTTGATCGCGAAGGCGCCGTGGGCAGAGGTCGCGGACCGCGTCACGTTGCTGCTGACCGCGCCCCCGGCCGGCCTCGACGCCGCGCCGAACAGCGTGTCGCTGTGGCTCTCGATCGACCTGCCGACGGCGCGCGCGCTGCCGCAGGAGTACCGCGCGCTCGTCACCGACGAGGCGCAGGTCGAGCGCCACCGCGCGACCGGCGACCTGCCGGCGATCGCCGTGACGTTCACCACGGACGGCGCCCTCGACCGGCTGTTGCAGGCGACCACGCGGCGGGCGATGGAGGCGCGCTGGCAGGTGCGCCACAGCGAGGTGATCACGGACCGCCTGCACCGCGCGGAGAACTACGCGCTGCGCGCCGGCATGCTGCCGGACGACGCTCCCGAGCGCGTGGTCCGCGGCCTCTGGGTCGAGGCGCAGGCTGCGGCGCGCGCGTTCGCCGCGATCACGGGCGAGCGCCCCGCGGACGCGCTCCCGGCGGCGGGCGAGCTGATCGCGGCGCTCTGCCGCCTCGCCTGCTTCGTGGACGACGGCGCCTACCCCGCGACGGAGTGGCTCCTGCCGGCGGCGCGCCCGACGCGCATCGGCAAGCGCATCGCCAGCTGGCTCGACGGCGTCGTGCCCGCGTTCGGCGGCGACGAGGCGGCCGCGCGACGTGTCGCCAGCAGCGCCGACCAGGTGCTCGCCGAGGTGCAGGAGGTGCTGGCCGAGCGCCACCGCAGCCGCCCGTGGCTCGCCGCACCCGAGGTCTTCACGCTCCGCACCCCCCGCTAGCGCCGTCCTGCATGGACGCGAACGAGGTCGACTGGCTGCGCGGTGAGCAGGGCGCGCTCGCGCTGGCGCATGCCGACGCGTTGCTGGCGAGCGGCGTGCGGGAGCTCGCGGTCCTGAGCCGGCTGCGGCGCGAGGTCGGCCCCGAGCAGGCCCGCGCCGTGCTCGCGCTCCTCGAGGGCCGCCGTTCGGCCGCCGCGAAGTTCTCGGACGCGGCGCGGCTGTACTTCGATCGCGAGAGCGCCGAGCAGGCCACCGCCGAGGCGGTCGCACGCCACACCGCCGCGCGCTTCGCCGGGACACGGCGCATCGCCGACCTCGGCTGTGGCGCCGGCGGCGACGCGCTCGCGCTCGCGGAGCACGCGCCGGTGCTCGCCGTCGATCGCGACCCGACCCGCCTCGCCCTCGTCGCCGCGAACGCCGCCGCGCGCGCCCTGCCCATCGAGGGCGTCGAGGCGAGCGTCGAGGCGTTCACGCTGCCGGACGACATCGACGCCGCGTGGCTCGACCCCGCACGCCGTGACGACGGCGGCCGCGTGCACGACCCCGAGCAGTGGTCGCCGCCGCTCTCCACCGCCGTGCGGATCGCCTCGAGCGTGGCGCGTGCGGGGATCAAGGTGGCACCGGGCATCGATCTCGCGGCGGTGCCCGAGGGGGCCGAGGTCGAGTTCATCTCGCACGAGGGGACGC
Source organism: Chloroflexota bacterium (assembly GCA_947472995.1). GTDB lineage: Bacteria > Chloroflexota > Dehalococcoidia > UBA2979 > UBA2979 > SHYQ01. The sequence goes on from CANJBO010000001.1 coordinate 158,589, forward strand.
TGGTCGAGGCGGTGCTGTGGCTCGGCGCCGCCGTCACGGCCGCGCGACGCGCGACGGTGATCACGAGCGGTACCGCAGGCGTGACGGTCACCTCGATCGCGGGGGCACCTGACACCGGCGCCACGCCGATCGGCGTGCCGGGACGCATGCTCTACGACCTCGACCCGAGCGTGGGGCGCGCGAGCCTCGTCGACGCAGTCGCGCCGCTCCTCCACGCGTGGCGGCTGGACGAGCACACCGCCTACCTCAGCGGCGACGAGGACGCCCCCGACTCGCCGTTCGCGCGGCGCTTCCGCATCGACGCGTGGCTCCCGTTCGCCGAGCGACGGCTGCGCGAGACGCTCGACGCCCTCGGCGCCACGCGCGTCGAGGTGATGCGGCGCGCGTCGCCCGTCGACACGAACGCGCTGGAGACGCGCCTCAACCGGACGCTGGCCTCGCGGGGCGCGCCGGAGCAGCGCGTGCGCACGGTGGCGCTGACGCGCGTACGCGGCGAGCACGTCGCGATCGTCTGCGAACGGGTGCGCTGAAGGCAGAAGCCCTCACCCCAGCCCTCTCCCCGAACGGGGAGAGGGGCCAGAGGCGGATCGCCGCGGCGAGAAGCGGCGTGCTCACGGTCGTTGATGAACGGGGCGTCGACAGCGAGAGCGCGGCAGCGCCTGCGGTTAGACCGCGGCGGCGCTGGTCGTCGGCGCGACGATCTCGCTGCCGAAGAACTCGTACAGCAGGCGGCGGCGCAGCGCGTCGATGCCGAGGCCCGTCACGGCCGAGGTGTAGAGCGTCTCGGTCTCCATGCCCAGCGGGTTCGCCTCGTCGAGGAGGGCGAGGTCGGCCTCGGTCTCCACGGGCGATCCGTCGGGGAGCACCATGCCGTCCACCTTGTTCACGACGCACAGCACCGGCGTGTCGCCGATGCCGAGATCCTCGAGCGTCTCCTGCACGGTGTCGCGCTGCGCGTCCACCGCGTTCGCGGTGCCATCGATCACGTGCACGAGCAGGTCCGCGGTGCGCAGCTCCTCGAGGGTGGCGCGGAACGCGGAGACGAGCTGCGTGGGGAGCTTCTGCATGAAGCCCACGGTGTCGGTAAGGAGAAACGCCTCGGACGTGCCGGAGCCGATGCGACGCGTCACGGGGTCGAGCGTCGCGAAGACCGCGTCGGCGGCGTAGACGTCCGCGCCGGAGAGCGCGCGCATCAGCGAGGACTTGCCGGCGTTGGTGTACCCGACGAGCGCAACGACGGGCATCGCCTGTCGCTCGCGGCGCGACCGCTGGAGCGCGCGCTGCGCCGAGACGCCCTTGATCTGCTTCTTCAGGCGCGAGATGCGCGTGTTGATGAGGCGCCGGTCCGTCTCCAGCTGCGTCTCACCGGGGCCGCGGAGGCCGATCGCACCCTCCATGCGTTCGAGGTGCTGCCACTGGCCGCGCAGCCTCGGCAGGAGGTACTCGTGCTGGGCGAGCTCGACCTGCAGCGACGCCTCACGCGTCTGTGCGCGCGCGGCGAAGATGTCGAGGATGAGCGCCGATCGGTCGAGCACCTTCACCTTCAACGCGTTCTCGAGGTTCAGCTGCTGCGAGGGCGACAGCGCGTCGTCGAACACGACGAGCGAGTAGTCGGTCTCGCCGCGCGCGGCCACGATCTCCTCGATCTTGCCGGAGCCGATGTACGTCGCCGGGTCGATCTTCGCGCGACGCTGCGTCATCGAGCCCACGACGACACCACCCGCCGTGTCGACGAGGCGGCCGAGCTCCAGCATCGACTCGTCGAGCGACATGCCCTCGCGGGCACCACGATCGACGCCGACGAGGTAGGCGCGCTCCTGCTTCGTGGCGGTCTTGTGCGAGTTGCCGCGCTTGCCTCGGAAGGGCTGCGGAGCCGGGCGCTCGTCGCCGATCTCTTCGTACTCGTAGTCGGGGGGAACTGAAATAACGGGACTCCTGCTACCGGTCGTTACAGACAGTGTAGACGAGGAGGCCAGCCCATCGGTTCCATCGACGGCATGACGCGAGAGGCTAGAGGACTTTCTCGCCGCGCGCGTAGGCGGACAGGCGCTTCAGCGCCTCCTCCAGCCGGTCGTCCGGGACGGTGAGCGAGATGCGGATGTAGCCCTCGCCCGCCTGTCCGTACGACATGCCCGGCGTGACGACGACGCCCGTAGCGTCGATGAGGCCGGCGGCGAACTCCGCGCTCGACCGCTGGCCCTCGGGGAGGCGTGCCCACACGTAGAGCGAGGCCTTCGGCGGGTCGAGGCGCAGGCCCAGCTCCCGTAGCACCTCGACGACGCGGTCGCGGCGGCGCTCGTAGATCGCGTTGTGCACCGCCATCGTGTCGCGCGGGTCGTCGAGGGCGGCGATCGCCATCTCCTGGATCGCCTGCGGGATGCCGCTGTCGAGGTTCGTCTTCACGCGGGTCAGCGCGTTGATCACGGTGGCGTTGCCGACGGCCATGCCGACGCGCCAGCCCGTCATGTTGAACGCCTTCGACAGCGAGTTGAACTCGATCGTCACGTCGATCGCGCCGGGCACCTCGAGGATGCTCGTGGGGGCATAGCCGTCGTAGACGACATCGGCGTAGGCGAGGTCGTGCGCGATGACGACGTCGTTCGCCTTCGCCCACGCGACGGCCTGCTCGAAGAAGGCGCGGTCACAGACGGCGCCGGTCGGGTTGTTCGGGTAGTTCAGCCAGAGGATCTTCGCGCGGCGCGCGACGTCCGCCGGGATCTCGTCGAGCCGCGGCAGCCAGCCGTCCTCCTCGCGCAGCGGAAGCTTCACGGTCTCGCCGCCCGCGAACATCGTGCCGATCTCGTACACGGGGTAGCCCGGGTCGGTGATCAGCGAGACGTCGCCGGGATTGATCAGGCACAGCGGGAGGTGGCCAATGCCCTCCTTCGAGCCGATCAGCGGCACGACCTCCTTGTTCGGGTCGAGCGTCACGCCGTGCCTCGTCTGGTACCAGCGCGCGATCGCCTGGCGCAGCTCGGGGAGGCCGTCGGACTCCGGGTAGCGGTGGTTCGCCGGCTTGTCCGCCGCCGCCTTCAGCACCTCGATGAGGTACGAGGGCGTCGGCACGTCGGGGTCACCGATGCCGAGCGAGATGACGTCCACGCCCGCGGCACGCTTCTCCGCGATCATCTCGGAGATGCGGGCGAACAGGTACGGCGGCAACTGCTGCACGCGCTGGGCGAGTTCCATCGAGGCATCTCCTGCGGGGAATTGGACGCTTGTTACCGGGCTGCGGCCCGTCGAGGCCCGCAGGTCTGGGTCGGGCGGGCCGGGTATCCCGGCATGAGCCCGAACAGAGCTATCTCCACTCGCCGAAGCGCGCCTTCACGCCGCCGACGCGACGCGCCTCGCGTGCGGCGAAGATCGCAGCTTCGTCGACGAGGCGGCGGAACTCGATGCCGGAGCGCAGGTGGCGGAAGCCGAGCTCGGAGCAGGTGCGGAGCGCCTGCTTGATGTCGGGCCGCACGCGGATGATCGCCCGCGTCGCGTCCTTCGAGGCGAGCTGGTACGCCGCCGCGCCGACCACGAGCTTGCCGTAGCCGTTGCCCCAGTGCTCCGGGGCGACCGCGGCGGTGAGGATCGTGCCGTCACCACGCTCGACGTCGCCGTTCATCGCGAAGCCCGCGATCTCCCCGCCGACCTCGAGGACGCCGGTCCACGTCGCGGCAGCGAGCATCGCGTCGAAGGAGCGAGTGCCCTCGGCGTAATCGCCGTAGGCGTCCTGCCAGATCGCGCGGATGCGATCGGTGTCGCCGGCGGCGGCACGGCGCATCGTCACGCCCGCGGGGAACTCGGGCACGCCAATGGTGCCAATAGCGGGGTGGACCATGTCCATCCACTCCGCGAAGACGTCGAAGTCCGCGTCCCGGAGCATCGGGTCGAACCAGTCGCGGTTGACGACGTTCACCAGGTCCATCACGACGTAGTCGGCGCGGTCCGCGCCGACCTTCGAGCGGACCTCTTCGAACTGCTGCGGGAAGAGGCGGCGCATCTCCTCGATCTCGCTGTACGCCCAGTGCAGGCGCAGCTGACCGAGGTCCGGCGCGAGCACCAGCTCTCCGCCTTCAGCTTCGATGTGGGTCGCGCCGGGGACCTCGATGAGCGCGCGCCACTCACGCGGCCGGACGGGCGCGTTGCGCAACGTCCACGGCGAGCTGGTGTCCATCATCCGTCGCGATTCGTTCAACGTGTCCACTCCGACTCGAAGACGCGCACGGCGGGGCCGGTGAGGCTGACCGCATCGTGGCCGTTCCACTCGATTTCCAGCGTCCCGCCCGGCAGGCGGACGTCGACGCGGTCGTCGACCTCGCCGCGCAGGCGTGCCGCGACGACCACGGCGCACGCGCCGGAGCCGCACGCCATCGTCTCGCCCACGCCCCGCTCCCAGACGCGCATCTCCATGTGCGACCGGTCGAGGACGCGTGTGACCTCGTAGTTCGTGCGCTGCGTGAACAGCGCGTGGTGCTCCATCTGCGGACCGATGCGCGTGAGGGGGAAGTCCTCCGGGGCGACGTCGATGAACTGCACGGCGTGCGGGTTCCCCATCGAGACGATCGCGACATGCTGCGTCGAGGCACCCTGTGCGTCGGTCGTCGTCACCGGCAGGTCGAGGACCGGCGCGGGCTGCTCGATGCTGACGCCGGAGGCCGCGGGGTCGAGGTCGGGGACGGCGGCGGTGACCTGCACGCGCGCGACGGTGCCGTCCTCGGCGCGGGTCGCGTGCACGGGCATGATGCCGGGGCCGGTCTCCACGGTCATGCGCCCCTCGGGCGCGTCGACCAGGCCGCGGTCGATCGAGAACTTCGCGAAGCAGCGGATGCCGTTGACGCACATCACGCCGTCGGAGCCGTCCGCGTTGAAGATGCGCATCTTGCGGTCGGCGACCGTCGACGGCTGGACGAGGATCAGGCCGTCCGCGCCCACGCCCATGTGGCGGTCGCAGACCTCGACGGCGAGCGCCCCCCACTCGGCGTCGGAGACGTCGAGGATGTCGGTCTCGACCACGACGAAGTCGTTGCCGGCGCCGTGCATCTTCCAGAACGGGAACTGACGAGGAACGCTACTCATCCGCGTATCCTACGGGCCGCGGCGCCGCCATCTCAATAGCATCGACTGCCGCCGAGAGATTCGCCCCGTCCACCCACTCGATCCGAGGGTCGCCGGCACCGAACCAGGCGGCCTGCATCCGGATCAGCCGGTGGGTCGCGATCCGGGTGCGTCGAATGGCCTCGGCGTTGTCGCACTCCCCGTCGAGGACCGCCAGCGCCTCCCGGTAGCCGATCGAGTCGAGCGCCGGGTAGCCCCGGCCGTACCGCTCCACCAGCGCCCGCGTCTCCTCGACCAGGCCGGCGTCGAACATCGCGCTCACGCGGGCGTCGGCACGCTCGTGCAGCACTTCGCGCGGCCAGCGCAGGCCGACGACGTGCCACGCGAAGCCGGGGTCGCGCGGCGCCAGCGGCGGGACGGGACGCCCGGTGACCTCGACGATCTCGAGGGCGCGGACGACCCGCCGCACGTTTGCGGGGTCGATGCGCGCCGCGGAGGCGGCGTCGACGACCGCCAGCCGCCCGTGCAGCGCCGAGGCGCCATGCTCCGCCGCGTAGGCCTCGAATGAGGCACGCAGCCCGAGGTCGGGCGGCACCTCCGGCACCTCCCAGCCCTCCAGGAGCGCCCAGACGTACTGGCCGGTGCCGCCGACGACCAGCGGCAGGCGGTCACGCGCCCACGTCGCCTCGATCACGGCGCGTGCCTCGCGGAGCCAGTCGGAGAGCGCCCACGGCGCGTCCGGCGCGACCGTCCCGACGAGGTGGTGCGGCACGGCGGCCAGCTCCTCGACGGTCGGGGCGGCGGTGCCGATGCGCATCTCGGCCCGCAGCTGCCGCGAGTCGGCGGAGACGACCTCGAGGGGCAGGCGCTGCGCGGCCTCAATCGCGACGGCGGTCTTCCCGGACGCGGTCGGGCCGACGAGGACAACGACACGCCGATCGAAGCGTCGATCAGGCGCGTGCTCGCTGGGCATGGAATGGGACGCCTGAACTACGCGACGAACGCGCGGCAGATCGCCTCGAACGACGCACCGTCGAGGGACGCCCCGCCGACGAGGACGCCGTCGACGTCCGGGCACGCCGCGTAGCCGGCGGCATTCCCGGCGTTCACCGAGCCGCCGTACTGGATGCGGCAGGCGTCCGCGCTCGTGCGGTCGAAGCGCTCCGCGAGGATCGCGCGCACCATCGCGCAGCGCTCCTGCGCGTCGTCAGCAGTCGCTGCGAGGCCGGTGCCGATCGCCCACACCGGCTCGTACGCCACGACGAGGTCCGGCGGCAGGGCATCGAAGCCCTCGAACGCGCCGGTGAGCTGACGACGCAGCACCGCCTCGGTACGGCCGCCCTCGGCCTCCTCGCGCAGCTCGCCGATGGCGAGGACGGGGCGCAGGCCGGCGTCGAGGACCGCGCGTAGCTTGCGGTTGGTGTCCTCGTCGGTCTCGCCGAAGACGTGGCGGCGCTCCGAGTGGCCGATGAGCACGGCGGCGGCTGTGCCGACGAGCATCGGCGCGCTGACCTCGCCGGTGAAGGCGCCCTTCGGCTCCCAGTAGACGTTCTGCGCCGCGACGGCGAGGCTGCTGCCGCCGAGGAGGTCCGCGGCGTCACCGAGCCACGCCGCGGGCGGGCAGATCACCACCTCGACGCCACGCAGGCCATCGAAGCGTGCACGCAGGTCGCGCAGCAGCGCGTGTGCCTCGGCACGCGTCGTGTTCATCTTCCAGTTGCCACCGACAATGGGAACGCGCGGCGTGGCGGAGGTCATGCCTACGCCCCGTACTTCGCGAGGCGGCCGGCGTGCGCGAAGGCGATCGGCATCAGCTCCTTCGCGGGGATCGTGCCGATCTCGCCCATCGCGCTCATCGTCTCGGAGAACCTCGTGACGTTGTCGGTGCGGACGTGGTCGCCCCAGACGACCACCGGCACCGGGTGCCACGAGTGCGCCGCCATGCTGGCCGGCGTCGAGTGGTCGCCCGTGATGACGAGGACGTTGGGCTTCAGGGCGAGCAGCGCGGGCAGCGCGTCATCGAACGCGACAACCGCCTCCTGCTTGCGGCGGAAGTCGCCGTCCTCGCCCGCGCTGTCGGTGTACTTGTAGTGCAGGAAGAAGAAGTCGTACTCGTCCCAATGCTGCTTGATGAGCGCGATCTGCTCGTCGATCGAGTGGGCGCCCTCCAGCGACTCCATGCCGCAGAGCTTCGCGACGCCGCGGTACATCGGGTAGACCGTGACGGCGGCGGCGCGCAGCTTCCACAGTTCCGGGAACGGCGGCATGTCCGGTCGAGGCGACCAGCCGCGCAGCAGCACGCCGTTGCCCTGCGGACGACCGGCGAGCATCTGCTCCGCGGCGGCGACCCACTGCCGCACGAGGTCGGCGATGCGCTCGCCCGCGGCGCCAGTCGCGGTCGCGATGATCGGCGGGACGCCCTCGCGCTGCGGGTCGGTCTCGAGCAACTGGTCGCTCAGCCCCTCGCCGCGCAGGACGAGGACGAAGCGCTGGTCCTGCACCGGCTCGACGAAGACCTCGACGCCCGGCAGGCGGATCTGGCGCAGCAGGGCGCAGACCTCGGCGGTCTGCTCCGTAGGCATGCGGCCCGCGCGGCGGTCGGTGATCAGCCCGGCGGCGTCGAGGTTGCAGAGGTTGCCGCGCGCGGCGATGTCGTTGGGGCCGAGCTCGAAGCCGATGCCGGTGCCCTCCAGCGCGCCGCGGCCGATCTCGTAGACCAGCGGGTCGTAGCCGAACAGCGCGATGTGGCCCGGGCCGGAGCCGGGCGTAATGCCGTAGCCCACGGGCAGCGTGCGTCCCACGCTCCCCTGCTCCGCGAGGCGGTCGAGGTTGCGCGTGTCGGCCTCCTCCAGCTCCGTGCGGCCACGCGGGCCGGGCAGGCCGCCGAGGCCGTCCATGACACAGAGGATCACCTTCGTGTCGGCGGGCTGGGAGAGGCGTCGGATCAGGTCGAGGTCCATGGTGCTCCGGTACTACTCGACGGCGCGGTCGCGCAGGACGGCGACGCCCGGGAGCTGGATGCCCTGCAGCATCTCCAGCGAGGCGCCACCACCGGTGGACACGTGCGAGATGCGGTCGGCGACGCCGGCGCGCTGCACGGCCGCCGCGGTCTCGCCGCCGCCGACGACGGTGACGGCGTGCGGGAGGAACGCGAGGATGCGCGCCAGCTCGATCGTGCCGCGGTCGAAGGGCTCGCGCTCGAAGAAGCCGACGGGGCCGTTCCACACGACGGTGTTCATCTCCTGCAGCGCCTCGCGCACGTCCTCGACGGTCTGGCGGCCGATGTCGAGGATGCGGAAGCCGGGGGGCACGCGGTTCACGGAGACGGTGTTCACGCGCTCCCCGCCGGGGTCGGCGATCACGACGTCGGTCGGGATGATCAGCCGCAGGTCGTCGCGCAGCGCCGCCGTGCGCATGACATTGAACGCCTCGTCGATGCGGTCGCTCTCGACGAGCGACGAGCCGATGTCGATGCCCTGCGCCATGAGGAAGGTGTTCGCGATCCCACCGCCGACGATGATCAGGTCGGCGTGCTGCGCGAGGTTCTCGAGGATGCCGATCTTGTCGGACACCTTCGCCCCGCCGAGGATGATCGCGAACGGCCGCTTCGGCTCGATCACCTGCTCGAGGTAGTCGAGCTCGCGCTCCATGAGCAGGCCGGCGACCGCCGGCAGGTGCTGCGCGACCCCGACGACCGAGGCGTGCGCGCGGTGGGCCGTCCCGAAGGCGTCGCACACGAAGATGTCAGCGAGCGACGCGAGCTGGCGCGCGAACTCCGGGTCGTTCTCCTCTTCCTCGGGGTGGAAGCGCACGTTCTCCAGCAGGATCACGTCGCCCGGCTCCATCGCCGCGACGGCCGCCTCGGCCTCCGGGCCAACGCACGTGCGGAGCGCCTTCACCTCCTGGCCGAGGAGCTTGCTGAGGTGTGCGGCAACGGGAGCGTTGCGCAGCTCCTCGACGACCTTGCCCTGCGGGCGGCCGCGGTGCGAGCAGGCGATGATCTTCGCGCCGCGCTCCTGGAGCGCGCGGATCGTCGGCACGGACTCGCGCAGGCGCATGTCGTCGAGGATCTGGCCGTCATCGAACTGCACGTTGTAGTCGACGCGGAGGAAGACGCGCTGACCCGAGACATCAATGTCACGAATCGTCTGCTTGTGCATCAGGAACCTCCGGCGGGAGCGCCCGGTGAGACGGAGCCCGGATCAGACGAAACGGAGCGTGCGGTCGCCGGGGAGGCAGCGCGGAATGGCAGGATCATAGGGGCCGACGAACGTTGGCGGCAACGCGCCGCCCGCCTCTAGAAGTCCCGCCCCACGAGGACCCGCGCGAACTCCGTGCACAGCCGCACGGCGTCCTCGTCCACCCCGGCGCGGCGGAGCGCGGCGAGCGCCGCCTGCTCCTCGAACGTCGCCATCGCCTCGGTCGAGGCACGCGCCTCGCCCGCCTCGAGGAGCGCCCGGAGCGCCGGGACGTCGATGGCCTCGGCCCCCTCGTACGCCGCGCGGAGGCGGTCGCCCTGCGCGCCGGCGAGCCCGACGATCACGGGGTAGGTCATCTTGCGCGAGGCGAGGTCGTCGCCGACCGGCTTCCCGGTGACCGCCGGGTCACCCCAGATGCCGAGGACGTCGTCGACCGCCTGGAACGCGAGCCCCATGCGCCGGCCGAACTCGCGGTAGGCGTCCACGACCTCGGGCGCGGCGCCCGCCAGCAGCGCACCGATCGCGAACGGTGCGGCAAACATCGCCGCCGTCTTGCCCCCCGCCATCCGCAGGTACTCCTCCAGCGTCACGTCCCGCCGCGCCTCGAACGCGATGTCGAGGTACTGGCCCTCGACGAGGCGCAGGCAGGCCTCGTGCAGCTCGCGGGAGGCGGCCAGCGCGCGGTCGGGCTCCACGCCGAGCGGCGCGAGACGGTACATCGCGAGGTGGGCGAGCGTGAACATGCCGTCGCCGGCGTTGATCGCCTGCGCCTCGCCCGCGAACGTCCACACGGTCTCACGGCCGCGCCGCGTCTCGCTGCGGTCCTCGATGTCGTCGTGCAGCAGCGAGAAGTTGTGGATCAGCTCGACGGCCGCAGCCGCCGGCACCGCCTGCTCGACGCGCCCGCCGCACAGCTCCGTCGCGAGGAGCAGCGCGAGCGGGCGCAGCAGCTTGCCCGGCGATGCGTTCACCGCCGCGCCGCCGCGGTCCTCCCAGCCGAGGTGGTAGCGCATCCACGCGTACAGCCCGTCGGGCGACTCGCCGAGGACGGCGCGCATCTCCCGCTGCACCAGCGGCCGGTAGCGCTCGCCCAGCGCTTCGAGATCCGGCGCCTCGAGATCGGGCGCGCTCATGCGCCGCTCGATGCGGGCACGAGGGAGAGACGCGACTCGACCGCCTGCTCGATCGCCGCGGGCGAGAAGAGCAGCGGGCGCTGCCGCCCGGCGAGGTAGTCCGCGACGCAGTCGAGGTAGCGCGGGTGCCCCGGGATGCCGGAGTTCCCCGTCGGCAGGATGAACGTCGAGCGGTCGAGGTCAGCGAGGTCGACGACCTGCCGATACGCCGGCGCGATTTCGGCTGCCTTCGCGCCGGTGCGCACCTCGCGGAGGCTGTACGCGGCCTGCTGGACGGTGTTCACGTCGCCGCCGAACGGGTACGGCCCCGCACCGAAGATGCGGCCGACGCCGGCGACGCCGTCCAGCGGGTGCGCGGGGCGGTACTGCTGCAACGCGCCCCACTGCCAGCGGCGCGGGTCCGCGCCCAGCGAGGCGCGCAGGAACTCGACGGCCCGCGCGGCGGCACCCGCGAGCTGCCGGTCGCGGTCCTCGACGCCGTCGAACCACGGCGGCGTGGCGCGCTCGGTCGCCTGCACGATCTGCCCCTGCATGCGGTAGATGTAGGTCGAGGCGCTCGACGCGCCGGGCACGCCGGCGCCCAGCACGAGGGGCGCCTCCGCGCCGGCGACGCGCTGCGCGAGCGACCGCGCGAGCGTCTCGTAGGTCACGGAGGCGATGGCCGCGCCCGCGCTCTCCGGCTCAAGGCGCCCGTCCCAGCGCTGGAGGATCGGCCCCTCGGGCTCCGCGACGGCGCCGCGCGAGACGAGCAGGTCGCGCAGCCGCACGAGGTGCGCCGAGTAGCGATCGACCTGGATCGCCTGGAACGAGGCGACGTGGTGCTTCTCGCGCGAGGCGAGCAGGCCCACGATGCGCTCGGCGCGGCGCGGCTCGCACCACTCCTCGCCCAGCTCGATCTCGACGCCCGGCGCCTGGTTGGCGCTCACGACGACGCCCGAGGGCGGATCGACGAGTCGCGGCATCTCGTCGGAGCGCAGCACCTCGGACGGGCCGGGCGAGGTCGCCCCGGCGGCGGGCAGCAGCCCCTCGCCGAGCGCGCGTCGCGGCACGCGGCCGACCATGCGGTAGCCGACGCGGTTGTGGACGTCCGCGAACACGAAGTTGAACGTCGTCCCCGGCCAGCCCTCGATCGCCCGCTCGAACTCGTCGATGTCGCCCGCACGCGCCATGCCGAGGAACGGCGCGACGAGGTCACCGGGCTCGAGCGCCGTGGAGCGCAATGCGATCTCGTGCGTGCCGCCCGCGAGCGCCGGCGTCACGACGGGGCCATGCCGCGTCACTCGCACGCGCTCCTCGACGGGCGCGCCGTCGCGCACGAGGATGCGCTCGACGTGCTCCTCGGCGGTGGCCCAGCCATCGGGCGTGCGGTAGCGGCGGGGATCGGCGGGGTCGAACTCCTCGACGAAGCAGTCGGCGACGTCCGCCATCCCGGCAGTGATGCCCCACGCAACGCGTCGGTTGTGGCCCATCGCGATGCCCGGCACCCCGGCGAAGTCCGCACCGACGGCGTCCAGCGACTCCTCGGCGATGTGGCTCACGTGCAGCAGCCCGGGCAGCCTCGGCGCGAGGTGCGGATCGGACGCGAGCAGCGGCGCCTGCGTCACGGTGTGCCGCCACGTCACCGCCCATGCGTTCGAGGCAGCGCCAGCCGGCATGCCCGCCTCGACGGCCGCGCGGTACGCGGCGAGCAGGCGGTCCGCCGCGGAGGCGTGCGGGCGGCCGGTCGTCGTCGTCCCGGCGCGCGGGTGCACCGGCTCGATCGCGGCGGCACGCTCGACGCCCAGCGAGCGGATCAGGCGCTCGCGCAGCAGCTCGGTGTCCCAGTTGCCGCTGAAGCCGAACAGGATCAGGCGCCCGACGAGCAGCGAGTCCTCCGGGCGCCACGGCGGCGGCGTGCCCCCGAAGACCTCGTACTCCGGCGGGAGCGCGGCGAGCGTGCGGATGCCCGCGTTCACGCCGCGCGCGTACGCATCGAGGAGCGCGCGATGCTCCGGCGAGGCGAGCGCGAGGTCATCGACCGTCGCGCGACCGAGGCCGAGGCGGCGCATGAGGCGGTCGCTGTTCACCGCGCGCGCGCCGGCGACCTCGGCCAGGCGGCCGGCGGCGATGCGGCGCAGCAGGTCCATCTGGAACAGCCGGTCCTGGGCATGCACGAGCCCCTGCCCGAAGAGCGCGTCGGCGTCGGTCTGCGCGAAGACGTGCGGGACACCGTGGCGGTCGCGCACGATCTCGATCGGCGCGGAGGCACCCTCGACGCGCAGGACGCCGTCGACCTGCGGGAACGCGCGGCGGGTCGTCGTGCTGTAGACGGAGCGACCGAGGGCCCGCGCGAGCGCGAACGTCGAGCGTGCGCGCGCGGGCAGGCCCATCGCGCTACCGCTCCCCGGCGTCGCCCGGGCGTCGCGTCGCGTCGTCGAGGGCCTGCAGCTTGGCGAGGCGGCGTTCGTGGCGGCCGCCCTCGAACTCCGCGCTGCGGAAGGCGCGCATGACCTCGGAGGCCGCGCCCCGGCCGATCGCCCACGCGCCCATGCAGAGGATGTTGACGTTCGTGTGCTCGCGCGCGCGCTTCGAGGAGAACGTGTCGTGGCACACCGCCGCGCGGATGCCGTGCACCTTGTTCGCGACGATCGAGGGCCCGACGCCGTTGGAGCAGATCAGGATGCCGAAGTCGAACTCCCCGGCGGCGACGCCCTGCGCGAGCGGGATCGCGATGTCCGGGTAGTCGCACGACTCCAGCGAGTCCGTGCCAAAGTCGCTGACCTCGTCGCCGAGCGCGGCCAGCTCGTCCCGCAGGATGTTCTTCAGCTCGAACCCGGCGTGGTCAGAGCCAATCGCGACGCGCATCCGCTGCTCCGGTCGATCGAGGTGTCGAGGGCTCCCATCGTATAGCGTTGTCCGCGCTGGATCAGCGGCGCGTACTATCCCGTCTGGGGAGGCACCATGCCGCGCGTGCTCATGCTCGTCGTCGCCCTCGCCGCCGCGGTCGTCCTCGGATGCCGGGCTACCGACCCAGAGCCGCCACCCCCGACGGCCGCGACGGCCTCGACCACCCAGTCGGCGACGGCGCAACCCACGACAACGGTCACCGCCCGCAGCACGCCAACGCCGCCCCCCACGCCCGCCTGCACCGCGACGCTCGATGCCGCGCCGTTCCGAGCGCACCTGCCGTTCGACCGGATCCCGGGCGCGGCCCTCGACTACCTCAACGCGGGCGGGAACGTCGGCTCGTTGCGGACAGCGCTGACCTGCTGGGGGAACATCCGGATCGCGACACCGGCTGATGAGAGGGTGTACGGCGGCATCGAGGAAGCCGACTTGGACGCGGACGGAACAGCCGAGCTCGTACTCGCCGTGGGCGATCGTGACCGACTAATTGTGCCTCCACCGGGACGCGTGCTGATCCTCCAGCGCTCAGGCTCGACGTATACGGTCCGGTTCGACTCGACTGATTTGCGAATCGGATCGTCCGGATTGAAGGCACTCGATGACAGTCCGCTGCTCCTGCCGTTCGAGGACAGGAACGGGGACGGCGCGGTCGACCTGACGTACACCACTCAACACCTCTATGCGAGCTCGACCGGCCTTGCGGTGACCGTGATCGGCCGCCGTGCGGGCACTTCTGCCTTCGAGACGCTGCTCTCCGAGGAGATGACCTTCGGGAGGCTCGCGATCAGTCTCGGCAGAGACGGCACCTCAGTGTTCACGCTCACCGGCGGACCGAAGAGCGGGAATTACGGTCCGCCCCGCGATCGACGAGAGACCTATGCGTGGAACGGACAGCTCTTTGCGAAAGTCTCGGATGTCCCAGCCGAGCCGCGCGACAAATGGGACGACCTGTGGGTCGTATACGACGCGGACAGGGCGGCCAGGTCGGGACGCTATGACGAAGCAATCGAGGGCTATCGTTACCTCGAGCAGCGGCCACCATCCATGGGCTCAGCGACGCGCGCTGCGGAACTCCGAGTGTACGGTCGGTTCCGCCTCATGCTCGCGTACCTAGCGACGGGCGATGTTGCTGCGGCCCAGACCATCGCACCGACCTTCGCCTCGGACACGGCGCGGCGGGCCGCGCCCGGATCGGCGCTCGCCCTAGGTGCGGCGTTCATGACGACGTACGACACCGGCCACGATCTCGCAGCCGCATGCGTCAACGCGATCGGCAACGATCAGGCGTTCCAGTCTGTGGTGCCATCGAGTCCGGGTTGGCCCGAGGATCTTCGAGCGCTGATGAGGCTCATCTACTTCGACTACAGACCGAAGGACTTCTGCCCCTTCGGCTAGTACCGCTTACTCCTCGGCGCCGAGGTCGGCCGCGCTGATCGGGCCGGCGCGCAGGATCCGCGGACGCTCGCCCGTGAGGTCGACGACGGTCGAGGGGGCTGTGCTATCGCGCGGTCCGCCGTCGAGGATCAGCAGGTCATCGCCGAACGCGGCCATGACCTCGGCGGCGGAGGTGGCGGGCGGCTCGCCGTGGCGGTTCGCGCTGGTGACCGCGAGGACGCCGCCACAGCCGCGGATCACGGCCCGCGCGATCTCGTCGTCGGGCATGCGCACGCCGATCGTCGCGGTGCTGGTGACCAGCGGCTCGACGAGCCCGCCCGGCCGCGCCAGCACGACGGCGGTGAGCGCGCCCGGCCAGAAGCGCGCGACGCCGTCCAGCGCGTTCGGCACCTCGAGGAACGGCGCGATCGCCTCGACGCTGTCGATGAGCACGGCGATCGGCTGCTGCTGCTCGCGCCCCTTCAGGTCCGCGAGCGACCGCACCGCGACGCCGTCCGTCGGCAGCGCGGCGAGCCCGTACACGGTGTCAGTGGGGATCGCGACGACTTCCCCGGCGAGGATGCGGGTGACCACACGCGCGACGGCGGTCCCGTTGAGGATGGGCATCTGGACGTCCGTTCAGCCTGCGGCATTACTCAGGAAGGATCGTATGCACGATCGTGGCGTCGAGGGGCAACGTCCACTGGTCGCCCGCGCGATCGATGAAGAAGAAGCGGATCGATCCATCGGAGTCGAGCACGACGCCTGAACCGTCTGGCACCCACTGGCGCGCCCGCGCGCCGCTGCCGGTCGTCGCGAAGATCGTGCCGTCAGCGCGGTAGAGCGCGACGATGTCCGCAGGGCGGGAGCTCGGCTGTCTGGCCGCCCACGTCACAGCGAACTCGCCGTTGCGGCTCACGTTTGAGACCTGTGCGAATCCCTCCTCGTAGCCGACTGGCGGACGGATGTCCTCGGTCATCTTCGTTGAGAGGTCGTACCAGAAGAAGCGCGATTCTCCGCCGCTGTAGCAGTTCCCGTTGTTCCCGAGGATCGACGAACCGCGCCAGACTCGATCGTTGATGCAGACCGGCAGCCGCTGCCCTGACCGGACGGTGGCACCGCCGGGATCGAACAGGAAGGTCTGTACCGGTTCGTAGTTGATGCCCGTAACGACCAACGACCTCCCGTCCGGCGACCACAAGGGCGTCATGGGATAGATACAGTCCGGCCGTGAAGGCCCACATTGCTCAGTAGTTCTCTGAAAGATCAGCCGCCCGGCTTCGTCCGCACGGTCACGAACGTACAGGCCGCCGCCGTACGCATACGCAATGCGCGAGCCATCCGGCGATACCTCCGCGGGCTTCCATGGGAAGAAGTCCCCGCGCACGGGACCGAACTCGAAAAGCGGTGTCTTCACGCCGCCACGAAGGTCGATGCGAAACAGCATCGCGTGGACTTCCTTCGGGCCGTTCGGTTGCCGTTCTTCAGCGACGATGACTTCGGAACCGCTGGGAGTCTGCGCGAGGCCCGCAAAGAACCAGCGTGGCCCGGTAGCCTCGTACAGCCGCCGGTCGGTCGAGGGGTTCGTGAGCGAGACGAGCCACAGGCCGTCGTCGCGCGTGACGAGGAAGCGACCCGCCGGTCGTGCCTCGCCTCGGATGGGCGATGGCGGGGTGCCGGGCCACTGCGCGGTGCTCGGCGTGGGCGTCGGCGTGGATGTGGACACCGACGTTGAGGTCGCTGTTGGTGTGGCGGTGGCGGTTGTGGCGAGCGGGGGTGCTTCGCCCTCGCAGGCCACGAGGCCCAGCGACAGCGCAGCGAGGACGGCCAGCAGTCGAGCCTTCACGAGGGGCACTCTACCGCCGACCGCTCGTCTCGCGTTGACCCGTGCGAGGGGCGCCGATACCATTCGTTCCTAGTTCCTCCCCCACCTCAGGCGGTTCCCATGGTCGAGACGACCGACGCATCCGCTCCGGCGGATCGGATCCGCACTTCCGGCGACAGCGAGGTTTCGACGTACCTCGAGATCGCGGAGGCGCGAGAGCCGGGGCAGGTGCTGACGCCCGCCCCCAACGCGCCGGAAGCGGTGGTCGTCCTCGACTACGGCTCGCAGTTCTCGATGCTGATCACGCGCCGCATCCGCGAGGCGAGCGTGTACTCCGAGCTCGTCCCGTGGGACGCGCCCGCAGAGAAGCTCAACCACCTCAAGGTGAAGGCGTTCGTGCTGTCCGGTGGCCCCGCCTCGGTGTACGAGGACGGCGCACCGTCGCTGCCCGCTTATGTCGTGAACTCCGGACTCCCCGTCCTGGGCATCTGCTACGGCATGCAGCTGCTCACGCACACGCTCGGCGGGCGCGTCGAGGCGTCGGGGGAGCGCGAGTACGGGCACGCGATCCTCGAGCTGACCGAGGCGAGCAACCCGCTGCTCAAGGGACTCCCCGCCTCGCTCACGGTGTGGGCGTCGCACGGCGACAAGGTCACGCAGCTGCCGCCGGGCTTCCGCGGCATCGCGCAGTCGGACAACTCGCCCGTCGCGGTGATGACCGACGGCGGGAAGTACTACGGCATCCAGTTCCACCCGGAGGTCGTGCACACGCCGCAGGGCGACACGCTGATCCGCAACTTCCTGTTCGAGGTCGCCCACTGCGCCGGTGACTGGACCGCGGGCAACTTCGTCGAAGAGTCCGTGCGCGCGATCAAGGCGGCCGTCGGCGACGGCCAGGTGATCTGCGCGCTGTCCGGCGGGGTGGACTCGGCCGTCGCCGCGAGCCTCGTGCATGCCGCGATCGGCGACCAGCTGACGTGCATCTTCGTCGACAACGGCCTGCTGCGACTGGGCGAGGCGGAGCGCGTCGTCGCCACGTTCGGGCGGCACATGGCGATCAAGCTCAAGCACGTCGATGCGACCGACCGGTTCCTCGACGAGCTCGCCGGGGTGACCGACCCCGAGACGAAGCGCAAGCGCATCGGCGAGACGTTCATCCACCTGTTCGAGGACGAGACGAAGGCGATCGGCCGCGTCGACTTCCTCGTGCAGGGCACCACCTACCCCGACGTGATCGAGTCGGCGAGCACCGGCAACTCCGCCGCGGCGAAGATCAAGACGCACCACAACGTCGGCGGTCTGCCGAAGGACATGCGGCTCACGCTGATCGAGCCGATGCGCAACCTGTTCAAGGACGAGGTGCGCCGCGTCGGCAAGCAGCTCGGCCTCCCGGACGAGATGGTCTACCGCCAGCCGTTCCCCGGCCCCGGCCTCGCGATCCGCATCATCGGCGAGGTGACGCACGAGAAGCTCGACATCCTGCGCCGCGCGGACTGGATCCTGATGGACGAGATCAAGAAGGCCGACGTCTACTACGACATGTGGCAGTCGTTCGCCGTGCTCACCGACACCAAGTCCGTCGGCGTGCAGGGCGACTTCCGCACCTACGGCCACACGATCGCGTTGCGCTGCGTCGCCGCCGAGGACGCGATGACCGCCGACTGGGCGCGCCTCCCCTACGACCTGCTCGCCGCGATCTCCACGCGCATCACCAACGAGGTGCGCGAGGTGAACCGCATCGTCTACGACATCACCTCGAAGCCCCCGGGAACGATCGAGTGGGAGTAACGCCGTCGTGCGCGAGCTGATCGTCTCGGAGCTGCTGACGCTGGACGGCGTGATGGAAGCGCCCGGCGGCGAGCCCGGGCACCCGCACAGCGGCTGGGCCTTCGACTACATGGGCGAGGACGTGATCGCCACCAAGCTCGACGAGGTGCTCGAGGCGGGCTCGCTGCTCCTCGGACGCGTGACGTACGAGTCGTTCGCCAGCGCGTGGCCGGACCGCGGCGGCGACCACCCCGTCGTCGAGGACGTCCTCGCGGGCGTGAGCGCCACCGTCGCCGCTCTCGCCAACCGCCTGAACGCGATGCCGAAGCACGTCGCCTCGACCACGCTGCGCGACCCCGCGTGGCACAACACCACCGCCATCGACGGCGACGTGCCGGCGGCGGTCGCGCGGCTGAAGGCGCAGGACGGCGGCCCGATCGTCGTCAATGGCAGCCGGACGCTCGTCCAGGCGCTGATCGCGCACGACCTCGTCGATGTGTACCGGCTGACGGTCATGCCCGTCGCGGTCGGCAGCGGCGACCGGCTGTTCCCCGAGACGCAGCGCAAGACCTCGCTCGATCTCGTCGACGTGCGCTCGTTCGCCTCCGGCGCGGTCACGCAGACCTACCGCACGAGCCCCAAGAGGGCCGGCTGATGGCGATGAACGTCCTCCTCGTCGGCAGCGGCGCGCGCGAGCACGCGATCGCCTGGCGGCTGTCGCAGTCGCCGAGGCTCGCGAAGCTGTGGATCGCCTCCGGCAACCCCGGCACGGCGCTCTTCGGCGAGAACGTGCCCGAGGTCCGCGCGACGGACCTCGACGGGATCGTGGCGCTGGCCCAGCGCGTGCGTGCCGACCTCGTCGTCGTGGGGCCCGAGGACCCGCTCGCCGCGGGGCTCGTCGACCGCCTCGAGGCCGCCGGGATTGCCGCTTTCGGCCCCAGCGGCGCCGCGGCGCAGCTCGAGGCGTCGAAGGCGTTCGCGAAGTCGCTGATGCGCGACGCCGGCATCGCCACATCGTCCTCGATGACGTTCGAGGATGCCGAGCGCGCGACGGCGTACGTCGCCGACGTGGGACACCTGGTCGTCGTGAAGGCGGACGGGCTGGCCGCGGGCAAGGGCGTCACCGTCTGCGACGACGTCGCACAGGCCGAGGCGGCGATCGACGCGGCGATGCGCGACCGCGCCTTCGGCGCGGCGGGCGCGCGCGTGGTGATCGAGGAGCGCATGTTCGGCCGGGAGACCTCGGCGCACGCGTTCACCGACGGCGTGACCGTGCGCCACATGCCGTTCTCGTGCGACCACAAGCCGGTGTTCGATGGCGACCACGGCCCGAACACCGGCGGCATGGGCGCCTACTCGCCGCCCTCGTGGCTGCCGGACGGCGTCGCCGACGCGATCCGCCGGGACGTCACCGAGCGGACGGTCCGCGCGATGGCCGACGCGGGCACGCCGTACCGCGGGGTGATCTACCCCGGCATGATGCTGACCGCCGACGGCCCGCGCGTCGTCGAGTACAACAGCCGCTTCGGCGACCCGGAGACCGAGGTGCTGCTGCCACGCCTGCGCTCCGACCTCCTCGACATCTTCGACGCGGTCGCGCACGGCCGGCTGGCCGACGTGCCCGTCGAGTGGTCTGACGAGGCGACCGTCGGTGTGGTGATGGCCGCACCCGGCTACCCCGGCCCCTACGCGACGGGCGCCCCGATCGAGGGCGTGGACGACGTCGACGAGGACGTGCAGGTGTTCATGGCGGGCACGGCCACCGACGCCGCGGGACGCCTCGTCACCGCGGGCGGGCGCGTGCTCTGCGTCGTGGCGAGCGGTGCGACCGTCGTCGAGGCCCGCGAGCGCGCGTACGACAACGTGCGGCGCATCTCGTTCGAGGGCGCGCACTACCGCACCGACATCGCCGCGCGCGCCGACGAGGCGCTGACGACGGCGGTGAGGCGATGAGCGTGGCCGCGCGGAACGGCATGCTGATCGCGTGGGGCGGCCCACCCCCCGGCCCCCTCCCGGCGCGGGAGGGGGAGATCAGAATCAGAAGGAGATCTGGGGGAACTGCGTTCCCCCAGGCCCCCGCCGGAGCCGGCATATCGCCCGGCACCCATCGATGAACGCGAGCAACACGATGACAACCGCCGGCACGCTGCGCTGCCCGATGATCGAGTGCCGGAAGCGCATCGACTTCGACGCGATCCCGGTGCCGCCGGAGCAGCCGGCGGTGGCGCCCTGCCTGCACTTCATCGCGGCGTGGGGCGGCATCCGCGGCGGGATGGCCGAGGCCGTCCTGTGGGGGCTGCGCGGCAACCGCGAGCTGGCGATCCGCAACCTGCGCCCCGCCGAGGTCGAGCCTCGACGGATCGCGGAGGTGCGGCCGGCCCTCGACGCCGCGGCGCGCGCGTTCGCGCACGAGGTGGTCGAGGGCGAGCGGGCGGCGCTGTTCGGCGACGTGCACGAGCGCAATCGCGTAGCCTTCGAGTTCGCACAGCACATCCTCGGGCCCGACCCGATGACCGCCCGGTAGCGGGCAGAAGGAGTTCCGACATGGCCGACCACCAGCAGATCCGCCCGGCGAAGGACACGAAGGCGATCGACGCCTTCCCCGGCGTCATCCGCAAGCTGCACGCCTCCGGCGAGGCGATCACGCTCGTGCGCATCGAGGTGCAGCAGGACAACGTCGTCCCCGCGCACGTCCACCCGCACGAGCAGGCCGGCACGGTGATCTCCGGACGCGTGTCGCTCCGCATCGGCGAGACGGTGACGGAGTGCGGCCCCGGCGACGGCTACTACATCCCCGGCGGCATCGAGCACGAGGTCACGGCGCTGGAGCCGACGACCCTCGTCGAGGGCTTCACCCCGGTGCGCGAGGACTTCCTCGCCGCCGAGTAGCTCGCATCGTCACGCATCGCTGAGCCCGCAGAACGCGGAGGTCCGACCATGATTCCTCGATACAGCCGCCCCGAGATGGAGGCGATCTGGTCGGACGCGCACAAGTTCGAGACGTGGCTCAAGGTCGAGGTCGCCGTCGTGCAGGCATGGGGTGACGAGGGCGTCGCCCCCGCCGACGAGGTGGCGAAGGTCGTCGCGAACGCGACGGTCAACGTGCCGGACGTGATGCGCTACATCGACGAGACGCACCACGACGTGACGGCGTTCCTGCGCTCCGTCGCCGACTCGCTCGGCCCGGAGTCGCGCTGGGTCCACTACGGACTGACGAGCAACGACGTCTGGGACACCGCGACGTGCATGCAGATGATCGACGCGATCGACATCCTGATCGTCGGGGTCGTGAAGCTCCGCGAGGTCATCCAGCGGCAGGCCGTGAAGCACAAGGACACGATCTGCATCGGCCGCACGCACGGCGTGCACGCGGAGCCGACGACGTTCGGGCTGAAGCTGCTGGTCTGGGTGGACGAGCTGCGGCGGCAGGAGGAGCGCCTCGCGCTCGCGCGCACGCACGTCGCCGTCGGACAGATGTCCGGCCCCGTCGGCACGCACGCCTCGGTGCCGCCGAGCGTCGAGGAGAACGCGTGCAGGCGCCTCGGCCTCGACGTCGCAAAGGTGACGACGCAGATCATCCAGCGCGACCGCCACGCGTTCTACTTCGAGGTGCTCGCCGGGGTCGGCGCGTCGCTGGAGAAGTTCGCGCTCGAGATCCGCGGCCTGCAACGCACCGACATCCTCGAAGCCGAGGAGCCGTTCGACGAGGCGGGCCAGACTGGATCGTCCTCGATGCCGCACAAGCGCAACCCGGAGCTGTGCGAGCGCGTCTGCGGCATCGCCCGCGTGCTGCGCGGCTACGCCGTCACGGGCCTTGAGAACGTGGCGCTCTGGCATGAGCGCGACATCTCGCACTCCGGCGCCGAGCGCATCATCATGCCGGACGCCACGGGGCTCCTCGACTACGCGCTGCACATCTTCACCGGCGTGATGGACGGCCTCGTCGTCTACCCCGAGCGGATGATGAAGAACCTGGAGCGCACGCAGGGGCTGATCTACTCCTCGAAGGTGTTGAACTCGCTGCTGGAGGCGGGGATGATCCGCACGGCGGCGTACGACATCGTGAAGCGCAACTCCATGAAGGCGTGGCGCGAGGACGTGCCGCTCCGCGGACTGCTCGAGGCCGACGCCGACGTCACCTCGCGCCTGTCGGCCGCGACGCTCGACGCGGTGTTCGACCCTCGTGCGTACCTGATCCACATCGACGAATCGTTCCGGAGGATGGGGCTGCTCGCATGACCACTCACCAGCCCCCGATGACGACGACGGACCTTCCGGGGCTCACCCGCATCCACCAGGGGAAGGTGCGCGACGTGTACGCGCTGCCGCCCGACGCGCAGGGCGAGCGCCTGCTCCTCGTCGCGACCGACCGCGTGTCGGCGTTCGACGTGGTGCTGCCGAACGCGGTGCCGCGCAAGGGCGAGGTGCTCACGCGCCTTTCGAAGTTCTGGTACGACCGCACCAGCAGCGTCGTCCCCAGCGCGTTCATCGCCGTCCTCGACGCGACGAACGCCGAGGAGTTCGGCGTGACGGACCCCGCCTACTTCGGTCGCTCGATGGTGATGCGCCGGGGCGACGTGGTGAAGGTGGAATGCGTGGTGCGCGGCTACCTCGTCGGGTCGGGGTGGAAGGAGTACCAGGAGCACGGCGTGGTCTGCGGCATCCCGCTGCCCGCGGGCATGCAGATGGCCGGCCGCCTGATGGAGCCGATCTTCACGCCGACCTCGAAGGCCGAGCCCCCCGCCCACGACGCCCCGATGACGTACGAGGAGGTCGAGGCGCTCGTCGGCCCCGAGGTCGCGAACGCGGTGAAGCTGCGCTCGCTCGCGCTGTACCGCTACGGCGCGACCGCCGCCGCGGAGCGCGGCATCCTCGTTGCGGACACGAAGTTCGAGTTCGGCATGATCAACGGCGAGCCGACGCTCATCGACGAGGTGCTGACGCCGGACTCCTCGAGGTTCTGGCCGGCGAACCAGTACGAACCGGGCCACGACCAGCCGTCGTTCGACAAGCAGCCGCTGCGCGACTGGCTGGAGACGCTCGACTGGAACAAGCAGCCCCCCGGCCCGGAGCTGCCCCCCGAGATCGTCGAGGCGACCAGCCTCCGCTACATCGACGCGTACAAGCGCATCACCGGCGATGATCTCCCCGACTAGCCGCATTCTGATCCCCTCTCCCCGTTCGGGGAGAGGGTTAGGGTGAGGGCTCTGCCCTCCGCGAACGGACGACGATGGCTACCTACCTCGCGCACATCAACGTGATGCTCCGCCCGCTGGTGAACGACCCGCAGGGCCTCGCCGTCCGCGACGGCCTGCACGCGCTCGGCTTCGAGCACACGACAAGCGTCCGCGTCGGCAAGCGCATCGAGGTCACCCTCGACGCCGCGTCCACCTCGACCGCCGAGCAGCAGGTGGCGCAGATGTGCGACCGCCTCCTCGCGAACGCAGTCATCGAGGACTACGAGTTCACCGTGTCGGAGGTCGTGGGGGCGTAGCGAGACTAGCCGAAGAGCTCTTCGGAAAACTCATCGCGACCGCGGCCAAGCTGGCGGGCGGCATCGCTCACGATCGCGCTCAACAGCCAACCTTGATCACGCGATGACGTGGAACGGTGAGGATGGCCTGTTCGCCGTCGCTAGCACGCCGAAGAATGACGTGGCTGCCGGTCTGTCGAATGGCTTCGTAGCCATAGCGCCGCAAGCGCGCTATCAGCTCCGTGCCCGAGATATCACGAGGAAGCCTCACACCGCGATCAGCTCGTCGATGACGAGGTGCAGGCGGATCACCGCCGGGCGATCGCCTTCGTCGAAATGACAGAGAACCGCGTCGCGGACCATCTCGCGCAGATCGTCCATCGAGTCGCCCTGTGTGAAGATCGAGTAGCCCAACGCGACAGCGGTGTATCCGCCCTCCGGATCGGCCTCGACGTTGAAGATGATCTCGCTCGGCATCGGGGCCTCCGTGCTCAGTATACGAGAGATGGCACGCCCTACCCGCCCAGCACGCGCAGCCACTCCGCGTGCAGCGCGGCGTTCGAGGTGATCGAGTAGCCGGCGTCGATGGTGCGCGTGCCGGCGCCGTCGGTCAGGTGGCCGCCGGCTTCCTCGACGATGACCTGGAGCGCGGCGATGTCCCACGGGCTGATGTGGCCCTCGAGCATCACCTCGGCGGCACCCTCGGCGACGAGGCAGTGCGACCAGAAGTCGCCGAAGCCGCGCGTGCGCCAGGCGCGATCCAGCAGCGGCTCGAAGGTGCTGGGCCAGCGGTCTCGGCACAGGTGGTGCGCGCCGTAGAGGACCTGCGCCTCCTCGATCGTGGCGATCGTGGAGACGGCGATGCGCTCGGGCGCGCCGCCGCGCACAGCCACCGCGCCGCGCCACGCGCCGAGGCCGCGCCCGGCCCACCAGCGCGTCTCCAGCGCCGGCGCCGAGGCGACACCGACCTCGATCTCGCCGTTGCGCTCGCAGGCGATGAGCGTCGCCCAGATCGGGATGCCGCGCGCGAATCCGTGCGTGCCGTCGATCGGGTCGAGGATCCAGCGCGCCTCGCCGGCCGCGCCCGGCGTGAAGCCCTGCTCCTCGCCGAGGATGCTGTGGTCCGGGAAGCGCGCGGTGATCTGCTGGCGCAGGAACAGCTCGACGGCCCGGTCGGCGAGCGTCACCAGCGTGCCGTCTGCCTTCTCCGTCGTGCCGAGGTCGCCCCGGTAGTACGACATGGAGATGTTGTCGGCCTCGTCGGCGAGGTCGAGCGCGAAGCCCAGAAGGTCGGCGGTCGTCACCTCGTTCGTCACGCTCTTCCTTCCGCGCCCCGCGCTAGGCGGTCAGCGTGTCCTTCGTCGAGGGCACCTGGCCGACGATGCGCGGGTCGAGCGCCGTCGCCTTGTCGAGGGCGCGGCCAAGCGCCTTCATCGCGGCTTCCGCGATGTGGTGGTCGTTCGCGCCGGCGAGCTGGCGGACGTGCAGTGTGAGCTTCGCGGCGGTCGCGAAGGAGTGAAGCACGTGCTCCACCATCTGCGACGGCGCCTCGCCGATCATCGGGCCGACGAAGTCGAGGTCGATGACGCCGAACGGACGCCCGGAGATATCGACGACGCACTGCACGAGCGCCTCGTCGAGGGGTACAAGCGCGTCGCCCATGCGCACGATGCCCGCGCGGTCGCGCAGCGCCTGGTCGAACGCCTGCCCGACGACCAGCGCGACATCCTCCATCGTGTGGTGGGCGTCGACGTGCAGGTCACCCGTGGCGGCGACGGTGAGGTCGAAGCGGCCGTGCTTCGCGAACGCGGTCAGCATGTGGTCGAAGAAGCCGATGCCGGTCGAGACCTCGGCGATGCCGCTGCCGTCCACGTTCAGCGTCGCGCGGATGCTCGTCTCCGCGGTCTCGCGCGTGACTTCGACGCGTCGGTCGTTCAACTCAGCCATGCGCCAGCTCCTCGCCAATGTCTCGTAGCGCCGCGATCACGCGGTCGTTCTGCTCCGGGCGCGCCATCGAGATGCGCAGATGATCGCGCAGCCTCGAGGATTCGAAGTAGCGCGTGAAGATGCCGCGCTGCCGCAGCAGGTCGCGCACCGTGCGCCCATCCCCGCGCGCGAGGCGCATCAGCACGAAGTTCGACTGCGACGGCACCGGCTCCACCCATTCGAGGCGCGCCAGCTCGCGCGTTACGCGCTCGCGCTCCTCGACGATCACGCGCGCACGCTCGTCGAGGACGGCGGCGTCCTCGATCGACGCGATCGCGGCGGCGGCAGCGGCGGCGTTCGGGTTGTACGGCTGCTTCACGCGCCGGAACAGATCGGCGGTGCGCTCGCTCATCACCCCGTAGCCGACGCGCAGGCCGGCAAGGCCGCCCCACTTCGAGAGCGTGCGCAGCACGATCAGGCCATCCTCGATCGACGCGCGCGGCGCCAGCGACGGCGCGTCCGCGAACTCGATGTATGCCTCGTCCACCACGAGCAGCGCGCCGGTTTCGAGCAGCGGATCGACGAGCGACGGGGGCAGCAGCCCCCCGGTCGGGTTGTTGGGGGACGGGATGAAGACCGCCTTCGCCGTCCGCGCCGCCGCGATCAGGGCTGCCTCATCGAGGGACCAGTCGTCGAGCCGCGGGACATCGATGACCTCGACGCCGTGCTGACCGGCGTCGAATGCGTACATGCCGAAGGTCGGCGACGCCACGACGATCGCGTCGCCGGGGCCGAGGTACATGCGGAAGATGAGATCGATGAGCTCGTCCGACCCGGAGCCCGCGACGATGCACTCCGGCGACACGCCGAGGCGTCCACCGAACGCGGTGCGCAACGCGAACTGCTGCTCGTCGCCGTACCACTCGGCCCGATAGTCGAGCGAGCGCAAGGCCTCCACGGCACGCGGTGACGGGCCGTACGGGCTCTCGTTGCCGTCGATCTTGATGACGTCGGCAGGATCGATGCCATAGCGCGCGGCGACCTCGTACATGTCCTCGAGGGCCTGGTACGTCGGCGGCGTGCGGAGCGCGGGCAGCAGTCGCTCGACGGGGTCGAAGCGCGCCATCAGCGCCCCTCCAACCGGCGTTCGATGCTGCGCGCGTGGCCGGTCAGCCCCTCGGCGCGGGCCATGCGCGCCGCGTACGGGCCGAGGCGTCCGAGGTCCTCGTCGCTGAGCGCGATGACCGAGGTGATCTTGAGGAAGTCGAGCACGGACAGCGGCCCGGCGAAGCGCGCAGAGCCGTTGGTGGGCATGACGTGGCTGGGGCCGGCGGTGTAGTCGCCCAGCACTTCGGGCGACGACTCGCCGAGGAACACGCCACCCGCGTTCTTCACCAGCGGCAGCAGCGCCTCCGGGTGCGCGACCAGCAGGCACATGTGCTCCGGCGCGAACTCGTTGGCGAGCTGCATCGCGACCTCGAGGTCGGGGACGACGATCGCGCCGCCGCGCATGATCGCCGCGCGCGCGATCGGCTCGCGCTCCAACGTCGCGAGCTGCGCTTCGACCTGCGCGGCCACCGCCTCCGCCTGCGCGAGGCTGGTCGTGATCAGGACGGGCGTCGCGAGGACGTCGTGCTCTGCCTGCGCCAGCAGGTCGGCGGCGGCGAGGTCGGGCGAGGCGTGCTCGTCCGCGACGACGAGCGTCTCCGTCGGCCCGTAGATCGCATCGATGCCCACGCGCCCGAAGAGCTGCTGCTTCGCGATCGTCACGAAGATGCCGCCCGGCCCCGCGATCTTGTCGACGCGCGGGATCGTCTCGGTGCCGAACGCGAGCGCCGCGATCGCCTGCGCGCCCGAGGCGCGGAAGATGCGCCTGATGCCCGACATCTGCGCCGCGACGAGCTTCAGCGGGTTCACCGTGCCGTCGGCACGCGCCGCCGTCACGCCGATGACCTCCTCGACGCCCGCCACCACCGCCGGGATCGCGGTGTGGATCACCGACGAGGGCAGTGCCGCGTCGGAGCCGGTCATGTAGACGCCGACACGCTCCAGCGGCCGCACGAGCATGCCCGTGCCGCGCGCGGTGAACGAGGTGGGCGCGTGCTCCATCTGCGTCTCGTGGTAGCGGCGCACGCGGCTCACGGTGAACGCGATGGCGTCGCGGTCCTCGGGCGAGACGAGCTCGAAGGCCTCGCCGATCTCGTCGGGCGTGACCTCGATCAGGTCGTACGAGGAGCCGTCGAAGTGCTGCGACAGGCGCGATACGGCGGCATCGCCCTCGCGCGCGACGGCGTCGAGGATGCGCGCGACGTGGCCCGCCGGCGTGACGGGCTCGCCCCACAGCGCGTCGATGCCCGCCTGCACGTCCGCGGCGAGCACCGGCTCGGACAGCGGCGCGCGGCGGATGATCGCGGCGCGCGCGGCCTCGAGGTCGGTGAAGATGCGGAACGGGCGCTCCGTCGACGCGACGGGGGCAGGCGCCGCGGTCGGCGCCACCTCGACCGGGGCCGCCTCGACGGCGGGCGCCGCGATCTCCGGTGCGGGGGCGTCGGGTGCCGGTTCGTCGGTTGGTGCCGCGTCGAGGCTCGCCGCCTCGATGACGGCGTCGGGCGCAGCCGCCTCCGGCTCGCGGGACTCCTCGTCGGGCGTCTCCTCGTTCGGAGTCCCATCCTCGGGAGTCTGGGTCGCGGTGGTGTCGGTCGTCATCGGAGGTAGTTCCTGACGCGGTCGGTCATGCGTTCCTCTGCATCGTGCCAGAAGCGACCGATACGCTCCTCGTTCACGACGTTGAACGCCTCCGCGACGAGCGCCGTCGGCTCGTCGCAGTACGTGTTGATCTCATCGAGCGCGTAGCCCGCCCGCTCCAGGTGCCTCGTCATCATGCGACGAAAGCGACCGAAGTCCGGCGGGTGCGACGCGACGTCCTCGGACACTGTTACCCACTCCACGAGGTGCTCGTCGGCGATGAACGGGATGCCGCCGGGCGGGCGCGTGGAGGCGATCGCGCTGCGGATCTGCTCCATCGCGTCGCGGTCCTCGCGGTCGCGGCGGTCCAGCTCGTACTGGAGCGCGCGGTCCAGGACGTTCGCCCGCGGGTCCTCCGGCTGCCCGGAGAGCGCGCCGAAGTGCGGGCGGTAGACCTCGCTGATGAACGACTCGTCCAGCACCAGGTGCGTCAGGTAGCCCGCGATGAACGCCGTCGTCGCGGCGTCCAGCCCGGCGGGCAGCGCGAGGCCCGGGTGCGCGGCGAACATCGCCGCCACCGAGTCCTGCGCCGCCAGCTCGTCCAGCTCGAAGAAGTGCGTCACCCGCCGGTCCATGCGCGTGATCACGCGGATGTCCGGCGCCGTGCTGCCGAGGTAGAACGCGCCGCGATCGGCATCGATCTCCGGCAGGCCGAGGCGGTCCGCGACGATCCGGGCGTGCGCCATGTGCGACCCGAGCGAGGGCATCGTGCTCCCGTGTTCTCGCGCTACTCGACCGCCGCGGAGGCGGCCGTGAGGCGTTCGACGAAGCGGTCGCGCAGTTCGCCTCGACGGCCCGGAGGGCGCGTCGCGGCGCCGATCGCGCAGTTCGTCGACTCCATGATCACGTCAATCATACGCAGGCGGTTGGCGCGCAGCGTGCTGCCCGTCTCCGTGCCCTCGATCAGGATCTCCGCGTCCTCCGGGACGAAGCCCTCCGAGGCGCCCGAGATCGGGATCACGCGGTACTCGCCCAGGTGCCGCGAGCGCGCGTACTCGTCCGCGAGGGCCGCGTACTCGGATGCGACGCGGATCGGCCGCTTCGGGTCGTCCCGGCGCCAGATCGCGATCGCCTCCTCGATCGACTCGACCGCGAGGTCCTCCGTGATGACGGCGCCCATGCGGTACTTCGATCGCTTCAGGTCGCACAGCTCGACGACGGGCGCCGAAGGGAACGACGCCGTGAACGCGCGCAGCCAGTCCCGCCCCGTCATCGCGAGGTCGAAGTGGCCGAGCGCGACGGCGCGCGGCATGTCCTGCGGGCGCATCACCTTCACGATCACCTCGGGGTCGCTGGAGACGGGGTGGCGGTCGGCACGCCCCTCCTCGTAGCCCTCGAAGGTGATGCCGGCCTCGGCGAGCGCGGTGACGGTGTGGCGCTGCGCGTGGCCGTCCGGCACGGCGATGCGGAACGTCTCGCGCGCGACGGCCGGTCGCGGCGCCGCGCGGCGCACCTCCAGCGGCAACGGTGCGACGACGCCGCCCCAGTCGTTGCCGCCCGGCAGCGCGAGCAGCGGCGTGAGCGCCGCCGACAGGTCGCGCGTGGCGAGCGCGGCGCGGTTGGCGATCAGCCATACGCCGCCACGGTGCACCTCGTCGAGGATGCTCAGGCCCTCGCGCGCGGCGGCGGAGGCCGTGCAGATCGCCAGCTCAGCGTCCTCGGGCGGCCAGGCCTCGGCCTGCGCCCAGACCTCGTACAGCCGGTAGTCCGGGACGCGCAGGCGCGTCAGGTAGTGCTGCGCGATGTTCGGGTACTCGGTGGCGACACGCATGACGCCGGCGGCGGCGAGCCCCTCGAGGCTCGTCCCCGGCGCGCCCGCCGCGACCAGCGTCTCGCCCTCGATGTCGAGGCGGCGCAGCGGAACGATCGAGTCGTTCGGGAAGCGCACCAGCAGCTCGTCGATCCACATGCGGCTGGCGATGCCGAAATCGAACTGGCCCATCGCGACCTGGATCGGGATGTCGTTGTCGGAGAACACGCGCACCTGCACGCCGGGCCGGTCGTTCACGTCGAAGCGGTACGAGCGCGAGCCCTCGCCGTAGCCCTCGACGATGAAGCTCGCCGCCGCCAGCCGCTCCGCGACGGGCGTGCGCAGGTCGCCACGCGGCAGCGCGACGCGCACGGGACGTGCGTCTGCCGGGCTCACGAGCGCACCTCGTCGCCGAGCAGGTCCGCGAGGCCGAGGAGGTCGGCGCCCCAGCCGCAGCCGGGCGCGGCCACGCCGCCGATCGTCTCCGCAAGGCCGTCGTAGCGGCCGCCGCTGATGCAGTCGCGACCGGCCGCGGTGAAGCGGAACGTGATCCCGCTGTAGTACTCAAAGGAGCGCGCGGTGCCGGCGCGCACGCGGAACGGCACGCCCGCCGCCTCGAGGGCGCGCGCGGCGGCCTCCAGCTCTTCGAGCGCGGCGGCGGCGGCCGGGATCACCGGCAGCACGGCGGCACGCAGGTTCGCGACGTAGCCAACCGAGATGCCATCGACCTCGGACAGCAGGCGCAGCGCGGCAGCGCCCTGCGGGTGCGAGGCGACGAGGTCGGCGGTCACGCCGGGGTCACCCTCCAGCACGCGGTCGTACGCCTCGATCTGCTCGGTCACGCTCAGGCCGGCGGCGGCGAAGGCCAGACGCACGAGGCCCGCGTGCGCGAGGTCGCACGACACGGCGTCGATGCCCAGCGCGCCGAGCGTGTCGCGCGCGAGCAGCAGCAGCTCGGCGTCCGCGGTGGCACCACCGGCGCCGAACAGCTCGACACCGCACTGCCAGACCTCGCGGTCACCATCGGCGGCGAAGCGGTAGACCGGCTGCACGTACGAGACGCGCTGCTCGGCGGTCCCACCGGCGGCGCGGCCCTGCTCGGCGTACCAACGCGCGACGGCGACCGTCGCGTCCGGGCGCAGCACCACGCGCTCGCCGCTCCACCCGTCCCAGTCGAGGAAGGAGTAGACGCGGTCCAGCGCCTGCGGCGAGAGCGTGCCCGCGGCGGTGAACAGGTGCAGCGGCTCAATCGTGGGGGTGCGGATCTCCCGGTAGCCCGCCGCCGCAGCCGCCTCGAGGAAGCGCGCCTCGATGCGGCGGAAGCGCGCCATGTCGCCGGGACCGAGGTCCCGCATTCCGTTGCTGCGCAGTCCCTGCTCGGGCATGGGCGTCTCCATCGTCAGTGTGCTCTCGGGCATTCTACGTTCCTCGGCTGGTCGGCTCGTCGATGTGGGTCGGAGCATTCGCGGGCCTCGATGGGCGCGGCGACACGGGCGACGCCGTCACGCGTGGCCTGGGATTGCGGTCGACGGGATGAGGGTCGTTACCGAGACAGGCGCGCGCGCGACGGCATGGCATGCACATGGGCATGCGTGCTGTGGGTGGCGGCGCCGGAGATGCGGGTCGCGTCTCGGTTCATCGTGATCGGAGCCTACGGGCGGGCTCCCGCACGATCAACACGAGGCCGTTAAGCCTCGACGCCCGTCTGGGGCTCGGCGTAACGCGTCGTGATGGCGTCGCCGGCGGCGAACGAGCGCCGGTCGCCGTTGTCGAGGAGCAGCACCAGCTCGCCCGAGGGCGACACGTCCACCGCCTCGCCCTCGACGTCGCCGCCCGGCGTGTGCAGCCGCACCCGCCGCCCGAGCGTGACGAGGTGAGCGCGCCAGTCGGCGATCAGCCCCGCCGGGTCGACCTCCGCCTGCATCGCGCGGCGCTCGATGGCGCCCGCGAGCGCGCCGAGCAGCACCTCCCGCGCCGGCGGCTCCACGCCCGCCTCGGCGACGCTGGTGGCGATCGCGGCGACCTCCGGCGGTAGGTCGCCCCCGCTCGTCAGGTTCACGCCGATGCCGAGGAAGACGTCGGTGCGCGTCGCGTTATGTCGCGCCTCGGCGAGCACGCCGCAGAGCTTGCGGCCGTCGTGCAGGAGGTCGTTCGGCCACTTGAGGTCGACGATCAGCCCGCAGCTGAGACGCAGCGCGTCCGCCACCGCCAGCCCCCCGGCGATCGAGAGCAGTGGCGCGTGCGCGGCGACCTTCGGGATGAGGTGGTACGTGACGTACAGGCCGACGTCCGCGGCGGAGATCCACGTCCGGCGCTCACGTCCTCGGCCGGCCGTCTGCTCCCCCGCGACGTACGCGGTGCCCGCCGGCTGGCCCGCCGCCGCCCCCGCGCGCGCCTCGTCCATCGTCGAGGCGACGGAGTCGCGGTACACCAGCAGTGCGCCGACCGTGGCGGAGCGTCGGGAGGCGCGGTAGCGCTCGAAGTCGAACGGCATGGCTGGATCCTTAACGTCGAGGCGTCCCCCTCGGACGGCTCGACTCCATGATCGACGCTACGTGCCTCACGGCACAGTGGATGGGTCCGGATACGGAAAGGGCGCCCCGGCCGTGGCCGGGACGCCCTTGATCGTCGATTCAGGATCGGGGGTTAGGTTTCAGACACCTCCGAAGAGACGCCCGTGTTTCCCGAGACCTGGCGACTACTGTCATCTGACACTAGCATCACCCCCTTTCCTGTTTTCTACGATAGCAGGACGGGGAAGGTTGTCAACGCCTACCGATCAGCAGCCTGATCCGATCTTGCAACCCACAATTCGCCGAGGTCAGCCGGCGGTTACGGCCGCGATCGCCCGCGCGGTCGCCTCGACGATCTGGTCGACCTCGGCGGCGCTGACGATCAGCGGCGGCGCGAAAACGATGTTGTCGCCGACGAAGCGGGTGATGACCCCGCCCTCCTCGCGCAGGTGGCGTGCGACGCGCCCCCCGATGCCGTCCGACGCCGCGTACGCCTCGCCGGTGGCGGCATCCTTCACCAGCGTCAGTCCCGCGATCAGGCCGAGGTGACGCAGGTTCGTGACGTGCGCGTGCTTGCCGAGCGCCTGCTCGAAGGCGTCGCCCATGCGCGCACCCATCGCCGCGGCGTTCTCGAGGAGGCGCTCGTCCTCCATGATCTTCAGATTGCGCAGGCCGACCGCGCTGGCCGTCGGGTGCGCGCTGTTGGTGTACGCGTGCATGAACCGCGCGTCCGGCGGCAGGTCATGGAGCGCCTCGGCAATCGGCTTCGACACGATGAACGCGCCCATCGGGATGTAGCCCGAGGTGATCGCCTTCGCGATGGACAGGATGTCCGGCTGCACGCCCCACCGCTCGAGGGCGAACCAGTAGCCGGTGCGCCCGAAGCCCGTGATCACCTCGTCGGCGATGAAGAGCACGTCGTAGCGGTCGCAGATCTCGCGGATGCGCTCGAAGTAGCCGTCGGCGGGCGTCCACACGCCGCCGGCGCCCTTCACCGGCTCCGCGATGAACGCCGCCACGGTGTCGGGGCCCTCGCGCAGGATCGCGGCCTCCAGCCAGTGCGCGCACTCGCCGTCGCTGTTCGGCTCGCAGTCGCACTCGAGGTTGTCGGGCTTCTTCGTGTGCACGATGTTCGGGTCCAGCGGGCCGAAGTACTTCCAGAAGACCGGCAGGCCGGTCATCGCGGAGGTCGCCAGCGTGCCGCCGTGGTAGGCGCGCTCGCGCGCGATCAGCTTCACCTTGCTCGGGCGCCCCTGCAGGTTCCAGTAGAAGCGCGCCGTCTTGAACGCGCCCTCGTTCGACTCCGAGCCGGAGTTCGTGAAGAAGACCGCCGCCATGTTGTCGTACGCGAGGCTGACGACCTTCGCCGCGAGCTGGATCGCGGGTACGTTCGAGAAGCCGACGTAGTTGTTGGTGAACGCGACCTTGCGGATCTGCTCGGCGGCGGCGTCCGCGAGCTCGCCCCGGCCGTGGCCGACGGCGACGTTCCACAGCGACGACAGCGCGTCGATGTAGCGCTTGCCCTTCACGTCCGTAAGCCAGACGCCCTCGCCGTGATCGAAGATCACCGGCGCCTGGTGGTCCGGCGCGTAGTACTGCGGGTGCAGGAGGTGCGCGAGGTCCTCGTGGACGTACTGCGCGTAGGTCTGCTCGTCGATCGTCATCGGACCGCTCCTTGCTGGCGCGTGTGGATCGCGTGGCCCTCGAGGTTCGGGACGAGGTGCCGCGGGTGCCGTGCTGCGAGTCTACCCGCTGGCGAGCCGCTGCTAGCCGACGAGGCGCGCGATCTCCTCGCGCGCGACGGCCCGGTCGTCCCACGGGCGCGGGCCATCGGCGTACTCGATGGTCGACTCGTGGCCCTTGCCGGCGATCAGCACCAGGTCGCCCGGCTGCGCCACAGCCAGCGCCCGCGCGATCGCGGCTCGCCGGTCGGCGATGCGCTCGAAGCAGTGCCCCTCGCTCACGCCCTCGACGGCGCCGGCGGCGAGCATCGCCTGCGCGATCTCGTCGATGATCGCCTCGGACGGCTCGCTGCGCGGGTCCTCATCGGTGAGGATCGAGACGTCGATCAACTCGGCCGCTGCGGTGCCGAGGCCGCTGCGGCGCTCGCGCGCCCGCTCCCCGGCGCAGCCGAAGACCGCGATGATCCGGCCCTCCTCGACGATCGGGCGCAGCGCCTGCACGGCATTGCGCAGCGCGGCGCCCGTGTGCGCGTAGTCCACGATCACCCCGAACGGCGCGCCGGCGATCGGCTCCATGCGGCCGGGGACGCCGCTGCACGCCGCCACGCCGACGGCGGCCTGCTCGATCGGCAGGCGCAGCGCGGCGGCGACCGTCAGCGCCGCGGTCGCGTTCGCGGCGTTGTACGCGCCGGGGAGCTTGATGCTGCACTCGATGTACTCGTCGTCCGCGACGACGGCGAACGTCGCGCCGTCCGGCCAGAGCATCAGGTCCTCGACGTGGACGTCCGCCTCCACGTCATCGATCGCGTAGGTCACGGCGCGCGCGGCGGTGCGACCGGCGAAGTACTTCCACGCGGGGTCGTCGCGGTTCAGCACAGCACTGCGACGAACGCGCGCGGCCTTGCCCGCCTTCTCGGGACGCGGCTCGTCGAGGAGCTCGAACAGTCGCCCCTTCGCGGCGCGGTAGTGCTCCATCGTGCCGTGGTAGTCGAGGTGGTCGCTCGTGAGGTTCGTGAACACCGCGACGTCGAACGCGCAGCCGTCGAGGCGGTGCAGGTCGAGGCCGATCGAGGTGCTCTCGACCACGGCGTGCGTGCATCCGGCGTCGACCATCTCCGCCAGCATCCGCTGCACGAACGGCGCCTCCTGCGAGGTCAGCCGCGTCGGGTTCGGCAGCACGCGGCCGGCGATCCTCGACTCGATCGTCGTGAGCAGGCCGGCGGTGATGCCGCATGCCTCGAGGGCCGCGAGCACGAGGAAGCTGGTCGTGGACTTGCCGTCGGTGCCGGTGATGCCGATCACGGTCATCTGCTGCGCGGGGTACCCCTCGTGCGCCGCGCTGATCGTGGCGAGGGCGACGCGCGTGTCCGGCACCTCGACGACCCGCACGCCGAGGTCGCCCAGCGCGCCCGCGTGACCCGCCTGCGCGACGAGTGCGACCGCGCCGCGTGCGACCGCCTGCGGCGCGAAGGCGTGCCCGTCCGCCTGCCCGCCGACGATGCACACGAAGACGTCGCCCGCCTCCACGTCACGCGAGTCGAAGCGGATGGCGCGCGCCGGCGGCAGGCTCGCGCGCGCCTCGGCGGACACGTCGGCCGGGAGGCCGGCACGCCAGTCGCCACGCGGCGCGGGTGGAGTCGAGGTGGGGTCGGCGGTCATGCGTGCATCGTAGGACGCGGCTCGGCTGCGGTCGCTGGGATTGCGGGTGCGCGCTGTAGAATCTACCGTGCCTCGGCGGACATCGATGGTTCAAGACAGGACACAACGTGGCGATTCACCTCGACGACGACATGCAGACGGCGATCAACAACGCGTTCACGGACGGCTGCCCGATCATCTGGGCGACCGCCGGCGCGGACGGCCAGCCCTCGCTCGGGTTCTTCGGCACGACGCAGGCGTACAGCGACCACGAGATCGCGCTGTGGATGCGCACGCCCGCCCGAGGCTTCCTGAAGCGCATCGCGGAGAACCCGCAGGCGACGATGCAGTACCGCAACCCGGGCACGCGCACCGCGTTCCAGATCCACGGCGAGGCCCGCGTCGCGAACGACCCCGAGATCGACCGGCAGGTCTACGACAACTCCGCCGAGGCCGAGCGCAACAACGACCCGGAGCGCAAGGGTCTGGCCGTGATCATGGAGATCACCCGCATCATCCAGCGCGGCGAGGTCATCCAGTCCCGCGACGGCGACACCGGCGCGAAGGTCGACTAGGGAGCCGGACCTTCGCGACGCGGGGCACCGCCCTCGTGCTCACGAGCGCGGGTTCGATCTGCAGGGGAGTTTGAGGGGGCTGCGCCCCCTCATTTCTTTCACCCCTCCCGCGCCGGGAGGGGCAGGGGTGGGCCACCCCGCTCGATCACCTCGAACGAGGCTCGCGCACCTCGACCGCGGGGTCGAGCGCATCCTCTTCGTCATTGAGTTGGGCAGCCAGGGGGCCTGTAAGCCGAATTCTGTGCCGCTGCCTCGTGCCCACGAGGCAGCGGTGACGGTCATCCATCTAGGACGGCAGTTGCCCACCGCCTCCAGCGATCTACCCGGGAACGGGGCCGGACACCCCTCGCGTTCCCCTATTTGACCTTGCTCCGGGTGGGGTTTTCCTCGGCCGCCACGTCACCGTGACGCCGGTGCGCTCTTACCGCACCATTTCGCCCTTACCTGGCCGCTCCGAGGAGCAGCCCGGCGGTATGTTTCTGTGGCACTGTCCGTCGGCTCGCGCCGCCCGGCCGTTAGCCGGCACCCTGTCCGGTGGAGTTCGGACTTTCCTCCCGCCCCTCCCGAAGGAGGTGCCGGCGACCGTCCAGCCCCCTGACCACCACCATCGTAGGGCACGACCCTCGCCGCGCACGAGGAGCGACGGCCATCGCCGTCGAGTTCTGTTCGAGGTGCGAAGCGGGGCGGCCCACCCCTGCCCCTCCCGGCGCGGGAGGGGTTCTGATTCGAAGGGCTTCGCCCTTCGAGCATCCCGGATTCAGAGCGGGCAACGCGCTGATAGGTGCGCCCCATCGGGAGAACCCCTCGCTGCGGCCTCGACCGACGGCGGCGCGCAGGCTCTCGGCTACCGCTGGCGCGCGACGCGGACGGCGTCGTCGGTGACGACGACCTCGGCGACGGCGTGCTGGAGGAGCGCGCGGCGGTCGTCGAAGGCGAGGTCGTCCCACTCGTCGAGGAGGCGTGTGCGGGCCTCCTCGGGTGCCACGGGGTCGCTCGACTCGAACGCCGCGGCGGCCTCCATCCCCAGCTGCTCCAGTACGATCGGCGCGGCGCGCCGCACGAGATCGGCGTCCGTCCACTGCCCGGCGGCGCGGCGCTCCAGCATGTGGTCCAGCGTGCGGTCGAGGGCGGCGCGGCGCGCCTCGTGGGTGTTCGCCTCGCGCGTGTGGACCGCGACCGGCGCGGGCCCGGTCGACCTGGACAGCTCGACGAGCACCGCAGCCTCGAGGGCCTCGGCACGGCGGGTGTGGTAGGCGCAGCGGCCCTCGTTCGTCGCGGACTGGCAGCGGTAGTACGAGTACTCGACGACCTCGGCGCCCTCGCCGGGGCGGCGCGCCCCGATCATCGGGCCGCCGCAGTAGCCACAGCGGACGAGGCCGGACAGCAGGTACTCGCGCCGCTCCTGCGTTGCGGGCGCGGTCCGGCGGCTCGCCATGCGCCGCAGCACCTCGGCGTGCTGGCTCGCGGTGACGAGGGCGGCATGCGCGCGCGTCACCGTGACGCCGAGGCGGCGGTACAGCCCGGTGTAGGCGGCGTTGCGCAGGACGTTGCGCACGGCGCCGGCCGTCCACGCCCGCCCGGTGCGCGTCAGGATGCCCTCGTCGTTCAGGCGCTTCGCGATCTTGCGCACGCCCTCGTCCTCCTCGAGGTACATCGCGAACACGCGCTTCACGGTCGCCGCCTCGCGCGGGTCGGGCACCAGCTGGCGCTCCGAGACGGCGTAGCCGAACGGTGCGCGGCCGAGGACCTCGCCCCGCAGCGCGCGGCGACGCATGCCCTCGCGGGCGCGCTCGCGGCGACGCTCCTCCGGGCCGCGCTCGGCCCACGCGGCGACCAGGGCGTCGCCGGGCGCGCGGCCGTCCGCGAGGCGCAGGGGAATGTGCAGCGCGGCGAGCTGGAGGATGCGTCGCGCCCGGTCGCGGACGCGGTCACCGAAGACCATCGCGGTGGCTGCGATCACCTCCATGCCCGGCGTGGTGCGGAGCGTGTCGACCATCTCGAGGAAGGCGCGGCCGCCGGTGGAATCGGGCTCCTCGAAGGCGGCGACCTCGGTCAGGTGCTCGCCCCGGCAGGCAGCGGCAATCGCGAGCCGCTGCACGGCGACGTCGAGGGGCGGGTCGCCGGCGAGCGCCCGGAGGTAGGAGACGGCGGTGCGCTCGGTTGGTTCGCCGGTCATGCGAGCAGGATACCCCGGCGCGACAGCGGCTCGCCGTCGCCCGCGCGGCAGCCGCATCGAGGCAGCGTGAGGGCGCGCGGGCCGTTGTACGATGGATGTTCACCCTCCCACCCACGCCCCCCGGAGCCTCCCCCGTGCTCATCAACGTCTCGACCCTGCTCCAGGAGCCCCTCGGCCACGCGCGCCGGTACGAGGTGGACGGCGAGCCGGTGTCCGTCCCCGACGCCGGCTACGAGCAGGAGATCAGCGGCTCGCTGCGCCTGATCCGCAGCGAGCGCGGCGTCCTCGTCATGGCGGAGCTGGACCTCGCTCCGGTGGACGTGCTGTGCAGCCGGTGCCTGGAGCTGTTCGAAACGCCCGTCTCGGTGCAGTTCGACGAGGAGTACGTCCTCGATCACGACCCCGTCACCGGGCGGCGCGTCGAGGTCGAGGCGGATGACTTCAGGATTGACCGGCAGCGGCATCTCGACCTCAGCGAGGCAGTGAGGCAATATGAGGAGTCGGCACTGCCGCTCCGTCCGCTCTGCCGGACGGATTGCCGGGGCCTCTGCCCGAACTGCGGGCACAACCTGAACACCGGACCGTGCGGCTGTGCCGCCGCCGCGAATGATGACCGCTGGAGCACGCTCTCTGCCTTGCAGAAGCGGCTCGGCACGGAGGATGGCGATGGCGCTCCCGAAGCGTAGGACCCCGACCGCGAAGCAGGGCTCGCGCCGCAGCCACCACCGCGTGGCCGTGCCGAACATCGTGAAGGACCCGGCGACGGGCGGCTTCAAGATCAACCACACCGCGGGCGGCGCTCGCGACCACAAGGGTCGCCCGATCGAGCGCGAGGCGTAGACCGCCCGTCACCTCGATGACCG
The DNA here is from genome assembly GCA_947472995.1 of Chloroflexota bacterium. Taxonomy (GTDB): domain Bacteria; phylum Chloroflexota; class Dehalococcoidia; order UBA2979; family UBA2979; genus SHYQ01. Next base: position 198,160 of record CANJBO010000001.1, read on the forward strand.
ACCTCTCGTTCCTCGCCCGCCTGCCCGTGGCGGCCGACACCGCGTGGCTGTTCCCCGGCCAGGGGGCGCAGGCCGTCGGCATGGGCCGCGACCTCGCCGAGCAGGTGCCCGCCGCCCGCGCAATCTTCGACGCCGCCGACGCTGCGCTCGGCATCTCGCTGTCGTCGATCTGCTTCGACGGGCCCGAGGTAGACCTCACGCAGACCGTGAACACGCAGCCCGCGCTCGTGGTGCACGCAATCGCAGCGCTCGTCGCCGCCGTCGAGTCCGGCGCGATCACGCACCGCCCCGCCTTCGTCGCCGGGCACTCACTGGGCGAGTACGCCGCGCTGATCGCCGCCAACGCCGTGCCCTTCGAGGACGGCGTGCGCCTCGTGCGCGAGCGCGGCCGCCTGATGCAGGCGGCCTGCGACGCCGAGCGCGGCACGATGGCCGCCGTGCTGGGTATGGAGCCCGACGCCGTGCGCGCGATCTGCGCCGAGCACGGCACCGCGATCTGCAACATCAACGCCCCGGGCAACATGACGATCGGCGGCACGGTCGCCGCGGTCGAGGCAGCCTCGGCGGCGGCGGTCGCCGGCGGCGGCAAGGTGATCGCGCTCACCGTCTCCGGCGCGTTCCACACGCCGCTGATGCAGAGCGCCGCCGACGGGATGCGCGCCGTGCTCGCCGAGGCTGCGTTCGCCGCGCCCAGCGTGCCGGTGATCTCGAACGTGACGAGCCGGCCGCTGACCGACGCCTCCGCGTTCGCCGGCGAGCTGGTCGACCAGATCACCAGCCCGGTGCTGTGGGTCGACTCCGTGCGCGCGATGCATGCCGCCGGCGTGACGCAGGTGATCGAGTTCGGCCCCGGCCGCGTGCTCACCGCGCTGGTGAAGCGCATCGAGCGGGCGCTGGACACACGCAACATCGGCACGGTCGCCGACCTCGAGGTCACGGCGTGACCACTGGCCCGCTCACAGGCCCCCTCGCCGGCAAGACCGCGCTCGTCACGGGCGCCGCGCGCGGCATCGGCCGCGCGATCGCGCTCGACCTCGCACGATCGGGCGCGAACGTCTTCCTGACGTACCGCGGCAGCCAGCAGCAGGCGGAGAGCGTCGCCGAGGAGGTCCGCGCGCTTGGCGTGGAGTGCCGCACGTCGCAGCTCGACGTCCGCACCGCCGCCGACGTCGACCGCGTCATCGCCGAGGTGAAGGACGCGTTCGGCGCCGTGCACATCCTCGTCAACAACGCCGGGATGACGGCCGACACGCTGGTCATGCGCATGTCGGAGGAGCAGTTCAACGACGTCGTCCAGACGAACCTCGGCGGGACCTTCCTGATGTCGAAGGCGGTGATGCGCGACATGCTGCGCCAGCGCTGGGGCCGCATCATCAACATCACGTCGGTCGTCGGCCTCACCGGGAACCCGGGACAGGCGAACTACGCCGCCGCGAAGGCGGGCATCATCGGCTTCACGAAGTCGCTCGCCCTCGAGGTTGCCTCGCGCGGGATCACGGTGAACGCGATCGCGCCGGGCTTCGTGCTGACGGACATGACGTCCGGGCTGACCGAGGAGCAGAAGCAGCTCATCCTGTCGCGCATCCCGCTGGGCCGCTACGCCGAGGCGGACGAGATCGCACCCCTCGTGACCTTCCTTGCCGGAGACGGCGCTTCCTACATCACAGGCCAGACGTATAACGTCGACGGTGGCCTGGTGATGGCCTAACTGGACGATTGGGCCGAAGATGACACCCGCTATGACGACCCAATCCCGACGCCGCTCACGCATCGCCGCCTTCCAGGTGCTCTTCGAGGCCGACATCACCGGTCGCCTCGTGCCGGAGGTGCTCGGCCGCCACCTGGCGGAGTCCACGCTCACCGCAGAGGCGCGCACGTTCACGAACGAGCTCGTGTACGGCGTGGGCCGCTACCTCGAGGACATCGACGACACGATCCGTCGCTACGCGTCGGCCTTCCCGCTGGAGGACATGGCCGCGGTCGATCGGAACGTGCTTCGCCTTGCAATCTACGAAGTGCTCTTCGATACTGGCCGCGCTCCGCTTCGCGTGGCTATCAACGAAGCGGTCGAGATTGCCAAGGGTTACGGATCAGAATCGTCCGGGCGCTTCGTGAATGGAGTGCTCGGAGCGGTGGCCCTCGAGGCCGCCGACCGTCGCGAGTCGCCAGAGCCCGAAGACGGGTCAACATCAACAGACCGAGAGGACTAACCAGTGGCATCCACCTTTGAGCGCGTTCGTTCCCTGATCACCGAGCAGCTCGGCGTCGAGGAGGACGAGGTGACGATGAACGCGTCGTTCGTCGATGACCTCAACGCGGACTCGCTCGACCTCGTCGAGTTGATCATGTCGATCGAGGAGGAGTTCTCGAAGGACGGCAAGCAGCTGGAGATCTCCGACGACGAAGCGGAGAAGATCCGCAACGTCCAGGACGCGATCGACTACCTGCGCGACAACGGCATCGAGGACTAAGAACCACCCCGCGCGCCGCGGCAGCGACGAGCGTGAACATCGAACGCCCCGGCAGTCTGCCCGACTGTCCGGGGCGTATCATTTACTGATATGGAACTCTTCGGCGTCGGCCTTCCCGAAATTGGGATCGTGCTGCTGATCGCACTCGTGATCGTCGGCCCGCAACGCTTCCCCGAGGTGGCGCGACAGGTCGCGCGCTGGATCAACACCGCGCGCTCGTTCAGCGACAGCGTGATGGCCGACCTGCGCTCCGCCGTGGACGAGCTGGAGCAGGAAGTCACCGCCCAGAACGACGGCGTGAACCCGATCAAGGAGATCCGGTCGCTCCGCGACGAGCTGACCGGCGTCCACCAGAACGCGACCGCCGCCGTCGCCGACGCGACCTCGTTCCCGTCGCTCAACGCACCGTCCGAGGCAGCCGGAGACTCGACGGCGCTGCGCGAGCTGGTCGCGGGCGACGACCCCGCCGGCGGCACGATCATCGACGACACCGGCAGCGTCGACACGGGCAGCGACGACACGGGCAGCGACGACACCGTTGCGCCGGAGCCCGCCGTCGAGGAGACACCCGCCGGTGAGCCGCGCGCGGCCGAGGAGCGGACGGCGACCTCATGACGACCACGCTGCTCGGCCCCGACGGCACCCCGATCACGGAGCAGGAGGTCGAGGGCGGCGAGATGACGCTCCTCGAGCACCTGCTCGAGCTGCGCTACCGCGTGATGTGGATGGCCGTCTCGGTCGTCGCCGGCATGGTGGTGTTCTTCGTTCCGAGCGTCGGCTTCCGCGTCATCGAGCTGCTGCTGGCGCCGGCGCGGGCCTCGATCCCCGACTTCCGGCCGCAGTACATCGAGCCGATGGAGAACATCGCGGCGTTCTTCCAGGTCGCGCTCCTCGGCGGGCTGACCGTGTCGATGCCGTTCGTCGTCTACCACGCCCTGCGGTTCGTGACGCCGGCGCTGACGAGGAACGAGAAGAAGTGGGTCTTCCCGATCGTCTTCGGGGCGACGCTCGCGTTCCTCGGCGGCGTCTCGTTCGGCTACTTCTTCATCCTGCCCGTCACGTTGAACTTCCTCCTGACCTTCGGCAGCTCGGTTGCCGAGGCCGACTGGCGCATCGGCAACTACATCGACTTCGTGACCCGGATGCTGGGCGTGATGGGGCTCGTCTTCGAGACGCCCCTCCTCGTCATGGCGCTCGCGAAGTTCGGGGTGGTGCGCGCCAGCCAGCTGTGGAAGTTCTGGCGCTACGCCGTGATCATCGCCTTCGTGATCGCGGCCGTGGTCACGCCGACCATCGACCCGGTGACGCAGACGCTGGTCGGCGGCCCGATCGTCATCCTGTACTTCGTCGGCATCGGCCTCGCCTGGCTCGTGCGGCGCGAGTAGTCCGCGGGATGTTCGAGGTGAGAATGATCACCTGCGTATACATTGAAACCAATTCCGGGCGATGCTACGCTCGTTCCTATGTCACGCACCCCCGTCGAGGCCCTCGCACCCGCCCCGCGCCCCAGCGTGCGCCGTACCTCGCCTGCCGAGACGGCGGCCGGGATGCCTGACGCGCGCGCCTCGGCGCCGCCCGCGCTGCGGCCGCTCTACGCGGTCCCCGCGCCGTTCACGACCCTGTACGAGGAGATCGCCGACTGCCCGCGCTGCGAGCTCGCGCGCACCCGGACGCACACCGTGCCCGGCAGCGGCCCCGCCCCCTGCGACCTGATGTTCATCGGCGAGGGCCCCGGCCAGCGCGAGGACGAGCTGGGGCTGCCCTTCGTGGGCCGCTCCGGCCAGTTCCTCGACGAGCTGCTCGCCTCGATCGGCCGCGCGCGCACCGACGTTTATGTCACGAACGTCGTGAAGTGCCGCCCGCCCGGCAACCGCGACCCGCAGCCCGACGAGATCGCCGCGTGCTCCGACTACCTCGACCGCCAGATCGCGGGCGTGCAGCCGCGCGTGGTCGCGACCCTCGGCCGGTTCTCGATGGCGCGCTGGTTCCCCGGCGAGCGCATCAGCCAGATCCACGGCCGCGCCCGCACCATCGACGGCCTCACGATCATCCCGATGTACCACCCGGCGGCAGCGTTGCGTGACGGCTCGCTGCGCGCGGTGATGCGGCAGGACTTCGCCCAGATCCCCGACCTGCTCAACGCATCACCCGGAGCGACCTCATGACGACCTCAACGACGCCGGGCACCCTGCCCCTGCGCGTCATCCCCCTCGGCGGCCTCGGCGAGATCGGCCGCAACATGATGCTGTACGAGTACGGCGACGACATGATCGCGGTCGACGTCGGCGTGATGTTCCCGGACGCCGAGCACCTGGGCGTCGACCTGATCATCCCGGACCTCACCTACGTGAAGGAGAACGCGCACCGCCTGCGCGCGATCTTCCTGACCCACGGCCACGAGGACCACATCGGCGGCGTGCCGTTCCTCCTGCACGAGGTGTCCGCGCCGATCTACTGCCTCAAGCTCACGCGCGGCCTCGTGCAGGTGAAGCTGAAGGAGCACAAGCTCGCCGACGCGGAGATCCACGTCGTCGAGCCGGGCGACATCATCGACGCCGGCGCGTTCAGCGCGGAGTTCTTCTCCGTGTCGCACTCCATCCCGGACTCGGCCGGTCTCATCATCGACACGCCGCTGGGCGCGATCGTGCACACCGGCGACTTCAAGATCGACCACACGCCGGTCATGGGACAGCACACCGACCTCGCGCGGCTCGCCGACGTCGGCGAGGACGGCGCGCTGCTGCTGTGCGCCGACTCGACGTACGCGGAGATCGAGGGCTACACGCAGTCCGAGCAGCGTGTGGCCGAGGTCCTGGACCGCGCGATCGGCGACGCCCCCGGGCGCGTGGTCGTGACAACGTTCGCCTCGCTCATCTCGCGCGTGCAGATCGTGATCGACGCGGCCGAACGGTACGACCGCCGCGTGTTCGTCACCGGGCGATCGATGATCAACAACGTCAACATGGCGCGCGACCTCGGCTACCTGCGGGTGCCGGCGAACATCCTGATGACGCCGAACCAGGTGCGCGACTACCCATCGCACAAGACGATCATCATCTGCACCGGATCGCAGGGCGAGCCGACGGCCGCGCTGACGCGCATGGCGACCGGCACGCACCAGCAGATCACGATCCACGAGGACGACACGGTCATCCTCTCCTCCAACCCGGTGCCCGGGAACGAGAAGTTCGTCTACAAGAACATCGACCTGATCATGCAGGCCGGCGCGAAGGTCATCTACAACCGTCTCGCCGACGTCCACGTGCGCGGCCACGCCGCGCGCGAGGAGCTGAAGATCATCCACCGCCTCGTGCGGCCGAAGTACTTCGTCCCGATCCACGGCGAGTACCGCCACCTGGTGCTGCACCGCGAGCTGGCGCTGCTCCTCGGCATGCCCGAGGAGGACGCGGTCGTGATGACCGACGGCGAGATCCTCGAGCTGACCGAGGACCACGCGGAGATCGTCGGCTCGGTGCCGGCGGACTACGTGTACGTGGACGGCCTCGGCATCGGCGACGTGGACGACTTCGTGCTGCGCGACCGCCAGCACCTCGCGAACGACGGGATGCTGGTCTTCGTCGCCGCGATCGATCGCCACAACGGCACGCTGACGCGGCCGCCCGAGGTGATGTCGCACGGCTTCGTCGGCCCCGATGAAGAGCAGGCGCTCCTCGACGGCGTGCGGCAGCGCGTGACGGATGCCCTCGGCGGCGAGCGCGCGACGGACTGGCGCGCGCTGCACGAGACGCTGAAGGACAACGTCGCGGAGTACCTGTACCGGCAGACGCACCGGCGCCCGCTGGTCATTCCCGTGATGCTGGAGGTCTGATCCAGGCCGAGAGCACACGGAATTCACACCGATAGATCGATCGCTCCTGCTGGCGGGGAGGCGCGGTCGAAGGAGTAAGAGAGCCATGGCTCGAGCCAAGTCCCGCCGTCCTCGAGGAACCGCACGCGGCTCCGCGCCCGGCATTCCCGACATCGTCTCGCTGGGTCGCATGGTCGCCCGCCCGGAGATCGTCGGCACGGCGCTGGTGGTGATGGCCGCCGCCGCGATCCCCTACCTGCTGCCGCTGACCGGCGTCTTCGGCGCGGCGCGCGATGCGCTGGTCGGCCTCTTCGGGCTCCACGTCTTCACCGTCATCGGACTGCTGGCGGGCCTCGGCGTGCTGCTCGCGCTGCACCGCGAGTACGTGCTGAAGCGCCACCGCCGCCACGTGGCCGGCTTCGCAATCCTGATCGTGTTCCTCGCCGGGCTGTTCGGGCTCTGGTATCCGCCGACGCGCGTCGGCGAGATCGATCTCACGACGGCGTCCGCGGGCGGGCTGCTGGGGCGCGTGATCACCTCGACGTGGTGGGGTGCGACGCTGTGGGTCGCGCTGTTGCCCCTCGGCTACGCGCTGCTGTGGCCGCGCACCGCGCTGCGACTCGCGCGCGAGGTGCCCCCGGCGACGTGGCGCACGCTCGCGTGGCTGTGGTCGCTTGGCCTGCACCGCTCCGCGGGCCGCGGAGTCGCCGGCCTCGTGCGGCGCGCACGCGGCATCGAGGCGCCCGTCGTGGTCGACGACGTCGAGGAGGTCGAGCCGCTGCCGATCGAGAATGCTCGACGCCGCAAGGCACGCGAGGCTGAGCTCGCCGCCGCCGTCGAGCAGCTCGCGCCGCTGCCGCCCGCCCCGGTCGTCAACGGCCCGACCGACCTCGAGGGTCGCCCGGTGTCGCAGCTCGGCATGGACATGGAGACGCCAGTCGGCGAGTGGCGCACGGCCGCCGACGGCTGGCAGCTGCCGCCGCTCAAGCTGCTGAAGAAGGTCGAGACCCGCGTCAAGCACGGCCCCGACAACCAGCGCCGCGCCGACCTGATCACGCAGACGCTCCAGTCGTTCGGCGTCGACTCGACGGTCGTCGAGATCAACGAGGGGCCGACCGTCACGCAGTTCGGCGTCGAGCCGGGCTGGGACGTGAAGACGCGCATGGTCACCGAGCGCGACGCCACCGGCCGCGCGATCCTCGACCCCACGGGCAACGCCCGCCAGAACGAGGTCGAGGTGGCGCGCACCCGCATCCGCGTGAACCGCATCACCGCGCTTCAGAACGACCTCGCGCTGGCGCTGGCCGCGCCGGCGCTGCGCATCGAGGCGCCCGTCCCCGGCAAGCCGATGGTCGGCATCGAGGTGCCGAACGGGAGCACCTCGATCGTCTCGCTGCGCGAGATCATGGAGTCGGAGCCGTACCAGAAGTTCGCGGAGAAGTCGGCGCTGCCGCTGGCCCTCGGCGCGGGTGTCTCGGGCGAGCCGATCACGGCCGACCTCGCGAGGATGCCGCACCTGCTGATCGCCGGTGCGACCGGCTCCGGCAAGTCGGTATGTCTCAACACGATCATCACCAGCCTGCTGATGAACTACTCGCCGGAGCAGCTGCGCTTCGTCATGGTCGACCCCAAGCGCGTCGAGCTGACGGCGTTCGGCTCAATCCCGCACCTCGCGTTCTCCGAGATCGTCGTCGAGATGGACCGCGTCGTCGGGACGCTGCAGGCCGTGATCAACGAGATGGAGACGCGCTACCGGCGGTTCGCGCAGGTCGGCGTCCGCAACATCGAGAAGTACAACGAGAAGCCGGCGAACGGCCGCGCGCTCCCCTACTGGGTCGTCGTGATCGACGAGCTGGCCGACCTGATGATCGCCGCGCCGTTCCAGGTGGAGCAGCAGCTCGTGCGCCTCGCACAGCTCGCGCGCGCGACGGGCATCCACCTAGTCGTGGCGACGCAGCGGCCGTCCGTCGACGTGATCACGGGACTGATCAAGGCGAACTTCCCGACGCGCATCGCGTTCGCGGTGTCGTCCTCGATCGACTCGCGCACGATCCTCGACCAGGGCGGCGCGGAGAAGCTGCTGGGCAAGGGCGACATGCTGTACGTGCCGCCGGACGCGCAGAAGCCGCGCCGCGTGCAGGGCGTCTACGTCTCCGACGAGGAGATCGAGGCGGTCGTGAACTTCTGGACGGCGGACCGCTTCAAGAAGCTGCGCCCGGAGAAGTACGACCACGAGCTGGAACGCGCCCTGGAGCAGGCCGACGCGATCGCGCCGGACGGCGGGGGCGGTGACGACCCGATGCTTGAGAAGGCGATCGAGGTCGCCCGCGGCAGCCGCACGCTGTCCACCTCGATGCTCCAGCGCAAGCTCGGCATCGGCTACCCGCGTGCCGCGCGCGTCATGGACCTCCTCGAGGAGCAGGGCGTCGTCGGGCCGGGTGAGTCGGGCGGCAAGGCGCGCAACGTGCTGATCGACCAGGACGGCGCGGTCGGCGGCATCGACGCCGCGGAGTCCAGCCTCGCGGCGCACGCGGCGGCGTTCACGCCTCGCGCAGCCCCCCCGAAGCCCTTCGACGCGGACGACGAGTAGCTACCAGACGTCGCCTTCGCGCCAGCCGCACGCGAGCGTGCCGGTGAGGTCAAGGCGCGCACGCACCGGCAGCACCAGGATGGCGCCATCGTCGTCCTCGGTGCGGACGACGCCGGCCGGGCCGTCGGCGTACGTCGGGCCGAGCCAGGGCTGCCAGCCGCGCACGCGGTAGAACTCGAAACCGGCGTCGGAAGCCCCGAGCGCGCCGAGTTCGTACGACTCGCGGATCAGGCGCTCGATCTCGTCCATCAATCGCGCACCGATGCCCTGCCGCTGCCGGTCCGTCCGCACGCCGACTGCCTCGACGTACCCCGCGCGGATCGGACGGCGGTCGATCAGCAGCTGCCGCGCGATGAGCGACGCATGCCCGAGGAGATCCCCACCGTCCCAAGCGAGCACGTGCGTGCCGCCGAGCGCGTGACGCCAGTCCTCGGCGGAGAAGTCGCCCTCGAACGCATCGTCCATCAGCGCGCGCACCACATCGAGGTAGGCGGCGACGATCGCAGAAGTCGGCGTGACGACGAGGCGCACGTCCGCGCTCACGAGCGCAGGCACCACCGGTAGTCGTCGAGCAGGCCGTTGTAGGCGGGGACGAGCGCGTTGTAGCGCGCCGGCTGGCCGCGCAGCGCTTCGAGCTGGGCGGTCAGGCCGGCCATCTGCGTGTCGATCGGCGCGCATGCGACGCGGATGCGCTCGGCGTCCTCCTCGTGGAAGCGGTCCTGCGCGCGGTTCTCCGCGTCGTTCGTGCGCTCCCACGCGGCGGCGACGGCGCGCTCGATCGCCTCGCAGCTTGGCGCCGCGTCGATCGACTGGAGCGCGGTGACGAACTGATCGAGGTACTCGCGACGGATCGTGACGTGTCGCTCCTCGTGGGTCACGACGGCGGCGCGGAACCGCTCGATCTTCGCCGCGAGGTCGGCCGAGCGCGTCGCGGCCGTCGCGGCGGGCAGCGTCAGGACCGCCGTCGCCTCGATCGTCACGGCGTCGATGGCGCACGTGTCGGCCGTCTGGATCGTGCGCAGGCGCCGTGTCGCGCCGAACTGCGCGAGGCCGGACGCGGAGCGCCCGTCCTTGCGCGGGCCGTTGCGCTCGATCGAGGCGAAGAGCGCACGCGAGTCGGCGCCCTCGACTGCATACGACTCGCGCGACTCGGTGGCGTTCACGGCGATCGAGGGCGTCACCGTGCGCGGCTCGGACGTCGTGGGCTTGCTGTGCGTGCGCTCCGTGTCGGCCACGACGCGAACGGCGATCGCGTCACCTCGCGCGCCGTTCCCCGAGCTCGACAGGTCGAGGCTCGCCGCCGTCGCCCCGGGGATCGGCGTGCCGTTCTTCATCCACTGGTACGTGAACGACAGGTCCTCGCCGCGCGGATCGCGCGCCTCGACGCGCACGGTCGCCATCGCGTTCGTGTCGAGCGACGAGGGCTCGATGCGTACCGACTCGATGACGGGAGGGGGCGGCGCCATGCACCCCATCGTCGCCAGCACGATCGCCAGCAGGAGCCACGCTCCGCCGCGCGGGCGTGGGGGCCGGCCGGGCACTAGTTGTGGCCGCGCCGGGTGCGGCCACCTCGGGCGGCGCGCTTGTCGGGGCGGCGGGTCTGCGCGGAGAGCGACTGGAGGCGCTCGGCGGTGGGGTCGCCCTGCTGCTCGCGCCGCAGCTCGACGACCTGGTCGCGCAGCAGCGCGGCACGCTCGAAGTCGAGCTCCTTCGCCGCGGTCTTCATCTGGCGCTCGATCTCCATGATCATCCGCGTCAGCTCCTCCTTCGGGAGGTCGGCGGCGGTCGTGTAGGTCGAGGGCTCCTCGGCGACCTGTCGCAGGCGGTCGCCGATGTCGCGGATCGTCTTCTCGATGCCCTGCGGGGTGATGCCGTGCTGCTCGTTGTACGCCCGTTGGATCGCGCGGCGGCGCTCCGTCTCGTCGAGCGCGTAACGCATCGAGTCGGTGATGCGGTCGGCGTACATGATCACGCGGCCCAGCGGGTGCCGCGCGGCACGGCCCATCGTCTGCACCAGCGAGCCGCCCGAGCGGAGGTAGCCCTCCTTGTCGGCGTCGAGGATGCACACCAGCGACACCTCCGGCAGGTCGAGGCCCTCGCGCAGCAGGTTGATGCCGACGACCACGTCGTGCACGCCGAGCCGCAGGTCGCGGAGGATGTCGATGCGCTCCAGCGTGTCGATCTCGGAGTGCAGGTACATGGACTTCACACCCATCTCCTGCAGGTAGTCGTTCAGGTCCTCGGACATCTTCTTGGTGAGCGTGGTGATCAGCGTGCGCTCGTTGCGGGCGATGCGCGCCTGCACCTCCGCGAGGAGGTCGTCGATCTGCCCCTTCGTGGGGCGCACATCGACCTCCGGGTCGAGGATGCCCGTCGGGCGGATCACCTGCTGCACAACCTGCGTCGAGACGTTCAGCTCGTACGGGCCGGGGGTCGCCGAGAAGAAGATCACCTGATTGATGTGGTTCTCGATCTCGTCGAAGCGCAGCGGGCGGTTGTCCATCGCGCTGGGCAGCCGGAAGCCGTACTCGACCAGCGTGGTCTTGCGGGCCTTGTCGCCCTCGAACATGCCGCGCGCCTGCGGCATCGCGATGTGCGACTCGTCGACGAAGAGCAGCCAGTCGTCGGAGAAGTAGTCGAGCAGCGTCCACGGCGTCGAGCCCGGCGCGCGACCGGCGAGGTGGCGCGAGTAGTTCTCGATGCCGGAGCAGTACCCGACCTCGCGCAACGTCTCCAGGTCGTACTTCGTGCGCTCCTCGAGGCGCGCGGCCTCGAGGATCTTGCCCTGCGAGCGGAACTCCGCGAGGCGCTGGTCGAGCTCCTCCTGGATCGACTCCACCGCGCGCTCCATGTGGTCGTCGGAGGTCACGAAGTGCTTGGCCGGGTAGATCGCGGTCTGTTCCGACTCGCCCAGCACCTCGCCGGTGAGCGGATCGAGCGTCGCGATGCGCTCGATCTCATCGCCGAAGAAGTCGATGCGGATCGCGAGGTCCTCGTACGCCGGGTGGATCGTGATCGAGTCGCCACGCACGCGGAACGTGCCGCGGATCAGGTTCAGGTCGTTGCGCGCGTACTGCATCGAGACGAGCTGGCGCACGAGCGAGTTCCGGTTGACGTGCCGCCCCTTGTACAGGTAGGCGACGAACGACTGGTACTCGCCCGGCTCGCCGAGGCCGTAGATGCACGAGATCGAGGCGACGATGATCGTGTCGCGCCGCTCGAAGAGCGCCTTCGTCGCGGCATGGCGCAGCTTGTCGATCTCGTCGTTGATGTCCGCGTCCTTCGCGATGTAGGTATCGCTGCGCGGAATGTAGGCCTCGGGCTGGTAGTAGTCGTAGTACGAGACGAAGTACTCGACCGCATTGCGCGGGAAGAACTCGCGGAACTCCTGCGCCAGCTGCGCGGCGAGCGTGCGGTTCGGCGCGAGCACCAGCGTGGGCCGCTGGTACTGCTGGATGATGTTCGCCATCGCGAAGGTCTTGCCGGTGCCTGTCGCGCCGAGGAGCGTCTGCGCACGCTCGCCCCGCTGCAGGCCCGTGACGAGGCCGGCGACCGCCGTCGGCTGGTCGCCCGTCATCTGGAAGTCCGACACCAGCTCGAACGGACGCGCCTCGAGAGGCGGTCGCGGAGACTGCTCGATCGCGGTCACAAGGGCTCCCTGCTGCCCTTCCATTGTACCGCCGTCGAGGGCGACCAGCACACGCGTTCTACGCGGAGATGCGGAGGCGTATCTGGCCGAATCCGATCAGACCGTGACCTCGGAGGCCTCCGCCGAGCCCCCGACGGTCCAGCGGTGGATGCGGTTCTTGCCGGCACGCTTCGCGGCGTACAGGGCGCGGTCGGCGCGGCGCACGAGCTCGTTCTCGTCCTGCGAAACGTCGACCGGGCCGCAGGTCACCCCCGCCGAGATCGTGATGCGATGCCCCGGCTCACCGCGCGGCGGATAGTCGGTCGAGCGGTACTCGAAGGCCTCCACCGCGCGCAGCAGCTTGTCCGCGACGGCGAGCGCGCCCTCCTCGGACGTGTCGGGGAGCATGACGACGAACTCCTCGCCGCCGTAGCGCGCGACGAGGTCGGACTCGCGGGTCTGCTCGGAGATCAGGCGCGCGGTCTCCGTGAGCACGAAGTCGCCGAAGAGGTGGCCGCCCTCGTCGTTCACCTGCTTGAAGTCGTCGAGGTCGATCATCACGACCGACAGGTCGCGCCCGTATCGCTGCGAGCGGCGGAACTCGGAGCCGAGACCGTCGAAGAACGCGCGACGGTTGCGGACGCCGGTCAGCGAATCGATCGTCGCGAGGCGCTCCAGCGTCGCGGTCGCGCCGCGCAGGTCCGCGGCGATCGTGACGAGACGGCGCTCGCGGATCAGCCCCTCGCGGTTCACGACGACGAGCTGCCAGCCGAGGCCCGCGATCAGCGCGAGGCCGGCGAACACGACGCCGTCGTGCGCAGGGATCGCCCCCGTCGCGCCGAGCAGCATGATCAGCGACGCCGAGAGCGCCCCCGAGATCAGCGGCCACGAGTGACGAGCGCGGTAGTTCATCGGGCGTACTTCATCGGGCCGCCGGCGCCTGCTGCTCAAGCACGACGCGCAACAGGTCCTCGACGGCCTCGAGGTCGGCGTGTGCGCGCATCGCGTCCATGACGGCGCGCTCGGCCTCGCGGCGCGTGTACTGGAGCGCGACAAGCGCCTCGATCGCGTCCTCGCGCGCGCCGGAGCGGTCGCCACCGGCAGCCGCAGCGCGCGTGCCGGTCGCCGCGGGGAGCGCGTCGTAGGCGAGCTTGCCGGCGAGCTGCGCGACGATCGTCTGGGAGAGACGCACGCCGATGCCGGGCAGCTGCTGGATCGCCTTCACGTCCTCGGCCTCGATCCAGCGGGCGATCTCGGCGACGGGGAACGTCAGCGCGCGCACGGCCTTCACCGGGCCGACGTCCGGCACCTCGATGAACTTGCGGAAGAAGTCACGCTCGGCCAGGTGCTGGAAGCCGATGATCAGCGGCTGGGGGCTGCGGTCGGAGACGTGGTAGTAGGTGTAGATGAGCGTCGGCTCCGCGTCCACGAGCGAGTCGATCCACTCCGCGGCGAACGCGGGGATGCGCACCTCGTAGGTGACGCCCTGCACCTCGATCCAGGCGATCGAGGTGGTCTCGTCCCACTGCGTGACGACGCCGCGCAGCGCGGCGATCATCGGCGGGCCATCGCGATCTCCATGCGCGCGTCCGCGAGCCGCGCGAGGGCGATCGCGGCGGCGTCCGTGACGTCAAGGGGCCCGTCGACCTCGGTCAGGCCGAGCGCGATCAGCACCATCTGCGCGACCTGCTGCTTCGGCGCCCCACCCCAGCCGGTGACGGACTCCTTCACCGAGGACGGCGGGAACTCGTACACCGGCAGCCCGGAGATCGAGGCGGCGATCATCACGGCCGCGCGCGCCTCGCCGACGACCATCGCGCTGCGGACGTTCTCGCCGACGTACTGCTGCTCGATCGCGACCTCGTGCGGGGCGAACTCGGCGATGAGGGCGCGCGTGGCGTCGAAGATGCGGCCGAGGCGGTCGGCGCGCGGCATCTTCGTCGTGGACTTCACCGTGCCGCTGGTGACCAGCCCGCCGCCGGAGCCGCGCTCGTCGACGATCGCGTAGCCGGTCACCGCGAGGCCCGGGTCGACACCGAGGACCCTCAGGGGCAGCTGCGCGGAACGCGGTTCAGGCAACTGAGCTCCCTCTACGGCCGAAGCGCGGGGTACCCGCGCCGGCCGCCTCAGACCTGTGGGCTTCCTGCACCGCCGATACGCGGGATACCCGCGCCGGCCGATCCAGACCTGCGGGCCTCCCGGCGCGCAGACGGGCTAGCCCGCGGCCGCAGCCTCGAGCACGGCGTCGTCGATCTCGGCGTTCGAGTAGACGCGCGACACGTCGTCGAGGTCCTCGAGCCAGTCGAAGAGCTTGAGCGCCGTCATCGCGTGCTTCTCGTCGAGGTGCACCTTGTTCTGGGGGACCTTCGCGACCTCGGCGCTCTCGACGGCGAACTTCGCCTCCTCGAGGGCCGCGCGCACGGTGTGCAGGTCGGACGGCTCGGTGTAGACCTCGACCATCCCGTCGGAGACGTCGACGTCGAGGGCGCCCGCCTCGATCGCGGCCAGCTGCACCTCGTCGGGGTCGGACTTCGAGGTGTCCACGGCGATCACGCCGCGGTTGTCGAACTGCCACGACACCGCGCCGTTGTCGGCCAGCGTTCCGCCGTTGCGCGAGAACGCCATGCGGAGGTCGGCGACCGTGCGGTTCTTGTTGTCGGTCACGACCTGGACGATGACCGCCGTGCCGCCGGGGCCGTAGCCCTCGTACGTCACTTCCATGAGCGCGTCCGAGTCGCCGAGGCCCGCCGCGCGCTTGATCGCGCGGTCGATGTTGTCGTTCGGCATGTTCGCCTGCTTCGCCTTCTGGATGCAGAGGCGCAGCGAGGGGTTCATCTCAGGGTTGGGGTCGCCGGTGCGCGCGGCCATCGTGATGTCGCGCGCGAGCTTCGTGAAGGCCTGCCCCTTCTTGGCGTCGGTGGCGGCCTTCTTGTGCTTGATGGACGACCACTTGGAGTGACCGGACATGCTTCCCCCTGCCAACTCGTGTCCGATGTCGCGCGGCGCCTGTGGCTGCACACGCGGCGTTCGATTCAATCGTTGGTCATGTTAGCAGTTTCGACCGCAGTGATCAGCCGTACGACGCGCGGGCTACGGCGTCAGCAAGATGTTGTCGATGAGCCGCGTGGCGCCGAAGCGCACCGCGAGCGACAGCAGCGCCGGCGCCGCGATGCGGCCGCGCGATTCCTCGAGGGTGCGCTGGTCCGCGAGCGACACGTAGTCGATGTTCGCGAGCGGCTCCGCTTCGATCTCCCGCCGGACGCGGTCGCGGAGCGCCTCGGCGTCGCGGATGCCGTCCGCCCACATCGCCTCGGCGGCGCGCAGGCCGCGCGAGAGCGAGAGTGCCTGTGTGCGCTCCTCGGCCGAGAGGTAGACGTTGCGCGACGAGAGCGCGAGGCCGTCCGCCTCGCGGATGATCGGGCAGCCGATCACCTCGATCCCGAAGCGCAGGCCCTCGGCGAGGCGGCGCAGCACCATCAGCTGCTGCGCGTCCTTCTGCCCGAAGTAGCCGCGGTCGGCCTGCGCGATCGCGAAGAGCTTGGTGACCACCGTGGTCACCCCGTCGAAGTGCCCCGGCCGCGCCGCGCCCTCGAGGACCGTCGACAGCGGGCCGACGCTGACCGTCGTCTCGGCGCCGTCGGGGTACATCTCCTCGACGCTCGGGGCGAAGACGATGTCGACGCCCTCCGCCTGGCAGATCGCGAGGTCGCGTGCCTCGTCGCGGGGGTAGCGCGTGAAGTCCTCGTTGGGGCCGAACTGCGTGGGGTTCACGAAGATCGTCGTGACCACGGTCGCGCACTCCGCGCGCGCGCGCTTCATCAGCGAGCGGTGCCCGTCGTGCAGCGACCCCATGGTCGGCACGAGGCCGACCGGGCCCGGCTGCGCGGCGATCAGCGCCGCGCGCTGGGCGCGGTACTCCGCGACGGTGCGCGCTACCTGCATGCTGCTCATGCGCGCGCAGGGCGGGATACCCGCCCTGCGCTCCGGGAGGTCGCAGGACTCATCACCACTCCGTTGCCGGACTCGGCGGCTACTCGCCGCGCTTCGGGGCGTCCTCGAGCTCGCGGAGCACGCGCTCGGCCTCGCTCATGTCCTGCTCCGCGGAAGGCGTCATCTGGCGGATGAGGTCCAGCGCGTGCTCGTCCATGTAGAAGGACTCGTTCGCCGTCGGGAACGCGCCGGCCTCGACGGCCTCGCGGTACTCGACCATCGCCTCGCGCGTGGCGGTGCCGATCTCGGCGAAGCGGCGCGCGTGCTTCGGCTGCATGTCGGAGTACATGCCGAGGATGTCGTGGACCACCTGCACCTGGCCGGAGCAGAACGGCCCCGCGCCGATGCCGATCGTCGGCACGCTGACGCGCTGCGTGATCATGTGCGCCAGCGCCGTCGGCACCAGTTCGAGCACGATCGCGTACGCACCGGCCTCGGCGAGGGCCTTCGCGTCGGAGATCAGGTGCACGGCGTCACGCGGGGTCTTGCCCTGCACGCGGAAGCCGCCGAACGCGTTCACCGACTGCGGCGTGAGGCCGATGTGCCCCATGACCGGGATGCCCGCGTCGACGAGGTGGCGCACCGTCTCAGCCGAGCGCACGCCGCCCTCGAGCTTCACGGAGCCGCACCCGGTCTCCTGCATGATGCGCGTCGCGTTGCGGAGCGCGTCCTGCCAGCCGGTCTGGTACGAGCCGAACGGCATGTCGACGACCACGTGCGCGCGCTGCGCGCCTCGGACGACCGCCTTGCCGTGGTGGATCATGTCCTCCACCGTCACCGGGACGGTCGAGTCGTACCCCAGTACCACCATGCCGAGCGAGTCACCGACGAGGAGGATCGGGATGCCCGCCTCGTCCGCGAGCTTCGCGGTGGCGTAGTCGTACGCGGTGAGCATGGTGATCGGCTTGCCATGCTCGCGCATGTGCTGCAGGTCCACCACGGTGATCGGCTTCGTGTTCCGGGGCTGTGCGGACATGGAGGGCCTCCGTCTCGGTCACATGGATCCAAGCGGTCGGTGCCTTGCCCTGTAGCGGGCGTGCCCTTTTGGCGGGCGGTCAGTCAGGTCGGGTCCGATCGCACCTGTCGCCTTTGGCGGCGATTCGATGTGCTGCCCGAACGGGTCAGCGTCGGTGGCGATCGCCTTCAGTATAGAAAAGCCACGGGGCAAGTCAACGAGTCCGCCGGCTAGGAGCGACGGCCTCGGCGGGGCGGGGTGATCGAGGCCCACTCGGCCGCCGAGGGCACCCCGGCGAGGCCGGTGGCGGCGCGGACGCCGGCCAGCACGGCGCGCTCGATGACCAGGGTGCACATCGCCTCGATCGCGGCGTACTCGTCCGCCTCGATCGCCTGCTCGCCGGTCGCGAGCGCGAAGATGACGTCGCCGTCGGCGCGCGTGTGGACGGGCCAGATCGCGGCGGCGAAGCCATCGTGCGCGACGGTGGCGATGCGGTTGACCTGCGTCTTGCTCAGCACGGCGTTCGTCGCCACGACGGCGATGGTGGTGTTCTCCGGCAGCTCCGGGTCCGGTGCCTGCTCGACGCGTCGGCGACGGCCCGTCCGCAGCATCGCGTCGATGTCGAGGAACCCCGCGCCGTCACCTCGCGGCGCGGCGACGATCTCGCCGGTCCGCACGTCGCGGATGCCACCGACGGCGTTCACCGCGGCGATCGCGGCGACGACGATGCCCGTCTCCAGCGTCTCGCTCGCCGTGCCGATGCCGCCCTTGAGCGCGCGCTCGGGCCCACCGAGCTTGGCGACGGTCGCCCCGGTGCCCGCCCCGACCGAGCCCTGTGCCACGCGCCCCGCCGAGGCGCGCGCGAAGGCGCGGCGGCCGGCAGCGGCGTCCGGCCAGCGCTGGCTGCCGATGCCGAGGTCCATAAGGATCGCGGAGGGGACGATCGGGACGCGCGCGTTGCGCACCTCGAACCCGATGCCCTGCTCGGCGAGCGCGTGCATGACGCCGGTCGCGGCCTCCAGGCCGAACGCGGAGCCGCCGCTCAGGACGATCGCGTGGACCTCCTCGACGAGGTTGCCGGGGCGCAGCAGCTCGGTCTCGCGCGTGCCGGGGGCGGCGCCGCGCACGTCGACGCCGCCGACGGTGCCGGGGGGACAGACGATGACGGTGCAGCCGGTGGCGGCGCGGCGATCGGTCCAGTGGCCGACGCGGATGCCGCGGACGTCGGTGATCGCGTCGTGTGGCACGGCTCGAGGCGCAGCGCGACGGGCCGGCATCGAGGTGGCTCGGCTAGCCGGCCTGCGTGACGAGGACGCGCGACGGCGCGACCTGCTCGATGACCTCGAGGACGCGGCGCATGTACGCGTCCGGCACGTCGAGGTACGCCGTGCCGTGGCCGCGGCGGTCCGGAAGCACCCAGACCTGGTCGCGCCCGTCGAGGGACGCGGCGGCGAGGTTGAGCGCGTGCGCGACGGGAACGCGCTCGTCGCCCTCGTTGTGGATCAGGAGGATCGGCGCGGTGACCTGCGCGATCGCCTTCACCGGCTGGAGCGCGTCGACGCTGGCGCCGAAGACGCGGTCGGCGATCGCGGTCGCGAGCATGAACAGCGGGGCGGGCACGTGGTGCCAGCGCATGCGCAGGTACTGGCGCATCGTCAGGAACGAGGAGTCGGCGATCACCGCGGTGACCTCCGGGTTGCGGGCGGCGCCGGCGATCGCGAGCGCGGCGCCGAAACCGAAGCCGTGCAGCAGCAGCGGCTGCGCGCCGGTGCGGCGACGGACGAAGGCGACCGCGGCCTGCACATCGAGCCGCTCGTTGAGGCCGAAGCTGTCGCGGCGACCGGCGGACTCGCCGTGGCCGCGCAGGTCGAAGGTGAACACGGAGACGCCGCGGCGGACGTAGTCGCGCGCGAGGTTCAGCATGCCGTGGTTCGGGTCGGCGCGCGTCGCCTCGAGGTCGTGCACGAGCACGACGGTGGCGCGGGCGTTCTGCGATTCAAGGAACCAGCCACGGAGGGTGAGGCGGTCGGCGGTCAGGAACTGCACTTCCTCGTACCGGAGGCCGAGGTCCGCCGGGGTGCCCTGCACGCGGTGCCGCTTGGAGCGGGTCATGCCGTCCGCGAGGTAGAACGCAGCGAAGAGCGCGCCTCCACCTACCAGGACCCCCGTCACGATGATCAGGCCAATTGCCATGAGAGCCTCGCTTTCCGCCCACGCGAGCATTCCGAATGAATTCGCAACACTCACGGCGTCCGAACAAGGTAGCAATGGGAATCATCGGCGGGCAAGGTGAAATTGCGCACAATCACCCCAGCAGACCGTTTATCTCGACGATGCGTCGATTAGGCTGATGGGAAGAACGACCCTATTTCCGCTGGCAGCCCGGGCAGAAATGCGTGCCCCGGCCGGCGACGCGGGTCTTCTCGATGATGCCCCCGCAGCGCTCGCAGGCCTGCCCCTCGCGCCGGAAGACGTGCACGCGGACGTGGTGCAGCCCCTCCCCGCCGAGGCCGTCCCGGTAGTCGCTGAACGAGGATCCCCGGTCGTCCAGCGAGTCGTGGAGCGTCTGGAGCACGGCGGCGTGGAGCCTCGTCGCCCGCGTGGGGCCGATGCGACTCGCGGGGGTGCGCGGGTCGATGGCGGCGATCCAGCACGCCTCGTCGGCATAGATGTTGCCGACGCCCGCGGCGACCGCCTGGTCGAGGAGCACGGCCTTCACGGCCACGCTCCGCTTCCGGAGCCGCTCGAGGAGCCACGCGGCGGTGAACTCCTCGGACAGCGCGTCGGGGCCGCTGTTCGGCATGGCGTCGAGCGGGTCCTCGACGAGGTGCCACGTGCCGAACTTGCGAAGGTCGATGAAGCGCAGCGTCGTGCCGTCGTCAAGGTCGATGCGGGCGCGTTCGAAGCGATGCGCCGGGGCATCGGCCGCGGTGTGCACGAGCCCGCCGGTCATGCGCAGGTGCACCACCCACGTCCGGCCGTCGTCGAGCCGGAGCAGCAGGTACTTCCCCTGCCGCCCGATCGCCTCGACGCGCCGTCCGCGCAACGCCTTCTCGAGGTCCCTCGGCGCGTCGGTGACGGCGAGGCGCTCCGCGCCCGGGTGGATGCGCACGCGCTTCACGGTGCGCCCCACCAGCAGTGGCGTCAGGTCCCGCCGGATCGTCTCGACCTCGGGCAGTTCAGGCATGTGCTTCGTGCGGGCTCATGCCGGGATACCCGGCCCGCCCTCCGGAGGACGCGAGGGATATCGCCGCTCCGTTGATCGCGAGTGGCCGAGACGCCCCGCGACCTCCCGGAGGCCGGCGCGGGTATCCCGCGCTTCGGCCGCAAGCATCATTGTTCGAGCTCGCCCCAGGTCTTGCCGACCTTCATCCCGATGTCGAGGGGCACCTCGAGGTCGAGCGTGGGCATCAGGCGCGTCGCCATCTCGCGCACCTCGTCCAGCTCGGCGCGCGGCAGCTCGAAGATCAGCTCGTCGTGGACCTGCAGCACCATGCGCGCCTGCTTGCCGGCGGCGCGACGCTCGATGAGTTCGGCGTCGATGAGGTTCATCGCGATCTTGATGATGTCGGACGCCGTGCCCTGGATCGGCATGTTCATCGCGATGCGCTCGGCCGCCTGCCGCACCGTGCGGTTGCCGGCGCGCAGGTCGGGGATGTAGCGGCGACGACCGGTCAGCGTCTCGGCATAGCCGCGCTCACGCGACTCGTTCACGGTGCGCTCGCGCCACTCCGCGACCTGTGGGTACGCCTCGAAGTAGGCGGTGATGAACGCCTCCGCCTCGTCGCGCGGGATGCCCTCGCGGACCGAGAGGCCGAAGGCGGTGAGGCCGTACAGCACGCCGAAGTTGAACACCTTCGCGCGGTTGCGGTCGTCGCGGGTGACCTCGGACTCGGGCTTCTTGAAGACGCGCGACGCGGTCGCGGTGTGGATGTCCTTCTTCTCCGCGAACGCGCGACGCAGCTCGGTGTCGCGCGAGATGTGCGCGAGCACGCGCAGCTCGATCTGCGAGTAGTCCGCCGACAGCAGCACGGGGTCGTCGCCGCAGTCGCGCGCGACGAACGCGCGGCGCACGAGGTTGCCGATCTCGGTGCGCACCGGGATGTTCTGGAGGTTCGGGTCGTTCGAGGAGAGCCGCCCCGTCGCCGCCGTCACCTGCGAGAACACCGAGTGCACGCGTCCGGTGCGCGGGTTCACCTGGTGCGGCAGCGTGTCGACGTACGTCGACTTGATCTTGGTCAGCTCGCGCCAGTTGAGGATCGCGTTGACGACCGGGTGCAGCTCGCGCAGCGGCTCGAGCGCGTCGGCGTCGGTGGTGTAGCCGGTCTTCGTCTTGCGCGTCTTCGGCAGGCCGAGCTCGTCGAAGAGCACGTAGGACAGCTCCTGCGGCGACCCGATCTTGATCTCGTGCCCGACCGCCTCGGTCACGGCGCGCTCGGCGTCCGCGATCTGGCCGAGCAGCGCGGCGTCGAGGTCCGACAGCACGCCGAGGTCCAGCGCCACGCCGAACTGCTCCATGCGCGCCAGCACCGGGACGTGCGGCATGTCGATCTCGCGGAACACGCGCTCCAGCGCGTTCGCCTCGAGGTCGCGCTGGAGCATCTCGGCGACACGCAGCGTGACGTCGGCGTCGACCGCCGCGTAGCGGCCGACATCCTCGACGCCCGCCTGCGCGTAGGTGATCGCCTTGCTCGCGGTGCCGAGGAACGTCTTGGGATCCATCGTCTCGACACCGAGGCGCCCGAACACCAGCCGCTGGAGCGTCATGTTGGAGTCGCCCAGCAGGTACGCGGCGATCTGCGTGTCGAAGTTGATCGAGGTCGGCCAGACGTGCTCCGGCGACTCCGCCAGCGCGAGCGTGGCGTACTTCGCGTCATGCGCCACGATCTCGATCGCGGGGTCGAGGAGCACCGGCCGGAGCGCCTCGATCACCACATCGCGCGGCAGCTGCTGCGGGCCGGTGGCCGCCGCGTCGTCGAGCATCAACAGCGTGCCCTGCCCGTGGGCGATGTGGCCGAACGGGATGTACGCCGCGTGTCCCGCCTCGGCGCTGATCGCGAAGCCGACGAGCGCGTCGCCCGCGCGCACGGGGTGCCCGTCCGTCGCGATCACCTCCAGCGAGCAGCGCCCGCTCGCGCGGATCGCGGCGACGAGGGCGTCGAGGCGTGCGCGGTCCGTGATCACCTCGTACTCACCGTCGGGCGCGGAGCCGGGTCCCGCGTCCTGCGAGGCGACCTGGCTCGACTCCGGCAGCCGGGTGACGAGCGAGCGGAACTCCAGCTCGTGGAACAGGTCGACGACGGCCTGCCGGTCGTAGTCCTTCAGCACCGCGGACTCGAGGTCCAGCGTGACGTCGGGGACGTCGCAGATGATCGTCGCCAGCTCGTGGGAGAGCTGCGCCTCCAGGACGCCCTCGGTCAGCGCGGTGCGCGTGCGCTTCGGCTCGATCTCCTCGATGTGCGCGATCATCTCGTCGAGCGTGCCGTACTGGTCGATGAGCGCCTTCGCGCCCTTCTCGCCGATGCCCTTCACGCCGGGGATGTTGTCGGACGTGTCGCCCACCAGCGCCTTGTACTCGATCATCTGCTTCGGCTCGAAACCGAAGCGCTCGCGCACCGCCGGCGTGTCGTACATGACGTAGTCGCGCTGGTACGGGCGGTACATGTACACCCGCACGCCCGGCTGCACGAGCTGGATGATGTCGTTGTCGAGCGTCACGATCACGACGTCGAGGCCCGCCTCGACGGCCTGCGTGGCGAGCGTGCCGAGGACGTCGTCTGCCTCGTACCCCATCTTCTCGACGAGCGGGATGCCGAAGGCGTCCAGCAGCTGCCGGACGCGGTCGAACTGCGGGATCAGGTCGCTGGGCGTCTCGGCACGCGTGGCCTTGTAGCGATCGTCCATGCCCTTGCGGAAGGTCTGCTCGGAGGCGTCCCACGCCGCGATCACGTAGGTCGGCTTCAGCTCGGTGAACACGGTCAGGACGCTGTTCGCGTAGCCGAAGACCGCCGCGACCGGCTCACCGGTGCGGCGCACCGTCAGCACGTCCCGCAGCGCGAAGTACGACCGGAAGATGATGCCGTGCGAGTCGAGGATGACGAGCAGCGGCTTCCCGGAGACCGGCGGCGCCTCGGCCACCTCGACCGCCCGGGGCTCCGAGAGGGCCTCGAGGGCGGCCGGCGGCGCGGCCTTCGAGGCCCGCTTCGAGGCCGGCGTGCGAGGAGTGGCGGCGGCGCGTTCGGTGGTCACGAGGGCCAGTGTACCGCCCCGGATCGGCACGCTCCCCCCGGTGTCCGTAGAATGCCGCCGGATGACTCGATTCCGCTCGCTCCCGGTGCTCGCCGTCCGCCGCATGCTCGGCAACTGGCGGCTGCTCTCCAGCGTGGTCGTCGGCACGCTCGTCGCCGCGGCGATCCTCTCGGCCACGGCGGTCTACGCGGACGCGATCCGCGACCTCGGCCTCCAGTACGCGCTCCGGCAGCGGACGGCCGCCGCGCTCGATGTGAGCGTGATCACCTCGAACGTGAACGTCTCGGCGGCGGCGTACCAGCGCGGCAACGCGCGCCAGGACGGCGCGACGACGGCGGCGCTGCACGGCACGGCGGGCGGCGTGGTGCGCATCGCGACCAGCGCGACACTGTTCGCCGCCGCTGCCGGCGCTCGCCCCGACACCGCCGACGATGCACGCCCGCGCGCGAACCTCGTCGCCCGGGACGCGCTGCAGGACCACGTGGATGTCGTGCAGGGCGCACTCCCCGCGCCAATGGCCCGCGGCGCGAACGGCCCGATCGCCATCGCGGTCGGTGAAGAGACGGCGAAGCGCCAGCGCCTCGGCGTCGGCAGCACCCTCGACCTGTTCCCGTTCTGGAACGCCGAGGCGCGCCCGCTGCGCGTGCAGGTCGCGGGCATCGTGCGGGCGAAGGACCCGACGCACCGCTACTGGGGCACGGACCCGACGGGCGTCGACGTCGTGGGCACCACGTGGCCCTCGCTACACCTGTTCATCCCCGACGCGACGTTCTTCGGCGCGGTAGCGGAGCGCGTGCCGTCGATGTCCGCCGACTACGAGAACCGCTACCTCGTCCGGACCGACGTGCTGAACGCGCGCATCGCGCTGCCGATCGCGCAGGCGCTCGCCGGCCTGCAGGGCCAGCTCTCCACCGTCGAGTCGCGTCCGACGATCACGAGCAACCTCGAGGAGGTCCTGCGCTCCTTCGACGAGAAGCTGTTCTTCACGCGCATCCCGCTGCTCGTGCTGCTGCTCCAGATCGGCGGCATCGTCGGCTACTACCTCGTCATGGTGTCGACCATGCTCATCGAGCGGCAGGCCGCCGAGATCGCCACGCTCCGCAGTCGAGGCGCGACCACCGGCCAGCTGCTCGCCCAGTACGGCGTCGAAGGCGCGATCCTCGCGCTGCTCGCGCTGTTGGCGGGGCCGCCGATCGCCGCGGCGGTCGTCTCCTCGCTCGGCCCGACGCCGGCGTTCGCGGCGCTCTCCGGCGGGCGCGCGCTCACCGTGACGATCGGCAGCGGTGCGTACCTCCTCGCCGCCGCGGGGGCGCTGCTCGCGTTCGTCTCGCTGACGATCCCGGCGTGGCGGGCGACGCGCGTCACGGTCCTCGAGTTCAAGCGCGGGGCCGCGCGGCCGAAGCCGACGCCGGCGCTGCTGCGCTACTACGTCGACGTGCTCGCGGTCGGCGTGGTGGCGCTGACGTTCTGGCGCCTGTCGAGGGAGAACGCGCTGTTCTCGCGCGCGACGGGCGCGAACAGCATCGACCCGTTCCTCCTCGCCACACCGGCGGTGTTCATGGTGACGGTCGGCGTGGTGTTCCTGCGGCTGTTCCCGCTGTTCATGCGCGGCGTCGGCTGGGCCGTCGGTTACACGAAGAGCGTCGCGGTGCTCATCGGCGTGCGGTCGCTAGTGCGCAACCCCACGCACTACGCGCGGCTGATCCTGCTGCTGATGTTCGCCACCGGCGTCGGCATGTTCGGCGCGACGTTCTCGGCGACCCTCGACCGGTCGTACGAGGAGCGCGCGTCGTACGAGGCGGGCGCGGACCTCCGCGCGGGCGGCATCCCGCTGGCGAACACCGGCACCGCCGAGTTCACCGCACGCGTGGAGCGCGTCCCGGCCGACGCGCGCACGATCGTCGCGCGCGTGCAGGGCTCGCTCGCCAACGGTCAGCGCAGCGCGGTCGCCGAGGTGCTGGCGATCGACCCGGCGACCTTCGGGCGCGTGGCGTTCTTCCGCGAGGACTTCGCGCGCGACGACTTCGGCACGATGCTCTCGACCCTCGGCGAGCGCGGCGCCGCCTCGCCCGCGGGGCCGATGATCCCCGCGAACGCGCGGCAGGTCGGCGTGTGGGTGCGGATGACCGACATCCGCGGCCGCGTGGTCGCCGGCATCACGCTGCGCGACGCGACGGGCCGTCTCACCACGCGCCTGCTGGGCGAAGGGCGCCCGGGCAACGCCTCGACGGGTGGGTGGGTGTTCCTCAGCACGGACCTCCAGCAGCCGACCACACTGTCTGGCGTGCCCTCGCGCGCCTCGACGCACACGCCGCCGTTCGAGGTCCGCGGGGTGATCCTGCAGCCCTCGGGCGCGATCGCGAGCCAGCGCGGCGTGGTGCAGATCGGCCCGGCGTACACCTCGGCCGTCGCGCCCACAGACGGCGCGGCGACGCACGCCGCGAGCGCGCCGTGGGCGGACGCGGTGCTGCTGCAGGACTTCACGAAGGGCCGCTTCGAGACGATCCAGGGCACGCGTCCGACGGCAATCACCGACGTGCTGCGCCCCGTCGACGGTGGCCCGCCGGGGTTCGCCTCGTCGATGCGGTACGAGTGGCAGGAGACCGGCGTCGTGCCATCACTGCGCGGCCTGCGCCCGGTCGTCGAGGCGACCCCGCTCCGCGTGTACCTCGCGCGTGAGACAGCCACGGAGCTCGACGTGCGGGCGGGGGACGCGATCACGCTCGCCGTGAACTCGCGGACGGTGCACGCCCAGGTGCGCGGGATCATCGACTACTTCCCGACGTACCGACCCGGCGAGGAGCGCGGCCTGCTGGTCATCGACCGTGCCCAGCTCGACGAGGCGGTGAACGCGGCGCTGCCCGACCTGCAGCTGCTGCCGAACGAGGCGTGGTTCGCCACGCGCCAGCCCGCCGTGACGCGCGAGGGCGTGAAGACGCTGAACCCGCTGTCCGTGGTCGAGCGTGACCTCGTGCGGGCGCAGCAGCAGGACGACCCCCTGATCGCCGCCGGGTGGGCCGGCATCCTGTCGATCGCGTTCGGCGCCGTGCTGCTGCTCTCGGCGATCGGGTTCGTCGTCTACTCGTACCTGACGGCGCAGCAGCGCGCGCTGGAGTTCGCGATCCTGCGCACGCTCGGCTTCTCGCGACCGCAGATCCTCTCCGTCGTGGTGTTCGAGCACCTCTTCGTGATCGTTGCCGGCATGGGGCTCGGGACGCTGGTGGGCATGCGCGTCGGGCGGCTGATGCTCGCATTCCTCGGCATCGACGAGCAGGGCGGGCAGGTGCTGCCGCCGTTCGTGCAGCGCATCTCGTGGCCGGAGGTGTTCGTGGTCTGGGGGATTCTGGGTACAGTGTTCGTCGCCACGATCGCGGCCGTCGTCGCGATGTACTTCCGGCTCGCGGTGAGCCGGGCGCTCAGGATCGGCGACGCATGACGCAGTACCGGCCGACCCGTCCCGCCGCCTCCGCCTCGACGCGCGTCGAGGCTGCCGCGCCGCCGTACATCCACTGCGAGGACCTGTTCAAGATCTACAAGACGGACGACCTGGAGGTCGTCGCGCTCCGCGGCCTCGACCTGCGCGTCGCGCGCGGCGAGATGATGGCGATCGTCGGAGCGTCCGGCTCCGGCAAGTCCACGCTGCTCAACATCCTCGCCGGGCTCGACCAGCCCTCGGCGGGGCGCGTGACGGTGGGCGAGCGCGACCTGCTGACGACCGACGAGGCCGACCTCGTGAACTACCGCCGCGTCGAGGTGGGCTTCGTCTGGCAGCAGACCGGCCGCAACCTGATCCCCTACCTCACCGCCGAGCAGAACGTCGAGGTGCCGATGATGCTCGAAGGCCGCTCGCGCTCCGAGGCGCGCGAGCGCGCGGTCTCGCTCCTCGATCAGGTCGGGCTCGCGGAGAAGCGCGCGCACCGGCCGCAGGAGCTGTCCGGCGGCGAGCAGCAGCGCGTGGCGATCGCCGTCGCGCTCGCCAACGACCCGCCGCTGCTGCTGGCCGACGAGCCCACCGGTGAGCTCGACAGCACGACCGCGGACGAGGTGTTCGAGGTGCTGCGCACCCTCAACCGCGACCTCGGGGTGACGATCGTGATCGTGACGCACGACCGCCAGATCACGCAGCGCGTCGACCGCGTCGTCGCGATGCGCGACGGCCGCACGAGCACGGAGCTGGTGCGTCACGTGCAGTTCGCGCGCGGCACCGGTGGCAACGTGGACGAGTTCGCCGTCGTCGACCGCAGCGGCCGTCTCCAGATCCCGCGCGACTACCTCGAACAGCTCGACATCGGCGCGCGTGCGCGCGTCGAGCTCGCGGGCGACCACGTCGAGGTGCGCCCCGAGCTGCCGGCGGACGCGCCCCCCCGAGGCAACTCATGACCGTCGAGCGCGCCGCCGGCACCGATCCGATCGTGGTCGCGGATCACCTCGTGCGGGTGTTCCACGGCGGGGGTGCCGACGTGACGGCGGTGAACGACGTCTCGCTGACGGTGCCGCGCGGCCAGTTCCTCGCGATCGTCGGCCGCTCCGGCTCGGGCAAGACCACGTTCCTCAACCTGATCGCCGGGCTCGACCAGCCCGACGGCGGCACGGTGCACGTCGACGGGCAGGAGGTGTCGAGCCTCGGCGACGCGGCGATGACCGACTTCCGGCGACACACGGTCGGCTTCGTGTTCCAGTCGTTCGGGCTGCTGCCGCTGCTCTCCGCCGCCGAGAACGTCGAGCTCGCGCTGCGCATCGCCGGCGCCGGCATCCGCGAGCGCGGCGAGCGGACGCGCGAGCTGCTGCACCTCGTCGGCCTCGCCGAGCGCGCCGACCACCGCCCGTACGAGATGTCCGGTGGCGAGCAGCAGCGCGTCGCGGTCGCCCGCGCGCTGGCGAACCGGCCGCGGCTGATCATCGCGGACGAGCCGACCGGCGAGCTGGACAGCACGACCGGCGCGCAGATCTTCGACCTGCTGCGTGGCGTCGCCGCCGAGGGCGTGACCGTGATCGCGGCGACGCACGACCCGTTCGTCATGCAGCACGCCGACCGCGTCCTGGAGATGTCCGACGGCCACCTGCTTCCCGAGGGACAGGGCGCGCTCGTCGCCGAGCATCGCTCCCCGCGCGCCTCGATGGGCGCGGCGGGCGGCACGAGGCCACCAGCGCCGCTGCCGGACCTACACCTGCCGCCGGCGCACCCGCCCCGCCGCTAGCCCTCCGGCTAGACTGGCCTCCCGGTAGACAGCCCTCCCGGTAGACTGGGCCGCATGCCGATCGTCCACGTGGTGTGCGCCACGCTGAAGCCCGACGCCGCCGAGGATGCGATCGACCACGCGATCGACCTCGGCCGTGCGCTGTCGAGCGCCGAGGGCGTGCAGCACGCGCTGCTCGGACGCGGCGGCGATCGCCTCGTCGCCGTGACGTGGCTCGACGGGCGCGAGGCGCTGGAGCCGTTCGCGGCGTCGCCGATGCACATGGCGTTCATCATGCGCGGCCTCGCCCCTTGCATCCGCGGGATGTGGAGCGCCGCCGTCGAGACGGACGCCGCCCCGCCAAGCGACGTCGAGGCGATGTGGGTCTTCGCGCTGCCCTCGGCGGACACGCTGTTCGAGTGGCAGGTGCGCGACCTGCTGCAATCAGTCGCCGCGCTCCCCGGCCACGCCGCCGCCGGCCCGACCGTCGAGGAGCGCGAGCGCTACCGCGCCGGCGGCGTCGTCTGCCTCGCCGCGAGCGAGTCGAGCGCCCTCGACGCCGCGCTCGCCGCCGTGCGGCCGGCGTGGGACGCGCTCGGCGCACCGCTCGTCGCCTGCAAAGTCGAGGTGATTCCCCTACCCCCCGGCGCGGACACGCGCCCGCCGATGACTCACGCTCGATAGATGCAGCAGGAGACGCCTCCGCCGTTCTACTCGCGCTCGCAGCGGCACACGCGGCCCGCTCGGCGGCGCCCCGAGAACGCGCTGCCCGACCTCACGCGCTTCCGCCGCCAGCTGAACCGCAGCACGGTGGTACTCGGCGCGTTCATCGTGCTGATCATCGCCGGCAGCACGGCGCTGGCGCGGTCGCGCAGCCAGCCGTCCGAGGCCCCCACTGCCCCGCCCGCCGCCGGCGCGCCCGTGCAGGCCATCGGCGTCGATGTGACCCACGTCGTGGATGGCGACACGCTCGACGTGCGCGCGGCGGAGACGCCGCTCCGCGTCCGGCTGTACGGCGTGGACACCCCGGAGCGCGGCGAACCCTGCTTCGACCAGGCGACCGCGCGGCTCACGGCGCTCGCCGGCCGGCGGGTCTACCTCGTCCCCGACGCCCGGGCGCGCGACCAGTATGGGCGCGAACTACGTTATGTCTTTACAAACGACGGCCACTCGATCGATGCCGCCCTCGTGAGCGAGGGACTGGCCCGCGCCTGGCGCGAGGACGGCAGCCGCCGGGACGCCCTCGTCGCCCTCGAGGATGCCGCACGCGCCTCGACGACCGGCTGCCTGTGGACGAAGCGTTAGCCGAGCATCTTGGCTAATCGACGCGGCGGAGATTCGACTATTCGACCTTCGCGAGGTCGAAGATCGTGCTGCCGTTGTCCCAGCGTACGACGTGGTGCGGCGCAGCGATGCTAATCCACGCGGTGCGAACGGCCCGTCCGCTGCGGAACAGGACACGCCATGTCTTGAACGTCCCGGCCGGCACGGTGATCTCCTCCTGCTGAGGAGCGCGCACGGAGACGGTCTGGCGGCTGCCGTCGTGCGGGTTCACGGAGACGTAGGCCGCCTCGTAACCCTCGACGAAGGGGATGCCGCGCCACAGCCAGAGCGACGACTCGTTGTCGTACGCCGCAGGCTGGACGCCGAGGTCGCTCGACTCGGTCTCGCCGGAGCCCTCGACGTTGACGTCGAGGCGCAGGCGGGCGCCGTCGAGGCGGTAGGCCCATGCCGTGCGCTGCGTCGAGGCGTTCCCGGCATCGTCCCGCCCGGAGGTCTCGCGCGTCCCCTGCACCGGCGCGAGCGTCTTCGCGTCCACGGTCAGGGCGATCACGTCGCTGCGCGGCGGCGTGCCGCCGGAGACGACGCCCGAGTACTGCTGCCGCAGGAGCAGGCGCTCGCCGGCCCGCTCCGTGGTCAGCAGCCCGCGCCCGAGCTCCTCGCCGGCCGCGTTCCGCAGGCGGTACTCGAGGCGCTCGCCCACCGGCCACGTCACGCCACCGAAGACGGCGGTGGTCGCCACGCTCGGACGCACCGAGGCGCACCCCGCCGCCAGCGGGGCGAGCAGCGCCGCCAGCGCGATCAGGACGGTCGAGGCGCGACGACCACGAACTGCGATCACGAAGCCGCCGGGAGCGACTGGAGCACGGACGCGATCAGCGGGATCGCGGCGTCGATGTCCTCGCGCGACACGTCGAGGTGGCACACCATCCGCACGCGCTGCTCGTGGGTGCCGGTGCACAGCACGCCCTCCCCGGCGAGGCGCTCGCGGAACTGCGTGCCGTCCACGCCGTCGAGCGTGAAGAAGACGAGGTTCGTGTCCGTGCCGGCGGGATCCATCGTGACGTGCGGCATCTCCGCGATCGCGGCGGCGAGGCGCTGCGCGTTCGCGTGGTCGTCCGCGAGGCGGTCGATGTTGTGCTCCAGCGCGTAGAGCGCGCCCGCCGCGACGATGCCCGACTGGCGCATCGCCCCGCCGAGGAGCCGCCGGTTGGCGCGCGCACGCTCGATGAACTCGACGGGCCCGGTGATCACGGAGCCGACCGGCGCGCCGAGGCTCTTCGAGAAGCAGAAGTCGACGGTGTCCGCGCTCGCGACGAGCGTCTTCGCGTCGGTCTCCAGCGCGACCGCCGCGTTGAAGATGCGCGCGCCGTCCAGGTGCACCTGCACGCCGGCCGCGTGCGCCGCGTCCGCAACGTCCGCGATCTCGCGCGCGGGGATCGCAGCACCGCCGCAGCGGTTGTGCGTGTTCTCCAGGCAAACGACGGTCGTGCGCGGCCACGCCGTGCGGATCGTCGAGGCGACCTCGGCGGGGTCGATGCGCCCGCGCGCGTCGTTCTTCACGGGACGCACGGAGATGCCGCCGAGCGCGGCAGCGCCCATGCCCTCGTGGTTCAGGATGTGCGACTCGTGGCCGGCGATCGCCTCGTCGCCGCGGCCGCAGTACGTGAGCAGCGTGACGAGGTTGCCCATCGTCCCGCTCGGCACGAAGAGACCGGCGGCCTTGCCGATGAGCTCGGCGGACCGCTCTTCCAGCGCCTTCACGGTGGGGTCGTCGCCGAGCAGGTCGTCGCCGACCTCGGCGCGCGCCATCGCCTGGCGCATGCCCTCGGAGGGGCGGGTGACGGTGTCCGAACGCAGGTCGATCACGCGCGCCATGCTTCGCTCCCGCGCGCGGATGCCGATGGCGCGCTGCTCGTGCGGATGGGGTTGCAGGCAGCGTAGCAGAGGCGCCGGTCAGGTTCCGCCGTCGATGAACGGCGCCGCGTGCCGAACGATTCCTGGAACGCGCTACCGGCCGCGCTGCCAGATCGTCTCGTAGCCCTCGCCGCCGCGGATCGCGGCCAGCAGGTCGGCGCGCTCGAGGCGCTGGCCCTCGCGCAGCGCGGCGTCGGCGTCACGGCGCGACGGGTCGCCACCGATCGAGGCGACGCGGTCCTCGATGAAGCGCCACACGCCCATCTCGCGCATGACGGCGATCGGGCGCGGCCACTGGAACACGGTGATCTGGCCGGGCGGGCTGACGTCGGGGCGCTGCTGGCGCAGGTAGTGGTAGCGCTCCTCGGCGGAGTTCACGGGCGGCACCATGCTGATGTACGGCCGGCCGGCCGTGTCGGGGCGCGTGTCGACCAGCAGGCGCTGCTCGATCATCGCGAAGCGGACGACGAAGACTTCCGCCTCGTCGATCACGCGCCGGATCGCCTCGATGTCGATGTCCATGCGGGACAGTCTACCGCGCGCCCGGGTGCAGGGCGCGCACCGCTACGCGCCGAGCTGGTACGTGCGGTCGAGGAAGCCGATGTGGATGAGCCCGCTCATCTGCATCCCGAGCACCATCATCACGATCCCCCCGAGCCGCGCCAGCAGGTCGCCCGACCCGAACACGAGGTCGCCGAGGAACCCCGCCGCCGCCCCCGCCGTCGCGAACACCACGGTGAACCCCACGACGAATGCCGCCGCGTGCGCGATCACGTGCCCGCGACTCCGCGCGGCGTCGCCGCCCGTCCCGCCGAGGACCGCCTCGCCGGCGATGTTCACGAGGTAGGCCGGCACGAGCGGCAGCACGCACGGGGAGAGGAACGACACCACGCCGCCAAAGAACGCGACGCCCGGCCCGAACCAGCCCCCGACGTTGCCGGTCAACTGCTGCTCAGCGCGCTCGGTACCGGAGAACGCGAAGCCGAGGCCCTGCGCGTAGGCGTTGAGCCGCGAGAACTCGCCGAGGAACATCAGAGCGCCGAGGACGATGAAGAACGCGCCGCTCGCAATCATCAGCGCGGGGAGGTACGGGTTCAGCCGGCGCATCCTCGGCGCGAGCCAGCTGAAGCACGCGCCGAAGGCCATGAACCACACGCCGAGGCCGAGCGCGTAGCACGTGAGCAGCAGCGCGCCCTGCAACGCCTGCCCGGACGCGGCCGCGAGCGTGAGCACGACGCCGAGGATCGGCCCGATGCACGGCGACCACGCGAGCGAGAACGCGGCCCCGATCGCGAACGAGCGCGGCGCCCCCTGCGCGACCAGCCGACGCAGCCCGCGCGGGCGCGCGGCGACGCTCGACACGCTACTCGTCGATCCCGAGCAGTCGACGCCGCGCGGCGTCGTACCGCTCCTTCGCGCGGGCCTCGCGGTTCAGCAGGCCCTTGATCTGCTCCGGCGGCAGGCGGTTGCCCTCGAGCAGCAGCGAGTGCACGCCGGACAGGTGCTTCTGCCACTGGTCGTACGCGTCGCGGTAGGCCTGCTTCGGGTCCGCGCTCGCGGGCGCCGCGGGCTCGTCGTCGCCAGCCACATCGCCGGTCACGTCGTCAGTCGTGTCGTCGCTCGTCATGCGGCCAGTGTATGCCGCGGCCCGACGGATGCCGAGCCAGCACGACCGCCTCGCTGAGGGCGGCGCGCGATCGGACGGTGCTCGCTTGCGTGGTCACGAGTGCGTGCTGCTAGGCTGCGATCAGACGAAGGGGAGTAGTCCCAACAAGCGGCGCCGTCAGTACGGCCTTCGGGCCCGGTGCCGCTGCCCTGCGAAACCGCAGGGTGGACAAGACCTTCTGCGAACAACGTGTCCGCAGAAGGGACCCCACACTCCATGGGACTCGATATCCTCGCGCGCCCAGACCTCCAGGCCTGGATGGCGTTCAACGCGTTCATCATCGCGATGCTCGCGGTCGATCTGTTCGTGCTGCATCGGAATGCGCACGAGGTCTCCATTCGCGAGGCGGCGCTCACCAGTCTCGGGTGGATCGTCCTCGGCCTGTCGTTCGGCGGGCTGCTGTGGTGGATGCGTGGCCCCACGCCGGCCGGCGAGTACCTCGCGGGCTACCTGATCGAGAAGAGCCTCTCGGTCGACAACGTCTTCATCTTCGTGCTCATCTTCTCGTTCTTCTCCGTGCCCGCCGCGTATCAGCACCGGGTGCTGTTCTGGGGCGTGGTCGGTGCGCTGGTGATGCGCGGCATCTTCATCGTCGCCGGCGCGGCACTCCTGGAGCGCTTCGACTGGATCCTGTACCTGTTCGGCGCCTTCCTGCTCTTCACCGCGTTCAAGATGCTGCGGCACACGGAGATGACGCTGGACCCCCAGCAGAACCGCTTGCTGCGCCTCGTCGGTCGGATCGTGCCGCTCACCCCGGACTACGACGGACAGCGGATGTTCACGAGGCGGACCGGGGCGTTGATGGCCACGCCGCTGTTCGCGGTCCTCGTGATGGTCGAGACCACCGACCTCGTATTCGCGGTCGACTCGATCCCCGCGATCTTCGCGGTGACGCGGGATCCCTTTCTCGTCTACACGTCGAATGCCTTCGCGATCCTCGGCCTGCGGGCCCTGTACTTCCTCCTCGCCGGGGTCGCGGACCGGTTCGTCTACCTGAAGACGGGGCTCGCGGTCATCCTCGCGTTCGTCGGCACGAAGATGCTGATCGTCGAGTTCTATCACGTGCCGGTGTGGGCCTCACTTGCCGTGATCGGGGGCGTGCTCTCGTTGGCGATCGGCGCGTCGCTGATGAGTCGGCGCCACCTCGATCCTGAGCGGGACGCGCCGCTGCCGGATCCGCTGGGCCTGTTGTCAGGCGACGGAGACCGCGAGGACTCCGGTCGACACTAGCGAGCCGCCGGTCGGCGCTGTCGAGGCGAGAGGCTGATCGAGCGATCCCAATACGAAGGCCCCTGATCACTCAGGGGCCTTCTTTTGAATCGTGGCTGGTGACCCATACCGGATTCGAACCGGTGATCTCCACCTTGAGAGGGTGGCGTCCTGGGCCGCTAGACGAATGGGCCACGGCGTCGGAAGAACGGCCGATAGCGTATCGAATCCTCGACGCAGGCGCCATCGCGGCTCCTCGGCGGGGCGCTCAGGAGTCCGGCGGGCCGTCGGGATAGGCCAGCGGGAGCGTCGAGGCGGTCCCGAAGAACGGGGCGAACGTGACGCCGGCGCGCGCGTAGACGCCCGGCGGGATGCCGACGTCCGCCACCCACAGCTCGCCCGCGTTCGCACGCGTCAGGCCGCGCTTCGGCAGCCCCAGCGTGAGCGTGCGCGTCGGCAGCACGGCGTACCCGGGCACGGAGCCATCGTCCGCGTCGAGGCCGGACGGGACGTCGATCGAGAGCACCGGCACGCCCGCCTCGCGCGCCGCGCGGGCGGCGAAGATCAGGCCGCGCTGCACGGGCTGCGGCTCACCGACGAGACGGCACCCGAGCACCGCGTCCACCAGCACGTCCGCCGAGGCGACGTCGAACGCCTCGTCCCAGCGGGTGACGCGCGCGGGCGCCTCGGCCAGCGCGAGGAACGCCTCGCCCAGCGCGCCGTCCGCACGCTGCGGCGGGACGACGGTGATCACCTGCACGGCGAGCCCGCGGTTCGCGAGGTGACGCGCGGCGCACACGCCGGCCGCGCCGTTGCGCCCGGAGCCGCACAGCACGATCGCTCGCGCGCCCGGCCACCGCGCGCCGAGCAGGTCGATCGCGGCGAGGGCCGCCTGCTGCCCCGCGAGCTCCAGCGCCTGGAGCAGCGACGGCCCGGTCGCCTCGATCGCGATGCGATCGACCTCGCGCATCTCGGCGACGGAGACGGCGGGCACGCGCTGCCCGTGCGGGGCGGTGAAGTGAACGCGTTGCGTGGTGGTCATCGGATGGTCATCGACGGCGTGCGTCGTGCGTGCGATGCCCGCGCGCGCGGCGCGCCGAGCAAAGCGTGGTGCCCCCAAGGGGAGTCGAACCCCTGTTTGTACCTTGAAAGGGTGCCGTCCTGACCGCTAGACGATGGGGGCGTCGGCTCGGTGAGGATACCAGCGCCCTGCCCCTCGGTCATCGCTGGCGCTCCCCGGCCATCGCTAGCGGGGGAGCCACGGGCGGTGCGTGATCTCGGGCAGCTGGTCGCGCGAGGTCACGAAGGGCGCGCTGGTGCGACTCGAGAACGACGGCGGCGCGAACGGACGCTCCTCGCGGCCGGCACCGGTCAGCTCGCGGTCGGAGCGCGCGTCGAGCGGCATCGCGCGGTGGCCGTCCTCAGCGTGCGGCGCGACCGGGCCGTCGGCCGGCGACGGCGCGGACGGACCGCCCGAGGGCGTGCTCGACGGCGGCATCGCGGTCGGTGCGACGTGCGGCTCCGGCGGCGCGTCCATCAGGTACGCGGGCTCCTCGTCGCGGCGCTGCCAGAACAGGTACGCCAGCACCCCGCCGATGACGGCGAGGCCGAGGACGATCAACGCAGCGTTCCGCTTGCCATGCGTCTTGCGCACCGGACGCCGCGCGGCGCGCTCGAGGATCGGGATGGCGCGCTCGATGTACGGCGCCGCCTCGTCCCGCATCTCCTCGATCAGCTCGGCAACACGCTCGGACGAGAGGCTGTCGGCGACCGCCTCGATGCGCGCGCGGCCGCGCTCGACGGCCTGTTCGATCTGCTGCTCGATGAGCTGGCGGTCAAGCGACGGCATGCCCGACATCGACGGCATGGACTTCATCGACGATTTCACGGACGAGCGGAACGAGGGACGACGGGGGCGGAGGGACTGGAACAGAGGCATGGAGCACCGCCTGAAGGGGGCCCGCACGCCGTGCCACCGGCTCGGACCCCTGTGGATAACGTGGGGTCCCCCGGTCGGGAGGTGGAGTGTAGCAGAGTGCGCGGGCCTGCAAGACCGCCGGCGCGGCCTACGCCACGCCGATCTCGTGACAGTTCACGCGAGGCCTCGACGGGCCGTCGAGATGGCTCGCCTCGCGCTAGCCGTAGCGCTCCTCGGTCCAGGGGTCGCCGTGCATGTGGTAGCCGTACATCTCCCAGAAGCCGGGGCGGTCGGCGGCGACGAACTCGATGCCTTTCACCCACTTCGCGCTCTTCCAGAAATAGAGCGCGGGGACCAGGCCACGCAGCGGCCCGCCATGCTCGGCGGTGAGCGGCTGACCGGCGTGCGTGTGCACCAGCATGTTCTCGCGCCCCTGCAGCTCGCTCAGCGGGACGTTCGTCGTGTAGCCGCCGTACGAGTGGAAGATCACGTGCCCGGCTTCGGGCGTCGGGCGGACCAGCGCCTGGAGATCGACGAAGGGGACGCCGACCCAGTCGTTGTCGTACTTGCTCCACGTGGTGACGCAGTGGATGTCAGAGCGGCTGCGCTCCTGCGCGAGCGCGTTGAGCTGCTCCCACGTGAGCGTGACCTCCTGCTCGACGAGCCCGAAGATCCGCAGCTCCCACGTCGCCATGTCGATCTTCGGGATCGAGCCGTAGTGGAGCACCGGCCAGCCGTCGGTCAGTCGCTGGCCCGGGGGCAGTCGAGGACGCCCGTCCGGACGCGTCTCGGTGGGCTGGGGGGTTCGGCCGAACAGCGCCATGCGGCACCTCCGTGGCGGATCATCGACCCATTCAGTCTAGCACCGCGTCCGTCGCCACCTCGTGAGGCGGTGCACGCGCGACCCTGCCCGTCGAGGTGATTACGATGGATGCACGATGACCTCCCCCACGCTGCCCCATCCCTCCGAGCGCGCGAGCGCGTCGCTCTCCGCAGCCGACCGCGGCCGCCGGATCGTGACGTTCCTGCTGATCGCCGGCGCGGTGATCCTCGTGGACCAGTGGACGAAGGCGCTCGTCCGCGCGCGGCTGGAGATCGGGGAGACGTGGCCGCCGGGCTGGGAGCTGATCCGCCTGACGCACCTCGAGAACACCGGTGCCGCCTTCGGCATCTTCCCCGGCGCGAGCGGCGTGCTGATGATCATCGGTCTCGGCGCAGTCGCGGCGATCGCCGTGGTGCTCGTGATGCTCCCGTCGAGGAGCCCGCTCTACACGATCGCGCTGAGCGGCATCCTCGGCGGCGCGGTGGGCAACCTGATCGACCGCGTGCGCCTCGGCGGGGTCACGGACTTCATCGACCCGACGCACTACCCGGCGTTCAACATCGCGGACTCTGCGATCGTGCTGAGCGTGATCGTGCTGCTCGCGTACACGTGGTTCCAGCCCGAAGAGCCGCGCGACGCACCGCGATCCGAGGTGGGGCGATGAGCGTCGAGGTGAGCATCCTGAGCGACGTCGAGGACCGCCTCGACCGTGTCGTGACGGCCGCGATGCCGGCGCTGTCGCGCTCGCAGGTGCGGCGACTGATCGACGACGGCCACGTGTCGATCGAAGGCGTCGTCGCGGAGCGCGCGAGCACCACCGTGCCGGTGGGCACGCACATCGTGGTCGACCAGCCGGTGCTCCGCGACCTCGACATCGGCGCTAACGAGGTGCCGCTCCAGGTCCTCTTCGAGGACGAGGAGACGCTGGTCCTCGACAAGCAGCCCGGCGTGATCGTGCACCCGCGTCCCGGCGTGGACGAGGTGACGCTGATCAACGCCGTGCGCGCGCGCTACCCGCAGGTGCGCGAGATCAGCGACAACGACCGCGGCGGCGTGGTGCACCGGCTGGACCGCGACACCTCCGGCGTGATCGTCTTCGCGAAGTCGGAGGCGTCGCAGTACGCGCTCAAGGAGCAGTGGCGCCAGCGCGAGACCATGAAGCGATACCTCGCGATCGTCGAGGGGCGTCCGCAGCCCGCCGAGGGGATCATCGACGCCCCGCTCGGCGCCGACCCCGCCGATCCTCGCCGGCGCGCGGTGGTCGAGGAGGGGCAGTCGGCGCGCTCGGAGTACCGCGTCCTCGAGCAGTACGGCGACGAGGCGGCCCTCGCGCTGGTGCGCATCTACACCGGCCGCACGCACCAGATCCGCGTGCACATGGGCGCGGTCGGCCACCCCGTGATCGCCGACCGCCTGTACGGCCACCCGTCCGACGTCATCGACCGGCAGGCGTTGCACGCATGGCGCCTCGGCTTCACGCTCGCCTCGAACGGCGCGTGGCGCGAGTTCGAGGCGCCCGTCCCTGCTGACCTGCGGGACGCGGTGCACGTGCTGCGCGCGCGCCATGACGTGGCCCCGTCCGAGATCGGAGCGCTCGCGTGACAGACGACCTGAAGCCCGCCCGCCTGCGCCTCGCGCCCAGCCCCACCGGCGAGCCGCACGTCGGCGTGCTGCGCACCGCGATCTGGTCGTGGCTCTACGCGAAGCGCACGGGCGGGCAGTTCCTCCTGCGCATCGAGGACACCGACCAGACGCGCCTCGTGCCCGGCTCCGTCGAGCGGATCATCCGCTCGCTGGACTGGCTCGGCCTGACGTACGACGAAGGCCCCGATATCGGCGGCCCGTTCGCGCCGTACACCCAGTCCGAGCGCCTGCCGATGTACCAGGAGGCTGCGGCGCGCCTCGTGCAGAGCGGCAACGCCTACCCGTGCTTCTGCAGCTCGGAGGAGCTCGACGCCCTGCGCGCACGGCAGCAGGCGGAGAAGCGCGCGACGGGGTACGAGGGCAAGTGCCGCGTGATCGCCCCGGCGGAGGCCGCGGCGCGCGCCGCCGCCGAGCCGCACGTCATCCGCTTCGCCGTCCCGCGCGAGGGCGCGACCACCGTCGAGGACCTGCTGCGCGGCCCGGTGGTCGTGGAGAACCGCACGCTGGACGACTTCGTGATCCTGAAGAGCGACGGCTTCCCCACGTACCACCTCGCGCACGTCGTGGACGACACGGCGATGGAGATCACGCACGTCACGCGCGGCGACGAGTGGCTGCCGAGCGCGCCTCGACACGCGCTGCTGTTCGACGCGCTCGGCTACCCGCGCCCGATCTACGTGCACAACCCGGTGATCCTCGCGCCCGGCGGCGGCAAGCTGTCGAAGCGGCACGGCGCGAAGTCCGCGCTCGAGTACGCCGAGGACGGCTACCTCGCTGACGCGCTGGTGAACTTCCTGTGCATCACCGGCTGGGGCCACGGCGACGAGACGGTGATGAGCCGCGAGGAGCTGACGCGCGTCTTCGACATCAAGGACATCAGCCTCGCGCCGGCGACCTTCGACACCGAGAAGCTGAACTGGATGAACGGCGTCTACCTGCGCCAGATGCCGGAGCAGCAGCTCGCCGAGCTGTTCGCGCAGCGGCTCGAGATCGACCTGCCGCCCGACGTACCGCGCCCCCTCGACCGCTCATTCGTCGAGGAGTTCACGCCGCTGATCCGCGAGCGCGTGCAGCTGCTGACGGACGTGCTGCCGCTGGTGGACTTCTTCTACCAGTCGGTCGTCGCCACCCCGCCGGTGGAGGAGTTCCTCGCGAAGAAGTGGAAGGACCAGCCGCAGGCCACCGCGGACGCCCTCGACGCCGCGGCCGACGACCTCGACGCGCTCGATGACTGGGACGCGGAGACGCTGGAGGCGACGCTGCGCGCCACGGCGGAGCGGGTGGGAGCGCGTGCGGGCGACCTGTTCACGCTGGTCCGGCTCGCCGTGACCGGCAAGACCATCACCCCCCCGCTCTTCGAGTCGATGGTGATCGTGGGCACCGGGCCGAGCATCGACCGCGTCCGCGCGGCCTCGGCGGCGGTCCGCGCCTCGATCTAGCGCCCGCGGAGCGAGCGAGGATCGATACGCCCGCGAGATCGACGCAGCGCGCGATCGGTTGTTACACTTCGACGCGACGCATCGCTGGGGATTCGTCTAATGGTAGGACAGCGGACTCTGAATCCGTCAGTCGGGGTTCGAATCCCTGATCCCCAGCCAGTCGTCCACTCCGCCCCCGCACGGGGGCGTTTCTGTGCCCGAACGGCTCAACCCGCTGCCCGAACCTCGCCGCCCGAACGGCTCATCGAGGCTCCGCCGGCAGGGTGATCGAGAACGTCGCCCCCTCGCCGGGCTGACTCTCCACCTCGACGCTCCCGCCGTGGCGCCGCGCCACCTGCGCGACCAAGGCGAGCCCGAGGCCGGTGCCCAGGCTGCCCTTCGTGCTGAAGAACGGGCGGAACACCTCGGGCAGGACCTCTGGCGGGATCCCGGGGCCGTCGTCGGCGACCGACAGCACCACGTAGCCCGTCGCCCGCCCGCCCCCGACCGCCACGTCCGTCGGCGCCTCGGCCTCCCGCGTGCGGATGACGACATGGCCCTCGTCATCGACAGCCTCGGCGGCGTTCATGACGAGGTTGATCAGCGCCTGCTGCAGCAGCGGCTGCTCCCCCGGCACCCGCGCGAGCCCCGGTGCGAGGTCGAGGCTGATCGACACGTCGTCGCGGATCGCCCGCTCCAGCACGTGGTGCGTGGTGGTCACCAGCTCGTTCAGGTCGATCGACGACCGTTCCATCGAGCCGCGCACGAAGCTCAGCAGTGCCCGCGCCAGGTGCGCCGCCGAGGTGGTCGCCTCCTCGATGCGCGCCACGGGCGCCGTCGCGCGGTCCGCGGGGGCGAGCAACTCGCGCACGACCGCGGTGCTGCCCATGATCCCGGTCAGCATGTTGTTGAAGTCGTGCACGAGGCCGGCGGCGATCCGGCCGACTCCCTCGTACGACTGGGCGTCGAGGAACATCGCCTCCAGCCGGCAGCGCGCGGCGACGCCGCTGATCAGCACGGCGGCGGTCTCGCACCGCCGTGGCACCTCCAGCCCGATGAACTCCGAGTCGTCGAAGGTGACCACCAGCACCCCGATGATCGCGCCGCGGTCGAGCAGGTCGAGGCGGAGGCTCGCGGCGGGCTCATACGTGGAGGAGAACGTGCCGGCCTGCGCGCGGATCGGCGGGCGGGCGGCATGCTCCGTGCGCACCTCGATCGTGACGGAGCAGACGCCGGTCCATGCCGCCATCAGCAGCACGGCGCGACGGAGGGCCGCCTCGTCGCCGGAGGCCAGCGTGTCGATCAGGTCCAGCAACGCAGCGGGCACGGCCTGGGCCTCGCCGGGTGACCGGGAATCCTCGTTCGGACGCCGAGCCAGCATGGGCATCGCGGCTTTCCGGACGCCGAGGTCACCCCGGCGAACCACGCCTAATCTTCCATATCGCATGGTGGAAGCACATACGTGGTGCGCCTCCGCGAATACGAACCTCAGCGCCTCGTCACGTTCTCAACGATTCCGTCAGCGTCCCGCGAGACAGGCGGAGACCGCAACGGCACAACTCCGCGCGACGACCGGTCGCTCCGCGCTGCGTGTGGCGCTCAGCGTCGTCGTCTACACTCCCCCGACGAGACGCCGCAAGGAGGTCGCCATGCACGAGGCAGTCCGAGCCCCCCGTGAGCTGCGCCCGCTGCGCGACCCCGTCCTGCTGGCCGCGTTCACCGGGTTCACGGACACGCACGGCGGCGCGGTCGCGGCCGTGCGCTACCTCGCCGAGCAGTGGGACGCCCAGCCGCTCGCGACCATCGAGCCGGAGCGCTTCTACGACTTCACGGTGCAGCGCCCGCGCGTGCACGTGGAGAACGAGGCACGCGTGATCACGTGGCCGTCGAACTCGTTCCTCGTCGCGAGCCCGCCGGGATCCGATCGCGACTTCGTGCTGTTCGCCGGGATCGAGCCGCACCTCCGCTGGAAGACGTTCCTCGCAGCGATGGAGGACGTGCTGCGCGCGGTCGGCTGCACCACCAGCATCACGCTCGCGGCGCAGCCCGCCGCCGTGCCGCACACGCGCCCGCTGCCCGTCACCCTGTCCGCGTCGGACATCGACTTCGAGACGACGTTCGGGCTGAAGGCGCCGACCTCGAGGTACCAGGGATCGACGGGAATCGTCGGCGTGCTGAACCTGCACCTGCGCGCGCTGGGCTGGCGCAACGCGAGCCTCTGGGCGCTGGTCCCGCACTACCTGACCATCGGCCCCAACCCGAACGTCGGCGTGTCGCTCGTGGACTACATCGACCGTGGCTTCGGCACGAGCACCTCGCGCACGGGCCTCGATGAGCAGAGCGCGCGCTTCGAGGAGCAGGTGCGCGAGGTCCTGGAGGAGTCGACCGACGCGGGCGCATACGTGCGGCAGCTCGAGGAGCAGTACGACACGGAACGTCCCTCGCAGGCAGCGATCACCGGGCCGACCGGGGATGCACTCGCCGCGGACACCGACGAGCTGCCGTCGCCGGACGAGCTCCTCGACGACCTCGAACGCTTCCTGCGCGACCAGCAGAGTGGCGGCAAGTCCTAGCGGGCGACCACCAGC
The DNA here is from genome assembly GCA_947472995.1 of Chloroflexota bacterium. GTDB lineage: Bacteria > Chloroflexota > Dehalococcoidia > UBA2979 > UBA2979 > SHYQ01. Next base: position 241,492 of record CANJBO010000001.1, read on the forward strand.
ACGGCGAACGCCACAACGGCGAACGCGATCACGGTGAGCAGCAGCGGCCGGTCGTGCGCGATCAGCTCGTCCGCGTTGCGCTCCGGCGCGCGGCGCGCGGCGATGCCGTAGCGCACGAGGCCGAACGCGACCAGCGGCACGGTGACGACCATCGCGTGGTTCGCCGGCAGGTTCGGCGCGCTCCACGTGTACATGGCATACGCAGCGACCGTGACCAGCGCCACGGCGCGCGCGAGGCGTTCGACATCGATCGTGCCGTACGCGCTCTGGGACGAGCGGTGCGCGGGGGCCGCCTCGTGCAGCAGCGCGCGCTCTTGCGCGCGCTTCACCAGCACCACGAACGCCGCGCCGAGCGCCGTGCACACGACGATCCACGCCGACACCGGCACCGCGATCGTCGCCGCCCCCACGACCACGCGCAGCGCGAACCCCGCCGCCAGCGCGACCACGTCGAGGCCTGCGAACCGCCGCAGCGCGAGCGAGTAGGCCATCGTCACCAGGACGTACGCGGAGATCGCCGCGAAGAGCGCACCGTCGAAGAACGCGGCGCTGGCGAGTGCCGCGAACATCAGCCCGAGCCCCGCCGCGATCGCCGCGTCGATGCCGAGGTCGCCGGCGGCGACGGGACGCAGCCGCTTCGTGGGGTGCACGCGGTCCGCACCGGCATCGCGTGCGTCGTTCAGCAGGTAGCCGCCCGACGCCGCGAGGCAGAGCAGCGCGAACCCGAACGCCGCCCGCCCGAGCAGGCCGAGGGCGACCGAGCCGTCGGCGGGATTCCACCCGCTGCCCGCGGAGAACAGCAGCGGCGCGAACGCGATCAGGTTCTTCTGCCACTGGCCGGGGCGCATCGACCGCCACACGGCGATCCATGCGTGCTGCGAGCCCATCGACGCTCCTCGGTCTCCTCCGCGCGCGCGGTGGACGCTGCGCGAGCGTAGCGCGCCCCCTCCGTGCGTGCGCCCCTCGTGCGTGCGGCCTACCGTGATCGCATCGACATGCACAGCGATGGCGAGTGGAGCCACGAGTGTTCGTCCCCGGGACTCGCCAGCGCCTGACCGGCTGGGGCCGCACTGCCCCGTCCGTCGCGACCGTCGTGCGCCCCGCGTCGCGTGACGAGGCGAGCGCAGCGCTCGACACGATCGGCGCGCGCGGCGTGACGGCGCGCGGACTGGGTCGCGCGTACGGCGACGCCGCCCAGAACGGCGGCGGCACCGTCCTCGACTGCACCGCCCTCGACGCGATCGGCGCGGTGGACGCGGAGCGCGGCACGGTCGTCGCCGGCGGCGGCGCGAGCCTCGACGCGATCGGGCGCGCGATCGCCGCGCACGGCTGGGTACTGCCGGTGGTGCCCGGCACGCGCATCGTCACGGTCGGCGGAGCGATCGCGGCCGACGTGCACGGCAAGGGCCACCACCGCGACGGCTCCTTCGGCGCGCACGTCGAGGCGATCACCCTCGTCCTCCCCGACGGCGAGACCCGCGAGGTGACGAGGGCATCCGACCGCGCGCTCTTCGACGCGACGACCGGCGGGATGGGCCTCACCGGCGTGATCGCGGCGGCAACGCTGCGCCTCGAACGCGCGTCGGGGACGGTCCGCGTGACCACCACGCGCACACGCGACCTCGACGCCACGATGCTGGCGCTGGTCGAGGCCGACGCGCGGCATCGCTACTCGGTCGCGTGGATCGACCTCGTCGGCGGGCGCGGGCGCGGCATCGTCGGCGCGGCGGACCGCATCGACCTCGACGCCCCGAGCGCGCGAGGCGAGGCCGGGCGCCGCGCGCTCCGGCTCGCGGTGCCGGCGGTCGTGCCGGTGAACCTCGTGCGGCACGCCTCGGTGCGCGCGTTCAACGAGCTGTGGCTCCGCCGGCCGATCCGCGCCGAGGCGCTCCAATCGTTCGACGCGTTCAACGCGCCGCTCGATGCCCTCGGCGCGTGGCCGCGGCTGTACGGCCCGCGCGGACTGCTGCAGTACCAGTGCGCGCTGCCGATCGGCGCCGACGCCGCGCTGCGCACGATCGTCGAGGCGATCGCGGACGGGGCCCCGGCCGTGCCGGCGTTCGCGGTGCTGAAACGCCTCGGCGCCGCCGGCGACGGGCCGCTCTCGTTCCCGATCGAGGGCTGGACGCTCGCGGTGGACTTCCCGGCAGGCGCCCCCGTGCTCGGCGCCTTCCTCGATACGCTGGACGAGCGTGTTGCCGCCGCGGGCGGGCGCGTCTACCTCGCGAAGGACGCGCGGATGCGCGCGGAGATGGTGCCGCTCATGTACCCACGCATCGACGAGTGGCGCGAGACGCAGGCGCGCGTCGATCCGCGCGGCGTGCTGACGTCCGACCTCGATCGCCGGCTCGGGCTCACCCGCGGCGCGACGAGGGGCCCACGATGACGGACGCCACGGGCCGCGCGCGCACGGTGCTCGTCCTCGGCGGCGGCTCCGAGATCGGCCTCGCGATCACCCGGGCGCTGGTCGAGCGCGGCGCGCGCGGCGTCGTCCTCGCCGCCCGCCGTCCGGAGGCGCTCGACGCCCCCGCGGAAGCGCTGCGCAGCGCCGGCGCGAACGTCGAGGTGATCCCGTTCGACGCCGAGCAGATCGACGCGCAGGAGTCGGTGATCATCGACGCGTTCGATCGCGCCCGTGCGCGCACCGGCGACGTCGACATCGCGATCGTGGCGTTCGGGCGCCTCGACGAGCGCGACGTCCTGCAGGAGACCCCCGCCGAGGCGGGCCACATCGCGGCGCTGAACTACGCCGGCGCGGTCGCGAGCGCCCTCGCCATCGCGCAGCAGATGGTGGCGCAGGGGCACGGCACGCTGATCGTCCTGTCGTCCGTCGCCGGGCAGCACGCCCGCCCCTCGATGGCCCCGTACGCCGGTGCGAAGGCCGGCCTCGACGCATTCACCGACGCCCTGCGGGACGCGCTGCGCGGCACCGGCGTGCGTGTGATGACGGTGCGGCCGGGGTGGGTCTACAGCAGGATGACCGTCGGCCAGCGTTCGATGCCGTTCGCGGTGATGCCGGAGCGTGTGGCGGCGGACGTCCTGAGCGGCCTCGACGGCGGCGCGACGGTGGTGTGGACGCCGCGCATCGTTCGTTATGTCGCTTTGGCGCTGCGGTGGCTGCCCCGCTGGGCGACCCGGCTCGGCTTCCGAGTGACCTCGATGAGGCGTCCGAGGAATCGCTAGCCGCCGTGCGAGGGGCGGGGTTCCACCTCGGCCGATCCATTGCTAGACTCTGTGACAGGCCGCAGGAGTGTAGCTCAGTTGGCAGAGCGGCGGTCTCCAAAACCGTAGGTCGGGGGTTCGAACCCCTCCACTCCTGCCAGCTAGACACGGTCCGGCTGGACACGGTCGGGCTGGACACAATCGGCGCCCAGGTGGTGAAATCGGCAGACACGCTGTCTTGAGGGGGCAGTGCCCTTACGGGCGTATGAGTTCAAATCTCATTCTGGGCACCACCTCCCTGCTGAGGGAGGCCTGCTACGGCAGGGATCGGTCATTCGGGCGGAAGTAGCTCAGTGGTAGAGCACGTCCTTGCCAAGGACGGGGTCGCGAGTTCGAGCCTCGTCTTCCGCTCCATTCTTCTCCCCATCGCGAAGCAACCCGCCTTCCACCTCGGACCGGGGCCTCGCCCTCGGGGCCACGTAGCCAAGTGGTAAGGCAGAGGTCTGCAAAACCTCCATCATGGGTTCGATTCCCATCGTGGCCTCCAACACACCTCGCCTGACTCGACGCGCGCCGACCGCGGCTCGATGAGCCAGCGGCGCGCGATCTAGCCGGCGGCCCGCTCCACCTCGCTCGGTTCCTCGACGCCGGTGCGCGCACGATGCGCCGAGGCGCCTAGGTCGAGGCTGCGCGTGCACAGCGCCGCGACCAGCCAGACCGCTGCCGGCAACGTGAACTGGACGACCACCGGGGCGATCAGCGCCCGGAACGGCTCCAGGCCCCAGTCGTAGCGGTAGTGCTCGACGAGGTCCGGGAAGAGGTTGCTCGTCGTCATCACGACGAACAGCGCGATGCCTGCGCGCGTGGGGTAGAGCGCGAGCAGCGTCGCCGGCCACAGCATGTACCACGGCCGGAACCACCCGGACGCGAGCAGCAGGTAGAAGAACATCAGGTGGAAGCTCGCGACCACGAGCGAGTCGAATCCTCGTCGTGCCTGCCACGCCACCAGCGTCGCGACGAACGCGAATGCGCCGCCGGTCAGCGCGCGGGCGAGCGCGGCATCCTCGGCGCCCTGCACCTCGCCTGAGAGCAGCGCGCGCAGCACGTCGGGGGTCGAGGTGATCATCTGTCCCGTCTGCTGGAGCATGCCCGCGAACGTCGCCGTCCCGGCCCAGAACGGCGCGTAGGCGAGCACCGCGAACCCCGCCGCCAGCGCGAGGCCCGGTGCGAGCGCACGCGCGCGGTCGATCGGACGCCCCTCGAGGGAGCACCACGCGTACAGCAGGATCGGCGGGCCAAGCAGCGCCGAGATGTACTTGATCAGCACCGACCCCGCCAGCAGCACCAGCAGCGCCGTCCAGGCGCGCCGTCGCGCCGCGAGCAACGCGAGGAGCACGAAGAACAGCATGACGAGGTCGTTGTGCCCGTTCCCGACTACCCGCAGCAGCACGAACGGGTTCCACGCGAACAGCACGAACGCGAGTGTCTCGCGCCCCGGGTGCGTCTCCGAGACGGTGCGGTGGACCAGCCACGCGCAGCCGAGGAAGCTCGCGGCGGCGAGCAGCTTGAACCCGACCAGCGTGGCGAGCAGATGCTCGTCGGGGGTCATCAGCGGGGCGAAGATGCCCGTGAGCAGCGTCCACGCAGGCCCGTAGGGCGACGGCTGCGTGTTCCAGCTGAACAGCAACGGATAATCGGTGTCGCCGGGCGGGACGACGAACGGGTTCAGCCGGAAGAGCCACGCCGTCCGCGCGTCGGCGTGGTAGTGGAACAGGTCCGAGGCCGCCGTCGGCGGGTACATCAGCACCAGCGCGCTCGCGAACAGCACCGGGAACGCCAGGAACAGCACGCGAGGAACCCGGGCGCGCCAGCGCCACGCGAGGACGAGGGCGACCGCGTAGAGCAGCATCGCGCCGACGGTGAGCTGGAGGTAGGCGACCGCCGGCGCACGCCGGCCCGGCCCCAGCATGTCGATCCATCCCAGCGCGGAGCCGGTCGGCTGGAAGAACTCGGGCAGGAACAGGCCCGCGGTCGCGCTCGCATAGAGCGCGACGAGCGCGAGGCCGGTCGCCACCACCGCCGCGGTCGCGGCGACCGAGACGGACCGTGCTCTCGAAGGCTGTTCCTCGCTCACTGCCTCGAGGCTAGCAGGCGGGGCCGGTGAGGATCTCCGGCGACGTGCGGCGGTCGGCGATCAGGCGGCCGTCGGTCAGGGCGCCAAGCAGCTGCCCGTCCTGCACGATGATCTTGCCGCGCAGGATCGTGGTCGTCGGCCACGCGTGGATGTCCCAGCCCTCCCACACGCTGTGGTCCACGCCGTGCAGGTCCTCCAGGCCGAGCGGCTTCCGCACGGTCGGGTCGAGCAGCACGATGTCCGCGTCGCTGCCCGGCGCGATCGCACCCTTCCGCGGGTACATGCCGAGGATCTTCGCGGCGTTCGATGACGTGACGTCGACGAACCGGCGGAGCGACATGCCGCGCTTCACGACGCCCTCGGTGTAGGTGATCGCTACGCGCTCCTCGACGCCGGGGTTGCCGCCGACGGTGTCCTCGATCGTGTGACCGCCGAGCTTGAGGTCGCGCGCGCAGAGGATCGCGTCCGTGGCGACGGTCTGGATCGTGCCGTTGATCAGGCCCTGCCAGAGCGCCTCGTTGTCGTCCTCGTACTTCAGCGAGGGGTACGTGTGGTAGAGCGGGCCGTCCTCCGTGTCGTACACCGACGCGGGGAACGTCGCGTAGTGGTGCAGCGTCTCGGCGAAGACCGGCAGGCCCTTGCTGCGCGCCTCGGCGATCGCCTGCACGCCCTCCTTCGCGCTGACGTGCATCAGGTAGATCGCGGCGCCCGTCACCTCGGCGAGGCGGATGACGCGGCGGAACGAGAGGTCCTCCGACAGCGCGGGGTGCGCCGTCGGCAGGAACCGCGTGTGCGTCTTGCCCTGCTCGTGCAGCACGCGGCTCATGTACATGACGATGTCCTCGTCCTCCGCGTGGACCGCGAGCATGCCGCCGTGCGCGACGATCTGCTCCATCATCCCGAACACGGCACCGAAGTCCGTCATCTGCCGGGCGCGCGTCGAGGTGGTGTTGGTCGTCCACACCTTGAACGAGCTGAAGCCCGCCTCGATCACCCCGCCGATCTGCGTGATCAGGTCGAGCGGAATCGGGATCGGCTGCTCGCGCGTCGCGCCCTCGGTGCCCATGCCGACGAGGACCGTGTGGAACGAGTAGTCGGTGTACGAGTTGCCGCGGAAGATCTCGTCGCGGTTGCCGATCGCGTCGATCAGCGCGCCGCCCGGCCGCCAGTTCGCGAAGTCGACCACGGTCGTCGTGCCGCCGAAGGCGCACGCCTTCGAGATCTCATCCGGCCCGGCCGCGCGATGACCGGCCTCGAGCGCCCACGGGTAGACGAACTTGAACGCCGCGTGCGCGTGCGGCTCGATGCCGCCGGGGATGACGATCTTGCCGGTGGCGTCGAGGATCCGCGCGCCCGCGTCCGGCAGCGCGCCCGGCTCCGCGATCGCGGCGATGCGCTCGCCCTGCACGCCGATGTCCCAGTGGCCGACGCCCCACGGCGTCACGACCTGCCCACCTCGGATGATCATGTCCAGCGCCACGGAGACCTCCTGCTGCGCTCGTCGCCACGCGTCGCGGTGACAGTACCGCACGGTCGCGATCCTCGGCGCGGCAGGCGACGAGGGGCTAGGAGCGGAGGCGCGGCGGCAGGTGCTCGCGCGGGATGCGGAGCGCCATCGATCCGGCCACGGTGACGACGTCGTAGCGGCCGACCATGCCGATCAGCAGGTGCGCCTCCCACGCCGGCATCCCGTAGTCCGCGCCCAGCCAGTGCACCATGTCCGTCGTCGCCATCTGCAGCGCGCGGTCGAGGTCGCTCACGAACTCCGGCTGGCTCCCGATCGAGGCGATGACATCCGCCGTCTCGACCCGCGGGCCGGGCGGGGCCGCGCCCCGGCGCACCTCGACGGTGAACTCGAGGTCGAGGGTGGTCTCGACGGCTGTGCCGAGCGGCTCGCCGTCCGCCTGGAGCGCATGCCCGTCGCCGACGTAGAGGTACGCGCCGGGGTGGTAGACCGGCAGCACGATCGTCGCACCCTCGCCGACGAGGTTGTAGTCGACGTTCCCGCCGTACGCGCCCGACGGGAGCGAGGTCGGCACGAAACCGCCGGCCGGCGCGACGCCGAAGCAGCCGACCATCGTGCTGATCGGAAACTCGAGCCGCGACACCTCGGCCACCGGCTCGCGCAGCCGCACGAGGCCCGCCGCCCGGTCGATGTCCCACGGGATGATGTCGGCGCGGCCCGGGCGGATCACATCCTGCCGGTAGAAATTCGAGTAGATGCCCTCGACGGCCTCGGGGAGCAGCCCGACGAGGCGCAGGCGGTTCGCGCTGAAGCCCCAGTCGCGGTTGCAGCGCACGCGGTCGAACCGCACGAGGAGCGCGTCCCCCGGCTCGGCGCCCTCGATGTAGAACGGCCCGGTGAGCGGGTTCGCGGGGTCGGACCGGCGCACGTCGTGCTCGTCCTGCCCGCCCGCGTCGAGCGTCCTCGTCCGCACCGTGTCGCCGGCGGCGATCCGCGCGAGCACCGGGTTGGTCGCGGAGAACGTGCGGTAGAACGTCTCGGCGAAGACCTCGTGCGTGGTGCCCATCGCCATCCTCTCCACGCTCGCGAGCGGGGCCGCATGCTACCACTGCGCAGTCGCGCTGAATCATGGCCGACACCGGCGAGAAACAACGTACGTGGTACGCTCCCGCCGCACCAGCGACCTCGGCAGCGACGGTGGGAGGCCACGTGGACGCCATCATCAGCAACGCGCTCGTGATCACGCAGGACGCCGAGCGGCGCATCATCCCCGACGGCGCCGTCGCGATCCTCGGCGACTCGATCGCGCAGGTCGGGACGACCGGCGAGGTGCGCGCCGCGCACCCCACGCTCGCGACGGTCGATGCACGCGGCAAGGCCGTGCTGCCGGGCTTCGTCAACGCACACACGCACAACGTCCTGCTCGTGCTGCGCGGGACCGTCGAGGACATGACGGGCGGCGCCGTGTACGGCTACATGTCGCCGATCACCTTCGCGATGGAGCCGGAGGAGCGCTCCGCGATCGCCGCGCTCGGGTGCCTCGAGGCGATCCGGTCCGGCACGACCACGCTCGTCGACCCGCTGCGGCACGTCGCGACGTACGCGCAGGCGATGGCCGACTCCGGGCTGCGGCTGTACCTGAGCGAGAGCTGCGCCGACGCGCGCACGCTGGAGATCCGCCACGGCACGTACGAGTACGACCGCGCCTGGGGCGAGGCGTTCCTCGACCGCGCGCGCGCACTGCTGGAGGGCTTCCACGGCAACGACAACGGGCGCGTGCAGTGCATGGTCGCCGCGCACGCCGCGGACAACTGCTCGCCGTGGATGCTGGACGAGCTGCGCGAGCTGGCCGAGCGCCACGGCGTGCGGCGCACCGTGCACCTCGCGCAGAGCCAGGCCGAGGTCGACCAGGTGCAGGCTGCACACGGACGCACCCCTGCGCAGTACCTCGACGATCACGGCTGGGCGGCGCCCGACGTGCTGGGCGCGCACTGGAGCTTCTGCACGCCCGAGGACGTCGACCTGCTCGCCTCCCGCGGCACGCACATGGCGCACTGCCCGCACAGCGGGTCGCGTCGAGGCACCCCGCGCTCCCCCGTCACGAAGATCCGCGAGGCGGGCGTGAACATCTCGCTGGGCACCGACAACATGTCGGAGGACATGCTCGCCGCGCTGCACAGCGGCATCAGCGCGCACCGCGCGAACCTCGGCGGGGGCGTGTCGCCGACGCCGCAGGTGATGTTCGACGCCGCGACCCGGAACGGCGCGGCAGCGATCGGCCGGGAGCACGACCTCGGCAGCATCGAGGCGGGCAAGAAGGCCGACCTCGCGCTGATCAACCTCAACCACCCGAGCATGCGGCCGATCTCGAGCATCGTGTCGAACATCGTGCACTACGGGCACCCGGGGATCGTGGACTCGGTGATGGTGGACGGGCGCTTCCTGATGCAGGGCGGCACGATCCTCGGCATGGACGAGGAGGCGGTCGTCGCCGAGGCGCAGCGTGCCGTCGACGCCGTCTGGGCGCGCTTCGGGCAGCAGTTCCCCGACATCGCCCCGCGCGTCGGGGTCACACCGGGCGTCTGACGGCGCGGGCGGCCTCGCGTACCGTGGCGTCCACCCGAGACCGCAGCAGTAAGACGGCGACGTGAACGAACACCAGGACGACCAGGCGGTCGCCGAGGTCCTCGCGGCCGATCCGGAGGCGATCACCGCCGGGCCGGGGCGCGCGACCGACCTCTTCCGCTTCCCCGCCTTCCGGCGCCTGTGGATCGGCACGCTGATCTCGTCGTTCGGGCAGCTCAGCGAGCGGCTCGCGGTGAGTTGGTTCGTGTTCGAGGCGACCGGCTCCGCGCTGCTCACCGGCCTCGTCGCGACGGCGCAGTACGCCCAGAACATCGTCTTCGGGCCGATCGCCGGCGCCGTCTCCGATCGCTACCCCCGCAACCGGATCATCGCGGTCGCGATGGCGGCGAAGGTCGGCGCGGTGCTGGCGATCGCGATCCTCGTGCGCAGCGGCTATCCATCGTTCGTCCTGCTGTTCGCGCTGATCACGCTCAGCGCGATCGCCGGCACGTTCAGCGGCGCGTCATCGCTCCAGACGCTCGCCGGCGACCTCGTCGGCCCGTCGAGGCGCGCGCGGGCGGTGAGCGTGATGTGGGGCGGCCAGCGCGCGATCGGCGCCATCGGTGCAATCACCAGCGGCTTCCTGATCGCGTGGGCGGGCGTGGCGGCCAGCGTGTTCTTGAGCGCCTCGATGCTCACGATCGCCGCGATCGTCTACCTCGGCGTCGCGGATCCGCGGAAGCGACCGCCCGCCGGCCGTCACTCGCTGGTGGCCGACACCGTCGAGGGCCTGCGCATGGTGCGCCATGAGCCGATGCTCGCGACGCTGCTGGGGCTTGCGGCGGCGGCGGAGATCTTCGGCTTCTCGTACACCTCGCTGCTCCCGGCGCTCGCCGAGCGGGTGCTGCACGTCGGCGCGGTGGGGTTCGGGACGCTGTCGGCGGTCGCGTCGGTGGGGGCGGTGATCGCGACGATCGCGCTGGCGGGGGCCGGCGAGCGCGTGCGCCACGGCCTGCTGCTCATCCTCGTGTTCGCCGCGTTCGGGTCGCTGCTCATCGCCCTCGGCGGCACGCAGGTCTACCTGCTGGCGGTCGCCATCGCGCTCGGCCTCGGCGCCTGCACGGCGCTGGTCGACACGCTCGAGGTGATCATGGTGCAGTCGACCGTCGATGACCGCCGCCGCGGGCGCGCGCTCGGCGCGTGGAACGCGGCGTTCGGGCTGGGCTGGGTCGGCCCGATCATCCTCGGCGCGATCGCCGACACGCTCGGCCTCTCGACGGCGCTGACGTTCGCGGGCGGCGTGCTGCTGGCGATCGCCGCGGTCACGGCGATCCGGGCGCCTCGACTCCGCCGCGGCTAGGCGGGCGGGGCGGCCGGCGGCTGGGTGGGCGGCTGGCGCTTCTCGCCGAGGTGGATCAGCGCGCCGCCCGCCGAGGCGGGGTGGATCACCCGCAGCCCGCCGTACGGCGCGGGCATCCGCACGCCGCGCGCGCGCATCTCCTCGGCGGTCTGCTCGAGGTCGGTGACGCCGAGGCTGAACAGGTAGATGCCGTCGCCGTGCTTCTCGAGGTGACGCGCCCACGGGCTGCCCTCGTGCGTCGACGCGACGATGTTGATGCTCTGGCCGCGCCCCACGTCGAACCGCGCGAGCTTGAAGCCGCGCTCCGGCGTGTCGTCGCTGATCGTGACGCGGTCGGTGCCGAGGATCGCCTTGTACTGCTCGATGACCGCGTCCCAGTCGCGGACGAGGATGTCGACGTGGTCGAGCGAGGTGATCACGGACACTCCTTCGCGACTGCGGACCAGTGTGGGCGCGAGTGTATCGCGTCAGGCGTCCTCGCCGGCTGCGTCGGCCGAGGCGGGTGCGAACGGCAGGTTCGCACCGTGACGCAGCGTGCGCGACGCGACGACACGCGGCCACGCGAAGCGCGCCACGAACCCCGTCTCGCGCGGCTGCGGACTGTCGAGGGGCGAGAGCAGCGCGCGCAGCGCGACCTGCCGCTCGTGCGTGACGCCAGTCGCAGCCGCCAGCGCACGGAACGGGCCGTGATCGCACGCGACGAACGCCACCGCGCCCTCGCCCGCCAGCGCGACGAGGCGGGACACATCACCCTCGACGGCGCGCAGCACCTCGCGCGGGACGCCGGCCTCGTGCAGCGCGCGCACCGTCGCGGCGAGCGCGGGCGATCCGAGGAGCGCGACGGCGTTCCCCGCGAGCAGCGGCGCGAGCAGCCACCACAGCGCGTCCGGTCCGGTCGCGCGCACCACGCCGAGGCCGCGCGGCACCTCGTACCGCATCTGCGTCTCCTGCCCGGCGACCTGCACCGTCGGCCACGGGCGCGCGATCTCCACCTCGGCCTGCGTCGCGACCTCGAGCAGCACGCGCGCGATCTCCGGCGACGTCGCCGTGAGCGCGAGCGCCGCGCGCTCGACCGCCGCGATGCGCGCCGTGACGGGAGCGTCCCACCTCGCCGGCCCGTCGAGGCCCTCGACCGAACCCACACCGCCGGCAGGCGGCGCGTCGTCCTCGAACGGCGCGTCGAGGCGGTCGTAGAACGCCCAGAGGTAGTCGGGGCCGCCGGCCTTCGGGCCGGTACCGGAGAAGCGCATGCCGCCGAACGGCTCGATGCCGGGACGCGCGCCCGTGGAGCGCCGGTTCACGTACACGTGTCCCGCCTCGATCGCGCGGCTGACGCGCTCGATCCGTCGAGGGCTGCGCGAGAACAGCGCGGAGGTGAGCGCGTACCCGGTCCCGTTCGCGATGCGCAGCGCATCGGCCTCGTTCTCTACGGGGATCACGGCGAGGATCGGTCCGAACAGCTCCTCCGTCGCCGTGCGCGCCGTGAGTGCGTGCGCCGCGTCGATCTCCACGATCAGCGGGCCGTGCACGATCGTCCCGGCGGGCGCCTCGAACCGATCGAGGAGCACGCGTCCCTCGCTCCGCGCGACGTTCGCCGCCTCGCGCAGCCGCTCCGACGCACGGCGGTCGATGATCGGGTTGACCTCGGTCGCAGGATCCTCGGCGGCGCCGCAGACGAGCGACGAGGCGGCATCGACCAGCCGCGCGGTGAACCGCTCCGCGATCGAGCGCGCGACGATCACGCGCGAGATCGCGGAGCACTTCTGGTTGGCGTGCCCGAACGCCGAGGCGATGACCTCCGTCACGGCCTCGTCGAGGTCGGCGTCGTCGAAGACCAGTGCCGGGTTCTTGCCGCCCATCTCCGCGATCACGGAGCGCGGTCGCCGTGCCTCGGTCGCCCCGCGCAGCACCGTCTCGCGGATCGCCGTGCCGACCGCGCGCGACCCGGTGAACGCGACCAGCGCGACACGCGGGTCGTCCACCAGCGCCTGTCCCGCGTCGCGGCCGTCGCCCGGCAGGCACTGCAGGACGTCCGGCGGCACGCCTGCCTCGTGCAGCAGCGCGACGAGCATCGAGGCGACGAGCGGCGTCTGCCCGGCGGGCTTCAGCACCACCGCATTGCCCGCCGCCAGCGCCGCCGAGGCCATCCCGCAGGGGATCGACAGCGAGAAGTTCCACGGCGGGATCACCGCCACCACCCCGCGCGGCGCGATGCGCCCCCCGGCCGCCGAGGCGTACCGCTCCGCGTCCGTCGCGTAGCAGCGCAGGAAGTCGACGGCCTCCTCCACCTCGCCCCACGCGCCGGCGCGGTCGCGCCCGCCCTCGCGCACGATCGTCGCGGCGAACTCGTGGCCGCGCGCGAGGAGCAGGTCGGCGGCGCGCCGCAGCAGCGAGGCGCGCGCGGCGGCGCTCGTCGCACCCCATGCGGGCTGCGCGGCGCGAGCGCGCTCGACGGCGGCACCCGCACTACGCGCGCCCGCGAACTCGACGATCGCCACGGGCGGGCCATCCGGAGCGGAGGGGCTGTGCACCTCGACGGTGCGATCGGCCTCGACGCCCTCGGGCAGCGCGACGCGCGACGGGGGCGCGGCAAGCCTCGACGCGAGCGCGACGTCGAAGGCGGCGCGGAACGCGGGGTCGAACCACCGCGCACCCGGCGCGCGTTCGAAGGGCGCACCGTCCGGGGCGATCGAGGCGACGTCGGGCGTGTCCTCCGGCGGCGCGAGCAGCTGCGCGGCGGTCGCGTGCTGGCGGCTGCGCATCAGGAAGCCCGCCTGCGAGGAGTTCTCGAGAATGCGCCGCACGAGGTAGGCCATCCCCGGCAGCAGCTCGCCGACCGGCACGTAGTCGCGCGCCACCCAGCCCTGGAGCGCGAGCGCGCGGCTCATCGCCTCGGACGTGCGGTGCAGCGTCTGGTGCTCGATCGCGGACACCGGCAGCCCGCGCGCCTCGGCCAGCGCACGGGCGCGCGCGTGGGTGCGTGGGTTGTGGCTCGCGACGGCGAGGCGCACGGCCTCCGAGGCGTCGAGGAGCCGTGCCACGCACGCGTCGAACGACCGGTCGGTCGCCGCCTTCACCTGGAACACCGGCGGCGGCCAGCGGTTCGCCGCGGCGACGGCCGTCTCGTAGTCCCAGTACGCGCCCTTCACCAGCCGCACCTGGAACGGCGTCCCCCGCTCGCGCGCGAAGGCGATCACGCGCTGCACGTGCGCCTCGGCGTCGCGCAGGTAGGCCTGCACCACGACGCCGGCGTCCGGCCAGTCCGCGAGCGACGTGCCCGCGCCGAACGCCGCGGTGAACGCGGTCCACACGAGGTCGCGCGTGTCGTACTGCTCGGCGTCGACCGCGAGGCCCACGCCCGCCGCCCGCGCCGCCTCGGCGATGCGCACCAGTCGAGGCAGCACGCGCGCGACCGAGCCCTCCGGATCGACGGCGGAGAAGTGGTGCGTGAGCGACGACAGCTTCACGGACACCTGGAGCGCGGGTGCGCCGCCGGCCGTGCGCTCGCGTGCAGCGGGTTGCGCCGCGAGCTGCGCGATCAGCGCGAGGTAGCGGCGCTCGTAGGCGTCCGCTTCGCCGGCGCTCAGCACCGCCTCGCCGAGCAGGTCGAACGAGGCGACCCGGCCCGCCGTCGCCAGCGACGTGAGCAGCCCGGCCACGCCCTCGTCTGCCTCGCGCGTGATGAAGCGGCGCGCGAAGACCTCGGCGGCGCGCCGCGCGGTCTGCGCGATCACCGCCGCGGGAATGCGCTCGTCGCGCGCGATGCGCACGAGCCAGCGGAGCGCGAACGGGATGTGCGGGAAGTCGTCGGCGAAGTACTCGCGGAACAGCGTCCGCACCTCGCCGTCCGTGCCGGGCGCGTCGAACGCGGCGAGGACGTCGAGGAAGCGCAATAGCCGCGATCGGAACTGCTCGTCGGCGACGGCGTGGGTGAGCAGCCAGTCCTCGACGCGCTCGGCCGGGCCGGGGGCGTGGCGCGCCATCTCGCGCAGCAGCGCCGCGCCGATCGCCTGCGTACGGGCCTCGAGGCTGGGTGCGTCCATCATCCCCCCGTCGAGGTGCGCGAAGCGTCACGTCGAGGATACCGCCGCGCGAGGCTCGGATGCGTATGATCGGGATCGGCGCGGGGACACTCGCGCGACAGCAGGCAGGGAGCGCAGATGATCGTCGGGCTGGATCACATCACGGTCGCCGTCGCGGACCTCGACGCCGGCGTCGAGCAGTACCGCCAGATTCTCGGCTGCGAGCCTTCGCGCACCCTCGACCGGCCGGAGGAGGGCTTCCGCGCCGCGCTGTTCGACCTCCCCGACGGCTCGATGATCGAGGTCCTGATGCCGACGACCGAGGACAGCCCGTGGGCGAAGCGCATCGCGCAACGTGGCCAGGGCATCTACCTCGTCTCGTTCGCCGTGGAGCAGCTCGCGGAGACCGTCGCGGGCATGCAGGCGCGCGGTGTCGCGCTGCGGACGCCGGTGATGGGCATCAGCGTGATCAGCCCGAAGGCCGCTGGCGGCGCGCTGCTGTCGCTGACGGAGCGCCGCGCGTGACGACACCCCAGGACGGATCGTCGAGGCGCGACGAGCCTCGAGACCATCGGCTGCTGCTGATCGGCCTCGGCGTGATCGCGGCGTGGGTCAGCGCCTTCGTCCTCGGCCTGCGGTGGTTCATGCGCCTCGCGCGCGGTCGAGGGCGGTAGCGCCCGCCGCCGAGGCTACGGGCGAGCGCGCTGATCGATCGCGGACTGCTTCGACTCCAGCGGCTGCACCGCCGGCCCCCGCAGGACGCCGCCGTCGATGTCGAAGCACGAGCCGTGGCACGGGCAGTCCCACGTCTCCATGCTCTCGTTCCACCCCAGCTCGCAGCCCATGTGCGAGCACAGCGCGGACACCGCGTGCAGCGCGCCCTCCCGGTCACGAGCCACGGCGACCCGCTCGCCGTCGAGGTCGATCACGTCCGCCTCGCCGGGCTGGAGTGCCTCGACGTCGCCCGCGCTGACCGGGACAAGGCGCGCGGCGGCGTAGCGCACCGTCGAGACGCCCGCGCTGATCATGCGCCCCGCCGACGCCAGCGGTGAGCTATCGGTCTCCTTCGACTCGCGGGTGGAGTCGAACACCGCCGCCCACTCGTTCGGCTGCCCGAGGATCGCGTCCGCGAGGATGTGCGCCGCGATGTGGCCGTTGGTGATCCCCCACCCCCCGAACCCGGTCGCGACGTAGGTGTGGGCGGTGTCCTTGTTCATGCGCCCCACGTACGGCAACAGGTCGACCGGGTAGTAGTCCTCGTTCCACCAGCGGTAGTCGATCGACCGCACGTCGAAGTGCTCGCGCGCGAACCGGTCGAGGTCCGCGAAGCCCTCGGTCGTGTCGTGGTCGCCCGGCGCGAATCGCGGGCCGACCAGCAGCATCCACGTCACGCCATCGCGCTCGACCCAGCGCAGCGAGCGCGTCGGGTCGTCGATGCTGATGAACATGCCATCCGGCCGGTCGCCCTCGACGCGCGCGGCGATCACGAGGTGCGCGCCGGGCTGCGCGTGCCGGTAGTAGCTGCCGTCGTCGAAGCAGGGCAGCGCCGTCGCGACGATCACGTCGCGAGCGGTGACTGTGCCGTGCTCCGTCGTCAGCACCGACCGTTCGCCGCGCTCCTCGAGGTCCGTCACGCGGGCGTCCTCGAAGATGCGCGCGCCGTCCGCGCGCGCCGAGTTCGCGAGCGCGTGCACATACGGCACCGGGTCGAACTGCGCCTGCCCGTCGAAGACGACGGCGCCCGCCGTCGCGAACGGCAGCGGCACCTCCGTGACGTATCGCGCCGGCAGCCCCAGCCGCGCCGCGACTTCCGCCTCCTGCTCGAGGTCGTCGCGCCGTCCCTCGTCGATCGAGAACGTGTAGGCGGGGAACCGCTCCAGCGAGCAGTGCACGCCCATCGCCTCGATGCGCTCGAGGATGTCGCGCAGCGCCCACTCGTTCGCCTCGCCGTAGCGCCGCGCCGTGGTCGCACCGAACGTGTCGACGAGCGAGCGATAGATCAGCGCGTGCTGCGATGTGACCTTCGCGGTCGATCCGCCGGTCGCCTGCGCCCCGACGCGCAGCGCCTCGAGAACCGCGACGCGCCGACCGGCACGCTGCAGCAGCTGCGCCGCCGTGACGCCGACGATGCCCCCACCGATGATCGCCACGTCGACCTCGAGGTCGCCCGCGAGCCGTTCGTACGATGGAGGAGCGGTGCTCGCTACCCACAGGCTCGCGCGTGACGCCTCGTCCGGTCGATCGGTCGACATGGGCACCCTTCGTCCGCGTCGCCATGCGCGACGACGGCCCTATCGTGGTCCCGCGGGAATGGCGGCGCGCAACAGCGGCGGCGCCTGCGCGTGCCGAATTCATCACGTTGCGTGGTGCAGGGAGTCGCTAGCGGGCGTCCGCCTCGAGGAACGCGACACCGCGCGGCGAGAGCCGGTAGCCGACCTCGAGGCTCTCGGTGAGGCCGAGCGCCTTCAGCCGCCGCACATCGGTCTTGAAGCGCAGCGTCTCCCGTCCGAGGCGCGCGGCGAGGTCGGGGGCGCGCACGCCCTCGTTCTCGGCGATCAGCCGCAGCGCGTCCCGCGTCCAGGCGCGACTGCGATCCATCGCATCCAACCGCTCGCGGATCGCCTCGACCGCCGCGGCGTCGAGGTCGGCGTCGTTCGCGAGCTCGGCGCGCGGGTCGGGGAGGTCGCCCACGTAGCGGAACACGATGCGGTAGAGCTGGCCCTCGGGATCGCCGGTGTCTGCCAGCACCTCCGCCGCCGAGGCGTATCCCGCCGCGGTCGCGTCCTCCGCCGTCACGTCGCCCTCGACGATCGGGTCGAGCGCGGTCACCTCGAACACGCCGCCGGAGTGAAGGCGGTAGCGGCCGCCGACCTTCGCCTGCGGCGCGCGCCAGCGACGGACGCTCGTCGTCACTTCGCCGGCACGGATGCGATCATGGAAGCGTGAGCGGAACAGCATCTCGCGAGTCTAGCCGAGTCGTGCCCTAGACTGCCCTCGACACTCGCGCGAGTGAGCCGCGGGGCGTGCCGGGGTGGCGAAATGGCAGACGCAGCGGGCTTAAACCCCGCGGGTGGCAACACCGTGAGGGTTCGACCCCCTCTCCCGGCACCAGCGACGCGCGTGAGACGCTCGTTGCCTTACCTGGTCAGCGTGACCGTGGTGCTGGCAGCGAGACCGGCACGCAGGGCATCACGCACTGGTTGGTTCACCCATGCCGGGGCGTCCACGATCAGCAGCCGAGGCGTGCCCGCGGTGTCCAGTGCCCAAACGCCAGTGGCGCCGGCGATCTTCGCTGCGGCTTCGAGGTCGGCGGCGCTGCCGCCTTGAAAGACGGCGTTGGTGGTGGACGCGAAGCCGAACGCTGGAGGCGCGACGAACCCCGGCCGAGGCGCGAGTGCTACAAACATGCCCGCGAGCGGCGCCGAACACGTCGGCGACGGCTCCACGCGATAACCGCCGCCGATCGCGGTCGGCGACGTGATCGCGGCGATGCGCCCGGCCGCGCTGGACAGATCGATCTGGGGACCGGTGAGTGCCCCTGTCGAGGTCTGCGACATGCGGTACTCGCATGCGCCGATCGTCACCGCGATGCGCACGGTCACGGTGCCGTCGGCCGCGGTCGTTGTCTCCGCCGTGCCCAGACGCGTGCCGGTGACGTTGTACGCGATGCCCTCGAGCTTCACCCCCGCGCGGTACGGCCACTCCATGGCGGCGGGGGGCGGCGCGACGCGCGTGGCGATCCACGTGGCGCTACGCGGCGTCATGCCACCGATGTCTGAGAACGCACCGGCCACCGCGCCGCGATCGGGCAACGAGAAGAAGCCGCTGATGGAGGCCTTCGCGCCACCACCCGCCGCGGCCTCGTTGACAATGAACTGGCTCGTCGTCGCCCCGAGCAGCTTCGTCTCGGCCTCGAACGCGGCGGTGCAGGCGCCGGCGCGATCCGGGTGCCGCACGGTGACCACGGCGATTCCGTCCGGACGCGCCACCACGCGGACCGAGCCACCGTCGCTCGTCGTGCCCTCGTACGCATCGCCGGGCTCCGCCGCGGACGCCGGGCGCGGAACGAGGAACACGGACGCGAACACACAGACAAGGACTGCGAAGCGGATCAGCCGAGGCACGGTAACGATGATTTTGAGCCTCCACTGGTCGCTGGCGGGCAGTCTACCGCGTCGACGCCCGCAGGTACGACGTTCAACCTCTCTGGCACCAACGAACGACCCCAGGCGTGGCCTGGTCTTCGTCACCGCTGGTAGACGTCCGGGATGCCATCCTCGTTGGCGTCGATCGCCTCCAGCGCGCCGATCCGGCGGTATGCGCGGTTCCTCGCGCCGAGGATCACCGACGCGATCACCGCCGCGAGGATCGAGCCGGCCAGCACGCCGATCTTCACGTGGTCGTCGCGCATGGTGCTCGCTCCAAACGCGAGATCGCCGATCAGCAGCGACACGGTGAACCCGATGCCGGCGAGCACCGAGATGCCGAAGACGTCCAGCCAGCCCAGGCCCTCGTCGAGCTCGGCGTGCGTGAAGCGCGCGAGGAGGTACGTCGTCCCGAAGATGCCCACCGTCTTGCCGACGACGAGCCCCAGGACGATGCCGCGCACGATCGGGTCTGCGATCGCGGAGGACACGCCCGCGAGACCGCCGACCGTCACCCCCGCGGCGAGGAACGCGAACACCGGCACGGCGAACCCCGCCGACAGCGGGCGGAAGCGATGCTCGAACTGCTCCGCGAGCCCGGCCTCCCCGGGCGCGCCTCGACGGCTCACCGGCACGGCGAAGCCGAGCAGCACACCCGCGATCGTGGCGTGCACGCCGGACGCGTGGACGAGCCCCCACGTGGCGACCGCCAGCGGCAGCAGCAGCCACCACCGGCGGATCTGACGCTGCACCGCCACCGTGAAGCACGCCAGCGGGATCGTCGCGAGCACGAGCGCGCGCGCGTCGAGGTCGGACGTGTACACGACGCCGATCACGATCACCGCGAGCAGATCATCGACGACGGCGAGCGTCAGCAGGAACGTCCGCAGCGCGATCGGCAGGTGCGTGCCGATGATCGCGAGCGCCGCCAGCGCGAACGCGATGTCGGTGGCCGTCGGGATCGCCCAGCCGCGCAGCGCGCCGTCGCCGGTCTCGAGGTTCATCGCGACGAAGATCAGCGCGGGCACGACCATGCCGCCGAGCGCGGCGAACACCGGCAGCGCGGCACGGCGCGGCGACCGCAGGTCACCCGCGACGAACTCGCGCTTCAGCTCGAGGCCCACGACGAAGAAGAAGATCGCGAGCAGGCCGTCGGCGGCCCATGCGCCCAGCGTGAGGTCGAGGTGGAGCGCCGCCGGCCCCACGCGCACCTCGCGCAGCGCGTGGTACGAGTCCGCGAACGGGGAGTTCGCCCACACCAGCGCCAGGCAGGCGGCCGCGAGCACCAGCGCACCGCTGAACGTCTCTTTGCGGAGGATCGCGGCGATGCGCGAGGCCTCAGCCCACGACCCGCGGCCGAGGACGATGCGATCAGGCTCGAAGGCAGGCTCGGTGGGGTGCATGCGCGCTCCGAATCGGCGAACGACGAATCGACTGCCGACCAGACTTCCCGGCGCACCGTTCGTGAGCGTACCGGCTCCACCGATCCGCGGCGAGCGGTCGTAGCATGACAGTGCCGATGAAGCTGCCGTTCCTGCTGTCCCTTCCGGAGCGCGTCATCCGCGCCGCGTTCGCCATCGCCGGCGGCGGGGTCTACGAGAGCGCGCACCTGCTGCTGCCACGGTTCGTGCGCGAGTCGATGCTGTACGAGGCGACCGCGAAGAACGCGCTGCGGATCGCCGTCGAGTTCCTCGGCGGCGTCGACCCCGCCGCGCTGTCCGGCGCCGTGCCGGGGCCGGACGCCGGGCGCATCGCGGTGCAGAAGACCGTCGGCAACGTGGCGGAGCTCGGCGCAATCCTCGCGTGGGGGTTCTCGCCGCTGTGGCTGCTGGCCGGCGCGTCGGACGTGCTGAACGGCTCGCGCATGTACCTGCGGACGCTCGAGGACGAGCTGGTGGCTGCCGGCATCCTCCACGCGGGCGTCCGCTTCCAGTCGATCGACCAGCTGCTCGGCGCGCTCGCCGGGTCCGCGGGCCGCGCGGGGCGGCTGATCGACGTGCCGCCGCTGGAACTCGAGGAGCTCCGGCGCGCGATCGCCGACCTGCGCGCGGACGCCTCCTCGCTCCCCACGCTCGCAGAGCTGGCCGCGCTGTTCGAGGGCCTCGTGACCACGGCCCGCGCAGAGCAGCGCCCGCTCCTCGAGGTGTCGGGCGGCATCGGCCTCGCGTTCCTGAACTCGGCGCGCCGGGTGGGCGAGGCCGGCGTGCTGCGCCCCTACCGCGAGGACTGGCAGCCCGTGCACGACGAGGGCTTCGGCGCGTACGCGGTGCGCATCGCCCGTCCCTACGGCCGCGCCGCGGCCGGCCACTTCGCCACCGACCGCCGCACGCTGACGGAACGCCTCCCGGCGGCGATCAGGCGCCTGACGTCGTGGTTTCGGCCTCGACGCCCGGAGCCACCCCTCAACGGGCCGCCCACCGACACGTAATCGGCGCACGAACATGCGACCAACCTGGGATCCGCGTCTGCTGGATTACAACTTCATTGAAACCGGCTGGCGCGACGCTCTGCGGCCTGCGCGTCCTGCTAGCATCGCGCCATGTCGAGCCCCATCGGTCTCTCGGCCAGCCGCGGTGGAGGCGCCTCGTGAGCGTCCTCGATCGACGCTGCTCGCGGTGCGACACGATCGCGCTGCTCGTGCCGCTCAGCGACGAGGGCACGTACTGCCGCCGCTGCCTCCCGCGCGTGAAGGCGATCGAGGCCGCGATGCCGATGCGCTGCGGCAACGAGTCGACGCATCGCCGCAGCCACACCGTGGCGACCGTGCTGCAGGACGGCTCGTGGGTGTGTGTCTCCTGCGTCCCGTGGACGACCAGCGTGCACTTCCCGCGCTTCCAGCGCCGTCAGCCCGCCGTCGAGGCACCGCGCGTGCGCGCCACGCCCGAAATCGCACCGACGCGGTCCAGCTCCTCGTGGTACTCGGGATCGCGCACGTCCGGCCGTCGAGGACGCTAGCGCCCCTCGGCGTCGTCGCCTGCTGACGGCCCGCCCTCGTCGAACGACCAGCGCGCGTTGTGCGTGAGGAACGCGCCTTCGAGCCACGCCCATCCGGTGTCCGGCGCGACGCGGTAGAGCGTCGGCGCCTCGCCGAGCGCGGGGTACACGTCGAACGGCTCGCCCGTCTCGCCGTCGGCGTACTTGCGCGCGAACGCCTCGGCGGCGCGCGCGATGCGCAACGTGTCGGTGACGATCTCCACCGGCCCCTGCACCATGATCACGTCGTCCGCGCTGTCGAGGTGGACGACGGCATACGGCTGCGCGGCGAGGTTGCGCACCTTCTGCCCCATCGTCCCGAACCAGAGGCCGTCGTCCAGCCAGACGCCCCACACCGGCGCGCTGTGCGGCAGCCCGTCCGGCCTCGTCGTCACGATCCAGTAGTTCATCGCGGCGCGGAGCCGCGCGAGCGCGCGGCCGCGCAGCATCGCGCTGTGGTCCGTCGTGGGTTCCTGGGTCAGTGCGAGCCTCCTCGTGCGGATCGTGGGTGCCCCACGCCGTCACGAGCGCGGACGACGGAGGGTACCAGAACGACGATCGAGGTCCACCCCCGCGTCCCGCGTTCCGCCTCCGCTAGCGTCGCGCCGCGTCGTCGCCTGGCGCGGGTGGCTGGCGGCGAGCCGCCCACGCCGCCTCGATGCGAGCTTCGTGGCCCAGTGCGCCCGGCACGTAGTACGTGTGCCCCTCGACCGAGGCTGGACGATGCGTCTGGCCGGGGGCGAGGTGTCCCGGCTCGTCGTGCGCGTACCGGTAGCCCTGCCCGAAGCCCATGCCGCGCATCAGCCCGGTGACGGCGTTGCGCAGGTGCATCGGCACCGGCTCGTTGCGCGTCGCCTGTACGTCCTCGAGCGCGCGGTTGTATGCGGCGTACGCGCTGTTCGACTTCGGCGCGCGCGCGAGGTAGACCGTCGTCTCCGCGAGCGCGAGCCGTCCCTCCGGCATGCCGAGGAAGTGCACCGCCTGCTGGCACGCGACGGCGAGCGGGAGCGCCTGCGGGTCGGCGAGCCCGACGTCCTCCGCGGCCGTGATCACGAGGCGGCGCGCGATGAACATCGGGTCCTCGCCCGCCTCGACCATGCGCGCGAGCCAGTAGAGCGCGCCGTCCGGGTCGGAGTCACGCAGCGTCTTGATGAACGCCGAGATCGTGTCGTAGTGCGCGTCGCCCTCGCGGTCGTACAGCAGCGTGGGCGCCTGCGCCGCCTGCTCGACGGTGTCGCGCGTCAGGGCGCGGCTCCCGTCCTCCGCGGGCGTCGTCGCATCGACGGCCAGCTCGAGGATGTTGAGCGCGGTGCGCGCATCCCCGCCCGCCAGCAGCGCGAGCGTGCGCGTCGTCTCCTCGTCGATCGTCACGGGCGTGCCGCCGAGGCCACGTTCCGGATCGGCCAGCGCGCGCGCGACGATCGCGGCGATCGCCGCCTCGTCGAGGAGGTCGAGCCGGAACACCCGCGAACGCGAGAGCAGCGGCGCCACGAGGTAGAACGACGGGTTCTCGGTGGTCGCGCCGATCAGCGTGACGGTGCCGGCCTCGACGTGCGGGAGCAAGGCGTCCTGCTGGCTGCGGTTGAAGCGATGCAGCTCGTCGATGAACAGGATCGTGCGGCGACCGCTGAGCTTCACGCGCTCGGCGGCCTCGGCGATCACACGGCGCACATCGGCGACGCCGCTGTTGACCGCCGACAGCTCCGCGAAGAACCGCTCGGTCTGCGCCGCGATGATCGAGGCGAGCGTCGTCTTACCGGACCCCGGCGGCCCCCACAGGATGATCGAGGGCAGCCGGTCCGCCTCGATCATCTGGCGCAGCGGGCGGCCCGCGCCGACGACCTGTTCCTGTCCCACGTACTCGTCCAGCGTGCGCGGGCGCATCCGCGCCGCCAGCGGCGCGTCGTGCGGCGGTGCGGGCACGGCGGGGTCGACGAACAGATCGGACTGCACGCCGGGCGGCACGGGACGGGAGCGGCGCTCGGGCATGCGTCGAGTCTACGCGGTCGGCACAGGCCCGACGGGCAGCGGTCGTCGTTGCACCGCTACAGCGCGCCGATGCCGTGCTGCACGCGCCATCGCTCGAAGCGCTCCTCGAACGCACCGC
The DNA here is from genome assembly GCA_947472995.1 of Chloroflexota bacterium. GTDB lineage: Bacteria > Chloroflexota > Dehalococcoidia > UBA2979 > UBA2979 > SHYQ01. The sequence continues at coordinate 265,425 of CANJBO010000001.1, forward strand.
GCGTCTCGCCGAAGGCCGCCTCGAACGCCGCGAGCGGCGCGTCGTCGCGCAGGCGTCGGTAGTACTCACCGAACGGTGGCACGCCACGGTCGCCGGCGAGCTGGCTGGCGGCGAGCGCGCCGAGCGCGTACTCCGTGGCATTCGGCGATCGGCGCGCCACGGCCAGCGGCGGCTGCGGCGAGGCGACGACCTCCCGGACGGCGCGCGTCTCGAAGTCTGCCTTCGTGCGCATGCCGGCGTCGATCACCGCCATCTGCGAGGCGTACTCCGCCGCGCCCTCGATCAGCCACAGGATCGGCGAGGACGACCCGCCCGCGAGCGCCGACTGGTACAGGTGGAACACCTCGTGGCAGACGACCGCGATCTTGTCGACGCGGCCCAGGCGCGGCCAGAAGCGGTTCCCGATCAGCAGCGTGATGTCGCGTCCGTTCGCCTCGCCGAGCGGCCCACTCGTGCGCGACATGTCGAGGTGGATGCGCGGGCGGTTGGTGAGGTACGAGCCGGTCTTCTGGCGGAAGTACTCCACGGCGAACGTCGCGCTCTCCCGCACGAGCCGCTCCTCCGCTTCGGGCACGCCGTCCGCGACGTTGAAGACGAACGCCGTCGGGACGCTGGATGACACGCCCAGCGGCAGCGGTGGCCACGGCTCGTCGTCCTCGACGACTGCGGTCGCGCGCTCGGCTGCCGGCGGCGTGTCGCGACGACGATGCCGGCCGACGCACCAACCGTCGCCAGCGCCGCCGTGCCCCCGAGGATCAGCGCCCGGCGACGCGTGAGGAGTCGCGGCGCGGGCGTCGCGAGGATCTCGTCGGCCACAGGTGCGGGATCCTCGACCATGCGGGGAGTCTACGCCGTGCGCGAGGACGCCCGCGTGCGCGCTACTGCACGACGACGGTGGTGGTCATCTGCTGGTGGAGGCGGCACCAGAAGCTGTAGCGGCCCGCCGCGCCGAAGGTGTGCGACCAGCTGTCCCCGGCGCTGAGGTACGGCGACTCGACGGACAGGTCCGTCGACGTGACGGTGTGCTGCAGGCCCTCGTCGTTCGTCCAGCGGACCGTGGTGCCGGCGGCGATCGTGATCCCCTGCTCGAACAGCGACGTGACGATCGAGGTGTTCCGCACCGCCCCGCTCGGCCGCGCGGTGGCGACCGCCGTCGGCGCGGGCGTCGAGGCCGGCGTCGCCGCGGCCGTGGCGACGGGCGCGCTCGCAGGCGTCGAAGTGACCGTCGGCGCCGTGCTCGTCGCCGCAGGGCGTCGCAGCGGCTGTCGTTGAGGCGGCACCCGGGGTCGTCGAGGCGGCCGGGGGCGTCGTCGCCGCCACGGTCGCCGTCACGCCGGGGGCGCTCGGCGAGCCGGTCGCCGCGCCGGTCGCCGTGGTGCGCTCCGGCTGGTCGCGCTCCTGGCACGCCGCCGTCGCCGCCGTCACCACGACTGCGATCGCGATCCCCACCAGTCGTCGGTGCTCGATGCCCACGGGACTCCTCACTGCACCCGCACTGCCCTCGACCGGGTGCGCCCCGCCGAGGATGCGCGGCCGACGTAAAGGCGACGTGAAGGCGCCGCCCCATCGGGCGCCTCGAGAGGCCCTCGACGAGCCGCCGCGCTAGGATGGGAGCGTGCCCCCGCTGAGGGAGCGCACTCCGCGAGGAGAGCAGCACGGGAGTGAGCGCGTGACGACCGAGACCCGCACGAAGTACGAGACCGTGATCGGGCTCGAGGTCCACATCCAGCTGAAGACGCGCTCCAAGATGTTCTGCGGCTGCGACCGCGAGTACTTCGACGCCGAGCCGAACACGCACGTCTGCCCCGTATGCCTCGGCATGCCGGGGACGCTGCCGGTGATCAACGAGGAGGCCGTCGCCAGCACGCTGCTCGCCGGCCTCGCGCTCGGCTGCACGCTGCCCGCGTACGCGAAGTTCGACCGCAAGAACTACCCCTACCCCGACCTGATGAAGGGCTACCAGATCTCGCAGTTCGACCAGCCGTTCTGCCTCGACGGCGAGCTGGAGATCGAGGTCGACGGCGTGCGCCGCGCGGTGCACCTCGAGCGCATCCACCTCGAGGAGGACACGGCGCGCCTGATGCACCGCGACAACGGCATCGAGACGTACTCGCTGATGGACGTGAACCGCGCCGGCTCGCCGCTGATGGAGCTGGTGACGAAGCCCGACATGCACTCCGCCGCCGAGGCGGGCGCGTTCCTCCGCACGCTGCGGCAGGTGATGCGCTACCTCCGCATCGCGGACGCGGACATGGAGAAGGGCGGCATGCGCTGCGACGCGAACGTGTCGCTGCGCCCCATCGGGCAGGCAGAGCTCGGCCGCAAGGTCGAGGTGAAGAACATGAACTCGTTCCGCAGCGTGCAGCGCGCGATCGAGTTCGAGATCGAGCGGCAGACGCGCATGCTCGACGCGAACGAGCGCATCGTGCAGGAGACGCGCGGGTACGTGGACGCCACCGGCGAGACCGTCTCGCAGCGCTCGAAGGAGGAAGCGAGCGACTACCGTTACTTCCCCGAGCCCGACCTGCCCCCGGTCCACGTCTCCCCCGACACCATCGAGGCACTCCGCGCGCGACTCCCCGAACTGCCGACCGCGCGCCGTGCGCGCTTCGAGTCGCAGTACGAGCTGTCCGCCGACGAGGCGCGGCACCTGACCGAGTCACGCGCCGACGGCGACGCGTTCGAGGAGGCCGTGCGCCTTGCGGGCAGCGAGCACGCGCGCCCCGTCGCCCACTGGTTCGCCGGCGAGGTCGCGCGTCACCTGAACGGCGTCGGGGGCGAGGCCGAGCTCCAGGACACGAAGGTCACCGCGCAGCACATCGGCGACCTCGTGCGGCTCGTCGCGGGCAACGCGATCACCGCCGCCACCGCGAAGGACGTCCTCGACGTCGCGTTCGAGACCGGCGAGCTGCCGGAGGCGATCGTCGACGCCCGCGGGCTGCGACAGGTCACCGACGCCGGCGCGATCGACGAGGTCGCCCAGAAGGCGATCGCCGCGAACCCGAAGGCCGTCGAGGACTACCGCGCCGGCAAGCAGGCCGCGATCGGCTTCCTCGTCGGGCAGGTGATGCGCGAGATGAAGGGCCGAGCGGACGCTAACGCCGCCGCCGAGACGATCCGACGGCACCTCGACGCCTCCTAGCGGCGAGGCGGTTCTGTCGCGGAAGCGCGATGGCGCGCTCCGCGTCGCACACACGGCCTTCATCGACGAGCGGTAAGTTGACCAGGACGCCTCGCGGGCGCATTCTCGTCGTGGCGGGCAGCGAGCGAGTTTCCTCTTCTTGAGTCGAGACAACTTCACCAAGTGGCTGTACGTCGGCCTCCACATCAAGCGGTGGCTAGCCCTCCTTGCCATCGCCGTCGCCATCATGGGCCTCGGCTTCGCGTACATCCTGCGCGAGGTCTACGTCTCCTACACGTTCCCCGAGTGGACCGCGTACCTGACGCTCCAGTTCATCCCGCGCTGGGCACGAGGCGTGCTGTTCATCAGCCTGGCGCTCGGGCTCTCGATCTTCTCGGGCTGGCAGCTCAACCGATCGCTGGCGCACGCGCTGCTGCCCGCCTCCACCGGCGGCCAGCGCGACATCTTCAACCTCGTCTACCAGAACCGCACGCGTGATCGCGGGCCGCGCGTCGTCGCGATCGGCGGCGGCACGGGACTGTCGAACCTCCTGCGCGGCCTGAAGCAGTACACCTCGAACCTCACGGCGATCGTCACCGTCGCGGACGACGGCGGATCGAGCGGCCGGCTGCGGCGCGACCTGCACGTCATCCCGCCCGGCGACATCCGCAACTGCATCGCCGCGCTCGCCGACGCCGAGCCGCTGGTCACCGAGCTGTTCCAGTACCGCTTCGACGAGCGTGCGGGCGACGGCATCGCCGGCCACTCCTTCGGCAACCTCTTCATCACCGCGATGGCCGAGGTCACCGGCAACATGGAAGCCGCGATCACGGAGACCTCGCGCGTGCTCGCGGTGCGCGGGCAGATCCTGCCGTCCACCCTCGATGACGTGATGCTCGCGGCGCGCTTCGCCGACGGCTCGATCATCCGCGGCGAGTCGCAGCTGCCCAGCACCGGCGCGCCCCCGAGCGAAGTCTGGATCGAGCCGCGCGACTCCGCCGCGCACCCCGGCGCCGTGCGCGCCCTGCTCGAGGCGGACCTGATCGTCGTCGGCCCCGGCAGCCTGTACACCTCGGTGCTGCCGAACCTGCTCGTGCCGGGCATCGGCCGCGCGCTGCGGGAGTCGCGCGCGCACAAGGTCTACATCAGCAACGTCGCCACGCAGCGCGGCGAGACGGACGGCTACTCCGCGGCCGACCACTACGCGGCGCTCCGCCGCCACCTCGGCGACGACGCGCTGGTGGACATGGTGCTGGCGAACAGCAACCTGCCCGCCGAACCCCTGAACCCCGAGTGGCAGTCCGACGCGGTCCTGGCCCCCGGCGACGCCGACTACGGCACGGCCCGCCTCGTCCTCGCCGACATCGTCGACCACGAGCGGCGCTACCGGCACAACGGCGACGCGCTCGCCTCGCTGGTGATGCGCGCCTACTTCGAGCGTGACCTCCGGGTGCAGGCCCCCGCCGCCTTCGCCAGCCACTAGCCAGCCACGAGCGCGTCGAGGCCCTCCTCGCTTGCCCTCGCCTACCGGGAGCCGTAGCCTCACCTCATGGAACTGAAGGACTTTCTCAGCCTCGCGCAGATCCTGATCTCGGCGCTGCTCATCGTGCTGGTGCTGATGCAGGTGCGCGGCACGGGCTTCGGCGCCGCCCTCGGCGGTCAGGACTACACCTTCCGCACGAAGCGCGGCCTGCAGCGCCAGCTGCACCGCCTGACGATCGTGGTCGTCATCGTCTTCCTCGCGATCTCGATGTGGAACGTCGCGGCCACCTAGCCGCCCGCTCCCCACTCCGATCGCGCTCCTCGACACTCCCGCCTCGGCGGGAGTTCTTATGTCCGAAACCGTAGTTCCACCGCCGCTCGTCACACCCGCTGCGCGCATCGATGATGGAGACCGGAGGCACGAGGGCATGCGGATCGTCTTCTTCGGCTCGCCCGCCTACGCCGTGCCGTCGCTGCGCGCGTGCCTCGACCTGCCCGGCGCCGAGGTGGTCGCAGTCGTGACGCAGCCCGACCGCCCGCGCGGCCGCTCCGGCGCCGCCCTGATGACGCCGGTGAAGGAACTGGCCGTCGAGGCCGGCATCCCGCTGATCCTCCAGCCCGAGCGCGTGCGCCGCGACACCACCGAGGCCCTGAGCGCCCTCGCGCCCGACGTCGGCGTAGTGGCCGCCTCGGGTCACATCCTGCCCACCCACCTCCTCGAGGCGTTCCCGCACGCCGTGCTGAACGTCCACGCGTCGCTGCTGCCGCGCCATCGCGGCGCCTCGCCCGTGTCGGCGGCGATCCTCGCGGGCGACGAGGAGAGCGGCGCGTCGATCATGCTCGTGGTGCGCGAGCTGGACGCCGGCCCGGTCATCGCGCGCGTCGCGACGCGGATCGGCCCACGCGACACGACCGGTGCGCTGACGGAGCGCATCGCCGACCTCGGCGCCGCGCTGCTCGCCGAGACGCTGCCGCGCTGGGTGGCCGGCGAGCTGGCCGCCGAGCCGCAGGACGAGGCGCTGGTCACCTACGCCCCGCGTCTGACGAAGGACGACGGCCGCATCGACTGGGGCCACCCCGCCGAGGAGATCGCCCGAGCCGTGCGCGCCTACCACCCGTGGCCGCTCGCCACGACCACGCTGCGCGGCGAGCCGCTGTCGATCCTCGAGGCGTGGCCGCTGGCGGGCGAGTCGCCCGCCGCTCCCGGCACCATCGAGGCGGGCGACGGCACTGCGCTGACTCCCCTGCTACCAGGCCGCGTCACCCGCGCCGTGGTCGCCTGCGGCACGGGCCGCCTCGTCCTGCTCGAGGTGCAGCGCCCCGGCCGTCGCGCGCTCCCCATCGAGGACTACCTCAACGGCGACCGCGCGCTCATCGGCTGCGTCCTCGGCGCGTAAGATCGAAGCCATGCAGCATCTGCTCGACCTCTCGCTGGAACAGATCGAGGCGGAGCTCGCCTCGTGGGGCGAGCCGCGCTACCGCGCGAAGCAGATCGCCGAGTGGGTGTTCCGCCACGGCGCAACCGACTTCGCATCGATGACCAGCCTGCCGCCTGCCCTGCGCACCCGGCTGTCCGAGGCGTTCACGATCGCCCCGCCCCCGGTGCTCGCGGTCCGTGCGGCGGACGACGGCGGCACGACGAAGGCGCTGCTCGACCTCGGCGGCGGCGACGCCGTCGAGACGGTGCGCATGGACTACGACCCTGACGGCGATGGCGAGCCCGACCGCGTGACGGTGTGCGTCTCCACGCAGGTCGGCTGCGCGATGGCGTGCCGCTTCTGCGCGACCGGCCTGCAGGGCTTCACGCGCAACCTGACCCCCGCCGAGATCGTCACGCAGGTGCTGCACTTCAGCCGCCCTTCACAGGGTGGCCGCCGGGAGACCCGGCCGGGCGAGGGCGCCGCGCACCGCGTGACGAACATCGTCTTCATGGGCATGGGCGAGCCGCTGGCGAACTACGCCGGCACGATCGCCGCGATCCGCTGGCTGACGCGGCCCGAGGGCCTCGGCCTCCGGCAGCGCGGGATCACCGTCTCCACGGTCGGCCTCGTGCGCCAGATCGACCGGCTGTCGCTCGAGGGGCTCCAGGTCGGCCTGACGATCTCGCTGCACGCCCCGGACGACGACCTCCGCCGCGACCTCATCCCTACCGCCGGGGGCACCAGCATCGACGACCTCGTCGAGGCGGCGCGCCGGTACATCGAGCGCTGCGGACGGCGTGTCACCTTCGCGTACGCGCTCCTCGACCACGTGAACGACGAGCCGGAGCAGGCGCGCGCCCTCGCGCGGCGCATCCGCGGCATCCAGGCGCACGTGAACCTGATCCCGTACAACCCGACCGCGGGGCCGGACCTGCGCCGCCCGAGCCTCGGCCGCGTGCGCGCGTTCCAGCGCGAGCTGCAGGCCGCCGGCATCAACGCGACCGTCCGCATCGAACGCGGCGTCGAGATCGCCGCCGCCTGCGGCCAGCTCCGCACCGACGTCCAGCACGCCGCGACGCCCCTCCCGCTCGTCCTCGACGCATAGTCGAGCGCATGCGAGTCCGGACAAGCAGAAGGCCGCCCTCGCGGGCGGCCTTCGTGTACTGCGAACGGGGCCGACTACTCGGCCGGGGTGGCCTCCGCGGCCTCTTCGGTCACCTCGGCCTGCGCGCCGTGCTGCACGGAGACGACCATCGAGTCGCCCGGCGTGAGGATCTTCACACCGGCCGGCGGGCGCACCGCGCTCAGCAGCAGGTGGTCGCCGATCTGCGCGAGGCTGCCGACGGGCACCTCGATGTGCGCCGGCACGCTGCGCGGGAGCGCCTCGACCTCGACGTGGTCGAGGCCCTGCGAGAGCACGCCGCCCCACCGCGTGACGGCCGGGGCCGTGCCGGTGAGGACGAGCGGGATCTGCGCGGTGATCAGGCGGGTCAGGTCGACCTGGTAGAAGTCGATGTGCAGCAGCGCGCGCGTCACCGGGTTCTGCGCCAGCTGGCGGACCACGACGGGGCGCGTCTGCGACTCGCCGGCGACCTGCACGTTGAAGAGCGTGCTCTTCCCGTGCTCGTTCATCAGGTCGCGCGCGTCGATGTACGGCAGCTGCACGTTGATCGACTCGAGGCCGCGGCCGTAGATCACGGCGGGCAGGATGCCCTCGCGGCGGAGGCGGGAGACGTTCTTGCCGGTCGTGTCACGGCGTTCGACGGTGTAGGTGTCGGGCATGGTCAATCCTGAGAGTGGGGCGACGCCGAGCCTCGATGGGCAGGCGGGGACGCGGCTGGCTTGGGAAACAACACTTCGACGCTACCAACGCGCCGCGGGAGGGTCAAGATCGACCGCCCGCCGCCGAGGCATCCTCGAGCCGCTGTGCGCGACCTCA
>CANJBO010000002.1 GCA_947472995.1 Chloroflexota bacterium
AGCGTCGTCGTCGCCTCGTAGGTCGGGGTCAGCCGCAGCGAGATGCCGTAGGCGAGGCCGCCGCCGACGAGCAGCGACGCGAGGAACAGCCACCACCACTTGCGGACGAGATGGAGGGATGTTGACAGGGTCCATAGACGGTTCAGTGTGACAGAGCCGCCGACCAGCGTCACCTAGCATCGGCCCCACTACGGAGCGGTCCGCTCGCTCAGATGCCTCGTCCGCGCACCAGCAGCGGATGGATCTCCTCGCCGTCCGCGCCGCGGACCGCGTCGCCCCAGCGCACGCTGACGGGAAGCTGACCGCCGCCCCACCCGCGGTAGAGCGCGGCGAACGCGTAGCCGAACTCCGCCTCGCTCAGCGGGCGCGGCGCCTCCTCGTACCAGTTCAAGTCGAGGCGCTCGACCCCGCCGATCGTCGCGTCCTCGGCGTACTGCTTCATCGCCGCGCGCGTCCATCCGCCGAACGGCCGTACCTCCACGTCGGCGCGCCCGTCGTACTGCGCCGCCCACAGCGGCAGCATCGAGAACGCCGAGGTGCCACCCATCCACGCGTCCCAGTACCACGCGGCGCTGTAGATCCCCGCCGGCATCGCCCCGCAGGCCTCGACCGCGGAGGCCACCGCCGCCACGCGGCCCACGACGTCGAGCCCACCGCTCTCGTCCTCGACGTCGATCCACAGCCGTCCGATGCGATCGCGCCACGGGCCGATGACATCGAGCGCGTCGCGCACCTGTGCGACCGCATCATGCGCGAACCACAGGTACACGTACGCCTCGACCGCGATCCCCGCATCGATCAGCGCGGGGAGCTGCAGGTGCGCACACCCCGCGGGGTACGGCGCGCCCGGGTACTGCGTCCCCACCACCCCGCGCTGCACCCCCGCCTCCCGCAGCGCGCGCCCCCGCGCGGCATCGATCGGCCCGGTGAAGTTCGACACATCGATCGCCAGCGGCACGCGCGCGCTCCCTCCGCCCGCCTCCCGGGCCGCACGAGCATGCCTATCCGCCGCCCCACCCCCTACCTCGACCTGACGCGACGGGCGTCCACGATCGAACATCTGTTCTGGTACAGTATCCCCGCTTCTATAGCGGGGATCCGATGTCCACACGTCTGCTGCCGGCCTCCATCGCCTGCCTCGTCATCCCCTCGCTCGCATTCCAGTGCGAGCTGATGGAGCGGCCGAGGCTGCTCGGCACGCCCGTCGCGCTCACCAACGCGGCGCAGACGCGCATCGTGGAGGTCACGCGGGAGGCGCAGGTCCGGGGCGTGCGAGGCGGGATGACGCTCCGCGACGCGAACACGCTGTGTCCCACGCTGACCATCCTCACCCCGCGCCCGGCGCTTGTGGCGCAGTACGCCGACAACCTCGTCGAGGCGATGTGCGCCATCAGCCCGCTGGTGGAGGAGCTGGAACAGGGCGTCGTCTTCGCCGACCTGCGCGGGACCGAGGGGCTGTACCCGCGCCTGGACGACCTCCGGCGCGCGGTCTTCGCCGGCGTCCCGCCCCGGCTCCAGCCGCAGCTCGGCGTCGCCGGCGCGCGGTTCACCGCGCACGCAGCCGCGCTGCGCGCCGCGCCCAGGGAGGCGCTGCACATCCTCCCCACGGACGCGATGACGTTCCTCGCGACCGAGGCGGTCGCCCGCCTCCCGCTCGACCTCGAGGCCGTCGAGCGCTTGCGGCTGCTGGGCATCGACGCCTGCGGGGCGTTCGCGGCGCTGCCGCGGCAGGCGGTGGAGGCGCAGTTCGGCTTCCCCGGCGGCACCGCGTGGCTGGCCGCGCGCGGCGAAGATCCGCGGCCGGTGCGACCGCGGCCGTGGGAGCGCGAGCGGGTCATCGAGCACGTGCAGGCGGAGCCGCCGCTGGTCAGCCGCGAGACGGTGCTGCACGCCATCGAGCAGATGCTCGGCCGCGCGCTGCGCCATCCGAAGGCACGTCATCGCTTCGTGCGCCTCATCCGGCTGCGCGCGGAGACGGAGCGTGGCGCGCTCTGGGAGCGCGAGCAGGTGCTGCGCGAACCGCTGGGCGACCGCGGCCGCCTGTGGACGCTGCTGCGCTCCCTCATCGAGTACGCCGAGTTCCCGGGCCCGTTCTCGCTCGTCTCGCTCGAGCTCGCCGGACTGACCGAGGAGAGCGGGCGCCAGCACAGCCTGTTCGTGGACCAGACCCGCCGCCGCGAGCAGTTGGACGAAATGGTGCGGCACCTGAAGGTGCGCTTCGGCGAGTCCCCCCTCGCCCGGGTGGTCGAGGTCGAGCCGTGGCACCGGCTACCGGAGCATCGGCGCGCGTTGCTGGAGTACGACCCGTGACCGCGGCGAATCGCGGCAAAGGCACGGCGGCGCTGCGCGCGATCGGCCTGCCTCGGACGCTACAAGTCGAGGCTGACGCCGACACACGCCCCGTGGCAGTGACGCGTGCGCCGAGTCGCGGGCGGACGGGCGTCCGTTCGCAGGTCGAGCGCGTCGAGGATGTCTGGCGCATCGCCGAGGCGTGGTGGCGGGTAGGCGCGCAGACGCGCACGTACTACCGCGTCACGCTCGATGGTGGCCGTCCGCTCACGCTGTTCCGTGACGACGTGACCGGGGCGTGGTTCGAGCAGCCGTACTCCGCGCCTGGAGTCGCGGCGCCGCGATGAGCCGTGTGCGCGTCGAGTACTCGTGGGAGGCGTTCGAGGCACGGCGGCGTGCGATCAACGACGTGATCGAGGCCGACACGCCTCGATCGATGGCGCGGCGTGACCCTGCCTCACCCGTACCGTTGTCCGTGCTCGACGACGTGCCGTATGTCGAGTTGCACATGCACTCCAACTACTCGCTCCTCGAAGGGGCATCGAGCATCGACGAACTGCTCCTCACGGCGGAGACGCAGGGGCATCGCGCGCTCGCCCTCACGGATCACGAGGGCATGTATGGATCGATGGAGTTCGCGCGCTCCGCGAAGGAGGCAGGACTGCGCCCGATCACCGGCCTCGAACTGACCGTGCAGGAGCCCAGCGGCACGAGGCACCACGTCACGCTGCTCGCCGAGACCCGTGAGGGCTATTCGCACCTCTGCCGCCTGTCGAGCCGTGCGTTCGGGCTGTTCGAGGACGAGCAGGACGGCCGCGAGGCGCGCCGCCTTGATCCCGTCGTTCCGGCCGATGTCCTTGCAGCGCAGGCGGGCGGGCTGATCCTCCTGACGGGCTGTCGTGACGGCCTCGTGCCGAAGCTGGTGCAGGAGAGCCGGGCCGCCGACGCGGAGCGCGCACTGCGCCGCTGGGTCGAGTGGTTCGGCGTAGCCAACGTCTTCGTCGAGTTGCAGGACAACCTTGTCTACGGCGACGGGCCGAGGAACCGCGTGCTCGTCGACCTGGCCGCGCGCGTCGGCGTCGAAGTGGTCGGCACGGGGGACGTCCATTACCACGAGCCGGACCGCCACCGTCTCCAGGACGTGCTCGTCGCGATCAAGCATCGCAAGACGCTCGACGACTCGCACCGCGAGCGACGACCGAATGCGGAGTTCTTCCTGCGCTCGCCCGAGGAGCAAGCACGCCGCTTCGCCGTGTACCACCCGGAGGCCGCCGCGAACTCCGTGCGCATCGCGCGGCGCTGCGCCTTCGACCTGACCGAGAACCTCGGCTACTCGCTCCCGGAGACGGAGACAGAGGGCGGGCGGACGCAGATCGAGCAACTGCGATACCTGTGCATGGATCGCCTCGATCGGAAGTACTCGTTCGGCGAGCGCACCGCCGCCATTACCCGCCTCGAGGAAGAGCTCGTGCTCATCGAGATGAACGGGCTCGCGGGCTTCTTCCTCGTCTACCACGAGGTGATGCAGCTCGCGACGGAGGTCGCCGCGGAGGTGCGTGGCCCCAGTCGCGCGCGCAGCGTCACGGAGCTGCCGCCGGGCAGGGGTCGAGGCTCCTCGGTCGCCTCTATCGTCTGCTACCTGATCGGGCTGTCGCATATCGACCCGATCCGCAACCGCCTGAGCGTCGATCGCTTCCTCAACGAGGGGATGCTGTCGCTGCCGGACATCGACCTCGACTTCCCGCGTGACATCCGCGAGCGGCTGATCGAGCGCGTGTACCAGCACTGGGGCAAGGAGCACGCCGCGCTCGTCGCGACCTTCCCGACGTATCGCATCCGCAGCGCCGTCCGCGACATCGGCAAGGCGCTCGGCCTGCCGGAGACCGAGGTCGACCGCATCGCGAAGCGCGCCAAGCCCTACGACCGCGCGACCGCGATGCGCGAGGAGGTCGGTCGCCTACGCGGCGTTGCCGATGTGTCCTCGGCGTACGTCAGCGACGAGGACCGCGCATGGGAGACGTTGAGTGACATGGCGCACCAGCTCGCGGGGTTCCCTCGGCACCTATCGCAGCATGTCGGCGGCATGGTCATCTCATCCGAACCGCTGATCGACTGTGTGCCGTGTCAGCCCGCCCGCTGGCCGAACCGCTACCTGGCGCACTGGGACAAGGACAGCGTCGACGACGCGCGGATGGTGAAGATCGACTTCCTCGGGCTCGGCATGCTCTCGGTCGTCGAGGAGTGCGTGGACCTGATCGACCGGTACAGCGACAAGACGATTGACCTCTCACGCATCAACATGGAGGACGAGGTCATCTACGACGAGATTTGCAACGGCGACACCGTCGGCGTCTTCCAGATCGAGTCCCGCGCGCAGATCGCCATGCTCCCGCGTACGCAGCCGAGGAGCCTCGACGACCTCACAGTGCAGGTGTCGATCGTGCGCCCCGGCCCAATCGTCGGCGGGGCGGTGAACCCGTACGTGCGCCGCCGCGAGGCGCGACGCAAGGACCCGCACTACCCGATCCCGATGCCGAAGTGCGTTCGCGACGTCCTCGACGAGACGCTCGGCGTCGTGCTGTTCCAGGACCAGGTGATCGCCGTCGCGAAGCAGATGGGCGGCTTCACCGCAGCCGAGGCGGAGACGTTCCGCCGCGCGATGAGCCGCAAGCGATCGGCGCAGATCATGGAACGGTATCGCCAACAGTTCATGGACAACGCGACCATGCAACCGGACGTCTCCGAGTCCGAGGCGACGACGATGTTCGAGAACCTCCTTGGTTTCGCGGAGTTCGGCTTCCCGAAGTCGCACGGCGCAGCGTTCGGACTGCTCGCGTACCAGTCGACCTGGCTCAAGCACTACCACCCGCCGGAGTACCTCTGCGCGCTGCTCAACGAGCAGCCGATGGGCTTCTATCCGCCGCACGTCCTGACAAAGGATGCGCAGCGCCACGGCGTGGAACCTCGACGGCCCGACATTAACCTGAGCGACGCGCGATGCACCGTCGAAGCGGTCGCGCCGGGTGGTGCGGTGCGCATCGGCCTCGGCTACGTGCGCGCGGTGGGCGCGGCGGGCGCGAACCGAATCGAGGAGGAGCGCCGTCGAGGTGGTCCGTACCGCTCGCTGTTCGACTTCGTGCAGCGCACCGGAATCGCGCGGGAGGCGACGACAAACCTCATCCGCATCGGCGCGTTCGACGACCTCGGCCTCAACCGCCGCGAGCTGATCTGGCAACTCGGACTCTTCGCTGGAGGGTTCGAGCAGAGCGAACTGCGGCGGCCCCGTGACCGCCAACTGCGCCTCGAACTGCCCACCGTCCAGAACGAGGTCCGTCTCGGCGATTTCAGCGCCTACCAGCGCATGGCCGGCGACTACGCCGTCCTGCGCCTGTCGCCGGACAGCCACCCGATGCAGTTCCTGCGCCCCATGCTCGGCGAGGGCGTCGTCTCCAGCCGTCACCTCCGCGCGATGCCCGCCGGGACGCGCGTCGACCTCGCCGGCCTCGTCGTCTGCCGCCAGCAGCCGCTCACCGCGAAGGGCATCATCTTCCTGCTGCTGGAGGACGAGTTCGGCATGGTCAACGCCCTCGTCGGCCGCGACCTGGTCGAGGCGCACCGCGACATCGTCCGCACCGCCCCGTTCATGCGCGTCACCGGCCTCCTCGAAGAGCGCGCCGGCGAGCAGCGCACCCTGATCGCCGACACGCTCGAGGAGCTGATCCCGGCAGACGTGCTCGCCATGCCGGCGGGCAAGAGCTGGGGCTAATCCGTCCGCACATCCGCCGATGGCTCCCCGCTCGTACCCAGGCCAAGCAACGACCTCGGAACCCCAGTAAACTCGCGGTCACGCCCTCGTAGCTCAGGGGATAGAGCAGCGGCCTTCTAATCCGCTGGTCGGAAGTTCGAATCTTCCCGAGGGCACCAGAGCCAACCCCGGAGCGGCACACGTCGAGGTGCGACATGGCGATCTTCGGCGACCTCGAACGGCTGCTCGCTGCGTTGTATCCGTACCGCGTGCCGGCGACGGTGGTGGCGCTCGTCGTGCTCGTGGTGGGTGGTGCGCTGCTGGTCCGTCGAGGCGCGCACCGGCCGCCATTCCGGTTCGTGCGCGCGCACCTGGCCGCGAGCGCGGTGGCGACGCTCGTCCTGCTCGCGGTCCTCGTCCCCGTGGGGAACTACCTGCTCTCGCCGCTTTGGACGCGGTCGGGGCTTGCCGAGGCGAGTCCGATCGAGGTGGCGCGCGCCACCGCAGCAACCACCGCTGTGCCGGGAGCATCGCCGGCGGCGAGCACCGCGACCCTGCCGCGGGTGCTCGTGCGGGGCGCGTTCGCGGGGGCGGACGACTTCCACTTCGGCCGGGGCAATGCGCTGCTGATCGAGGTGTCGCCCGGTCGGCACACGCTGCGCTTCGAGGACTTCTCGGTACGCAACGGGCCGACGCTGTTCGTCTACCTCTCGGACGACGCGAAGGGGTACGGCGGCACGGTCCTGAAGCTTGGCCCGCTCCGGGCGACCGATGGCTCGTTCAACTACGAGGTGCCGGCCGGCACCGACATCGCGCGGTTTCGCAGCGCGATCGTCTGGTGCGAGCAGTTCTCCGTGCTGTTCGCCACGGCGCCGCTGAGCTAGGCGCCTCGACCGAGGCTCAGTGGATCGGGCAGACCGCGACCAGCGTCGTCTTCCACGGCGCGACGGGCGCGGCGTTGCCGGGCGCCGTCGAGGCGGCACGCTCCGCGGCGTAGACCTCGTCGGAGACGGCCCATGCACCGCCGACGACGGCGAGCGACACGACCGCCGGCAGCACCATGACCGCGATGAACGCGACGAGACCGCCGCTGAGGCGCACAACCGGCGTGGGCGACGGCGTCCCGGGACCGGCGGTCACGCGGCGCGCGCCTCGAGGATCGGGCGGCGGCCGTACATCTGCCGGCCGGTCAGCGGCACGATCGTCACGAGCACGATCAGCGTGAACACGACGCCGTTGATCAGCAGCAGCGGCTGCGCGCCGAACTGCTCGGCGAGCGATCCGTTGAACAGGTTCATCGTCGCCATCATCCCGCCGAGGCTGAACGCGTTGATGCTCGCGATGCGCCCGCGATACTCATCTACGGCGATCGACTGCGTGACGGCCTGGCCCATCGTCATGAACGCGGCCTGCGCGCCGCCCATGATCGCGGCGGCGGCGATGGCGACGACCAGCGACGAGGTCAGCGCGAGCAGCACCTGGCCGAGCCCGCTCACGATCCCGGCGACGATCAGCGCGGTGCCTCGACCGCGCGGGGTCTGTAGGCCGCCCACCATGAGGCTCGCGATCAGCGCGCCGCCGCCGACGCCCATCATCAGCGCGCCGAAGCCCTGGTCGCCCGCGCGCAGCTGGTTGTGCGCAAAGCTCGGCAGCAGTGACTCGAACGCCATCGTCAGGCCGCAGTGGCACACGAGGACGAGCAGCATCAGGCGCAGCACGGGCCGCTCGTACACGTAGGCGAGGCCCTGCACGAAGTCCGTCACGAAGCCCGCCCGCGCGCGCGCGACCGGCGGCTGCGGCGCAAGCGATCGCGCCTGGTACAGCGCGATCACATACAGCACGACCGACACGAGGAACGCGGCGGGAGCGCCGGCGATCGCGAGCAGCGGTGTGACGATGCCCGGCCCGATCAGTCGCGACCCGTGCTGCGTCGAGGCGTTGAGCGAGAGCGCGTTCAGCAGGCGGTCGTTCGGCACGAGCGTCGCGGCGAGCGCCTGCGAGGTCGGCAGCTGCGTCGCGCGGGAGACGCCGTTCACCAGCGACAGCGCGACGACCATCCACACCTCGATCACGCCGGTGAACGCCAGCAGCATCAGCGTCGCGCTCTGGGCGATGTCCACGGCGTACGCGATCGAGAGGATGCGACGGCGGTCGATGCGGTCCGCGAGGACGCCGATGATCGGCGGGACGATGAGCATCGGACCCATCGCGGCGAACGTCGCGAGCGCGACGTAGAGCGACGACCCCGACTCGCGGTAGATGAGCCAGCCGCGCGTGACGATGAGCCCCCACGAGGCGGCCTGCGCGGACGCGTTCGCCATCCACAGCCGGCGGAACTCCGGGTACTGGAGCGCGACACCGAAGCGCGTGCTGAGGTTGCGAAACATGTCGCGTCTCCTGCTGCCGGCTGCCCGCCTAGCCTACCCCGATGCGGGCCGCCTCGTGCGCTACGCGACGGTGCTGGCGCAGTGGGCGCAGCGGCGGGCGGCGAGCGGGATCTCGCTCAGGCACTCGGGGCAGCGCTTCGTCGTCGGGTCGGCGGGCGCCTCGCGCTTCGACCTCGCGATGATCGCGTTCACGGGCTTCACGACCAGGAAGAAGATCGCCGTCGCGATGATCAGGAACGCGAGCAACGCGTTCAGGAACGCGCCGACCATGATCGCGCTGCCGTTCACCGTGACCGCGATCCCGGAGAAGTCCGGCTGCCCGATGACGGCGGCCAGCAGCGGCGTGATCACGTCCTCCACCAGCGAGGTGACGACGCCGCCGAACGCCGCGCCGATCACCACGCCGACGGCGAGGTCGACCACGTTGCCGCGGAGCAGGAACTGCTTGAACTCGGAGCCCATCGCGCACCTCGTCTCTGTCCGCACGGGCGGACGGCTGCCGCGCGACTATACCGCGACGCCGTATCGTTGACGGTGAAGCCGCAGGAGAGCGAGAGGATCGGCGTGCGATTCGAGCAGACTATCGTCATCGACGCGCCGATCGAGGCGGCACGGACGTTCTTCCATGACGTCGTCGCCGTCGCGACGTGCATGCCCGGGATCGAGGACATGCGGCCGGTCGGCCCCGACACGTACGAGGCGCGGCTGCGCATCCGCCTCGGCTTCTTCTCGTACGCGCTCGCCGGGCAGGCGCACGTCGTCGAGGACACGGACGGGACGTGGCGCATGACCGCCACCGGCAGCGACGGCCGCGTGAACGCGAGCGTCACCCTCGAGGCGCGTCTGCGCGAGCTGTCCGCGACGACGACCGAGGTGCAGGCCGCGTCCGATCTGCAGGTCGCCGGCCCCATCGGCGCGCTGGGCGAGCCGTTGATCCGCCGCAAGGCAAGCTCGATGTTGCAGGACTTCGCGAAGAACCTGCAGCGCGCGATGCGGTCGAGGCCGGTCGCCTAACACCGAGGCCGCTACAGCGTTAGCGTCCCGCGCACCCTCGTCACGCTGCGGCCGCCGACCCACACCGCGCCGTCCGCGCCATGTTCGATGCGCACGCGGCCGCCTCGTCCCACGCGCGCGCCCTGCGACGCCACGTACGAGGACGGCGCGTGCCCGGCGGGGATCAGCCACTGCGCGAGGCTCGCGTTCAGGCTGCCGGTGACGGGATCCTCGGGGATGCCGGTCATCGCGGCGAACGCGCGCACCTCGAACTGCGGCGCGGCGCCGGGCGGATGCGCGCCGACGACCCCCACCTTCGCCAGCGACTTCAGCGCGGCATGGTCGGGCTCGATCGCCAGCACACGCGCCGCGCCGTCGAGGAACAGGCCGAGCCAGCGCGGGCCGTTGTCGAGCCACCGCGCCTCGCGCACGTGCTCGCGCGACAGGTCGAGTGCCCGCAGCGCGTCGTTGAGGAGCGCGTCCTCGACGGGCTCGATGCGCACGGGCGGCGCCTCGAACGCCGCGCCATCGCCCGCGTCGTCACGACGCACGCGCACGAGCCCGATGCCGCACTCCTGCACGATCTCCCCGGGCGTCGTCGAGGCGCCCGGCACGCCGCCAGCCTCGAGCCACGCGTGGCACGTGCCGAGCGTCGGGTGCCCGGCGAACGGGAGCTCGCCACCGGGCGTGAAGATGCGCACGCGGTAGTCCGCGGACGTCGAGGTGGGCTGCAGCAGGAACGTCGTCTCGGAGAGGTTCGTCCAGCGCGCGAACGCCTGCATCGTCGCGTCGTCGAGGCCGTCGGCGTCGTGGACGACCGCGAGCGGGTTGCCGCTCAGCGGTCCGTCCGCGAAGACGTCGACCTCGGAGAACGCGAACCCCGGCACGCGGGCTAGCCGCCGCTCGCCTGTCGCTCCGCCTCGTAGCGCGCGGTGGTCTCGGCGTTCGGGGGGTAGAGGCCGGGCAGCGGCACGCCCTTCGCGACCTCGCCCATGATCCATTCCTCCAGGCGCTCCTGCTCGGCCGCCTCGGCGGCGATGCCGTCGAGCATGCTCGCGGGGACCACCACCGCGCCGTCGCCGTCGACGACGATCGCGTCGCCGGGGAAGATCGCGACGCCGCCGCAGCCGATCGGCTCCTGCCAGTTCACGAACGTCAGCCCGGCCACCGAGGGCGGCGCCGCGACGCCCTGGCACCACACCGGCAGCTCCGCCGCCAGCACGCCCTCGCCGTCACGCACCACGCCGTCCGTAACCAGCCCCAGCACGCCCTTCAGCCGCATGCGGGAGACGAGGATGTCGCCGAAGATGCCGGCGTCCGTGACGCCCATCGCATCCACGACGACGATGCAGCCGGCCGGCATGTCCTCGATCGCGCCGCGCGTGGAGCGCGGGTTCGCCCACGACTCCGGCGTCGCCAGGTCCTCGCGCGCGGGGACGAAGCGCATCGTGAACGCCTCGCCGACAAGGCGCGGCTGGCCGGGCCTCAGCGGGCGCGTGCCGCGCATCCAGACGTTGCGGAGCCCGTGCTTGAGCAGCACGGTGGTCAGGGTCGCGGTCGAGATGCGAGAGAGCGTCTCGATGACGGTCGGGTCGAGCGGCACGGTGCCTCCAGTGCTTCCCCCGCTCGCCTCGCGCGTTCGGGCCGCGCCCATCATCGCGCGCGCGGAGCGTGAGCGGGACTCCCGCGCCGCTCAGGCGTACGCTCCTCGACGCGTCGAGGCACGACGCGACACGCACGACGCACGCGCGAGGTGCCCGCGATGCTCGACCGGCTCACGAGGCACTGGGTGTACGGCGGGTTCCTCTGCGGGCTGCTGCTGTTGCTGCTCGCGCCGGTCCTCGTCGGCTCGTGGCCGCCGGTCCTCGCCGTAACGTACCTCGCGCTGCCCGCGTACATGCTCCACCAGTACGAGGAGCACGACGCCGACCGGTTCCGCCTCGCCGTGAACGAGACCGTCGGCGGCGGCTACGCCGTCCTCACCACCGCCGCGGTGTTCTGGATCAATGTGCCCGGCGTCTGGGGCGTCATCGGACTGTCGCTGCACCTCGCCGTGACGCGGGATGCCGGGTTCGCGCTCGTGCCCGCGTACCTGATGCTCGTGAACGCCGCGGTCCACCTCGGCCACGCGATCGTGGCGCGGCGGTACAACCCGGGGCTGGCGACCGCGTGCGCGGTGTTCGTACCGCTCGGCGGGTACGCAGTCGTCCTCGCGCAGCAGGCGGGGCGAGGCTCCATCGAGATGCACGCGATCGCGCTGGCGGTCACCGTCGGCCTCCACGTGGCGATGGTGGCGTACGCGCTGCGACGGCGGGCGGCGCTCGCCGGCTGACGCCGTACCTCGAGCGGCCAGGTGGGCGCACCGCCCGCTCGCCCGGTACAGTCGAGGGAACGCGCACGCGCAGGAGGGACCGCCGAGGTGGAAGCCAGCACCGTGTCAGCGATCCTCGCACCGGCCGCGATCATCGTGCCGATCGCCTCGATCGCGATCGCGATCGTCGCGGGGACGCCGGGGGCGCACCAGCTGCGCGCGCTGCTCCTCGCGCGCGGGCGCTGGATGGCGTTCGCCGTCGCCGCGATCGCGATGGCGGGGTCGTTGTTCTACTCGGAGGTCGCGCACTTCCCGCCATGCGAGATGTGCTGGTTCCAGCGCATCGCCATGTACCCGCTGGCGATCGTGCTCCTCGTCGCCGCGATCACGCGCGACGACCGCGCGTGGCGGTACGCCGTGCCGCTCGCCTCGATCGGGCTCCTCGTCTCGCTGTACCACTACCAGCTGGAGCTGTTCCCGAACCAGCCGAGCGCCTGCTCCACCACCATCCCGTGCAGCGTGCGCTTCGTGTCCGAGTTCGGCTTCGTCTCGATCGCGTTCATGGCCGGCGCGGCATTCATCTCCGTCCTCGCGCTCCAGCTCGCGATGGCCCGCGCGCGGCGCGGCGCGACGGCATAGGCCCAACGCGAGAGCGCGACGCAGTAGGCTGGGCCCGCAGCACCGGAGGCGCGCACCATGTCCACGTTCCTGACCGCCGAGCAAGAAGCGCTGGCCGAGGAGATCGCCACGCTGCTCTCCGAACGCGGCGAGACCGTCGCCGTCTCCGAGGGCACCGCGGGGGGCCTGGTCTCCGCGGCGCTGCTCTGGGTCGCCGGCGCGTCGAGGTACTACCGGGGCGGCGCGGTGCTGTACACGCTCGCCTCGCGCGTCGCGTTCGCGGGCGCCTCGCCGGCGCGGTACGAGAACTACCGCGGCACGACCCCGGACATGCTGGCGGAGATCGCGGAGGGCATCCGCACCCGCCTGGACGCCACGTGGTGCATCGCGGAGACCGGCCTCGCCGGGCCGACGCCCGGGCGCTCCGGCACGCCCCCCGGCCGCACGACGCTCGCCGTCGCCGGCCCCATCACCCGCACCGAGGTCGTCGAGACCGGCACCACCGACCGCGGCGAGAACATGGTGCTGTTCACCACGCTGGCGCTGCGCTTCCTGCGCGACGCGCTGCGCGAGGCACCCGCCCCCGCCTCGCCCCCCGCGAGCGCGTAGCGGTGCCGGAGGAGCGCTCGCGGCTCGTCTACTCCACGGACGGCACCGGCGGCGCCGGGACCGGCCGCGTCCGCCCGCCCGCCTCGAAGGCCCCGGCCTCGAAGAGCCCGGCCCGCGCAGCGTCGAAGCAGCCCCCCGCCGCCGTCCCGGACGACGGCTTCGTGCGCATCAAGCGCGAGAAGAAGGGCCGCGGCGGCAAGACCGTGACGACGATCACCGGCCTGCCCGGCGGCCCGGGTGACCTCGACGCGATGCTCAAGACGCTGAAGCAGCTGTGCGGCGCCGGCGGCACGATCGAGGGCACGACGCTGGAGATCCAGGGCGACCACCGCGCCCGCGTGCAGGCGAAGCTCGAGGCGCTCGGCCACCGGGTGAAGCTCTCCGGCGGTTAATCTTCGGTAGCGCGCGGCGCACGCGGTGCCGGTTATGTCCTTAATCTACAGGAAACCCGCCGAAACACGACCACAACAGGGCGAACCCCATCGTCGGTGGAATCGTAATCAGGTACTGTCTAAGTGGCTGCAACATACGGTGAAAGCGTTACGAAGTCGTTATCGCCGTTGCCCCGGCACCGTGCCGAGGCCGCAGATGACCGCTCGAATTGGGCGGCCCGAGTTCCCGGGATAATTCGATGACCCTCCGCACCGCGGTTCCCGCTCTGGTCACGCTGATCGCGCTCACCTGCGGCCTCGCCGCCATCCAGGCGGCGCACTTCGGCCACTGGGACATGGCTCTCCGGTTCATCATGGTCGCCGCCCTGGCCGACGCGATGGACGGCACGCTGGCCCGCCTGCTCCACGCGAGCAGCAACATGGGCAAGGAGCTCGACTCCCTGTCCGACCTCGTGACCTTCGGCGCCGCGCCGGCGTTTCTCTTCGTCACCCGCTACTCCGAGGCGCCGACCGAGCTGACGTTCGCGGCGATGGTGCTGTTTGTCGCATCGGGTGCGTACCGCCTCGCGCGTTACAACGGCCAGACCAGCCGCGGCGACGCGTTCTGCGGCATGCCGATCACCGCCGCGGGCC
Source organism: Chloroflexota bacterium (assembly GCA_947472995.1). Lineage (GTDB taxonomy): Bacteria > Chloroflexota > Dehalococcoidia > UBA2979 > UBA2979 > SHYQ01. The sequence continues at coordinate 13,978 of CANJBO010000002.1, forward strand.
TGCTGCTCGCCGCCGCCGTCGGTGGCCCCGTCGACCTGACCGCCGTCGAGGCGGCCGCCGTCGTGATCGTGCTGTCCGCGCTGATGGTCAGCACCGCCCCCTTCCCGATGCTGAAGTTCGGCTGGAGCCTGCTGCTCCCGGCGCTCGGCGCGGCGATCATCCCCGTCGCGTTCATGAACTCTGTCGAGTGGCTCGCTGTGGCTGCTATCCTCGTGCTGGGCGTGTACGTGGCGATGGGCGTGCTCGGAGCACTCTCCGATCGCTTCGCCGAGACGCTGCCCGAGGAGGTGCGTGAGGATGTCCCAGCGCACACCTAGCCCCCCGGCCTCCGGCCAGTCGATGTGGTCCTTCTTCCGTGAGTTCCTGAGCAACCGCCAGCGCGTCGGCGCCGTGGCGCCGACCAGTGTCGGCGTCGGCCGGCGCATGGCGCGCCTCGCCCACGTGCCCGAGGCGCGCAACGTCGTCGAGTTCGGCGCGGGCACGGGCGCGATCACCGCGCCGCTGCTCGCCGCGCTGCCCGCGGACGGCCGCCTGTTCGCCTACGAGATCCACGAGCCGTTCCTGGACCAGCTGCGCACGACGTTCGACGACGCGCGGCTCACGCTCCTCGGCGAGTCGGCCGAGGCCGTGCGCGACCTGCGCGAGCGCGAGGCGCCCGAAGGCTTCGACGCGATCGTCTGCTCGATCCCGTTCAGCCTGCTGCCCCCGCCCGTGACCAGCGGCATCCTCGGCGCCGGCGCGGCCGCGCTGAAGCCCGGCGGCATCTTCGTCGCGCTCCAGTACCACCCGACGTACCTGAAGCCGTTGCTGAGCCAGCACTTCGACAGCGTCCGCCGCGAGGTGTTCCCGATGAACATCCCCCCGGCGCTCCTGCTCACCGCACGCGAGCCGCGAGGCGACCGCTGAGCGCGCCCCGCTGGCGTCCCCTGAGTGAAGGCGCAGCGATCCTCGTCCCCCTCGCGGCGGCGAGCGTGGCTGCGGCCCGTTTTGCGCCGATGTTCGCCCCCGTGCCCGTCGTCGCCGCCGGCCTCATCGCGTTCGCCTTCCGCGACCCGGAGCGCCTGATCGACCGCCGCGCGCACCTCGCCCTGTCGCCCGCCGACGGTCGCGTGCTGCGCGTGAGCGTCGAGTTCGACCACTACTGGCAGACCGAGATGACGGAGATCGCGATCTTCCTCGCGCTCCCGAACGTGCACGTGCAGCGCTGGCCGCTGGACGGCGAGGTAGTCGCGCAGCGCCGCAAGGCGGGCGGCTACAAGCCCGCGATGACCGAGGCCGCGACGCACGGCAACAACCAGTTCGCGCACTACCTGGACACGCCCGCCGGCCCGTGCACCGTGACGCAGATCAGCGGCCTCGTGGCGCGGCGCATCGTGACGTGGTCGCAGGTCGGCGACACCGTCGAACAGGGTGACCGGCTGGGGATGATCAAGTTCGGCTCGCAGGTGACGCTGCGCCTGCCCACGAGCGCGAACGTCCTGGTGCAGGCGAACGACCGCGTCGTCGGTGGCCGCACGGTGATCGCCGAGATGGCGCCCGCGCCGAACGAGGACGTCGAGGCCTAGACTCCGGCCTACGCCCGCTCGGCCGCCTCGAGGTCCGGCTCGCGCACGCCGATGCGCACCACGATGCCGAGCACGATCGACAGCACGCCCAGCACGACGAACCCGAGGTTGAGCGAGTACGCCGCGAACCCGGCGGCGGCCATCGGCCCCACCATGAACGCCACGGCCTGCACCGCGCTCGCGACGCCGAACGCGGTGCCTCGACGCTCGCGCGGTGCGTTCGTGGCGATCAGCGTGTTGATCGCGGGCACCATCACCGCCTGGAGCAGCGCGATCAAGGTGAGCGCGCCCATGAAGATCACGATGTTCGCCGAGAGCGGCAGCACGAGGTGGCACAGGCCGACTGCGATGCTCGCCACGATCAGCGTCAGTTGCAGCAGGCCCGGCCGCACGAAGCGCCGCGCCAGCAGCAGCCCGACGATCCCGCCGAGCCCGGAGAGCGTGAACGCCACGCCGGAGTAGGCCGCGGCGCGCTCGATGCCGCCGATCTGCTCGAGGGCGATCGGCATCGCCGTGCGCAGCAGCTGGCCGAACGCGAGCGAGAAGAACCACACCGCCAGCACGAGCATGAACTGCACCGTCAGCAGCGAGAGGATCGACTCGCTCTTCCTCGGCGCGGCGGATGCCTCGGCGGCACGCGGGGTCGAGGCGCCGACGCGGTCCTTCGGGACGGCGAACGTCGCGTACACGCCGGCGATCGCGGGCAGGATCGCGCCGCCGATGATCGCGCCGCGGTAGCCGATGTACGCCGCCATCACCGCGCCGACGGCGGGGCCGATCGTGTTGCCGAGGTACTGCGCGCCGGTGACCATGCTCAGGCTGCTGTTGAGCCGTCGATCCGGCACGGTGACGCTGGTGAGCGCCGTGGCCGCCGGGATGAAGCCGGAGAACAGCCCCTGCAGCGCGAACGCAGCCGCGAGGTGCCACGGCTCGGTCGCCATCGCCGCGACCGCCATCGTGATCGAGGCGCAGTAGAGCGCGCGCAGGAACATCGCGCGGCGCCCGTAGCGGTCGGACAGGATGCCCCAGAAGGGGCCGGCGACCAGGCGCGCGACGCCCATCGATCCGGTCGCCATGCCCGTCCAGAACAGCGCGTTCGCGTCGCTGGTCGCGCCGAGCTCCTTCATGAACAGCGGCACAAAGGGGATCCAGAAGTTCATCGACAGGCTGGCGAGGCCGGAGCCGATCGCGATCGCCAGCACGCCGCGGGTGGCGCGCGCATCCGCTGCCGCGCTGCCGGCGCTGGTCGCGCCCGCCGTCTCGCTGGTCACGGTCTCTGTGGCGATCGTCGGCTCCCCGGTGGCGTCGAGGCAGGTGCGGTCGAGGCAGCGTCTGCCGCGCTGCCCATCGAGCGTACTCCGCGCTCGCTACCGCGCCACCGCCGGGCGTTATGCCGCGGACGCGATGCCGGGAGTGCTACGCCGGGAGTGCTATGCCGTGGCCAGCTCCCGCAACGGCTGCATGCGCTCCATGAACGCGGCGCGCACCTCGGCGGTCGTCCGCTGCGCGAACAGCTCACCGCGGAACAGCTTGGCGCCCGGCCAGCCGTTCGAGTAGTGCATGAGGTGCTTCTTCGCCTGCATCAGCGCCTCGGCCGGGTTGAAGTACTCGTCGATGAGCTTGAGGTGGCGCTCGATCACTACGGCCTCGCGCGTGATCTGCGCCGGGCGGTCGAGCGCCTCGTACGCGCCGTCGAACACCCACGGCCGACCGAGGGCGCCCCGGCCGATCATCACGGAGACGCACCCCGTCTCCGCCATCATCCGCCGCGCCGAGGCGAGCGACGTGACGTCGCCGTTTCCGGTCACCGGGATGTCGACGGCGCGCACGACGTCGCCGATGACATCCCACGGGGCGCGGCCGGCGTACTGCTGCGCGCGCGTGCGCGGGTGCACCGTGATCGCGTCGACGCCGACGTCCTGCGCCATGCGCGCGACCTCGACGGCGTTCTGGTCGGTGTCGCTCCAGCCGCCGCGGATCTTGATCGTCAGTGGCGTGTCGGGGATCGCGCGGCGGATCGCGCTGAGCAGCGCCGAGGTTCCCTCGAGGTCGCGCATCAGCGCGGCGCCCTTGCCGCGCTTCACGATCTTCGCGACGGGGCAGCCCATGTTGATGTCGATGATCGGCGCGCCCGCCTCGACCAGCTGGATCGCGGCCGGGACCATCGTCTCGATCGTGCCGCCGAGGAGCTGCATGGCGACGATGCCGAGGCGCGCGTCGCACTCGGCGTCACGCCGGCTGGCCCACGCGTTGCCGCGCACCAGCGCCTCCGCGTCGATCTCCTCGTTGGTCGTGAAGCCACTGCCGCACTCGAGGGCGACCTGCCGGAAGGGCACGTTGGTGTAGCTGGCCATCGGCGCGAGCCGGACGGGTGAGGCAGCCAGCCAGTCGAGGATCGATGCGCGCGCCATGCGAAAAGTATCCGGCGCTCCGCGGCGAAACGCGAGCTAGGCGGTGCGGCGGCGCAGCACGAAGTTCGTGTGCGGCGTCTTCTTCGCCTGGTACTCCTCGGCGCGGCTGCGCTGCGCCTCGACGACGTCGAAGCCGGAGGCCTCGAAGATGTCCTGGTACGTGCGGCGGGGCATGCGGTGCACGCGGAACGGCGAGCGGGCGCCCGCGCCGTGGTCGCGGATCATGCCCATGTGCTGCTCGATCTCGGCGGCGTCGTCGAACGTGTAGACCGAGGCGATGAACAGGCCCCCCGGCTTCAGCGAGCGGTTGATGTTCGAGCAGAAGCGCAGCAGCTCGTCGAAGTCGAACTGCATCAGCAGCTCGTGGCCGATCACGGCGTCGAACTCCTGGTTACGCAGGTCGTCGCCGAGGCCGTACGTGACGCGGAAGTCGATCGGGGCGAGGTCGGACGTGGCCACGCGCGCCTCGTCCAGGATGCGGTCGGAGACGTCGTTCGCGACCAGCGTGCCCACCAGCGGGCGGATGTGGCGCGTGACGCGCCCGCCGCCGCAGCCGAGCTCCAGCGCGTGCGCCGTGCGCTCGACGTGCTTCGCGACGAGGCCCATGAACGTCTCGAGGCCGCCCCACGTGGCGCCCATGCCGCCGTTGGGGATGACCTGGCGCACGGTGTCGACGTGGATCAGCCACGAGAGGGTGTGGTCGGCGCGCAGGCCGGCGCCCGCGCCTCGGAGGGCGGTGCGCGCGGCGTGGACGGCGAGCTTCGGCTGGCGGACGAGCAGGCGGGAGAGCCGCAGCCAGCCCTTCGTGGAGCCGGCGAGGGCGGCGATGCGCTGGCTCTCCTCCTCTGTCGCGTCGAAGCGCACCGGGGCGGCAGCGGCGTTCAGCGCGGAGGCGCCGGAAGGGGAAGCGGTGTCGCTTGAATTTGTGGACACGCCCACGGCCACTGGCCCGCGCTCGCGGGTGAGGTCGTCCTGCATCGAGATCATCGCCTTAGTGCCTTCCGAGGTGCAGACGCCACGCAGCGCCCACCGCTCGCCCCGCCGAGGGCAAACAGCTCCGCAAGCGCGGTCCGGCTCAGGAATATAGCGGAATCAACCGTACTGCGCACCCGCGCGTGCAGGTTTGGCGCGCTTGGAGGACGCCCGTGCGGAGACCTCGCGGGGGGCCGATGCTAGGCTCGATTCCATGAACCGACACCCCTTCGCCCGCCCCCGCGCCCTCCTGATCGCCTCGTCCGTCGCCTTCGTCGGCCTGCTGCTCGTGGCCTGCGGCGAGACCGAGGCTCCCGTGCGCGTCGTCGCCACTGCCTCGGTGGTCACGACGACCGCGACGCCGACGGCGGCCGCGCCCGCTGCGACCCCGACCGCCGCCGCCGCGACCAGCTGCGCGGCCTACGCGAAGGCGGCCGATCCGTTCCTCCTGCGCGTCGTGGACAAGCAGCGCGCCCTGCCGAGCGACTTCACCGCCCCCGACCGCCAGCTCGTCGATGACCAGTGGGCCGTGCCCGGCTTCCCCGGCCAGTCGATGCGCGCGATCGCGGTCGAGCCGATGGTGCAGATGCTCAGCGCCGCCCAGGCGCAGGGCGTCCGCATCCGCATCAAGTCGAGCTATCGCTCCTATTCCGAGCAGGCGACGACGTTCCAGTTCTGGGTGAACCAGCTGGGCGAGGCGCAGGCGAGGCGCGAGAGCGCGACGCCGGGCAATAGCGAGCACCAGCTCGGCACGACGGCGGACGTGATCAGCGCGAACTCGGGGACCGGCTGGGAGCTCGTCGAGCAGTTCGGCGCGCTGCCCGAAGGCAAGTGGGTCGCCGCCCACGCGCACGAGTTCGGGTTCGCGATCAGCTATCCGCCCGACGGCGAGGCGATCACGGGGTACGTCTGGGAGCCCTGGCACGTGCGGTACATCGGCAAGCCGTGCGCCGCGGAGTGGCAGTCCAGCGGGCTGACGCTCGTCCGATTCCTCGAACGGCTCGCGTCAGCCCGCTGACCCCCGCTCGCTCCTAGTGCGCTCGCAGGTGCCGGGCGAAGAGCAGCCCGGCGATGCCGGCAGCCGCGCCCGAACCGATGGCAAGCGAGCGCTTCCAGCCGGGACGCGGCAGGCGCTCCCAGAACTCCGCGCCGCCCGCGTCGCCCGGCCCCATCGCCGGCTCATCCAAGCCGATGCTCTCCGCGCCACGAGACCACGTGGCCTCGTCGCGCGGGATGCCGGCGTCGAACGTGTTCGCGGAGTAGTCCGCGTCGTCGGATGACATCGACGGCTCCTTCCGTGACCTCGTCGTGCCGCCGAGGCTAGGCCGTGCGGCCGGCCACCGAGCGGTAGATCGCCAGCAGCACGATGGCACCGACGACGGCGATCAGGATGCCGCCAAGGTCGAGCTCGGTGTAGGTCGTGTTGCCGGTGGCGAAGCTCCACAGGAACCCGCCGATCACCGCGCCGACGATGCCGATCAGCGTCGTCACGATGATGCCGCCGGGGTCGCGGCCCGGCATGATCGCCTTCGCCAGCGCGCCTGCGACCAATCCGAGGACGATCCACGCGAGAATGCTCATGTCCGGCTCCTTCTTCTTTCGATCTGTGTGACGCCCCGGTGGTCGGGCGCCTCGACCGGAATCATGGCCGCTGACGCATCCCCGCAACGACGCGATTCCCCGCTGTCCGCCTCGCAGACGTTGCGTTTGGCTTGCACCCGCATCGCAATCCGGCGGCCCGAGGCGCCCGTGACCATCGAGCAGCCACGCCGCGCTTCCCGTATCGTGCGAGCGTCCCCGAGAGTCCGATGGAGGAGACAGCGTGACCTCGAGCGTGACAGAGCACAGCCCCCGACCGACCGCGGAGCCGGGCACCCGTGCCCGCATCCTGCTCTACGCGATCACCGCGTTCCTGAGCGCGTTCCTGCTGTTCCAGGTCCAGCCGCTCATCGGCAAGGCGATCCTCCCGTGGTTCGGCGGCGGCTCGGCCGTCTGGACGACCACGATGCTGTTCTTCCAGGTCGCGCTGCTCGCCGGCTACGCGTACGCGCACTTCGTCTCCAACCGGCTGTCGCTGCGACGGCAGGGCTACCTGCACATCGCGCTGCTGATGGCCGCGATCTTCGCGCTGCCGATCATCCCGAACGCGATGTGGAAGCCCGAGGGCGGCGACGACCCGACGCTCCTCGTGCTGCTCGTGCTCGCGCTGACCGTCGGCGCGCCGTACACGCTGCTCTCCGCGACCGCGCCCCTCGTCCAGCGCTGGTTCACGCACGACCTGCCGGGCGTCTCGCCCTACCGGCTGTACTCGCTGTCGAACATGGGCTCGCTGCTCGCGCTGCTGACCTACCCGATCCTGTTCGAGCGCTTCATCGGCCTGAACGTGCAGGCGTGGCTGTGGTCCGCGAGCTACGTCGCCTTCGTCGCGTGCTGCGGCTTCCTCGCCTGGCGCGTCGCCCGCCGCGCCCGTCCCGACGAGCCGGCCGATGACGCCCCGGCCGACGAGGGCGGCACCGCCACGGCGACCGCCGGGAACGTCGCGCTGTGGCTGGCGCTGCCCGCGTGCGCCTCGGTGGTGCTGTTGGCGACGACGAACCAGCTGACGCAGGACGTGGCCTCGATCCCGCTGCTGTGGGTGATGCCGCTGGCGCTGTACCTGCTCACGTTCATCGTCTGCTTCGGCAACGACCGGGCCTACCGGCCGATGCGCGATGTGCCGCTGCTCGTCGTCGCGCTCGCCGCCGGCGCGTGGGTCCTCGGCGCGGTGACCACCGTGCTGCTGTGGCAGATCGCGCTGTACGGCTTCGCGCTCTACGTCGCGTGTTTCACGCTGCACGGCGAGCTGGTGCGGCTGCGCCCCGTGGCGCGTCACCTGACCGCGTTCTACCTGATGGTCTCCGTCGGCGGGGCGATCGGCGGCATCCTGGTCGCGCTCGTCGCGCCGCGCGTGTTCAACGGCTACTGGGAGTACCACGTCGCGCTGGTCGCGACCGCCGTCCTCGTCGCCATCGCGCGCGCCCGCGCAGTGGCCGGCAGCGCCGAGGCACGCGAGCCGCAGACGCGCACGCTGCTGCTGGGCGGCGGCGCCGCGGCGATCATCGGCGTGGTCGCGCTGAGCGCGTTCCTGCTGAACGACGCGCGCGGCACGAACCGCGAGGCGCTCCACCAGACGCGCAACTTCTACGGCACAGTGCGCGTCTTCGACTTCGGCACCGGCAACAACCTCCAGCGCGTGATGGTGCACGGCCGCATCCTGCACGGCTTCCAGTACCTGACGCCGGAGAAGAAGGCGGACCACACCGGCTACTACGGCCCGAAGAGCGGCCTGGGCGTCGCCATGCAGTACCACCCGTCGCGCGGCAAGCAGCCGCTGCACGTCGGCGTCCTCGGCCTCGGCGCCGGCATGATCGGCTCGTACGCCGAGCGCGGCGACACGTTCACGATCTACGAGATCAACGACACGGTGACCGCCTTCGCGGAGGACACGTTCTCGTACCTGAAGGACGCGCGCGCGCGCGGCGCGAAGATGGAGACGCTGCTCGGCGACGGGCGGCTCGTGCTGGACCGGCAGGCGCAGAGCGGCGCGAAGCAGCAGTTCGACATCCTCGTGCTGGACGCGTTCAGCAGCGACTCCGTCCCGGTGCACCTGCTGACGCGCGAGGCGTTCGACCTCTACTGGCAGCACCTGAAGCCGGACGGCATCCTCGCCGTGAACATCTCCAACCGCCATGTCGACCTGGGCCCGGTGATGCGCGGCGTCGGCACCCTGAACGGGCACGAGGTGCGCGCGGTCGCGGGCGACCCCGACCCGGTCGCCGGCATCCTGCCCAGCGTGTGGGTGCTGATCAGCAGCAACAAGGCGTTCCTCGACGCGCCACAGGTGACCTCGGTCATCACGCCGTGGCCCGGCGAGGCGCTCGCGCCGATGATCTGGACCGACGACTACAGCACGATCTACGACCTGCTCCACCTGTACTAGCACCACGAGGCTGCACGACTGCGCGCCTCGATCGGCTCGCGATTGCGCGCGTCGATCGGTACCCTGACGGGACATCCCCGGCCGGTCGAGGAGTCCCCGTGACGAGCGAGAGCGCCGCCCCGCTGCTGGTCCGCTACGACGACGTGCAGGTCGGCGAGACGCTTCCCGTGGTCGGGTTCACCGTCACGCGCGCGGACGTGGAGGACTACCGACAGTCCGTCGGCAGCCCGGCGCCCGCAGCAGAGCGCGGCGACGCGATCGCGACGCTCCACCTGCTCGCGCTGACGCTCGCGGCGATCACGGATCGGATGCCGCTCCCCGCCACCTGCGTGCACGTCGGGCAGGAGTGGAGTTGGACGGACGAGGTGCGCGCCGACGCCGAGGTCCTCGTGCGGTTCGCGCTGATGAGCCGGCGCACGGCCGGGGGCAGCACGCTCTCCGCGTTCTCGCTGCACCTCGAGGCCGGCGGCCGCGAGGTCGCCTCGGGGCGCATCCTGCTCCAGTCGTAGCCTCGGCGGTGCGCTGCTAGCGCAGCAGCGGCTCGGCGGCCTTGCACGCGTCCTTCACGGAGTTGAGCGCGACGTCCGCCGAGGACCACCGGTTCGTCTTCCCGAACGCCAGCGCGACCGAGGTGCCGTTCAGGCAGGTGCTGAGCGTCTTCAGGTCGGCCTGCTGCTTCGTCGTGAGCGTCTGCTGCGTCTTCAGCGTCTCCTCGAGGTCCTTGATCTTCGCGTCGAGCGCGGTGACCTGCTGCTTCGAGGAGTCACGCTCGCCCTTCAGCGTCGCGCCCTGCTGCTGCGCGGTCTGCAGCTGCGCCTGGAGCGCGCCCTGCTGCTGCTGGTGCGCCTGCGCGTCCGCCGCCACCTTCGCCTCGAGGGTCGCGATGCGTGCGTTCTGGCCGCTGAGGGCGTTCCGCGCGGCGTCCAGCGCGCCGCCGTTCTCCGCGCTGGCCAGCGCCGTCCGCACGAGTAGCAGCATCACGATCAGCCCCGCCACGGCGCCCGCAGCCAGCACCGTCGATCGGCGCGAGATCCTCGGCACGGCGAGCGCGCCGGGGCCGCCGGACAGCGCGAGGCGCGGCGAGGGCCGTGACATCGAGGAGGCCCGGTCGCGGACGCGATCGATCGCCGCGGCGAACTGCTGGGAGACGCGCGCCGCGCCGGGCGGCAGCGCGATCCGCGACGAGGTCGCTCGGGGCGGCGCGTCGGCACCGCAGATGCGACAGAAGTCCGCGGCGGGGTGGACGGCCGCCCCACAGTTCACGCATTTCATCGTGTGCCCCCCACGCCGCGCGCCTCGCTCCCGCCGTGGGTCGAGAGGCGCGGCCAATTACCCGGGCAGTCCCCCGGCGAGTGGTAGAACGCGGGACGGCGGGAAGCGTTCGCCTTGACGACGCACGCGCGAGCGACCCGCACGCGTGACGTGCGGGTCGCCGAGGGGACGCTGAGCCGCTAGCGGCGGCGCAGCGGGAGCCGCGCGACCACGGTCGCCGCCGCGAGACCCAGCGCGAGCGCCACCGCCCCCGCGAGCAGCCTCGACCCGCGGTCGGGCTGGTCGAGGAGGCCGGCGTTGCCGGTGTTCGCGGGCCTCGGCACGACGGTGCCCGTCCCGGTCGCCGTGGCCGTGGCGGTCGCCGTGCCGGTCGCGGTCGGAGTGGCCGTGGTGCCAGCGACGAACGCCCGGGTCTGGCTGCGCGGGCCGCTCACGTTCGCCACCACGGTGTACGTGGTGCCCGCGACGAAGTCGCTGCCGAGGGTCACGGTGTGGCTCGTGGTCCCGTAGATGGTGGTGCAGGCGCCACCCGCCGGGATGTTCATCTTGTTGTTCACGATGATGTCGATGCGCGCGCCGTTGCGCGCAGTCGTGATGCTGTCGAACGACGCGCACCCGCTCGGCAGGCCGGACGTGACGACCGCCTCGTACTGGCCGGCCTGCGCGGTCGACTGCCGGACCTCGAGGCCATCGATCGGGGCCAGCTCGATCGTCTGGGTCGCGGTCGGGGTGGCCGTGCCGGTCGCCGTCGCGGTGGCGGTGGCCGTCGGCGTCTGCGCGAAGGCGCGCGGCGCGACCAGCGCGAACGCGGTGAGGGCGGCCAGCGCCGCGAACGCCAGCGCGCGCAGGCTCATGCCCGGCTCGGCGGCAGTCGCCGCCTGCGGTCGAGGTGCCTCGTGGGGATGTTCAGTACGCATGTGCGCGCTCCTCTCGAGGCAACAGGACGCCTCTCCTGTACAACGCCCCAGGTGCGCCACAGGTTCCGACGTGCGAGGGATCGCGATTGATCTGAAGGTCAGCCCTGCGCGGCACCGAGGCCGGGGGCGCGGAAGATCGTGTGACCGGGCCGGTGCAGGCCCTCGCGGTGCGGCTCGAGGCTCAGCCCACCCGTCGAGGGTGCGGCGAGCGCCGTCTCGATCGCCCAGAGCGACATCGACGACAGCCCCTCGTGCTGCGCGATGCGCGCGCGCGGCACGAACTCCGCCGCGAACGACTCCTCCAGGTCGGGGCGCGGATCGCCCGACTCGGCGACGAGGCGGAAGACGACGTAGATGTTCGCGATCGGGCGGTCGGGCTGGCCGAAGGCGTGCCGGAAACCGACGACGTCCGTCGCGCGCGCGACGACGCCCGTCTCCTCCAGGACCTCACGCTCGACGGCGGTGTGGATCGGCTCGTCGACCTCGACGAAGCCGCCGGGGATCTGCCACCACACGCGCGTCCCGGTGCGGCGCTCGATCAGCAGCACGTCGTCGCCGCGCAGCACCACCGCGCCCGTCCCGATCGAGGCATCCCCGTAGAACGTGAACCCGCACCCCTCGGCGGGGCACATCGGGCGCGGGCGCCCGCCCTCCGGTCGCAGGACGAGCGCCGTGCCGCAGCGCGGGCAGAAGTTCATGGCGGGCCGTCCTCGACGCGTCGGTACCGGGGTGCAGCGGCGAGTGTAGCGCGCGAGCGTATCGAGGCTGTGCGAAGCGTCGCGAGAGGGCGAGCGCACAGCGCCGGATAAAGCACGAGGGCCGCGAGCGGCCCTCGTACCCAGAGGGAAGACGCGCAACACGAGTGCTGCTCGTCCGCACCCATTCAACCACACCTGTAAAGCACCCCGCGTAACAATGCCCGCGCGTAGAGTGCGTGAGCAGCGTCGAGGAGCTCCAGTGCGCGATCGGTCGTTCGTCGCGGTGTGCGCACTGATCCTGGTGAACCAGATTGGGTTCGGCCTGATCGTCCCGGTGCTCCCCGCCTACGCGCACTCCTTCGGTCTCGGCACCGCGAGCATCGGCTTCGTCATCGGCATCTACGGCTTCGCGCGCTTCATCGCGAACGTGCCCGCCGGCACGATCGCCGACCGTCGAGGCCGCCGCTCCGTGCTGATCATCGGCACGGCGATCACGGCGGTCGCCTCGGCGCTGATCGCCACGGCGAGCACGCTGCCGGAACTGCTGGCGTACCGGCTGCTGGCGGGCATCGGCGCAGCGACCGTGATCACGGGCGGCCAGATCATGGTCGGCGACATCGCCACGCCGGCGAACCGCGGCCGGATGATGAGCATCTACCAGGGCGTGTTCCTGATCGGCGTCGGCCTCGGCCCCACGCCCGGCGGGCTGCTGGCGGACCACTTCGGGGTGCGCGCCCCCTTCATCGCCTACGCCGTGTTCTCGGGCCTCGCGTGCGTCGTGGCGATGTTCCTGATCCGCGAGACGAGGCCGACCGCGGCGGACCACGCGGCGATGGCGAAGATCGCCGAGACGACCTCGGTCGCCGCGACCGGGACGCTGCGTCAGACGCTGGCGAGCCGCGCGTTCCTGCTCATCAGCCTCGTGTCGTTCACGCAGTTCGTGGGCCGCACCGGCGCGCTGTTCGCGCTCGTTCCGCTGCTGGGCGACGAGGTGGTCGGGCTGTCGGCCTCCCAGATCGGGTTCGCCGTGACGGTGGTGAACCTGATCATGATCGGGACGGTCTACTTCTCCGGGCTGTGGGCGGACCGCTTCGGCCGCAAGCCGGTGATCGCGCCGGCCAGCGTGATCGCGGGCCTGGGACTGGTGATCTTCGCGTTCTCCACGTCGTTCCCGGTCTACCTGATCGCGGCGGCGGTCTGGGGACTGGGCGCGGGCATCTCCGGACCGGCGCCGGCGGCCTACGTCGCCGACCTCGCACCGCCCGAGCTGCGTGCCTCGGTCTTCGGGTACTTCCGCTCGATGGCGGACGTGGGCTACATCGTCGGGCCGCCGGTGCTCACGTGGATGGCGAGCACGATGGGGTACGCGACGCCGCTGCTGATCACCGGGGGGATGATCGCGGTGGCGGGTGCGCTGTTCTGGGTCCTCGCGCCGGAGTTCCACCTGCGGACGGCCTCGGCGGCCGTCCCGGCGGAGGCAGAGGCCAGCTAGATCTTCGGGGCGGCAGCCTTCTTGGGCTTGCGGGTCTCGCGCTTCGGCTTCGTCTTCTCGCCCATGGCGCCCACCTCCATGAATCGGCCGCTCTCGCACGATCGCGGCGCGACGTCACTCGTATCGTACCGGAGACTCGTATCGTACCCGAGCCGGGGCGTGCGAACATCGTGCATCGAATCCGGCGAGTGCGAAGGGGCCACGATGCGTGCCGTCCTCCAGGCCGTCCAGCCCTACGAGCTGCACGGCGTCCTCTACTACCAGCTCCAGTACGCGGCCGCCGATGGCCGCCCACAGATGGCCCGCCTGTCCCACGACATGGTCGCCTACGCCAACCCGCAGCCCGGCGACGAGGTCGAGGTCCACGCGATCCTCGGCATCGTCGACCGCGTGACCCGCGTCGAGGCACCGCCGGCCCCGTGAGCGCGCGCGGGACGGGCTGGGCGCTGGTCGCGGCGCAGTTCGTGCTCCTCGGACGGATCGCGATCGAGGTCGCGCGGGCGCAGCGGGTGCCTCGGCCGACGCTGGCGCTCGGCGGGCTGTTCGCCGCGCTCGGCGGCGCGCTGGCCGCGCTCGCCTCGAGCTCGCTCGGGCGGCGACTGCGGGCGCACCCCGCCCCGCCCGAGGATGCCGTGCTCCGCACCGACGGCGCGTACGGCGCGGTGCGGCACCCGATCTACTCGGGCCTGCTGCTCGCCGGCCTCGGCGGTGTGCTGATCGCACGCACGGCGGGGGCGGCGAGTGCGCTCGGCGCGCTGGCGCTGCTGTTCGACGTGAAGTCGCGCCTCGAGGAGCGCCTGCTGCGGGAGCGCTTCCCGGAGTACGCCGACTACGCGGCGCGCGTGCCGCGGTTCATCCCGCGACCGTAGCCGCGCGATCTTCGCGGCACCTCCACGCGGCGCTCACAGCGTCTCCACAACCTCGGACAAGACTGGCCCGAGGGATTGGAGTCGCCATGTACCAGGTCTTCCTGTTCGTCCACCTCGCCGGGGTCATCGCGTGGGTCGGCGGCGCGCTGTCGGTCGCGATGCTCACCACGCGCCTCGCGTCGAGGCCGGACACCTCGACGTTGCCGGCCGGGCTGCGCGACATCCGGTTCATCGGCGCCACGATCCTCGGCACCGGCGCGCTGCTGACGATGATCGGCGGGTTCGGGCTGATGGCCGTGCTGCGGCTCTCGCCCACGCTCTGGATCGGCTACGGCCTGCTCGGCATCGTGCTCTCGTTCGGCCTCGGCGGGACGATGGTGCGCCGGACGAGCGACCGCGTGCTCGCCGCGCCGGACGATCGCGCCGCGAAGCAGCGACTGGTCGCGTGGAACTTCGCGATGGTCGCGCTGCTGCTGTCCGTGGTCGCCGCGATGGTGTTCAAGCCGACGCTGTAGCCCTCGACCTCACGGGAGTGCGGCTACTCCGACCAGCGGTCCCAGTGCACCACCTCGTCCAGTGGGCCGCGGTGGTTCGGGCCGTAGGCGCGGTCCGGCCAGCCGAGCGGGATCATCGCCGCCGTCTCCCAGCCCGCCGGGATGCCGAGGATCGCGTGCACCTGCTCCGCGCGGATGCGGTGCGAGGTCGTGAGCGCCGTCCCCAGCCCGAGCGCGCGCGCCGCGAGCATCAGGTTCTGGCACGCCGGGTAGATCGAGGCGCCCGTCTGGAAGCCGGCGACGCCGGTGCGCTCCGGGACGCGGATGCACGGCACGATCACCACCGGCGCCTTCGCCATCATCCCCGGCTCCGTCGAGGGCGCCTCGCCCGGCCGCGCGTGGGCGGTGGTGTACTCGGCGTCGAGGGCCTTCCGGGTCGCCTCGTCCCGCACGACGATGAACCGCCACGGCTGGGTGTTAGAGCCGGAGGGCGCGTGGAGCGCCGCCTGCAGCACCTGACGGAGCGTCGCCTCCTCGACCGGCCGGTCCGCGAAGTCGCGCACGGCGCGCTGGCGGCGGAACAGATCCATGACGTCGGTCACCGGGTTCATGCGGACCTCCCTCGAACAGCCCCCGCACCGTGAAGAGGTGCGGGACGTGCATCATCGCACCGCGGCGCAGCGTACACTGCGGCCCGACCGACCTCGATGTCGCCCCCAGCACGAAGGACTCCCGATGGCCCTCTTCCTCTCGAACGACGATGTCGCCGCGCTGCTCCCGATGAAGGAGTGCATCGAGGTGATGGAGGACCTCTTCCAGCAGGAGGCGCGCGGCCTCGTGCTGAACCACCGGTCGCGCGAGCGCCAGCGGTGGCCCGGCTCCAACGTGACCGCGACGCTCATGGGCGGCACCGTCCTGGGCTCCGAGGCGCACGGCATCCGTCACTCCAGCGTGACCCTGATCTACAACACGACCACCGGCAAGCTGGACGGCGTCGTGGAGCCGGGCAACATCTCGTGGATCCGCACGGGCGCTTCGACGGGGGTCGCCGCGAAGTACATGTCGAAGCCCACCGCCTCGGTCGTGGGGGTGATCGGCACCGGCCGCCAGGCGGTGACGCAGGTCGAGGCGCTGTGCGCCGTGCGCGACATCTCGCTGATGAAGATCTACTCGCGCAGCGAGGACAACCGCGTGAAGTTCGCGGACACGATGCGCGAGCGCCACGGCGTGGAGATCGTGCCGGTCGCCACCGCCGAGGAGGCCGTGCGCGGCTCCGACATCGTCTGCGCGATCACGAACGCGCCGGAGCCGGTGTTCAACGGCGAGTGGCTGGAGCCGGGCACCCACGTGATCGCCGCCGGCATCAACACCTGGACGAAGCGCGAGGTCGACGAGGCGACGATCGACCGCGCGAGCCTCATCGTCTGCGACAACGTCGAGCAGGCGAAGATCGAGTGCGGCGAGCTGATGTACGCCGCCGAGCGCGGCAGCTTCCGCTGGCAGCAGGCGCACGACCTGTCCGAGGTCGTCGGCGGCAAGGTGAACGGGTGGCCCTCGGACGACGCGATCACGCTGTTCGAGAGCCAGGGCATCGGCATCGAGGATGTCGCCGCCTGCGCGTACGTGCTGAAGAAGGCGCGCGAGCGCGGCATCGGCATCGAGCTGCCGTTCTAGCGTCACCCGCCTGCAACGCCTCGATGCTGCGCCCGCGCTGACGATGCGATGCGTGGCCCGATAGATTGGTTTCAGTAGGGCGGCGGCGACGCCGACCAACGAAAGAAAGCCCCCGAGGAATCGGGGGCTTTCTTATGTCCGCGTGGCGCCGTTCGCCGCGGCGACCGCGTTGTCCGCCTCGGCGTCGCGCTTCAGGTCGTCGATCGTGTAGACCCACAGCTGGCGCATCGTGGCGGCTACGGTGCCGAGGACCGCGAGCGACGCGAACCCACCGCTCACGACCGCGAAGGTGGTGCTCGTCGCCGCGGCGAGGAACCCCGACTCCATCGCACCGATCTGGTTCGAGGTGCCGACGAAGATCTGGTTGACGGCGCTCACTCGTCCGCGCAGGTGGTCCGGCGATCCCAGTTGCAGCGTGGTCTGGCGCATGACGACGCTCACCTGGTCGGAGAGCCCGACGAGGAAGTACGCCGCGACGGACAACGGGAACCACCTCGACGCGCCGAAGATGATCGTGACGACCGCGAAGATGCCGACGCTGACCATCATCGCGCGACCCAGCCGGTGGATCGGCGGCAGCAGCACCAGCACGACCGAGGTGATCGCCGCGCCCGCCGGCAGCGCACCGGCGAGGATCGCGTAGCCCACCGCCTCCTCGCCCAGCATCTTGGCGTAGACCGGCAGCAGCGCCTGCGCACCGCCGAACACGACCGCGAACATGTCGAGCGTCATCGTGCCCAGCAGCGGCTGGCGATGCCGCACGAAGTCGATGCCCTCGCGGACCGTCGCCCAGCTGATCGCGCGCGACGGCACGGCGACCGCCCTCGGCTGCAACGTCATCATCAGCGTGACGGAGACCAGCATCAGCAGCGTGCTCCCCAGGTAGGAAGCCGACACGCCGCCGACGAGCAACAGCAGGCCGAGCAGCGCGGGACCGCACAACTGCGAGAACGTCTGGGACGTCGAGTTCACCGTGATCGCGTTCTGGAACGACTCGGGCGGGACGAGCGCCGGGAGCAGCGCCTGCTGCGCCGGCCCGCTGAACGCGCCCGCGAAGCCCATCATCGCGACCAGCCCGAAGATCAGCGGGGCGGAGGCGGCATCGCTGAACGAGGCGGCCGCCAGCACGGCGGCGCACAGCAGCGGGACCGCCTGCGCGGTGACGACGATCCGCTTCCGATTGTGCGTGTCAGCGAACGCCCCCCCGTAGAGCGCCATCGACAGCTGCGGCACGACGCGCGCGAAGCCGAGCCACGCGAGGTCGAGGGGCGACCCGCCGAGGTGGTAGATGATGTGGTAGCCGAAGGTCGCCTGGAGCGCGCCCTGCCCCACGCCGAAGCAGAACCGGGCGATCGAATACCGCAGGAACTGCTGCTGGCGCAGCACGGCCAGCTGCGTCCCTCGACCGGTCGGGCTCGCGTTCATCGACGCACGATAACAGGCATGCTCGGACGCTCAAGGCGCCCGCGGCTCGAGGCCCGCAGGTCGGGTGGGCGGCGCGGGTATCCCGCGCTTCGCCCACTCAAGTTATGCGCCGGGCGTCTCGTCCGTGTCGTCGCGCTGCTGGCGCAGGAAGCTCTCCACGCCCTCGAGGATCTCGTCGCTCGTGGGCAGCTCGGCGGCGGGCGCCGCGGGCTCGGAGTAGTTACCGTCCGGCTGGCTGGCGTCGTACGTCTCTTCCATCTCGCGGATCTGCTCGCGCAGCGCGTCCGGGTCGGCCACCTGCCCGAGCGCCGTCGAGGTCTGCGCGTCGAACGAGGCGACCTCGCCCAGCAGCGGCTCGATCGAGGTGTGCGCGCCCAGCGCGCGGTCGAGGTGCTGGACCAGCGAGATGATCGCCCGCGGGTTGGGGCCGGTGTTGATGTACCCCGGCACGAGTGCCGTGAGGCGGCCCGTGCTGAACCCGAGCGAGTTCAGGTGCACCATCAGCACCGTCTGGATGCCGGTCGGCCCCTGGTACTGCGAGGCCTCCGAGGGACGCCCGATAAGGTCCTCGAAGTAGGCGTCCGCGTCGCCCAGCAGCACGGGCGCCGGCCGCGTGTGCGGCACCATCGCCGGGCGCGAGCCGAGCGAGATGAAGTGCTTCGAGCCGACCGCCTGCATGAAGTCGGCCACCAGCGCCGCGTAGTCCTTCCACGCCAGCGCGGGCTCACGCCCGGCGATCAGCACCACGTCGCGGCTGCTGCCGGTGGGCGTGGCGATGTGGAAGCGCGTGCCGGGCCAGCGCACCAGGCGCTCCCCGTTCCGCAGCCGCACGCGGGGGCGCGCGACGGTGAGGTCGTAAAAGCGATCCGGGTCGACGGTCGCGACCTCGGTGCCGTGCCACTCGTTGCGGATGTAGCGGCTGGTGCTCATCGCGGAGCCGGAGCCGTCGCTCCAGCCCCAGAAGGCGGCGATCACCAGCGGGTCGCGCAGGCCCTTCAACTCGCCGGTCAACTGGAGCGCTTCGTGCATGGCGACACCCTTACGTCCGCGGAGCCCGACGGCTCGGAACTCGTGTCCGGGATTGGTAGCCCTTCCCGTCGCTGATGTCGAGGGGGCCGCGCGAGACACCACACACGGTAGCAGGCTCGCACGGCCCATCGAGGCGCCGCCGCGGACACGAACAGGGCGCACGACCGGTGTGGCCGCACGCCCTGACGAAACGGCGATGGCTCTCGTTCGCCGATTCGGTCTGCTACGGAGCGGGCTGGGTCGGACGGACCTCAGCCTTCTCCGAGTCGCCGTGTGGGGAGGTGTCTTCGATCTCCTCGGCGTGCTCGCTCTCGCGATGGGCCGCGAGCGCGTCCTCGTTCAGGAAGCGCGCCTCGCACTCCGTGCACAGCAGGTTGTTGTCGGGGTTGTCCAGGGACCAGGCTTGTTCTCTCATGGCTCCATCGTCCTGCACGCGTCATCACGTTCGAGGTGCGGAGCGCCGAATGGTCGATGCGATCGGCTCGCACTCGGGCAACGTGAAGAGGTCCGGATGCGGTTGAACCCGTTGGAGGTTGGGACCTCCGAGGGCGCCGCATCCGGACCTCTTCACCTCGTCCGTGACGGACGAGTCTGGGATCGCTCATCAGATGAGAACTCGCGGCGGACGAGCTGAGCGATCGGGACACTCCTACCGTGCACGCCTCGGCGTATCGCGACGATAACGAGCGTGCGGGCTGCGCGAAGAACGTCTCTCGATCCATGCCCGAACGTCGCAACTTCGCAAGGCGTGCCGGTCGCGCGCGACACGCGTGGCACGGTCGATCGGTAACGCTGCTCTCGAGTCGAAGACGACGGAGGAGGTGCGAGATGACGAGCGGATCGACGATGGCATGCCCGACCTGCGCGCAGCCGTTCCAGGACGAGCCCGCGCTCTGGCGACACGCCGAGGAGGCGCACCAGGTCACGCGACAGCAGATGGAGCAGCAGGCGGCCGACACGACGATGGGCCGCCAGCAGGACGTGGCCGGGCGCCGCGAGCAGGCGGGCCAGCCGGGCGGCGAAGCGCCCGACGGCGACCAGGGCCGTCACCTCCAGCAGGCGCGCTCCACCGCGCCGGGTGACGGGGGTCAGCAGACGCAGCAGCAGCAGCCGCAGACCGACGCCAGTCTCGCCGGGCAGAATGCCTCGCAGGATGCCGGCTGGGCGCGCCTGAGCAGCCCGGACGGCCGGGTGGACCTCGGCCGTGGGCGCCTGCACGTCTGGTACGAGGCGCCCGGAAGCGCCAACGGCGTGCGCCACGCGCAGGTGAAGTCGTACACGCCCGGCCCGACCGAGGTGCACCGCGGCGACACGATCGCCATCTCGCCGGAGGCGGAGTCGGAGCAGTACCTCGCGAAGGTCATGGAGTACCAGCCGGTGCAGAGCGGGGAGAGCGTCCTCGTCCTCGACTGGCCGGACGACGAGCTGCCGGCGTCGCTCCGCGAGCTCGGAGGGGAGTAGGGCCGTGCCGCGGAGATGGACCGCCAAGGACGAGCGCCAGTACGAGCACATCAAGGAGAGCCAGCTCGACGACGGCACGAAGTACGACGAGGCGCAGGAGATCGCGGCGCGGACGGTGAACAAGCGTCGCCGCGAGGAGGGCCGGACGCCCAGCACGCGCACGCAGGGCACCGGCAACCCGAACACCGCCCTCGCCGAGCGCACGCGCGACGAGCTCTACAACCGCGCGAAGGAGCTGAAGATCGAAGGTCGAGGTTCGATGCGCAAGGCCGATCTCGTCCGCGCGATCCAGTCGAAGCGCGGCTGACGTCGCACGTCCTGGTGCGCCGCACGCGTTCGCAACGACGAGCGCCGTGCGGGTGTTAGCGTGGATCACCGACGAGCTGCCGATGCACGAGGACGATGCATGACCGATCACGAGCGCCTGGGACGGCGGACTCGGCGTCTCCCCCTCGTGCTGGTCCTCCTGGCGATCCTGCTGGCCGGCGGTGCGGCCAGCGCCTCGGCGGCCGAGACGCGCGTGCCGCTGCACGGAGTGCAGTCGTCCGACGCGTACGCGCTGGCCGGCGGACGGTGGGAGAGCGGCACGGTGCCGGTCTTCTACAACTGGGAGGGCGGCGCCTGCGTCCTCGACGGCGACGACTTCGGCGGCCCCGCCACGCCCGTCCCGCAGGACGTGCTGCTCTCCACGCTCCAGACCGGCATCGCCGAGATCAACCGGCACCTCCGAGGCGGCCTGACGCTGCAGCTCGCCGGGCCCGTGACGCGCTCGACGCTGTGCAGCACGAACCTCACCGGCGCCATCGTCATCGGCGCGGGGCATGTCGGCACCACGGGCAAGACGCGCAGCTACACGACCCCTCGCCAGGGCGCGAAGTACGCGACGTACACCAACGCGCGCGTCTTCATCACCAACGACGACCCGTTCACCTGCACCGACGCCCCGCGGTACCGCAACCTCCAGACCACGGTCACGCACGAGCTGCTGCACGCGATCGGGCTCGGCCACTCCGACGTCGCGGGGGCACTGATGCTGCCCTCCTTCATCGCATGCCAGGCGACGTTCAACATGGGCGCGGACGACATCGCCGCAGTGAACGCGCTCTACCCGCCGACGCTGCCGCCGACGCCCACGGCGACCGGCACGCCGGCGCCCACCCCGACCGTCACGCCGATGCCAACAGCCACCGCCACGGCGGTGCCGGCCACCCCCGGCCGGTTCCAGACGGCGGTGTTCTTCTCGTCCAACGGGCAGGCGCTCACCGTCTTCAGCGGCGGCACCCTCGAGCAGCTCGAGGCCGCGGCGAAGGCCGCGGGCGCGACCGGCGTGTGGGTGCAGGACGGCGGCGGCGCGTTCCGCCTGCTGGTGATCGACGGGCCGGGGTTCATCCGCGATCAATTCCGCATCGCGTTCCCCGCCGGACTCCCGGCAAACCTCGCCGTCACGCTCGTCCGCTGATCTCGCTCGTCCGATTGTGAGACGGATGCGACGGACAGCCTGATGCCCGCGGGCTGATGCTGTGCGCGTGAACGCAATGGACCTCTTCATCGTCGGCTTCGTGCTCTCCGCGGTGACCTTCGGGTTCCACCGAGGGCTCTGGCTGACTGCGTTCGAGTACGTCGGCCTCGTCGTCGGCATCGCCGGCGGGGCGCTGCTCGCGCCGGTCGCCCTCGATCAAATCGAGCGTCACCTCGGCGTGAACGCGATCATCGTGCGCATCGTGGTCGTGGTGCTGATGGTCGGCGCGGGCGCACTGGTCGGCAGCACGATCGCGCACGAACTGGGCGCGCCGGTGCGGCGCGCGGCGCGCCACCTGCGCGCGGTCGCAGTGCTGGACGGCGTCGGCGGCGCGGTGCTCACCGCCGTCGTGACGCTGGGCACGATCTGGTACGTCGGGCTGATGCTGAGCCGCGGGCCGAGCACCGCCCTCGCCGCCGAGATCCAGGGTTCGCGCATCATGCGCGGCATCGACCACCGCGTCCCACGCCCGCCGACGGCGCTCGTCCGCCTCGAGGAGCACCTGTCGTCGCAGGTGTTCCCGCAGATGTTCGTCGGGCTGGAACCGCGCCTCCCCACCCGCGTCGCGCCCGACGGCTCCGCGATCGACACGGACGGCGTGCGCAGCGCCGCCGCCGTGACCGTGAAGATCGAGGCCCCCGGCTGCGGCGGCATCCAGCTCGGCAGCGGGTTCCCGGTCGCGCGCGACCGCATCCTGACCAACGCGCACGTGCTGTCCGGGACGCGGTCCGTGAAGATCGCGCTGCCCGGCTCGCCGCACGCGGTCACCGGGCACGTGGTGCTGATGGACCCGGCGCGCGACATCGCGATCATCCTCGTGCCGGAGCTGGGGATGCCCCCGCTGGCGCCGGCGGCCGGCGTGCGCGGCGAGCAGGTGGCGATCATCGGCTACCCCGGCGGCGGGGCGCTGGACGTGCACGCGGGCGTGCTGAACACCGAGATGCGCGCGCGCAGTCGCGACATCTACGAGGACGCGACGGTGACGCGCGGCGTCTGGGTCGTCGAGGGGCGCGCGCGGCCGGGCAACTCCGGCGGGCCGCTGGTGAACGCGCGCGGCGAGTACGTGGGCATCGTGTTCGCGGAGTCGCTCGGCGCGGCCGACGAGGCCTACGCGATCACGGCCGCCGAGGCCGCCGACCTCGTCTCGCGCTCGCGCGACCTGACCGAGGCGATCGACACCAGCACGTACCCCTGCACCTCGTAGCCCCGCGGGGCCTCGAGTTCAGCGCGGACATGACGAGGGCGTCACCAGTGGTGACGCCCTCGTCGCTGCGTTCGTGCGGGGACAAGGCTAGCAGCGCGCGTAGATCGCGGTGCCGGCGGGGATGCCGCTCGCGAACAGCGCGAGCCAGGCGGCGTTGACCACGGCCACTGGGACGGACGGGATGTACCCGATCCACGCGCCCTTGGAGTCGGTCGCCCAGAACACCGCGGTGCTCGCGTTGCAGCCCGATGCCGCCACCAGCTGCGCGTTCGTGCCGCCGCCGAAGACGAACAGCCCGCCCGCCGCCGGCACCGGGTTCGAGGCGCCCCCCGGGCCGGGAGACCCGCCACCGCCGGTGCTGGTCGTGCTCGTGCCGTAGGTGAACGCGTTGAGCAGCGAGACCGGGCTCGCGCCGGGGTTCATGACCGTGACCGTGACGCTCCCGGTGCCCGTGACCGCCGGCGTCGTCGCCGTGATCAGCGTCGAGGAGACGACCGTGGAGCCGATGCTGACGCCGCCGACCGTGACCGTCGCGCCGGGCATGAAGCCCGTGCCCGAGATCGAGATCGCCGTGTTCCCGCTCGACGGCCCGCTCGAGGGCGACACGCTCGTCACAGACGCGCCCGTCACGACCGGGACCTGCGGCTGCGGGTTGGCCGAGTAGGCGAACCCGCTCGCGAGGCCGCTGATCGCGCCGCCCGGGTTCGTGACGAGCACGGTCGCGTTGCCGGCGGGGCCGGGCGGGGTGGTGACGATGATCTGCGTCGGGCTGACCGCACTGACCGTGGCGGCGGGCTGGCCGCCGACGGTCACCGTCGCGCCGGGCGCGAAGCCCGTGCCGGTGAGCGTGAGCGTGGTGCCGCCGATGAGCGCGCCGGTGCTCGGCGAGATCGAGGTGACGCGCGGCCACGCCAGCTCGTACGTGAACCCGGAGGTGAGGCCGCCGACCGACCCGGCCCCGCCGGACACCAGCACGGAGACGGTGCCGACGGGGTTCGGCGGGGTGGTCGCCGTGATCAGGAAGTTGCTGACGACGTTCACCGAGGTGGCGGGGACGCCGCCGAACGTGACGTTCACCGGCGCGACGAAGCCGCTGCCGTTGATCGAGACGACCGTCCCGCCCGCCGACGACCCGGTCGAGGGCGACACGGAGGTCACGCTCGGCTGTCCGCCGGTGGTCGTCGTGCTGCCGTAGGTGAGTCCGTTGTAGGTCGCGATCGTGCCGCCGGGGTTTGTGACGGCGACGGTGGCGAGGCCACTCGGCCCCGCCGGCGCCGTCGCGGTGAGCAGGCCCGAGGACGAGAACGTGACGCTGGTCGCCGGGTACCCGCCGACGCTCACGGTGGCGCCGTTCAGGAACCCGCTGCCGTAGATCAGGAACGTGGCGCCGGCGCTGATGCTGGTCGGCGACACCGACGTGATCGAGTGCGTCCCGGTGGACGTGCCGGAGCTCGCAGTCGACGTGAAGTTCGTCGGCGAGAGCCCGGAGGCACCCTGGGAGCTGACCACCTGCACCTGGACCGACCCGCTGATCCCCGCCGGGGCGTAGGTCATCAACCAGTTGGCCGACATCCAGACGACGCTCGGCGCCGCGACGCCGCCGAAAAAGACGTTCGTGTTCTGATCGAAGCCGTAGCCGGTGATGGTCACAAGCTGCCCGGTGGCACCGCTCGACGGGTTGATGCTCGCGACCGATACCGATCCGGTGTTGGTGGTCTGCCCGCCGGTAAACGAGAAGCCGGTGGTCGTAGCCGTCTGCCCGTCGGGGTTGATGACGACGACCTGGGTGTTCGTGGAACCGGTCACACCGGCCGGCGTGACCGCTGTCAGCTGGTACGCGTTGACCACGGTGACCCCGGTCGCCAGCGAGCCGCCCACGGTGACGTAGGTCGTCGAGCCGGGGACGAAGCCGCTGCCGTAGATGGTGAGGAAGGTGCCGCCCGTGCTGGGGCTGCTGGTGGGGCTGAACGAGCTGATCGTCGGAGGGCCGTCGGCGCGCGCCTCCTCGCGAGGTGCTGCGAAGAACACCGTTACCGCGATGAGCGCCGCGAGGATCACGAGTCGATGGCGCATGGGCGCTACCCTCCGCTGCCTGCCAATTAGATAGCAGCATACCTCCTTTAGCAATATAGGGTATTAACAGCCCGTGTCAGATTCGCCGAGCATCGCGAACGGCCCGGGCTCGGGCTGTCAGGCGAGCCTCGACGAGGGGGCGGCTACGAGACGCGGCGGGCGACGACGACGTCGCGGTCCAGGTACTCCCCGAAGCCGCTGCTGTCGTAGACGATGCGGCCGCCGCAGGTGAGGAGCGTCAGCCACTCCTCGTTCTTCGGCCGGATGTCGGGCCAGATGATGTCGTTCATCGGGATGCTGGACACCGGGTAGCGACGGTTGCTGATCACCTTGTAGGTGATGTTCTTGCCGTCGGCCATCTTCACGGTGATCTCGTCGCCCAGCTCCGCCTTGTGCAGGCCGTAGAACGGGCCCTGCATGTGGTTCCACGTCTCGTGCGCGGACATGACGATGTTCCCGCCGCCACCGGGCAGACCGTACGAGGGGTACCAGCCGACGCCGTACTGCCCGTCCGCCGGCGTCTCCATCTCGTTGTTCTTCACGCCGACGACCTCGAGGTAGTGGTCGAGCGAGAACTTCGAGGCGACCAGGCGGACGATGCCCTGGGTGGAGGCCGGCCCCGCCTGCGGGTTCGGGGGCGGCGCGGGGAAGACGCCGTTCGGGGCGCCGGGCGCGAAGCCGACCGGGGAGGGCGTGACCGCGGCGGGCGGCGTGGGGCTCGGGATCGGGGTCGCCGTCTCGGTCTTGTTCGGCTCGACGGTGGAGACGCGCAGGCCGGTCGCCGCCGTCGGCGAGGCCGTGCTGCCGCTGCCGCACGCGATCACGAGGCTGCCGAGGAGCGCGGCTGCCACCAACACGATTCGATTCGTCACGGTTCCACCTGTTGTGCCAGTCGCGTCCCGCCCCGCATCCAGAGTAAATGCGTACCCCGAGTTCGTTCCACACCGAGTTCGGTGAACCTCCGGGGGTGTCCCATCGCCCGAGCGATCGGGTTCTTGCTGAATCTGAAGAAACGTGAAACGTGCGCGTGACAATGGACGTGGCATGATGCCGTGACGGCGGGGGCCGGGGTCGTTGTAGTTCTGCAACACCATCAAGGGAGCACGCGTGGACGTCTGCTGGATCTGCATCGGAGCGCAGCGTGCCGGGACCGCCGCGGCCCGCGCCGCCCAGCGGACCTGCGATCGCCACGTCGATGGACCAGGCCCGGCGATCGCGCGCGCCCGCTCCCACCAGGCCCGCGCCGGGCACGCCAAGCGCCCCCAGCAGCGCGCCGGCGGCTACCGCCCGCGGCAGGTCCGCTAGCCCCCTCGAGGCCACAGACCCGCGCTTCGCGATTCCCGGCTAGACTCCGAGCATGACGTTTTGCCTCGGAATGAAATGCCGCGATGGACTGCTCGCGATCGCGGACACCCGCATCACGTCGGGCACCGAGCTGTCGATGGCGCAGAAGATCTCGATCCACGCCTACGACCAGCACTCCATGTTCATCCTCACGAGCGGCCTCCGCTCCGTGCGTGACAAGGCGATCACGTACTTCGAGGAGCGCCTGAAGCGCGAGGACGAGCCGCTCACGAAGATGTACATGGCCGCGAACGCGCTGGCCGAGGAGATCCGCCGCGTCCGCCGCGAGGATGGCGAGTGGCTCGCCGGCGACGGCCTGATGTTCGACCTGCATTGCATCTTCGGCGGCCAGCTCGAGGACGACGACGAGCCGCGCCTGTACCTGATCTACCCCGAGGGCAACTGGGTCGAGGTCCGCGCCTCGACGCCCTACGTGATCATCGGGGAGTCGCGGTACGGGAAGCCGATCCTCGACCGCATCTGGCAGTACGACCAGGAGCTGTTCGACGCGCTCCGCGTCGGCCTCGTGGCGTTCGATGCGACACGCACCAGCGCGTCCGACGTGGACTACCCCGTCGACGCGGTGATGTACCAGGCGGGCACCTTCGAGATGCGCGAGGTGCGCTTCTCGCGCGAGGAGCTGACGCCGCTGCAGGAGTACTGGCAGGGCGCGATGACGCACGCGATCGACGGCGCCGCCCCGCTCGTCGACGGCCTCTTCGGTCGGCTGATGGCGAACGAGCCGGCCCGCACCCACTTCGACGACGCCCGCTAGGCGCTCGCCTTTCTCGATTCTTATGTCGACCGACCGTCGCTCCGGGTCGCGAAGCGCGTGGATTGTGGATAACCCTCTGCACGCGCGCCTCGCGCGGGCGCCGCGCGGCGGGCCGAAGCCCTAGAATCGCCTGCGATGCCTCCCCACGATCAGCAGACCCTGCGCCCTCCGGTACCCGGGGCGGGCGCCCCGCCGCGCGGCCTCCTGGGCCGTGACCTGCTGCAGGCGTTCGAGGCCTACTTCGCCGCCGAGGAGGCCAACCTCGAGGCGCTCGCCCGATGGGCGGACGACCCGGAGTTCGGCCCCTTCTACCGCGAGGTCCTCCCGGAGCAGCGGCGCAGCCTCGCCCTGCTGTCCTTCCAGGTCGCGTCGATGCTCCCCGACCACCCCGCCCCGGTGCGCGTGGTCCCGCCCGCGATCACCTCGATCCTCACGCAGAACCGCGCGCGGCGCGCCCGCGATCTCGCCGCCTCGATCGGCACGCGCCGGCGCACCGGCGGGCTCGCGCTCGCGGGCGCCGCAGCGGCGGCGGTCATCGCCAGCGTGGTGCTCGCCAACCCCGATCCGGTGATCATCGCGACGATCGCACCGCGTGTCGCCGACGCCGCGCCGATCGTCGCCTCGACACCGGTGCCGGCGCCCACCCCGCAACGCGGCGTGCTGGAGCACTCGAGCATCGTCGCGATCTACGGGCACCCGTACGTGCCGAGCATGGGCCTCCTGGGCGAGCTGAGTCCGAGCGAGGCCGCACTCCGCGCGAAGCAGCTGGCCGCGCAATGGCAGAACACCGACGGCCGGCCGACGATCGGCGCGCTGCACGTCGTGATGCACGTGGCGCAGGCGTCGCAGACGCCCGACGGCACCCACCTCGGGCGCGCCGACCTCGGCGGCATCCACCCGTGGGTCGAGGCCGCCCAGACGCACGGAGTGCTGCTGATCGTCGACACGCAGATCGGCTGGTCCGACCCGCTGACGGAGTCGAAGGCGCTCGAGCCGCTGCTGAAGCTGCCGTTCGTGCACCTCGCCCTCGACCCGGAGTTCGCGCTGTCGCACAACCGCGTGACGCCCGGCGACGCGATCGGCACCGTCGACGCCAGATCGATCAACGAGGTGCAGACGTGGCTTGGTGATCTCGTGCGGCGCGAGGGGCTGCCGCGCAAGATGCTGATGGTGCACCAGTTCCTCGGCAGCATGATCAGGGACGCGGAGCGCATCAACCGCGATCCCGACATCGAGATGGTGATCGACATGGACGGCGTCGGCGCGCCCGGCGACAAGCTCGCCGGGTACGACCACTTCGCGCTCGGGCCGTACTCGGAGCGACCGGGGTTCAAGCTCTTCACGAAGAACGACACGCCGCTGATGACGCCCGCCGAGATCACGGCGCTGCCGAGGCCGCCCGACGTCGTGATCTACCAGTAGCCCGCGATCCCATCGCCCCACGCCTGATCCAGCACGCACTGCACGAGGAGCACCACATGACCGACACCGGACTGCCGAAGCGCACGCTGGGACGCACGGGGCTGGAGGTCACGCGCCTCGGCTACGGGGCCATGTCGCTGGACAACGGGCGGCTCACGCCCGTCACGCCGGAGCAGGCGGAGGCGACGCTGCAGGCGGTGCTGAACGCCGGCATCAACCTCATCGACACATCGCCGGACTACGGCGACAGCGAGGAGTTGATCGGCCGCTACATCGCGGACCGGCGCGGCGAGTACTTCCTCGCCTCGAAGTGCGGGTGCCCGGTGGACGTGCCGGCGGGCACGACGGGGCACGTGTACACGCGCGAGAACATCATCGCGGGCGTCGAGCAGAGCCTGCGCCGCATGAAGACCGACTACCTCGACATCGTGCAGTTCCACGGCAGCCCCTCGCGCGCCACGCTCGAGGAGAGTGGCGCGATCGAGACCGTCCTCGAGCTGCAGCGGCAGGGCAAGGTGCGCTTCATCGGCATGTCGGGCGTGCTGCCCGACCTCGAGGACCACATTGCGATGGGCGTCTTCGACGAGTTCCAGATCCCGTACTCGGCGCTCCAGCGCGACCACGAGGCGGCGATCGCGGCGGCGAAGCAGGCCGGCGCCGGCACGGTGATCCGCGGCGGTGCGGTGCGCGGCGCCCCGGCGCAGGACAAGGCGTGGGCCGTCCGCCGCCTCCCCGAGGTGGCCGAGGAGCGCCCGCGCGCGATCTGGGAGCGCGCCCGCCTGGACGACCTGCTGGACGGCGCCCCGGCGATCGAGTTCACGCTCCGCTTCGCCTTCTCCAACCCCGACATGGACACGACGATCGTCGGCACGGCGAACCCGAACCACCTGCAGGCGAACCTCGACGCACTGGCGAAGGGGCCGCTGCCCGCGGACGTGTACGCGGAGGCGCTCCGCCGCCTGGACGCCGCCGAGCGCGAGTAGGCCTCGACGCCCCCGCCCCACAACCCCGATGGCCGCCGAGCGCGGCCATCGTCGCGCCCGGGAGAATCGCGGGAGACGTCTGGCGCGAACGCGAGGGACGCAGTACCGTCGGCGGCGAAACCTGACGTGAACGTTAAGCGCCGACTGGACCGCCTCGATGGCGTCGATCAGCACCTTCGAATCGCTGCGCATCCGTGACTACCGTCTGCTCTGGCTGGCGCAGCTCAACACGAGCATGGGCCAGTGGATGGACCAGGTCACCCGCGGCTGGCTGATCTACCAGATCACCGGGTCGGCGTTCCAGCTCGGCCTCGTCACCGCGACGCGAGGGCTCCCGCTGCTGCTGTTCGGGATCCTCGCCGGGGCGCTCGCGGACCGGACGGACCGGCGCATCCAGCTGGTCGTCGCGCAGGTCACGAACGGCGTCCTCAACTTCATCCTCGCGGTGCTGGTGCTGACCGGGAACGTGCAGGAGTGGCACGTCTACGTGACGGCGTTCCTGGCGGGGAGCGTGCAGGCGTTCCAGCAGCCGGCGCGCCAGACGCTGATCAGCGACATCGTGCCGGAGGACAAGCTGCTGAACGCGCTCGCGCTGAACTCGGCGGCGCTCAACGGCTCGAGGGCGATCGGGCCGGCGATCGCCGGCCTCGTGATCACGTTCGTCGACACCGGCGGCTCGTACATGCTGCAGGCGTTCATGTACCTGATCGCGACGGTCTGGACGTTCCAGCTCGTCATCCCGCCGCACTACGAGGCCCGCGACGCCGAGGGCCACGTGCGCGAGCGCCCCTCGTTCTTCGGGAGCGTCAGCGAGGGCCTCAGCTTCGCGGCGCGGGAGCCGAACATCCGCGCGCAGCTCCTGCTCGGCCTCGGGCCGCTGACGTTCGCGATGTCGTACACCTCGCTCATGCCGCTGATCGCGATCAAGGTGCTGGGCGGCAACGCGACGCTGCAGGGCACGCTGCTCTCGTTCATCGGCATCGGCGCGCTCGCCGGCGCGCTCACGGTGGCGAGCATGAAGCGCACGACGGGCTACGGGCTCTCGGTGGTGCTGGGCGCGATCGCCTTCAGCGTCGCCGTGTTCGCGTTCGCCTCATCCCAGTGGGTGTGGCTGAGCTGCCTCCTTGGCTTCGTGCTCGGGATGTTCAGCGTGACCTACACCACGCAGAACCAGTCGCTGCTCCAGATCATGACGCCGCGCGCCCTCCGAGGCCGCGTGATGAGCATCTACCTGCTGAACCGCGGGCTGGTGCCGCTGGGCGCGGTGGTCGCGGGCTTCCTCGCGGAGCACCTCGGCGGGCAGAACGCGATGCGTGGGCTCGCGCTGATCGCGCTCCTGATCGTCGTCGCCGTCGTCGCGACGCACCGCAACATCCTGACCCTGAAGGTCCCCCTCCGCGAGCGCTCCGACGAGGATGCCGCCGACGCGACCCGGGGCGGTCGAGGACGGGCATCGCTCGCCGGACGGCACCGCGAGTCGTAGTCTCGACGCTCACCCGTTTCACATCCACCATGACACGACGCAGGCGCGGCCCCGACACGGGCGCGCCCCACGCGCTGCAGCGATTGGGATCGAGGACCGTTTGTCCGTGGTGAACCGCGTCCCGTTCTACTACGGCTGGGTAATGGTGGGCACCGCGCTCGCCATCAACTCCGTGTCCTCGACCGTGAACCCGGTCGTCTTCTCGTTCATGATCGGGCCCATGTCGCAGGAGCTCGGCATTTCGCAGAGCGCGCTGGCCTGGTCGCTGACGTTCCGGCTGTTCGCCGGCGGGGTCGCGGGGCCGTTGCTCGGCGTGCTGCTGGACCGCCACGGGGCGCGCTGGATCGGCGTCGTCAGCGGCGCGATCGTGGGCTCGATGCTGATCACGCTCGCGTTCGTGCACGACCTGTGGGCGATCTACCTCGTCTTCGCGATCTCCGGGATCGCGGGCCTCGGCGGGCCGGCGGGGCAGCTCCTGACCACCGTGCCGCTCGCGAAATGGTTCGTGGCGAAGCGAGGACGCGCGCTCGCGATCGCGACAATGGGCATGGCCGGCGGCACCACCCTCGCCGTCCCGATCACCGAGTGGCTGCTCGGGCTGGTCGGCTGGCGCGGGGCGACGTTCATCTTCGGCGTCGTGGTCGCGGCGGTGGTGATCCCCGTCAGCGCGATCCTCGTGCGCCGCTCGCCCGAGGACGTCGGGCTGCACCCGGACGGCGCGACGTCGGCCGAGGCGGGCCTCGCGAGCCAGGCCGCGACGCGCGGCGCGCACCTCGCAACGACTGAGGACTGGACGGTGCGGCAGGCGATGCGGACGGTCGTCATGTGGCAGCTGCTGCTCGGCCTGATCCTCGCCGGGACCGCGCTCACCGGGACACTGATCTACCGCGTCTCCTTCTTCAAGGGGCTCGGCATCGCGCCGGAGGCCGTCGCGTTCGGCACCGCGCTGGACCCGCTGACGGTCGTGTTCTCCTCGTTCGCGTTCGGGATGATCGCGGACCGCGTGCCGGTGCGCTACCTCGGCGCGATCGGGCTGTGCGGGCTGGCGGCGTCCGTGCTGCCGATGATCTTCATGCCGGCGGCGCCGATCACGGTGGTCGTGCACAACGTGACGTGGGGCGTCGCCGCCGGCGGGTACATCACGCTGAACAACCTGGTCTGGCCCAACTACTTCGGCAGGCTGCACCTCGGCGCGATCCGCGGCATCGTGCTGCCGGCGACGATCGCCGCCTCGGCCCTGGGCGCACCGCTGTTCGGCTTCCTGCTCGACAGCGGGCTACCCGCGAAGCAACTCTGGGTCGTCTCCGGCGTGTGCTTCGCGCTCGGCGCGATCTGCGTGCTGTTCGCGCGGCCGCCTCGACGGCTCACCCCGCACGAGGCCCCCGCGTCCGCCGTGCTCGTCGAGGCAGCCCGGTGACCACGGAACGTCCCGCCGAGGTGTCAGACGCCACGCGCCGCGAGCTGGCAGCGTTCCCGGACGAGCTGGAGCGTCAGGACGACCGCATCGGCACGCTGTACGCGTTCCGCTACCGCAACTACCGGCTGCTCTGGGCGGGCGACGTGTTCACCGCCGCCGCGCAGTGGATCCAGCAGACCGCGGTGACGTGGGTCGTCTACGCGCTGACGGGATCGGGGAGCCTGACCGGCACCATCGGCCTGATGCGCGCCGTGCCGATCCTGCTGCTGTCGCCGGTTGCCGGGACGACGAGCGACCGGGTCAGCCGCAATCGCATCATCTCCGTCAGCCAGATGATCATGGCCGTGCTGACGCTGATCATCGCGTTCGATCTCCTCGCGGGGACGATGCAGATCTGGCACCTGTTCGTGTTCACGCTGCTCGTCTCATCGGCGCAGACGTTCAACATGCCCGCGCGCCAGACGTTCGTCTTCGATCTCGTGCCTCGACGAGTGATCCCGAACGCCGTGGCGTTGTCGTGGCTCGCGTTCAGCTTCGCGCGTGCGTTCGGGGTCATCGGCGGCGGCCTCCTGATCGCCAGCTTCGGGCCGGCGAACAACTTCTTCATCCAGGCCGGCGCGTACCTCATCGTCATGACCACGGTGCTCGGCATCCGGGGGCAGAAGGAGCCCGAGGTCCGCGAGCGCAAGCCGTTCTTCACGGCGATGCGCGAGGGCTACGCCTTCGTCGCGCAGAGCCCGCAGGCGCGCGTGTCGTTGATGCTCAGCGTGATCTCGCCGGCACTGCTGATCCCGCTGCACGGCGTGCTGCTGCCGATCTTCGCGAAGCACATCTTCCACGACGACAGCGGCGCGATCTTCGGCCTCCTGGCGGGGTCGATCGGCATCGGCGGGCTCTTCGGCGGCGTCCTGACGGCAGCCCTCAACCAGATCGAGCGGCGCGGCCTCCTGCAGCTCGTGGCCCTGCTGCTGATGGCGGGCGCCGAGCTGACGTTCTGCGTCGTCGCCGTGATGACCGAGCAGCTCTGGCTGGCGGTGCCGTTCCTCGTCATCGCCGGCGTCGCCGAGTCGCTTTACACGACGACCAACACCACGGTGCTCCAGCTCGTCGCGCCGGAGCGGTTCCGAGGCAGCATGGCGGCGCTGCTCCAGCTGTCGTTCCTGATCATGCCGATCGGCGGCGTCATCGCCGGGACGGCGGCGGACCACTTCGGCGCGCCCGCCGTCGGCATGGTGTTCACCGGCGCCGCCTTCGCGTGGGCGCTCGCGATCCTGCTGCTGTCGCCGAGGATGCGCACCCTCCGCCTGAGCGATCTCACCCGCGAGCGCGAGCAGGCAGAGTAACGTGCTTCACGAGCGCAGCGCGGTCACCTCGCGCCGCTCGGACGGACCTGCGGGCTTCACGAGATGATCGAAGGGCGGCGATGATGCGCGTGGCGCTGTTGGACGACTACCAGGACGTGGCCCGCAGCGTGGCGGACTGGAGCGTGCTCCCCGCCGGCACCGAGGTCGTCGCGTTCCACGACCACCTCAGCGACGAGTCGGCGATCGTCGAGCGGCTGCGCGACTTCGAGGTCGTCGTCGCGATGCGCGAGCGCACCGCTTTCCCGCGCACGCTCCTCGAACGGCTGCCCGAACTGAAGCTGCTGATCACGACCGGCATGCGCAACGCCTCGATCGACGTCGCGGCGGCGAAGGAGCGCGGGATCGTCGTCTGCGGGACGGGCGGCGTCGGCACGCCGACCGCCGAGCTGACGTGGGGACTGATCCTCGACCTCGCCCGGCACATCACCGCCGAGGACCGCGCGCTCCGCGAGGGGCGCTGGCAGACCACGCTCGGTGTCGGGATGGCGGGGCGCACGCTGGGGATCGTGGGCCTCGGCAACCTCGGCCGGCAGGTGGCGAACGTCGGACGCACGTTCGGCATGAACATCGTCGCGTGGAGCCCGAACCTCACACCGGAGCGCGCCGCCGAGGGCAACGCGACGCTGGTGACGAAGGACGAGCTGTTCCAGCGCTCGGACGTCATCTCCGTGCACATGGTGCTGAGCGACCGCTCGCGCGGGCTGATCGGCGCGCACGAGTTCGCGCTGATGAAGCCGAGCGCGTTCTTCGTGAACACCTCGCGCGGGCCGATCACGGACGAGGCGGCGCTCGCCCGCGCGCTCGCGGCGAAGCAGTTCGCCGGTGCGGCGATCGACACGTTCGGCGAGGAGCCGCTGCCCGCCGACAGCCCGTTCCGCGACCTCGACAACATCATCCTGACGCCGCACCTCGGCTACGTGACGCAGGACACCTACAACGTCTACTACCCCGAGGCCGTCGAGGATATCCGCGCGTTCATCGCCGGCACCCCGGTGCGCGTCGTCCAGCCATAGCGGCCTACATCCTGCGACACGAACAACGGGCGCCTTGCGGCGCCCGTTGCGTGTGACTCGACGGGTCGAGGAGCTAGGAGAGGGACTGGCCGTCGGCGACGACGGCGGCGCCGGCCTTCGCGATCTGCTCGTCCTCCTCGGCGGTGGCGCCGGAGACGCCGACGGCGCCCGCGACCATGCCGTCCTTGCGGAGCACCACGGCGCCCTGCACCGGCACGAAGCGGCCGGCGAGGCGCTGCGAGACGACGGCGACCATCGCCGGGTTGTTCTCCGCCATCGTGCGGTTCAGCACAGAGTCACGGCCGGTGAACGCGCTGCCCGCGGCCTTGCCGTCGGCGACCATCGCGTGCATGCCGGTCGAGCCATCGAGGCGCTCGAGGAACATCGGGGCGCCGCCGGCGTCCACCACGATGATCGTGACGGCCTTCTGCATCTTGATGGCCTCGGCCCGCGCGGCGTCGACGATCTTGCGGGCGTCTTCGTTCTTCATCTGTCTTCCTTCCGGGGCGCGCGTCGGCGCCGTCTGTCGTTGGCAACGGCGGTCAGAGTACGTCATCGCGGGATGAGCGTCGTCAGGGCGAGGTTAGCCCTCGACCTCGACCGGCTCGCGCGCGGGGATCGAGGTGGCCCCGGCCCCGGCGGCACCTCGACGCTGGTGCGTCTCGAGCAGACGGTCGTGCAGGCCGAGCGTCATGACGAAGCCGAGGAGGCTCAGCGCCGCCATGAAGTAGAACGTCACGTGGAACGCGCGGATCATCTCGCCGAGCGGCAGCCCCGCCGAGGTGATCGAGGTGTGCGGCGCGGCGCCCTGCCAGCTCAGGCTCAGCGCCAGCACCGTCGTCAGCACCGCGGCGGAGACGCCGCCGTTGATGCGCTGCGTGACGTTCATCAGCGCCGAGGCGCGCGGCATCTGGCCGTCCTGCACGGTGTTGTACGCGACGGTCTGCACCGTCTGCGCGAAGAGCCCCAGCGCGAGGCCTCGACCGCCCGCGAGGATCAGCACGGGGACGATGCCCGTCTGGTCATCGACGAAGCTCCACAGCAACGAGGTGATGCAGAGCACCAGCAGACCGGCGGCGGAGAGCGGGCGCGGGCCGACGCGGTTGTACAGACGGCCCGCGACGTTCATCGCGATGAACGAGACGACCCCCATCGGCAGCAGCGCGAGACCGGTCTCGGCCGCGCCCCAGCCATGCCCGAGCTGGAGGAACAGCGAGAGCACGAAGTTCAGGCCGAAGAGGGAGAAGAAGCCGATCAGCTGGATGCCGGTGGAGAGCCGGAACATCGGGTTGCGGAACAGGCGCAGCTGCAACATCGGATCGGGCTGGTTCAGCTCCACGCGGATGAACGCGAGCAGCGCGAGCACGGAGAGCGCCAGCAGCGCCGCCGGCAACGGCGCGGTCCACCCCTCGTCCGAGGCGAGGCTGAGGCCGAGGACGAGTGCCGGGAACGCGAGCGCGGAGAGCGCGAACCCGCGCATATCGAGGCGCGCCTCGTGGCGGATCGGCGTCTCCTTGAGCAGCGCGATCGCCATCAGGATGCCGATCGCGCCGACGGGGATGTTGATCAGGAAGATCGCGCGCCAGTGCGAGTACTCGGTGATGTAGCCGCCGACGGTGGGGCCGAGGATCGGGCCGAGCAGCACCGGGATGCCGAGCAGCCCCATGAAGTACGGGCGCTCGAGGGGCGTGATCAGCGTGAACACCAGCGCCATGCCCAGCGGCTGCAGGATGCCGCCGCCGAGGCCCTGCAGGATGCGGAAGCCGATGAGACTCGGCATGTCCCACGCCAGCCCGCACAGCGCCGAGCCGAGGGTGAACAGGAACAGCGTGATGATGTACAGGCGCTTCATCCCGACGCGCTCGGCGAGGAAGCCGGTCAGCGGGATCACCACGGCGAGCGCCATCAGGTATGCCGTGACCACCAATTGCCCCGAGCCGAGGTCGGAGTGGAAGTCCGTGAGCATGCTGGGCAGGGCGATGTTGATGATCGAGCCGTCGAGGATCGACATGAACGACCCGATAGTGGTGACTGCCAGCGGGAGCCAGCGGGGATCGAACCCTCGAGGACGTACTGGCTGCGCGATGGCCATGGGATCTCCCGGTCTCGTGGGACGGTCTGCCGTCGTCCCTCGGACTTAAGAGATGAGGCTACTGCGCGGAGACCTCACTGTCACGTCAACGTGAGGGTTGATGACGGGCGTGCTGGGCGACCGCTAGCCGTCGCCGGTGCCTCGGGCCAGCGGCGGCAGGCCGAGGGGGCGGGCGAGCCGCGGGTACGAGACGCCGAAGAGCCCCGCGCCGATCAGCGCCCCCGCGAGCGCGGCGATCGCATACACCTTGCCCTCCCCGATGTTCACGAGGATCGGGCCCGGGCACATCCCCGTGATCGCCCACCCCACGCCGAAGAGCACACCCCCGACGAGGTTGCCTCGATGGAGCGGCTTCAGCTCGATCACGATCGGCGCGCCGGTCGCGGTGCGGCCGTAGCGCTTGATCAGCAGGATGCCGGGCGCGGTGAGCGCGACGGCGACGCCGATGATCCCGTACAGCTGGAAGTTGGTGAGCAGGAACATGCCCTGGATGAAGTCGTAGTCGGCGGCGCCCGACCGGCTGAGCACGAAGCCGAACAGCGCGCCGAGGATCGCGTAGACGAGCAGCATCGCGAACCTCCTAGACGATCACGCGGTAGATGAGGTTGGTGGTGACCAGCCCGGCGACCATGAAGCTGACCGTGCTGACGAGGCTCGGCAGCTCCAGGTTCGACAGGCCGAAGATGCCGTGGCCGCTGGTGCAGCCGCCCGCCATCCGGGTGCCGAAGCCGATCAGCAGGCCGCCGCCGAACATCCACGCGACCTTGCCCGCCGGGCCCCAGCCGATGCGCTGATCGAACATGCCGAGCGCCCACGTCGGCGACCAGCCGCCACCGAGCACCGCCGAGACGACGCCGCCTAGCACGAGCCCGACGAGGAACGGGAGCCGCCATCCGCGACCGGACAGGACGGACGCGCGACGGAAGTACTCGGCGTCGAGCACCAGCGAGCAGACGTCCTCGAACCCCGTCGAGATGCCGAGGCGGCGGTTGCTGACGAACAGCAGCACGAGGGTGATCGCAGCGATCGCGGCGCCCGCGATCGCCCAGTGGATGGCGAGGACGTCATTCAGGATGAGCGTCATGGGAGGTACCTCTCTCCGAGGGCGATGCCTCGGTCGGTACTCCCAGAATACGCCTGTGGTATCCGCACTACCCTCCGCGCACGATCGTGATCAGCACGGTGAGCGTCAGCATGGACAGCAGCGTCGAGGTGACCACGACGCGCGTGACGAAGGTCGGCACCGCGCGGAACTCGGTCGCCATGATCGTGACGATGACGGCGGTCGGCATCGCGGAAAGCACCGTGAGCGTCGCGCGCTCGACGCCGCCGAGGCCGATCGCGGTGCAGACGAACCACGCGACCACCGGCGCGATGATCAGCCGGCCCGCGTTCACGCTCACCGTGTCCAGCAGGTGGTCGCGCCCGATCGCGTGCTGCAACTGCAGGCCGAGGACGGCGAGCATGACCGGCACCGCCGCCGCGGCGAGCGAGGTGATGGGCGCCTCGATCGTGACGGGGAGCGTGATGTTCGTCGCGTTCACGATCAGGCCCGCCCCGGCGGCGTAGAGCGACGGGTAGCGGAACGGCGCACGCAGCGCCGCCCGCGGCGATCCGCCGGCCATCGAGGCGATCGCGATGCCGAGCGAGTTCGTGAACGTGGCGCCGACGACGAAGTTCATGACGGCGATGTCGAGGCCCGCCTTGCCGAAGGCGAGCTGCGCGACCGGCAGGCCCATGTTGCCGACGTTCGGCGTCGTCGCGCCGAGCGCGAACGCGGCGCGCATCGGCGCGTCGTGACCGACGATCTTCGACCATGCGAACGAGAACGCCCACATCGCGCCGAACGTCGCCGCCATCACCCCGACCACGCGGAACGAGGTGTCGGCCGAGACCTCCGTGGTCGCCATCGAGTGGAAGACGAGGGCGGGGCTGAACAGGTAGAACACCAGCGAGGACACCGGTGCAACGGGCACGTTCCGCCAGCGACCGACGATGCCGCCCGCGACCGCGACCAGCGCGACCGGGAGCACGACTTCCAGAAAGACCCTGAGCACGCTTGCCTCGACTCTCGCAGCCGCGCGATGACGAACGGAGTACAACACCCCGAACGCCGAGCGTCGACCGGCAGCACGTGGCGGCAGCGCAGACTACGACGACGACGGGGCGGCAGACCTCGAAGCCCGCAGGTCCGAGGCGGGGCGGGCCGGGTATTCCCGGCATGAGCCCCAAGAGAAATTACGAGGGGAGCGTGATCTCGATCGTGCGATGGTCGGGCTGGGTCATCGCGATCGGGGCGAAGTCGCCCAGGTCGGGCAGCCATGTCGTGAGCGGCAGCACGCCTTCGTAGTCCACGGTGAGGTTCAGGATGCCGCGGAAGAAGCGGCCCACCACGACGCGGCGCACGCCGTGCAGGCCGGTCACCTTCGACTGGAACGCGTGCACCATCGCGAACGAGTCCAGCGGGCCGACGACGAGCCGAAGCTCCTCGCGCACCAGCGGGCCGAGCAGCCCGCGCTCCTCGACGGCGACGTCACCGACGAGGACGGCGACGGGCTCGGACTCGGGCTCCGCGAAGGGTTCGAGGGTCAGCGGGGGCGACCACTGCTCACGCGACGGTGCCTCGCGCAGCGCGGAGGCGTGCCCGGCGGCAGACGCTGCCAGCGCCTCGGCGACCTCGACCTCGACGGCGGTCGGCTCGACCACGATCGCGTCGGATGGCGCGTCGATCGGCGCATCGAACGACTCGTCGGGCTCGACCAGTGCCTCGCGTGAGATCAGGAACGACGGCACGTCGAGGGCGAACTCGGGCGGCGTGCCGTGCGACGCGGAGGTGTCCAGCCGCGCCGCGGGCGTCGCCACGGCCGCGTGCACGTCCTCGTCGCGCGGGAGCCCGCGACCGAAGATGCGGAGACGCGGGCGCTGCACCGGCGCCTGCTCGATCGGCGGCAGCCCCTCCCGCTCGAGGCGGGCGCGCGCGGCGGCGAGGCGAGGCGAGACGGTGACCGTCCGGTGCGCGGTGACCTCGACGAGGTCGCCGGCGGCGCCGTCGCTGTCCACCCGCACCTCGAAGCCCTCGGTCGTCTCGAACGCGTCGAGGAGCGCCGCGCGGTTCGGCGTGTCGACGCTGAACATCCCGACGACGCCGTCCGAGCGCAGCAGCTCGATCGCGTGCCCGGGCTGCGCCTCGATCGCGGACGCGAACGCCATCAGGTCGACCTGATCGAAGAGTCCCGTCACGGCGAGCGTCAGGCGGGTGGTGCTGGACACGACCGATGGCCCTCCGCTGCACGTGCGACGCGGGATCGAGGCGACGACGCGCACATCCTAATACTCGCCCGGCGCGGCGTCAGCGATCCGGCGTTAACCGATGCCGGGACGTCGGGCGCCTCGAACGCCGGACACGACGAGGGCGGCCCGGTGGAGCCGCCCTCGTCGTGTGTGCCTGGTGGGCTCTAGGAGAGCTTGCGGCCGAAGAAGTCCCAGATCTTCTCCCAGCCGTCGACGGCCTGCTCCTGCCGGTAGTTCCCGCGGTCGTAGTAGAAGAAGCCGTGTCCCGCGCCGTCATAGCGGTGGAACTCGTAGTCCTTGCCCGCGGCCTTCAGCGCGGCCTCGTGGGTGTCCACGTCCGCCGGCGAGGGCCGCGCGTCGTCGTTGCCGAAGAGGCCCAGCACCGGGACGTTGAGACGGTCGGTGTAGTCGATTGGAGCGACCGGCTGGTTCTCCGTGAGCTGGTCCGCGGCCGCGACGACGCCGCCGCCCCACTCGTTCACCACCGCGTCCACGCCGGTCGCAAGCGAGGCGACGAGCATCGCGTGGCGGCCGCCGGAGCAGCTGCCGATGACGCCGACCTTGCCGTTGTGGTTGGACTGCGCGCGCAGGTAGTCGATCGCGCCCTGGCAGTCGCCAACGACCTGCGCGTCCGGCACGCCGCCGGCGGCGCGCACCAGGGCGGCCACCTCGGACGGCACGCCGTGGCCGGTGCGCTCGTAGAGGTCGGGGCAGATCGCCATGTAGCCGTGGCGGGCGAACTTCAGCGTCGCCTCGTGGTACCAGTCATCCCAGCCGGGCATGTGGTGGATGAGCACGACGCCCGGGAACGGGCCAGCGCCGGCCGGCTTCGCGACGTACGCGGCGATCGAGTCGCCGTTGTTTCCCTTGATCGTGATGGTCTCGGACGTGAGACCTTCCTTCTGGTCGGTGGTGTAGGCCATGCGTCACCCTCTCGCGGAGCTGTTCGGCTGATATGAGCGTGTGCAGAGTAACCCGTGGGCCGGGCCGTGCAAGGTGCGTCCGTTAACCGCCCGCCCGCGGCCGAGCACCCGAGTCGCCGAGGAGCCCCGCGGCCTGCCGGATCGCCTCCCGCGCCGCCTCGACGCCGGGGCCGGCCGCCTCGAGGTGGCCGAGCGCCGCGGCGAGCAGCCCGCCGAGGTCACCGGCGACGCCCGGGGCCAGCCCGGAGGAAGCCGCCTCGGCGCGGTCCACGGTCTCGTAGAGGACCGTGAGGTCGGTGCCGTGGATCAGGACACTGCCGCTGTCGCCGATCGGGATCAGCTCCGTGCGGAGGACGGCGGTGCTGCCGTCCTCGCGCCGGATGCGGCGCACCACGGCGGCGGGGTGCCCCATCTGCGCGCGGCGCATCGCGTCGCCGGGACGCTCGTCCTCCGCGAGGTGATCGCGGAAGTGCGTGCCCAGCAGGCGCTCCGGGGCGAAGCCGAAGAACAGCGCGACCGCCTCGTTCACCCAGGTGAAGCGCCCCCGCGCGTCCACGATGCCGATCGGGTCGCTCGATCCGTTGAGGATCGCGAGGAACTCCGGCGAGCTGACGAGGTCCGACGACATGGGATCCTGACTGCCTGCGAGCACCTCGTGGCACCCGACACGATGGCACGCGCCTGCGCGCGCGGCTCGACCTACTATCGAGACTATCGACGCGACACCGGGTGTGATCGAGGGGGAGACCATGACGGGGACGATCGGGGCGGCGATCCAGGCGCTGGATGCGGCGGACTTCGTGGCGCAGGTGCGGCAGGCCGAGGATGCCGGCGTCCCGGTCGCGTGGACGACCATCGGCGGCGCAGGCGGGGCCGACCCGCTGACCGCGTTCGCGGCGGCGCTCACGGCCACCAGCCGCATCCGCGTGGGCACCGCGATCATCCCGACGTGGCCTCGGCATCCCGTGACGATCGCGCAGCAGGCGGCGGCGCTCGCGCAGCTCGGCCCGGGCCGCGTGCGCCTCGGCGTCGGGCCGTCGCACGAGCCGACGATGGTGCGCAACTTCGGCGTGCGCTGGGAGGCGCCGCTGACGCAGCTGCGCGAGTACCTGACCGTCATCCGCTCGCTCGCCGACGCCGGTGCGGTGGACTTCGAGGGCCGTCACGTCACCGCGCGCGCCCAGTGGCGCGAGCCCGTCGCGTTCGAGGTGCTCGCCTCGGCGCTGCGCCCGCGATCGTTCGAGCTGTGCGGCGAGCTGACCGACGGCGCGATCTCGTGGATGTGCCCGAAGGCGTACCTCGTCGCGGAGGCGCTGCCGGCGATCGAGCGCGGCGCCGAGCGCACCGGCCGCGCCGCCCCGCCGCTCATCGCGCACGTGCCGGTCGCGGTCAGCACCGACCGCGAGGCGGTGCGCGCCATCGCGCGGCGCCAGCTGGCGGGCTACCAGAGCATCCCGTTCTACCTGGCGATGTTCCGGGAGGCCGGCTTCCCGCAGGCCGGCGAGGGCTACTCCGACGAATTGCTGGACGACCTGGTCGTCTCCGGCACCGAGGACGAGGTCGTGCGACGGCTCCGCTCGTACGTCGAGGCGGGCTGCGGCGAGGTGCTGGCGCACCCGCTGCTGGACCTCGACGACCGCGCGGGGAGCATCGACCGGGCGTTCCGCGCAGTGGCGGCGACCCAGCGCAGCCTCGACGAGCGCTAGCCGACGGACGCGGTCGAGGCGGCCAGCGCCGCTTCGGCCTCGGCCTCCGCGCGGTGCTGCTCGATCAGCCGGTCGGGCGCGGTCGCGAGCATGACGAGGGGCACGGACACCAGCGCCGCAGCGGCGGCGACGTACCAGCCGAGCTGGTACGTGCCGGTGACGTCCACGATGCGCCCGACGACCCACGGCCCGATCGAGCCGCCCGTCGTGCCGATGACCGCGCCGAGCCCGTTCAACGTGCCGAAGTACTTCGTGCCGAAGTAGTCCGCCATCATCGCCGGCCGGATCGGCATCGTGCCCCCAAAGCCCGGCGCGAGCAGCAGCGTCGCGATCACCGCGTGCTCGAGCGTCCTTGCCTGCGACAGGACGAGGATGCCCGCCGTCACGAGGATCCCGCAGATCGCGAGCAGCGTGGTCTTGCGCACGCGATCGCCGAGCATCCCCAACCCGACCCGGCCAAGCAGCGACGCCGTCGTGAGCAGCACGACCGACCACGACGCGTACGCCTTCGACACCCCGAGCTGCTCGAGGAACGGCACCTGGTGCACGAGGAACGCGGTCGTCGCGAACGAGAGCGCGATCCCGGCGAGGCAGCTGAAGATGAAGGCGCGGGTGCGCAGGGCGCGCATCACCGGGATGCCCCACCGCGTCGAGGCGGCGACCACACGGCCCTCGGCGTCGCGGTGCTCGCGGCCGTCGATCGGCTGCGGGTGGTCCGCGGGGCGGCTGCGCACCTGCGTCCCGAACGCGACGCCGACCGTCACCATCGCGACCACCATGCAGCGCAGCGCGACGCGCCACCCGAACTCCTCGACGATCTCCGCGATGACCACGACCAGGAAGCCACCGAGCGCCCCGCCGACGGTCGTCATCGACATCGCGAACGAGCGACGGCGCTCGAACCACGTGGCGACGGCGGCCTGCGCGATCTGCCCGCCGGCGCCCGAGGCGCCGATCGCGACGACGATCATCGCGGCGTAGAACTGCCAGAGATTCTGGATGAACGACAGGATGAGCACGCCGATGCACGTCATCGTCACGCTGAACATCACCATCGAGCGCGCGCCGAAGCGGTCGATGCCGATCCCCACGAGCGGCGCGCCGAGGCCGCCGATCTCTGACCGGAGCGAGAAGGCGAGCGCCGTGGCGGCGACCGTCCACCCGAACTCGTCCCGGATGTCCGTGAAGAACACGCCGAACCCGTAGAAGAACGAGGCGCTGATCGTGAGGATCACCACGCCGCTGGAGCCGACCACCAGCCAGCCCTCGTACACGTTGGGAAAGAGTCGACGGATCATGCGGAGATGCTAAC
Source organism: Chloroflexota bacterium (assembly GCA_947472995.1). Lineage (GTDB taxonomy): Bacteria > Chloroflexota > Dehalococcoidia > UBA2979 > UBA2979 > SHYQ01. The sequence goes on from CANJBO010000002.1 coordinate 58,157, forward strand.
CGCATGTGTCTATCCTGCATCTGCCTTGACGTGGGGATGCCGTCCGATCGGATGATGGGCGGTGCCTCGGACGTCTTGATGGATGGTCGGCACCTGATCGCACTGAAAGCGGGCGACCTCATGGCTGACACGACTGGCAACTGGGCGGAGATCTCGCAGCGCCTCGCGAGCGCGCTGGGCGTCCAGGTCGCCCCGATCGGCATCTCGTTCGAGTCGTCGGTGCCCTCGGACGTCGCGCCGTTCGACGACCCGATGCCCGCGCCGCACGAGGTGGACGGGCGCACGGGGCGCGTCGCCGCCGGGTGCGTGTTCTGGATGAAGGCGCCGGAGCGCACCTTCTCCACCGTCGCGGAGGACCACGCGAACTGCTCCGTCGGCTCGTGGACGCATGGCTTCGAGAGCCTCGAGGAGGCCGCCACGAAGACGGACGTCGGCGCGCTGATGGAGAGCGGCTGGGTCACGATGGACATGATCCCAATGATCACCACCGTCACGGAGCGCCCGGAGTCCGTGGTGTACGGCCCGCTCGCGGAGGCCTCGCACCCCGACGTCGCGCTGCTGCGCATCACCGGCCGCCAGCTGATGGTGATGAAGGACGCGTTCCCCGACCTGCCGATCGAGGGCAAGCCGCAGTGCCACATCGTCGCCATGGCGAAGGAGAAGGGCATGATCGCGGCGAGCACCGGTTGCCAGCTCAGCCGCGTGCGCACCGGCATGGCGAACGGCGAGATGACCCTCGCCATCCCCGCCTCGCGCATCGCCGAGGTCGTCGAGCGCGTCGAGGCGACGGCCGCGATCGACAACGTCGTCGCCCGCTACGCCGCCGCGGACGCCTCGCGCTTCGCGAACAACCCGCCCGCGCGGGCGTAGCGAGCGGCAGATGGCCCTCACCCTGCCCTCTCCCATAAATGGGAGAGGGTTCTGAGTTCTGGCGCCCTCTCCCCAAACGGGGAGAGGTTCTGAGTTCTGGCCCCTCTCCCCGTTCGGGGAGAGGGCTGGGGTGAGGGCTTCCCGCTCCCCCTACTCGAACGGCAGCGGCCCGTCGGGGACCGGCACCTCGAACACGTTCAACGTCATGGCGACGAGGGCGTAGTAGCCAGCGATGCCGATGAGGTCCACGACGCCGCGCTCCGTCAGCGCCGCCTTCGCGCGCGCGTAGGTCGCGTCCGTGACGCGGTGCGTCGCGAAGTACTCCGTGAGGAACGTGTAGATCGCGCGATGCCGCTCGTCCTCGAGGGGCGGCGAGGCGCCGAGGCGGACCGCCTCGATGATCGCATCGGAGATGCCGGCGGCCGACCCGGCACGCGAGTGCGCGTAGAACTCGTACTGCGACTTCCAGTAGCGCGCGATGACGATGATCGCGAACTCGCTGAGGAACGGCTCCAGGCTGCTGTGGTAGCGGCAGAAGTCGCCGAGGTGCTGCGCGCGATCGCACAGCTCCGGGCTCGCCATCCACGACAGGAACGGCCCGCCGAGGGCCCCTCGACTCTCGATGATCGCGTCGGCGATGCGCCGCTGGTCGGGCGTGAACGTGGACGGGTCGGGCGGATCGAGTCGAGGCACGGCAGCTCCTAGTTCCCGAACAGGCTCGAGGGATCGACGATCACGTTGCCGCCGTTCGGCAGGATCGCCGGCATGTTGCCGCCCCACTTCGCGATCGCCTGCGAGCGGATCAGCTCCGGGGTCAGCGAGGCGGACAGCTGGCGGTTCGCGTCCGCCTGCGCCTGCGCGCGCAGCAGCGTCGACTGCGCATCGCCGCGCGCGGACTCGATGGCCGCGTCCGCGTCGCCCTTCGCCTTCGCGACGAGCTGCGCGGCGTTGGCCTGCGAGACGGCGACCTGGTTCTGCGCCGCCTGCGCGTTCTGCGTCGCGATCTGCTTCTGCTCGATGGCGCGCTTGAAGTCCGGGTTGTAGTCGATGTTGTCGATCTGGAGGCTGACTACCGTGATGCCGTACGGCGCGAGGTCGGTCGCGAGCGCCTTCGTCACGTCCTCGCGGATCTGCTCGCGCTTCTGCGTGGCCTCGGTCGCCTCGTACTTCACGGTCTCGGCCTTGAAGTACTGGTTCACGCGGGAGGGCACGAGGCGCGCGAAGAAGTCCGGACCGACGTTGCGGTAGAGGTCCTGCACCACGCTGGAGGTGACCTGCCAGTTCAGCGTCACGTCGAAGAACACGTCCTGCGTCTCGTGCGAGGCGGCGTCGATGCGGCCGTAGATGTCGTTCTCGCCGATGTCACCTCGGTCGGAGGGCGCGTGGAAGAGCGCGCGCTGCACCTGGATGTTCACTTCCGACACTTCCTGCCAGGGCGGCAGGAAGTGCGCACCGGAGTTCACCTGCCCGACGATCTCGCCGAACTGGTAGACGACGCCGACGTTGCCGTTGTCGATCTGGGTGTAGCTGGACAGCAGGAGGGTGACGGCCAGCAGGAAGCCGAGCACGATCATCGAGCCGGCGCGCATCGCGCGGAGCATGCCGCGGGCGCGTTCGGTCACGGGCTCGCCGATCTGGCGGAAGATGTAGGGCGTCGCGACCAGCGCGATCACGATCAGCGCGAGGAGCAGCAAGGCGGCCATCAGTCCTCCAGGGATCCGGGGTGAACGGGGAGGCGCGCCCCAAATGTGGACGGGCACGCGTGACGCTGGCATCATAACGGCGGAACTCGACCCGCCGCTCGGACCGTCCCGGCCGAGACTCATGGGTCGAGACGAGGAGCCCCGCGTGGACCCACAGACCGACGATCGCTCCGTGCTGCGCTCCGTCCTGCGCGGGAAAATCCACCGCGCGCTGGTGACCGGCGCAGACCTGGACTACGAAGGCTCGATCACGCTCGACCCGGAGCTCATGGAGCTGTCCGGCATCGAGGAATGGGAGCAGGTGCACGTCCTGGACGTCACCAACGGCGCTCGCCTGGAGACGTACGCGATCCGCGGCATCCCCGGATCGGGCGAGGTCTGCATCAACGGCGCCGCCGCGCACCTCGTGCACCCGGGCGACCTGGTGATTATCCTCGCGTTCGAGTGGATCCGCTCCGAGCATGTCCCGGACCACCACCCGCGCATTGTCCGAGTAACGGCCGAGAATCGGCCGCTCGAGCCAACCGCCACGGAGCAAGCGGGCCACGGCCCGATCCGCGGCATCTAGGCCACGTTCGAAAGGGCTCGCCCGTGTCTCTCAGTACCTCCACCGCGGAACGCACGCTCGTCACGATCCCGGGCGGCGACACGCTGAAGCGCGTGGCGTGGGTCGCGGCCCTCGTCACCGTCGGCGTCGTCATCCTCGCGCTGTCGGCGCAGGTCCGCATCCCGATCCCCGGCTCGCCGGTGCCGATCACGGGGCAGACGATGGGCGTGCTGCTGCTCGCCGCGGCGTACGGCTCATGGCTCGGCAGCGGCACCGTCCTCGCGTACCTCGCCGTCGGCGCGGCCGGGCTGCCGGTATTCGCCGGCTGGAAGTTCGGTGTCGCGACGCTGACCGGGGCGACCGGCGGCTACCTGCTCGGCTTTCTGATCGCCGCGTTCATCGTGGGCCGTCTTGCCGAGAGCAAGTGGGACCGCTCGCCGTGGCTGACGATCGCCGCGATGGTGATCGCGAACGTCGTGATCTACGCGTGCGGCGTCCTCGTCCTGGCGCAGGTGCCCGCCATCGGCTGGTCGAAGGTGCTCGCCGCCGGCGTCACCCCGTTCCTGATCGGCGACGCGATCAAGATCGCGCTGGCCGCCGGCATCCTGCCGGGTGCGTGGTACCTCAAGGAGCGCAGCCGCCCGCGCTGATCGAGGCCTCTCGCAGCACATGACGTCCGAGGGCCGCGTGAGCGGCCCTCGGTTCGTGCTGGGACCGCCTGTCGAGGCGCTAGCCGGCCTGCGTCCAGAGCGCGGTGCCCTGCGTGCCGTTGCGCGCGGTGACACAGGCGGACTGGTACCACGCGACCTTCTCGCGCACCTTCCGTACCGCCTCCGGGGCCATCTCGACCTCCGGCGCCTCGGTCGCGAGGTGCACGCCGAGGCCGTCGTCGTAGCCGAGCTGCGCGACGACGCTCCGCGCGAGGGCCAGCGCCTCCTCGAGGTCGTTGGTCGCGGGCTCGTGGTGGCGCCCCACGACCTCGGCGATCTGGTGGGGGACGCCCCACATGCGGAGCAGCCGCCCGCCCGCCTTTGCGTGGTCCTCGCCGAAGAGCGCGGTCTCGGCGCCGAGCACCATCGGCGCGGTGCGCGCCTTCTGCGACAGCGTCTCGTACACGCCGGGGATCGAGGCGCCCAGCACCAGCCGGCCGACGTCGTGGAGCAGGCCGGCCGAGAAGGCGACGGGGCGCAGCCGGGGCGTGGTGACGTTCGACTCGGTGATCACGGCCACGGCGAAGGAGTGCGCCCAGAAGGCCTCCTCGTCCACGCCGCAGTCGCTCAGGTTCTGGAACGCCTCGCTCACTACCGCGCCCGCGAGCACCTGCTTCGACGCCTGCAGGCCGATGCGGACGAGCGCGTCGCGGGGCTCCTCGATGCGGCGGCGGGAGGCGGAGGCGGCGGAGTTGGCGGCGCGCAGCAGGACGAGGCTGAGGCCGGGGTCGGCGCGGATCAGCCCGGCGAGGTCCTCCATGCGGACGTCCTCGTCCTGGATCATGGAGAGGGCGCCGGCGCGGGCGGCGGGCAGCATGGGGCCGGTCGGGATCGCGGCCCGCTTCACGTGGACGGACGGCTCGCCTTCGGGCACACGCGCTCCTTCGGCTGACGCACCTTGCTCGATCATCGGCAGGACGCGCGCGATCTTGACGGTCGGCGCGGCTCGCGCGACGGTACCGCCGCACGAGGAGGCGAGAGATGCATTTCGAGGAGCACATCGACATCGAGGCGCCACCGGGGCGCGTCTGGGCCGTGATCACGGACATCGCGCGGTGGCCGGAGTGGACGCCGACCGTGGACACGCTCCAGGTCCTCGACCCCGCCCCGTTCCGCCTCGGCCAGCGCGCCCGGCTGAAGCAGCCCGGCTACCCGGCGGCCGTCTGGACGGTGCGCAGCATCGAGGAGGGCCGAGCGTTCATGTGGGACTCCGGCAGCCTCGGCATGCTGACGGCGGCGAACCACGTGATCGAGGCGACCCCGACCGGCTCGCACGTCGTGCTGTCGATCGACGTGGGCGGGCCGACGGCGTGGCTGCTCGGCTGGATCGCCGCGCGCGCCACGCGCCAGTTCGTGCCGCAGGAGACCGTCGCACTCAAGCGCGAGTGCGAGCGAGCTGCTTCCTAGGGAGCGACGCGAACCGGCGGGCTCCGAGTCCATCGACGCCACGCCCGCGATGCGGCACGATGCGGGCTCGACGCATCGCGTCCTCGACCGCCGTACTCGCACCAAGGGAGCGACCCGTGACCGTCCTGCTGGCCTCGAAAACGTTCTTCGAGCGATACGGCGCGGAGATCGACCGCATCAACGCGACGCCGAGCCCGCGCGGCCCGATCGAGCGCGTCGAGATCCCCGAGGAGGACGGCGTCCGGCTGGCGGCGGAGGACATGGAGCGCATCACGGTCGCGCTCGCCTCGGGCGACCTGATGGACAACCCGGAGCTCGGCCTCCGGCGCAAGCTCTACGGCTCGGCGCGCCGCATCACGAAACTCGAGTGGCTGCACACCGCCACCGTCGGCCTCGACGACCCGCTCTTCGGCGAGCTGATCGACAAGGGCATCCTGGTCTCCAACTCGCCCGGATCGAGCGCCGAGCCGATCGCCCTGACGATGCTCGCCGGGATGCTGTCCCTCGCGCGGAACCTGCCGTTCTACGCGAACACGCAGCGCGCGCACCAGTGGGACCCGAAGGAGCGCCCGCGGACCCCGGACGACCTGCGCGGCCAGACCGTGACCATCGTCGGCCTCGGCGCGATCGGCGGACTGTTCGCCTCGTTCCTGCGGCCGATCGGCGTCAACGTCATCGGCGTGCGCCGCACCCCGGCGGGCGCCGCGGACGGCGTCGACGAGTGGATCACGCCCGACCGCCTCGCCGAGGTGCTCCCGCGCACGCAGTGGCTCGCGCTGGCCGCTCCGCTGACGGCACAGACGCGCGGCATGATCGATGCGAAGGCGCTGGCGCTGCTGCCCGAGGGGGCGCGCGTACTGAACGTCGGCCGCGGCCAGCTCATCGACGAGGACGCGCTGATCGCGGCGATCAAGTCGGGCCACATCGGCGGCGCGTACCTGGACGTCACGGCCGAGGAGCCGCTGCCCACGGAGTCCCCGCTGTGGGACCTGCCGAACGTGATCATCACCCCGCACTCCTCGAACAACTCGACCGGCAACAACGCCCGGTCGAGCGCGATGTTCGTCGAGGAGCTGGAGCGCTGGCAGCGCGGCGAGCAGCCGACGCGGGTGGCGACGGAGCGCTAGCGGGCGCTAGTTCAGGCGATGGTTGGTGGGCGCGTTGGCGTAGATCGCCAGCCCGCCCGTGCGCCGGCCACGCTGGCGGGCGAGCACGTCGTGCCACAGCGTCTCGGGGTCCGCGGTGAACGGGTCCTCGACGTCGGAGTCGACGACGAACCACGCCTGCTGGGCGATCTCCGCCTCCAGCTGGCCCCCGCCCCAGCCCGCGTACCCCGCGAACAGCCGCATCGGCTGCACCGAACCGTCGAGGCACCCCGGCCCGTGGCGGAGATCGATGAGCGCGACGTGGCTCGTCACCGGCGACCACCACTCCGCCTCGAACAGCCCGCGGTGCCGTCCGAGCGCCATCACGACCTCGGGCTGCACGGGGCCGCCCGCGAAGAGCACGGGCGGGGTGGCGGCGGTGGCGCTCCACTCCGGGAGCCGCTGCGCGACCGCCTCGGCGCGCGGGCGGTTGAGCGCCAGCCCGAACGCGCCGCCGGTGTGGTGCGAGCAGACGAGGAGCACCGTGCGCGCGAAGTTGGGATCTTCGAGCAACGGCGTCGCCACCAGCAGCCGGCCGACAAGCGAACCGATCATCCGTGCACGATCCCCCTCCGAAGATCCCGCCGGGCGCGCCTCCGGGCGCCGCTCCGCTAGAAGACGATCACCCCGCGGCCGTTCTCGCCGCGGGCCAGCGCATCGAAGCCCTCGTTGATCTGGTCCAACGGATAGCGGCGCTGCACCAGCTCGTCGCACATCAGGTCGCCGCGCAGGTAGAGGTCGACCAGCACCGGGAACGTCTCGTGCGGGCTCGCGCTGCCGTAGTAGGCGCCCATGATCCGCTTCTGCCGCCGCACGAGGTCGACGAGGTCGATCGGCGCCGTGTCGCCCAGCGGGGCGAGCCCGGCGATGACGGCGAGGCCGTTCTTGCCGAGCGCGTCCACCGCCTGCCGCGTCGTCTCCGCGCCGCCGAAGGTGTCGAAGGTGAACTCGACGCCGCCGCCGGTAAGCTCACGGATCTGCTCGACGGGGTCGCCGGCAGTCGCGTCCACGCGGTCGGTCGCGCCGAAGCGGGTGGCGAACTCGAGCTTCGACTCCGAGACGTCAACGGCGATGATGCGCGAGGCGTGCAGGACGCGCGCCGCCTGGATCGCGTTCAGCCCGACGCCCCCGACGCCGAAGACCGCGACGGTCATGCCCGGGCGCACGCCGGGCGCGTTGACGACCGTGCCGTAGCCCGTCGCGACGGAGCAGCCCATCAGCGCGGCGACCTCGAACGGCACCGCGTCGGGGATGCGGTAGCAGGCCTGCGCCGGCGCGATGATCCGCTCGGCGAAGACGCCGATCTTCGCCATCTGGTAGACGGCGGCCCCACTGGCGTCGCGCAGGCGCGTCGTCCCGTCGAACTGGGCCGCGCCCGTGGCGGCGTTCGTGTCGCACAGCTGCGGATGACCCGTCCGGCACTGCCGGCAGTGCCCGCAGTTCGAGACGAACGACAGGATGCAGCGGTCGCCCGGCTTCACCGAGGTCACCCCCGGCCCGACCGCCTCGACGGTCCCGGCGCCCTCGTGCCCCAGCACGCACGGCAGGGGGACGATCGCGGTGCCGTGCATGATGTGGTGGTCGCTGGCGCAGACGCCGGCGGCGCCCATCCGCACGGCCACCTCGCCCGCGCGCGGCTCCTCCTGCACGAGGTCCTCGATCAGGAGGGGGCTCGGAGCGGTGCGGAGGACGGCGGCGTGCATGGGGGCCTTTCGCGCCGGGCGGGTGCAGCGGTCGCCCGATCGCTCGCATGGTACTCGGGCATGTCACGCGTGGTAGCGATGGGGCTCCGGGGGCGTGCGAGCGATTTCCCAACACACCTCCGGCCGTTTGTTCACGATTTGGTGGCGAACTTTTTGCGAAACGTGGCCAGTCTGGGCTGTGCCCACCCAAACGGCCGAGCCGTGACTTCGTTCAATAGTGCGACATCACCGCTCGACCACCTGACGAGACGGACGAGTAGGGAGTTATTTGTGGCAGGACAGGCTTTGAAGATCGGGCTGATCACCGCGGCGGTGGCGGGCACCGTGGCAATCCCGGCGACGGCGCTCGCGGCGAACGCCTCGGGCGCGCACCTCCGCACGTTCGCGGAGTCGACCATCGACGCCCAGCGCGGCGGCGGGGCGAAGGAACTGCGCACCGAGCACCTCCAGGGGCTCGCGACGAGCCTCGGCGTCAGCGTCGACACGCTGAAGGCGGCGATGGAGGCGACCCGCACCGAGCTGGCGACGCAGCCGAAGCCGACGACCCCGGCGGAGCGACAGGCCGCGCAGGAGAAGCACACCGCCACGCTGGCGGCGAAGCTAAACGTCACCGTGGACGCGCTGAAGGCCGCGCAGGAGGCGAACCGCCCCGAGCGCCCGGCTCAGGACGAGCGTCGAGGCCCGGGCGGCCCCGGCGGCGGGCACGGCATGCCCGGCATCCCCGGCCTGGGCGGCGCGCTGAACGAGGGTGCCGACAAGGTCGCGGCGAGCCTCGGCATCACGTCGGACGCGCTCAAGACGGCCGTGAAGGCGGCCCTCGAGCAGACGAAGCCCACCACGAAGCCAGCCGACGAGGCCGCGCGCACGGCGCACCAGCAGGCGGTGCTGGCGGCGGTCGCCGCGAAGCTGAACGTCTCCGTGACGCAGCTCCAGTCGGCGATCGACGCGGCGAAGCCGACGACCGCCGAGCAGCGCTCGATGCTGTCGACGCGCCTCGGTCAGATGGTGACCAACGGCAAGCTGACGCAGGTGCAGGCGGACAAGATCCTCGCGGACTTCGACGCCGGGAAGCCGGTGATGGAGATCCTCAAGCAGTTCATGCCGCAGCTCGAGGGCCATGGCCCCGGACAGCAGGGGCAGCAGCGCGCGCCGCGTGGCGCGCAGGGCCAGCGGGCTCCGGGCCAGGGAGCCTAAGCCCCCACCAGACCGCCGGAGTTGCCCTGCCCGGCGTGAGGCGCCCCCACTCGGAGATTCCGGGTGGGGGCGCCTCTTATTTTCTGGGGGCCCAGGCGCGGGATACCCGCGCGCCCCAACCAGACCTGCGGGCTCCGACGGCCACGCGTGAACCGATTTCTGGCCTCCTCTCCCTCGCGGGAGAGGGCTGGGGTGAGGGGCGCGCACCACGAATCTCGACGCCCCGCCTGACCGTGCCAGAACCCCCACCCTGCCCTCCCCGTAAAGGGGGAGGGTTCTGATCTCAACCTCACGCACTACGAACCCCGCGAAGCGTCGAGGTGGCGCACCCGAACGCAGCGCACGGTTGGTATCGTGCGGCACATGTCGGACTCGGATCACCGGCTGCTGAGGGAAACAGGCATCGCATTCCTGCTGATGCTCACGATCGCCGTGGTCGTCGCGGTGCTCTACGTCGCCGTGACGGGGCTCTCGCCGTGGCCGTACGTGATCATCGCGGAGATCGGCGCGATGGGCTGGGGGACGGCGATGCTCGCCCTCTGCTCCCCCGCGCGAGGCGGCTGAACCGGCGCTACTTCGACAGCGCGGCGCCGATGTTCGAGCGCAGGAAGTCCACCGTCCGCGCGACATACTCGATCGGGAACTCCGTGAGCCCGGCGCCCAGCGCCGCGCCGTGCGCGACCCACAGCGTCTTCGGCTCCGGCGCGGTGGCGAAGATCGCGCGCGCCTGGTCCGTGCGGTCGCGGCTGTCCTCGATCACCAGCAGCGGACGGCCGCCGAGGCGCGCGGCCGCCTCGATCGGGGCGCGGTCCTCGATGTCCACGGCGATGCGGCGCTTCACAAGGTACGTGGTGAGCGAGCGCAGGGGACTGGGGACGGCGACCGTGCGGTCGAGGGCGTCCTGCAGCGCCAGCTCCAGCGAGGCGTACGGCGCCTCCGCGACGACCGCCGCGATGCGCGTGTCCTTGGCGGCGGCCATGATCGCGACCGACCCGCCCAGCTCGACGCCCATGATGCCGATGCGCGCCTTGTCCACCTCGGGACGCGTGGCGAGATAGTCGAGCGCGCCGAGCACGTCCTGCTTCTCGCGCTCGCCGAAGGTCACCTCGACGCCCGTCGAGTTGCCGACGCCGCGCGCGTCGAAGAAGAAGACGTGGAAGCCCGCGTCGGACAGGAAGCTCGCGTAGGGCAGCATCGCGTCGCGCGTGCCGCCGTAGCCGTGCATCAGCACGACCGTCGGCTGCGGGCGCGTCGAGGGCTGCTCGCCGCGCGGCGGGGCGGCCGCGAGGAACCACCCGGCCAGGGGGGTGTCGTCGCGCGCCGTGAACGGGATTTCCTCGACGGGGAACGGGAACTGGTCGAGGTACGGCGTGACCTTCGGCGGGTCCGGCTTGATCGCGGCGTCGGCGGCGACGAACGCGATCAGGAACGCGAGGATCGATCCGATGATCGCCGTGCCGATCAGGCTGCCGACGAACATCACCCAGCCGGTCCGGTTCATGATCACGGGGCACGTCCAATGCACTCGACCTGCACGAACATGAAGAACGCGTCGGGGCTGTCCGCCCACGCGCGCCAGCCGTCCGCGATCGCAGCGACCTCGTCCTCGGTGGCGATGCCGTACTCGAGCGCCTGCGTGCGGAAGTTGGAGTGCAGCGCGCGCTCGGCCCAGGAGCGGCCCCAGTCGGCGGCGACGGCGGGGTCCGCCATCAGCTCGACCGTGGCGGTGACCTCGACGTCGCGGTAGCCCGCCTCCAGCATCCACGCGCGGAGCCGGCGGCCCGCGTCCGGGTCGGCGCCATTGCGCGCCGCGATCGCGTGGTACACCGCCAGCCACCGGTCGATCGAGGTGGCCCGCGGGGAGGCGGTCATCGTGGCGTAGTCCGCGTCGCGCACCGCGGCGAGGCCGCCGGGGCGCAGCACGCGCCGCATCTCGACGAGCGCGTCCACCGGCGCGGCGAGGTGCTGCATCACCTGGTGCGCGTGCGCGACGTCGAACGAGCCGGACTCGTACGGGAGCGCGTAGACGTTCGCCGCCTCGAAGCGCGCGTTCGTGACGCCTGCCTCGGCGACGTGGGCGCGTGCCTCGTCCAGCACGTCCGCGGAGACGTCGATGCCGACCACCTCGCCGGGCGCGACGGCGCGCGCGAGGCCGGCGGTGATCGAGCCGGGGCCGCAGCCGACGTCCAGCAGGCGCATACCGGGCCGCAGGTGCGGGAGCAGGCGCGCGGCATCGCGCTCGGCGGTGCGCCGAGCGTGCCGGCTCACGACCGAGGCGTGATGGCCGTGGGTGTAGGGGTCCGCGGGCGGGGGATCGCTCGTCATCACGCCCAGCGTACGGCAGACGCCCGCTACGAACCCTCGACGGGCGAATCCGCGCCCGAGGCATCGCTGCGCGTGGGCCGTCCGATCGGGTACGGTGCCAAGAGCCCGAACACACCGACCGCGCGCGCCCGGGCCGCCGACCAGGAGGGTATGACTTCGTGAACTCCAACCGAGCCGCGATCGCCGTGATGCTCGTGCTCGCCTCGCCGGGCATGTTCCTGTTCTTCAGCGGCACGCACCTCGGCGTGGTCCTCGACACAGCGCTCTACGGTCTCTCCATCGTCGCCGCTGCCTTCCTGCTGGCGTGGTCCGCCGAGGCGTCCGAGATGGACATCACGCAGGGCCTCGCGGTCGCCTTCGTGGCGCTGATCGCGGTGCTGCCGGAGTACGCGGTGGACATGTCGTACGCGTGGAAGGCCGGCACCGACCCGGCGTTCGCGCAGTACGCCGTCGCGAACATGACCGGCGGCAACCGGCTGCTGATCGGCGCGGCGTGGCCGATGCTGGTGTTCATCCTCTGGTGGCGCACCGGCGCGCGGACGCTGGTGCTCGAGCGCAGCTACTCGATGGAGGTCGTCTCGCTCGCAGTGGTCGCGCTCTACGCGCTGCACATCCCGTTCAAGGGCAGCATCGAGCTGTACGACGCGGTGTTCCTGACGATCGCGTTCATCGTCTACATGTACCTCGTCTCCCGCGTGCCGTCCGAGGAGCCCGAGCTGATCGGCCCGGCGCGCATGATCGGCTCGCTACCGCGCACGCAGCGCCGCATCACGCTGGTGCTGCTGTTCACCTACGCCGCCGCGGCAATCCTGTCCTCGGCGCACCCGTTCGCGGAGGGGCTCGTGCACACCGGCACGGAGCTGGGCTTCGACGAGTTCCTGCTGGTGCAGTGGATCGCGCCGCTGGCGTCCGAGTCGCCCGAGTTCCTGATCGCCGGCATCCTCGCGTGGCGCGGGCGCGCCGGCGTGGGCATGAGCGCGCTGCTTTCGTCGAAGGTGAACCAGTGGACGCTGCTCGTCGGCGGCCTGCCGGTCGTCTACGCGATCGCCAGCGGCGACCTCGGCGGCCTGCACCTCGACGACCGGCAGACGGAGGAAGTGCTGCTCACCGCCGCGCAGACGATGTTCGCCGTCGCGGTGGTGCTGAGCCTGTCGCTCGGGCTGTGGGAGGCGTTCGCGCTCTTCGCGCTGTTCTCGCTGACGTTCATCTTCGAGGACACCACGGTGCGCCTCGGCCTGTCGGGCGTGTACCTGCTGCTCGCGGTCGTCATGGTGATCCGCGAGCGCGCCGAGCTGCCGAAGATCATCCGCAGCTTCAAGCTCACGCTCGCAGGCATCGAGGAAGAGCAACCTCACGCACCGGGCGCCGCCGGAGGACACCACTAGGCCTCGGCAGCGCACGATCTGACACAAGACGGGACGCATCACTGCGTCCCGTCTTTGTGCTGTCGCCCGGATCTCGGACCCGCAGGTCGGGAGCGGCCCGGGCCGGGTATTCCCGGCATGAGGGCCAAGAAGAGACGGACTACTTCGTGACGACGAGGACCGGGCAGGGGGCGTCGCTCAGCACGTGCTGCGCGACGCTGCCGAGGACGGTGCCCGCGATGCTGGTCGCGCGGCGGCTCGCGATCACGATCATCGTCGCGCCCTCGGCCTCCGCGACGCGGACGATCGTCTCCGCGACGTCCTCGCCGTGCTCGGAGATCTCGACGCGCACACGCGCCCCGGCGCCGAGGCCGGACGCAGCGACAGCGGAGGCGATCGCGGTTTCCTCGCGCTGCGCGACGATCGCGATCGCCTCGTCGGTGGTCGGCGCGACGACGTCCGCGGCATCGACCAGCGGGTTCAGCACGCGCAGCACCACCGCCTCCGCGCCGTTCTCGCGCGCGAGCGTGCTCGCCTCGCGCAGCGCGGCCTGTGCGCCCTCGGAACCGTCGAACGCCACCAGCAATCGCATGAGTCCTCCTGTAGCCGAACCATCGTAGCCGAGGCGCACGAGGCTGCGTGAGCCGCGCGGCGTGACAACTGCCGCGCGCGCACACGCCGAGCGACCTCGACGCTCACGTGCACGTCAGCGCCGCGCGGGTATCCCCCGCCCTGCCGCCGGGGATCAGGAGCGGGGGTCGAGGGCGACGCGCAGTCCGTCCGCCGCGAGCTGGAACGCGAGGAAGATCACGGCAAGCAGCGCGACCGGCACGGCAAGCGCCGTCCACTGCACCATCACGAACCCGAAGTGATCCGCGATCAGCACGCCGAGGCTCGGCGTCGGCGGGCGGATGCCCACGCCGATGAACGAGAGCGTGGCCTCCGCGAAGATCGCGCGCGGCGCGATGAACGTGATCTGCACGAGGAGCGGCGCGACGGCGTTCGGCAGCCAGTGACGCAGCGCCACGCGCCACCTCGACGCGCCGAGCGCGGTGGCGGCGAGCGAGAACTCGCGCTCGCGCAGCGACAGCAGCAGCACGCGCGTGACGCGCGCGAGCGCCGGCCACGCGGTCGCGCTGACGGCGACGAACACGAGCCACGCGTCCGCCTCGACGCCGAGCAGACTGCGCGCGCCGAGGATGCTCGTGCGCTCGCCCAGCGCCGCGCGCAGCAGGATCGCCAGCAGCAGGTCGGGGAACGCGAACGCGACGTCGGTGCCGCGCATCAGCAGCGCATCGAGCCAGCGCGGCCCGCTCGCGGCGAGCAGCCCCACGCCGACGCCGAGCACAGCGACCGCGATCATCGTGACGACCGCCGTGAGCATCGAGATACGCAGCCCGTGCAGCGTGCGGCTGAAGACGTCCCGCGCGAGGTGGTCCGTGCCGAGCGGGTGCGCGCGGGTGGGCGCCTCGAACTTGCCGGTGTCGCGCTGGGCGAGCGGGTCGCGGGTGGCGTCGGTCGGCGCGCTCGCGGGCGCGTGCAGGAACTGCTGCGCGGGGTCGTACGGCGCGATCACCCCCGCCCCCGCACCGGCGAGTGCCAGCACGAGCAGCACGAGGACGCCCGCGACCGCCGAGCGTCGACGACGGAAGCGCTGGATCACGGGCGCGCGATCCTCGGGTCGAGGACGGGGACGATCAGGTCGATGACCGCGTTCGCAACGACGATCGTCGCGGCGTAGAACAGCGTGACGCCCATGATCACGCCGTAGTCGCGCTGCAGGATCGCCGCGACGAACGCCGCGCCCACGCCCGGCATGCCGAAGATCAGCTCGACGACGATCGATCCGGTGACGAGCGTCGCCAGGAGCGGACCGGCGACGGTGACGACCGGCAGCAACGCGTTGCGCAGCGCGTGGCGCAGCGTGACCGCCCCCGTGCCGAGTCCCTTCGCGCGCGCGGTGCGCACGTAGTCGCTGGCGAGCGCCTCGATCATCGCGGCGCGCGTGAGGCGCGCGAGCAGCGCCGTCGAGGGCGCGGCGAGCGCGACCGCCGGCGGCAGCGCCTTCGCGAGCAGCGCGAGGTCTGTGACGTCGCGGCCGAGGCGCACCTCGAACCAGCCGAGCCAGACGGCGCCGACGAGCAGCAGCGCGAACGCGATCACGAACGCCGGCACCGCCGCGAGCACGGTCGTGACGCCGAGGATCGCCGCGTCGCCTCGACCGCCCGCGCGCGCCGCGGCGACGACGCCCAGCGGCACGCCGATCCCCACCGCGAGCGCGAACGCGTACAGCGCGACGACCGTCGAGGGCAGCAGCCCGTCGCCGATCACGGCGGCGACGGTGCGCCCCGGCCGCGCGAACGACGGCCCGAGGTCGCCGCGCACGACGTGCGACGCCCAGCGCCCGAACTGCGCCGGCACCGGCGCGTCGATGCCGTAGTACGCGCGCTGCGCCTCGACGAGGCCGGCGGAGGCACGGTCGCCACCGCGCGCCTCGAAGGGGCCGCCGGGGACGGCGTGCATCAGCGCGAACGTGACGACGGCAATCGCGGCGAGCGTGGCGACGCCTTGCCCCAGCCGCACCAGCCCGTACCGCAGCACGAGCTACCGCTGCGCGATCGACGCGCGGTCGAGGTACAGATCGCCGGGCACCTCGGACTCCATCGGCGAGGTGACGAGGTTCCGCACCCACGGCTGCACGAGGATGTTGCGTCGTCCGTACGCGAGCGGCGCGATCGCGGCCTGCTCGATGAGCACGCGCTGCGCCTGCTGGTACGTCGCGATGCGGCGCGACTGGTCCAGCTCGACGGTGGCCTGGTCGATCAGGCGGTCGTACGCAGCATCGGAGAAGCGGCCGGGGTTGAGTGCGCTGCCGCTGCGGAACTGCGGGAGCCAGTTCTCCGGGTCGGCGTAGTCGGCGGACCAACCGCCGACGAGCACCTGGAACTTCCCGCCGACGCGGTCCGCGAAGTACGCCGCGCGCTCACGGACGACGAGCGTGACCCGCACGCCGAGGGCGCGCTCCCACTGCTCCTTCAGCCACTGCGCCGTGGTGCGCGCGCTGCTGGCGTCCGCGACGAGCAGCTGCACCTCGACGCCGCGACCGCCCTCGTGGCCGGCGTCGCGGAGCAGCGCCTGCGCGCGCTCGACGGCCGGCTGCGCCGCGTCGGTGCCGGCGGCGCGGTCGTGGCCCGGCATGCCCGGCGGCAGCCACGCCGTCGCGGGGAGCACCGCGCCCTCGCGCAGCACCTCGGCGTACCCGGGGCGGTCGAGGGCGAGCGAGAGCGCGCGGCGGACGCGGGCGTCGCGGAACAGCGGGTCGGCGGCGTTGAAGTAGAGCGCCTGCGTGCTGAGCTGCGCGTACGACTGGAACTGGTCGCGCAACGACTGCGTCCCGCGCACCTGCACCAGCTCCGCCGGGCCGAGCGTGACCACGTCCAGCTCGCCCTTCTGGTACGCGAGCAGCGCGATCGCGGCGTCCTCGATCATGTCGAGGCGCACGCCGTCGAGGGGCACGACGCCGCCGTGGTACCTCGCGTTGCGGGCGAGCACGATCTGGCGGCCGTGGTCCCACGTGGCCAGCGTGAACGGCCCGTTCGTGACGAGGCGGCCGGCGTCCGTCCAGCGGTCGCCGTGCTGCGCGATGAGGTCCGCGCGCACGGGGTACATCGGCGAGAGCGTGACGAGCGAGAGGAACGCGGGGCTGCGGCGGCTGAGCCGGTAGACGACCGTACGGTCGTCCGGCGCCGAGACCTCGAGGTCGCGCGCGGCGGTGCGCTGGAGCGCCTCGAGGTCGGCGCCCGTCCTGCCCTCGGCGAGCGCCTGCGCGACGCGGTCGTTCGCGCCCTGCGCGGCGATCACGCGGTAGAAGTCGACGTACGGGTTCGCGTTGGCCGGCTCGAACAGCCGTCGCGCGCCATCGACGAACGCCGAGGCGTGCAGCGGCGTGCCGTCCGACCACGTCAGCCCGGCGCGGAGCCGGAACGTGTACGTCAGGCCGTCGGCGGAGATGCCCCCGTTGGCGACCGTCGGCACCTCGGCGGCGAGATCGGGCTGGATCGAGAGGTCGGGGCCGACCCGCAGCAGCGAGGCGTAGAGGCTCCGCAGCACGCTGATGCTCGTCGAGTCGGCGGCGCGCTGCGGGTCGAGCGTCTGCGGCTCCCCGCCCAGGTTCAGGCGCAGCACCTTCGCCTCGTCCCGCGGCGACTGGCACCCCGCCAGCACAAGGGTGCCGAGGATCAGGACCAGCGCGATGCCGTGGCGGAACCGGTTGCTCAACTCGACCTCCCGTGCGCCGTGCTGCCTCGCATTCTCGCAGGGCGAGGTGGCCCCGTCCGGGCGTGCGCTCCCTGATCTCTACAAATCGAGAGTTATACGAATGCAACGGAAATGCGCTTTCGGTAAGATGCGGCGCATCGGGGCTGGCGGCGAGCCGGGCCCGGCGGGCGTGTCGAGGAGGCATCCCGTGGAAGTCGTTGCGGCGGTCGTCCTGACCACACTGTTCGGCGCGGCGCTCGCGGTGATCTTCGGCGTCACCGCCCTGCGCGACGCGCGCACCCGCTAGCGCCCTCGAGGCGCCCGGCACTGCCGGGGACCGGCACTGCCGGGGACCGGCACGGGCTACGATCGGGTGCGCACCACCCGGGAGAGCCTGTGCCCCAGCCGATGCCCCCGCCCGTCCCCCGGCCGCTGACCCTCGACCTCGCGCCGCTGCCCGGCCGCGCCTCCGTGGCGCCGACGTCGACCGATGGCGCGTGCGTGCTGCTGGTCTCGACGTACGAGCTGGGGCACCAGCCGATCGGCCTCGCCGCCCCCGCCGCCGCGCTGCGCGCCGCGGGGCACGAGGTGCGCACGCTGGACCTCGCCGTCGACACCGCGACGCCGGGCGTGCTGCGCGACGTGGACCTCGTCGCGATCTCCGTGCCCATGCACACCGCCGCGCGCATCGCGATCGAGTTCGCGCGCGCCGCCCGCGCCGCCGCGCCGCACGTCACGATCGCCTGCTACGGCATGTACGCCTCGCCGCTGCACGCGCAGCTGACCGGCGCGGACCGTGCCGACCTCGTCGTGGGCGGCGAGTACGAGCCGGGCCTCGTCGCGCTCGCCGACCGCGTCGCGGGTCGCGCGAGCGAGACGGCGCTCGCGGGCACTGGCGCGCAGCCGCTGCTACTCCGGCAGCAGTACCCCGTCCCCGACCGTCGAGGCTTGCCGGCGCTCGACCGGTACGCCCGCGTGCGGCGGGCCGACGGGGAGCACCTTGCCGGGTACGTGGAGGCGACGCGCGGGTGCGCGCACGCGTGCACGCACTGCCCGATCACCCCGGTGTACGGCGGCGCGCTCCGCCTCGTGCAGCGCGAGGCGGTGCTGGCCGACATCGCGCAACAGGTCGAGGCCGGCGCGCGGCACATCACCTTCGGCGACCCCGACTTCCTCAACGCCGTCCCGCACGCGCTCGCGATCGTCGAGGCGCTGCACGAGCGCTGGCCGGACGTGACGTACGACGCCACGATCAAGGTCGAGCACCTGATCGAGCACGCCGCCGTGCTGCCGAGGCTGCGCGACACCGGCTGCATCTTCCTCACCTCCGCGTTCGAGTCGTGCAACGACGCGATCCTCGCGACGCTGGAGAAGGGGCACACGCGCGCCGACATGGTCACGGCACTCGCGACCGCCGAGGCAGCGGGGCTGCCGGTGCGGCCGACGTGGGTCGCCTTCACGCCGTGGACGGCGATGGACGACCTGATCGACCTCCTCGACTTCGTCGCCGAGCACGGGCTGGAACGGCACGTGCAGCCGGTGCAGTACGGGTTGCGATTGTTGCTGCCGCCGGGATCGCCGCTGGTCGCGCACCTCGACGCCCAGGGGCGCCTCGGCGCGTTCGACGAGGCCGGGCTGACGTACACCTGGCGCGCCGAGGATCCGCGCGTGGACGCGCTGCAGGCGGAGCTGGCCGCGCTCGTCGAGGCGGCGGCCGACCCCGCCGGTGCGGCCGGCTGTGACTGCGGCGACGACGCCTGCGCCATCGCCTCGGAGGTCGAGGACGCCGCGATCACCTTCGCGCGCGTGCGCGAGGCCGCCTACGCCGCCGCCGGCCGCCCGCGCCCCTCGACGCCACGGTTCGAGGCGCCCGCCACGCTGGTGCCGGGCCTGACCGAGTCGTGGTTCTGCTGCGCGGAGCCGGCGGCGCACCAGGTGGTCGAGTACCACCTCGGCAGCCCGAGCCCAACGAGCGTGGGCCGGTAGGGCCAAGTCGAGACGTCGAGGGTGCAGAGAGGGCGGCCCTCCCGGCGCGGGAGGCGTCCTGAAGACGTGGGGGCTGCACCCCCACACCCCGGCGAACCCGGAAGTCGCGCGATCTGTTGATCGAGCGGGCAAAGCCCTGATGGGGTGCAACCCCATCAGATCGCACCCCCCTTCCCGCGCAGGGAAGGGGCAGGGGGATGGGCCGCCTCCCGGTTGCAGCTCACTGAGCACTCGCCCGCCGGGCCCCTCACTCCATCAGGCGTTTTGCCGCTAGACGCCGACGCGTGCGGGAATGTAGCGTCGGCCTCGGATACCCTGTGTAGCGCCCGGCGCGGCCATGAGGCGCGTGCCCGCACACCGTCCACGGAGGAAGAGAGCATGCGAATGTTGACGATCCGGCGCGCGGCCCTGCTCGGGCTCCTCGTGCTTGGCGTGGGTGTGCTGGGCTGCACGGCGCCCGGCGACCAGGCCCAGCACCGGCAGGACGAGGCACAGAAGGAGCTGGCGGCGCGAGCCGGCATCACCATCGACACCTCCACGGGGCAGGCCTCCGGCGGTCCGGCCGCTGCGGGCGGTGGCGGCGCTGCCGGGAACGACCCGGTGAAGCTCGGCCAGGCGGTCGCGCTCCAGAACGCCTGCGCGGCATGCCACACCACCGACGGCAAGGCGAGCGTCGGCCCGACGTGGAAGGGTCTCGCGGGCCACGACGTCGATCTGGTGGACGGCAGCAAGGTGAAGGCGGACGACGCCTACCTGAAGGAGTCGATCCTCCAGCCGAACGCGAAGGTCGTGAAGGGCTTCGCGCCCAACGTCATGCCGCAGACGTTCTCCTCGCTGAAGCCGGAGCAGATCGACCAGCTCATCGCCTACATCAACAGCCTGAAGTAACGCTTCGCCGGCCTCGCGCCGGGCCGAGGTGATTCGCCACGGGCGCGCTCTTGGAGCGCGCCCGTGCTGCGTCCGGCGCTAGAACATCCCTCGACGCTTGTGCACGTCGACGGCGGCCAGCACCGCCGCCGCGGCGAGGCGCGCCTCCGCGAACGCGGGCGGCACGCGGCCGAGCACGATGCCCGGCGCGGGCACCTCGTGCGGCTCGGTGGGAATTGCGCGGATCGTCTCGACGGCCGCCTCGAGGCGCGCGAGCGCCGCATCGCCCACCGGCGACCCACGCCGCGGGTTGCCGTTGAGCGACCGCAGCAGGTCCGCGACGGTGATCGCCGCCAGCAGCTCCGAGGGCAGCACGTGCGCCATCGCGGCCAGCCGGCGGCAGTGCGCCGCGTACGCCGAGGCGTAGCGGTCCCACCAGACCTCGGCCTCCCGGACGGCGGTGTCGAAGTCCGTGCGGTCGGCGAAGCACTGGAGCGGCGCCAGCCGCACGAGCAGCGCCTGCCGCTCCCGCGCGAGCGCGTCGAACTCGCTCGCCGGCTCCACCTCGGCGCGCGCCAGCCGCCGGATCGCCTCGACCGCGCGGTCGAGGCCGGCGTCGCGCATCCGCTCGACCAGCACGTCCTCCGCGAGCGCCTCCGGCGTCGGCCAGCCGACCTGCAACCAGCGGTCGAAGCCGTCCCGGCCCACCTCGGCGAGGCGGCCGATCGGCGCGGCGCGGCCGGCGGCGTAGGCGACCACGGTCTCGCGCGCGCGCGGGCCGGCATCGCACGGCGGGTGCGGCGGGCACAGCGCCTGGAACGCGGCGCGGAGGTACTCCTGGGGCGGCGCGCCGGGCAGCCGGTGCGAGGGCGACCGCAACCACAGCCGCTCAGCGAGCGCCACGAGCCACGGTTCGTCGGTGGGGGGCGGCGGCGCGGCGCAGATGCCGAGCCACGGCGGCAGCAGCCGCGGCAGCTCCCCGTGCTCGAGGAACGCGATGCGGACGTCGGCGACCTCGACGGACGGGGGCACGCGCAGGCGATCGTCCCAGCGCTCGAGGTGCACGACCTCCACGGCGAACAGCGTGTCGAACGAGTCGCGCATGAAGCGCACGACGGGGGGCGGGAGCGCGCAGGGACGCGGACGTAGTTCCGTCATCGACCTGTCCCTCCGACTCCATCGCGCATGCGTCCCCCAACGCCGCGCCCACGCTCGCTATGGACTGCCGATCGTCTGATCGATGAACGCGGCGGCGCGTTCGCTGAGGCCCTGGAAGCCGCCGCCCTGCGCCAGGAACGGCGCGATCGGCGCGACGAGCCAGTCGCGCTCCGGCTCGTGCGGCGCGAGTTGCTCCTCGACGCCGTCGCTCAGGCCGCGCGCCAGCGCGAAGTCGCGCGATCGCACGACGAACGCGGCCAGGCTGTTGCGGTCGGTGATCTGCGCGATCGGGCGCTGGTGTTCCGCGACCGCCGTCGCCAGCTCGATCGGGAAGTTCCAGTGCAGCGCCAGCGCGCCGCCCAGCTCGGCGTCGCTGTAGCCGAGGAGCGCGTACTCCGCCTCTGGCAGCGTCATGCCCTCGGCAGCGGCGAGGTGCATCGCGCGGCGGAGCGCGTCCGGGCGATGCTGGTCCAGCGCGAGGCGGCCGATGTTGTGCAGGACGCCGGCGGTGAAGGCCTCCTCCGCGTGGAGGCGCGCGGAGCGCGCGAGGACCTCCGCGAGCATGCCGACGGTGATCGAGAAGTGCCAGAACGCGCGCTCGTCCGCCTGCACGCCTCGAGGCATCGCGTCGATGACGCACGTTGCCAGCGTGGCGGAGCGGACGGCGCGGAAGCCGAGGAGCACGACGGCGTCGCGGACGGTGCTGATGCGGCGTGGAAAGCCGTAGTACGCGGAGTTCGCGAGGCGGAGCATCTTCGCAGTGAGCGCGGCGTCCGTGCCGATGGTCTGGGCGAGCTCGTGCGCGGAGAAGTGCTCGCTCTCCGCGATCTCCAGGACGCGCAGCGCGACGGACGGCAACGGACGCAGCTCGGCGATCTCGCGCACGAGGAGGTCGAGTT
Source organism: Chloroflexota bacterium (assembly GCA_947472995.1). GTDB lineage: Bacteria > Chloroflexota > Dehalococcoidia > UBA2979 > UBA2979 > SHYQ01. The sequence continues at coordinate 80,292 of CANJBO010000002.1, forward strand.
CGGCGCTGTCGCTCTCCGGCATCGTCATCGGCGCTCCGTGATCCCGGACACGCGAAGCGGGAGCCGGCAGGAGGGGCCTACCGGCTCCCGGCGGACCGGGCACTCCACTGGAGTTCCGATCCGGGGTGATGTCGCGGTCGAGGGCTAGAGGCCCCAGATCATGCCAGCGAAGCCCGGCGCGGACGCGATGGCGGCAGCGGCGGTGATGAGGGCAGCGGTCGAGATGGTGACGATGCGGCGCATGTGAGACTCCCTGTTCTCCCGGTCCACGGCAGTGGATCGGGTTCCTGTCGATGACAGGGACGAACCTAGGAGTCGTGCTCTCGCCAACCTCTCGCCAGATTGTGCGACGCGCGGAGCAGCCCTCGCGGCTGGCGGAATCCTGCGATCAGGTCAGGCGAACCCCGGATTTCAGGCGCGAAAAGCCCTCGGGCGCGTCGAGGAGCGGAACGAGATGCGGATGCCGCGAGTGGGGCGGCCCACCCCTGCCCCTCCCGGCGCGGGAGGGGTTCTGAGAATCCGAGGATGTCGTGAGGAGCTGCGCCCCTCACACTCCCGGCGGACGAGGCTGCGTGGGCACGGGTGGAGGTGTGTACGCGAGTGGGGCGGCCCACCCCTGCCCCTCCCGGCGCGGGAGGGGTTCTGAACATCAGAGGATGTCGTGAGGAGCTGCGCCCCTCACACTCCCGGCGGACGAGACTGGCGGGCGTCTGACTCGCACCGGACCGGGGCTACTCGCCGTCGAGCGCCTCGCCGGAGATGACGCGGTCGTAGAGCGCGCGGAGGCGGCGCGAGGGGGTGCTGCCGACCTCGTCGCGGAGGGCGTCGTGGAGGCGGCGGTAGGCGCGCGTCGCGAGGTCGAGGTGGCCGCGCTGGGCCTGCGCCTGCATCAGGCGGTACGTGGCGTCCTCGTTCAGCGGGTCGACGGCGATCACGGCCTCGGCCATCGTGACCGCCTCGATCGCGTCGCCGCGCCGCAGCGCATGCGCGGACAGCGCGAGCATGCACGAGAGGTAGATCTCCTCGTACCGGAGGCGCGCGTCCTCGGCCCAGTCCGATTCGAACGAGGCGGCGAACGGGCCGCGGTACAGCCCGACGGCGCGCGACAGGCCGTCGCGCCACGCGGCGCTGCCCTGCTCGGCGCGCTCGGCCTCGGCGGTGTGCGCCTCGAACTCCTGCGCGTCGTAGGTGATGTCGAACTCGGGGTTCACCTGGTAGCCACCGCTGGTCTGCACGACCACCTGCGGGTGGATCGCGCGGCGCAGGCGGTACAGCGTGCTGTGGAACGCGCTGTTCACCTGCTTCGGGCTGGCGTCCGGCCACAGCTCCAGCGCGATCTCCTCCTTGCGCAGCGGGCGCCCGCGCTGGAGCAGGTAGAAGAACAGCTCCTTGCTCCGCTCGCTGCGCCACTCGAGGTCGGCGACCGCGCGGCCGTCGATGGTGACGCGCGGGCCGCCGAAGGCCTCCGCGCGCACGCGGAAGACGCCGGGTGACTCCTCGGCCTGCGCCTCCGGGCGACGGAAGCGCGTGGAGATGCCGCGGAAGTACTCGCCGCCGATGCGCCGCACCGCGCCGTACTCCACGACGTCCGCGACCTGTCGCGCCTCGGCGAGCAGGAACTGGTCGTAGCCGAGCGTGGTGACGAGGGCGTGCACGCGTTCCAGGTGCTCGCCGGCCTGCGCGCGCCGGCGGCCGTGGTAGCAGGCGGCCGCGAGCAGCAGCTCGCCGATCGCCTGCTCGCGCGGGGCGCCGGAGTCGGTCGCGTGCTGGATCGCGCGCTCGAGGACCGGGATCGCCTCGGCATGCGACTGCTCGCCGATGAGCGTCGCGCCGATGCCGGTGCCGAACCACGCCTGCTGCAGCAGCGCGCCCTCCTGCTCCGCGGAGCGCAGGCCGTGGTCCAGCAGCGTGCGCGCGCGCGCGTAGTCGCCGCGCTCGCGGTAGCACATCGCCAGCCCGTACGTGGCCTCGAGAATCAGCGCGGTGTCGTCGATCTCCTGCGCCTCGTGGATCGCGACCGTGTACAGCGTGATCGCGTTGTCGAGGTGGCCGAGGTCGCGCTCGACGGTCGCGAGGCCTTCTTTGCCGTAGGCCTCGTAGCGGGACTGCTCGATCGCGGCGGCGCGTTCGATGACCGCGCTGTACGTGTCGCGCGCGGTCTCCAGCTCGCCCAGCATGTGCTGCACGCCGCCCATGTTGTTCATCGTCGCGATCTGCGCCTGCGGCTCGGCGAGCATGCGCCAGCGGCGCTGCGCCGCGGTGAACTCCGACATCGAGTCCGCGAGCGATCCGAGGTGGTACTGGACGATGCCCAGCGAGTCATGCGCCTCGGCGGCACGGTGGTCGTCGTGCAGCTCCTCGAAGCGACGTGCGGCGGAGACGAAGCGCTCCTGCGCGGGGATGAACTGGCCGCTGCGGCCGAGCGTGATGCCCTCCTCGAGGTCCATCTCCGCGTACAGCGGGTCGTCCTCGTCGACATGCTCCATCGCCAGCGTGCGCGCGCGGCGGCTCGCCTCCAGCGCGTCGACGAGGTGGCCCATGCCGCGCAGCGCGATGCCGCGGTAGAGCGCGGCGCGCACGCGCTGCTCGGGCTCCAGCGGGCGCTCCTCGAGCGTGTCGAGGCGGCTCACGCACTCCTGCCCCTTGCCGAGCTTCGAGGCGAGCCGCGCGCGCGTCAGGCCGAGGTCGACCTCGTGGTCGAGCACCTGCGAAGGCAGCCGGTCCAGCCAGTCGGCGAGCGTCGTCCACTCGCCGCGCTGGTAGAGGCCCTCGCGCAGGTCGTACAGCTCCTGCACGACACCGGGCCAGTCGCGCGCCTCGATCGACAGTTCGACCGCGTCGACGGTGCGGCCGCGGCGCGCGCAGACGGCCGCGGCGTTGCGACGCAGGTCCAGCAGCCGCGAGGGCGCCTCGCGCTCGAGGCGCAGCAGCAGGTGCGAGCGCACCAGCGCGTGCATGCGGTACCACTCGCCACCGCCATCCTCGGCGCTGGCCGGGCTGTCGAGGCGCGCGAGGAAGTGGTTGGTCTGCTCGAGGCTGCGCAGCGTCGCGCCGGCGCGCTCTTGCCCGGTCAGCTCCTGCGCGAACTCGCGGTCGAACATCGGCAGCACGGCGCACGCCTGGAGCAGCGCGACCTCGTCCTCGTCGAGGTGCTCGAGGACCTCACGGTCGATGAACTGCTCCAGCACGAACTGGAGATCGGAGTCGGCGCCGAAGGGGCGCGCCGGGTCGTAGTGGTCCGCCATCACCGCCAGCGCGGCGGCCCAGCCGTCGGCCCGGCGGATCATCGCCTCGCGCGCGACGGCGTCCTGCACGCCCGACAGCTCAAGGAACGCCGTCGCCTCCTCGCGCGTGAAGACGAGGTCGCGCGCGACGACGGAGAGCGCGCGGCGCTGCGTCGTGAGGCGCGCGAGCGATCCCAGCGCCGGCCACGTGCGCGAGAGCACGTACAGCCGCAGGTTCATCGGCACCGCGCGCACCACGGCGTCGACGACGGCCATCGCCTCGGGCGCATCGTCGAGGGCGTGGAGGTCGTCGATCACGAGCGCGAAGAGCGCGTCGACCTCCTGCTGCACGGCGCCGGCGAACTCCGCCGCCAGCGCCGGGGCGCTCCTCGGCGCAGCGCCCGTCTCCAGCCGCGCGGCGAGGTCGCCGAGCGCGGCGGGGAACGCCTGCCGCACCGCGCCGACGAGGTTCATCACGAGCGCCAGCGGGTCGGTGTCCTGCCGGTCCAGCGAGAGCCACGCGACGGGGAGCTCGGCCTCGGCGCACCAGTCGACGGCGAGCGTGGACTTGCCGTACCCGGCGGGCGCGCTGACCACGGTGACGTCGAAGTCGAGCGCGGTGCTCATGATCGAGAGCAGCCGCTCGCGGCGGACGGTGTCGTGGCGGCGGCGCGGCGGGACGAGCTTCGGCAGGAACAGCCGCGTCGAGGCACGCGGAGACGCCGGGGCGGGCGCCTCGGACGGGTCGTGGTCTGGCGTCGGGTCGGCCGGAGGGGCGGTCACCGGGGCATCATAGGACGCTGGCTCTCGCCCTGTGCTCGCCACGCGTCCGCCGTTACCCTGCCTCGTGGGCGCGAAACCACCCACCCCCGCCGGTCACGTCGAGGACGGAGTCGAGATGAACACGGCATCGACGCTTCCGGGCGGGCTGGACGAGGCGGAGTTCCTCCGCGCCTACGCGACCCACGCGCTGCGCAAGCCGCAGATCGTCGCGGACAACGTGCTCACCGGCATCTTCCTCACCGAGGTCCGCTACCGCGGCGCGCTGACCGCCCTCCTCGTGCAGGAGGCCGTCGAGGCCGCGCGACGCCTCGCTGCGGTGTGGGTCGCGCTGACCGACCGCACGCGCCCCGTCGCGCGCACGCTCGCGGGGCCGCTCCCCGGCACGGACGACTGGCTGCGCTTCGCCGCCGCCGTCGAGGAGGCGGCGCTCGCGGAGCAGCCCGCCGCGCTGCTGCGCGCGATGGCGATCGACGACAGCGCGCTCGAGAGCGCCGAGGACCTGTGCGCCTTCACCGGCCTCGCCCGGTTCGAGGTGCCGCTGCGCGTGTACGAGGCGGGCCCGCCCGCGGCGACCGTCCTCGGCAGCGCGCCCGGCACGCTGCTGCTCTCCAGCACCGCGCTCCCCAGCACCGCGCTCGCGGGCGCGCCCGTGGAAGCGCGCATGTCGCTGTCGGACGAGCAGATCATCGCCCTCGGCGACGCGGCCGGCGACTTCAGCTCGTGGGCCGGCGACTTCCTCGGCGCGTACATCGAGGCGCGCGGCCCGGCGGGGGCGCGCTAGCCGGCGAGCGTGGCGATCATGATGCCGGCGGCGACGGCGACATTGAGCGAGGTCACGGCGTCGCCCTGCGGCGCAACCTGGCAGACCTCGTCGCACGTCTCCAGCGTGAGGCGGCGCAGGCCGTCCTCCTCGTTGCCCAGCACCAGCAGCCACGGGCGGTCGCGCGGGATGTCCTGCACGCCGCGCTCCGCGTGCTCCGAGGAGCCGAGAATCCACAGCCCCGCCGCCTTCGCGGCTTCGAGCGCGCGGCGCAGGTTCGTCTCGATCGCGAACGGGACCGCCTCGACGCCGCCGCTGGCGACGTCGTAGACGACGGCGGAAAGCGGTGCGGCGCGGTCCGCGGTCATGACGATGCCGCGCACGCCGAAGAACGCCGCGCTGCGGAAGATCGAGCCGACGTTGTGCGGGTCCTGGATCGAGTCGAGTGCGAGCCACAGCCCCGCGCGGTGCTCGCCCGCGTACAGCGCGTCGAGGCCCACCGGCGCGCGCTCCTTCACCGACGCCTCGGGGCCGGCACGGCCGCCCTCGCGCTCGCGGCGGCGCGGATCGGCGCGCTCATCCTCGACGATCGGGGTGCCGAACTGCCGCGCCTGCGCGGCGACGCGCTCCCAGCCGCCCGGGGCGCGACCGCCCGGCAGGCGCACGCTGAACACGTCGGCCGGCCGAGAGGCGAACGTGGCGAGGACGGCGTGAGGATTGCGCAGCGCGAGCGTCATGCCTCGCACGGTAGCGCACGCGCGGGCCTCGACAAACGAGCGGACAAACGAACAGCGGCGCCGGATGGCGCCGCTGTCGCGGTCGATGCGAGCAGCGCGAGGGCTAGCCCTTCGTGATCGCGTCCACCTCGGCCATCTCCTCGGGCGTCAGGCGCCACTCGGCGGCGGCGGCGTTGGCGCGGACCTGCTCCGGCTTCGTCGCGCCGGCGATCACGCTGCCGACGAACGGCTGCGATGCGAGCCACGAGAACGCCAGCTCGAGCAGCGAGTGGCCGTGGGCGGTCGCCCACTCCTCGAGCTGCTGCGCGGTGGCGAGGTTCTGCTCGTTGAGGAACCGGCTGCTGTTCGCGCCGCTGGCAAGGCGCGTGCCGGCGGGCGCGTCCTGGCCCGGGCGGTACTTGCCGGTGAGCATGCCGCTGGCCAGCGGGTAGTACGGGAGCAGGCTCTGGCCGTACTGCTTCAGCGCCGGCACGTGCTCCGGCTCGATCTCGCGGTTGAGGAGGCTGTACTCCATCTGCGAGGTGATGAACGGGACGTAGTGCGCGTGCCGCGCGGTCAGCTCGGCCTCCGCGACCTGCCACCCGGCGTAGTTGGAGGAGCCGATGTAGCGCACCTTGCCGGCCGACACCACGTCGTCCAGCGCGCGCAGGGTCTCCTCGATCGGGGTGCGGGAGTCGGGGCGGTGCATCTGGTAGAGGTCGATGTAGTCGGTCTGGAGGCGGCGAAGCGAGTCGTCCACGGCCTGCATGATCCAGCGACGCGAGCCGCCGGACTTCGCGGGCGAGCCCATCGGCATGCCGAACTTCGTCGCGATGATCGCCTCGTGGCGGCGGCCCTTGAGCGCCTCGCCGAAGAACTCCTCCGACTTGCCGCCGCCGCCGTAGACGTCCGCCTCGTCGAAGAAGTTGATGCCGGCGTCCAGCGCCTCGTTCACGACCAGCGCGGTGGCGTCGGCGTCCATGCGCCCGCCGAAGTTGTTGGTGCCGATGCCGACGATCGAGACCTGGAGGCCGGACCGGCCCAGGTTGCGGTATTCCATCTGTCGCGTCCCCTATCCGTACGTGTTGCAGCATCCCCGCGGTGCGCGCGTGGAGGTACGGCGTGCGCCGTGCCTGTGTGAGCCGGGCGTGTGCCCGGTTGGGAGCGCCGAGTATACCCCCGGAATGTGACAGCCCCGCGCGGCGTTATCACGTCGCGCATATCGGCTAGTCGGTGGTCTTCTGGGTCTTCTTGAGCTCGCGCTCCGCCTTGAGGGCCGCCTGCTTGGCGCGCTCCTCGACACGAGAGCCCTTCGAGCGGGACATCCGCTGCTTGATCTCGCCCTCCTTGCGGGCGACGTCGTTGAAGAGCTGGGGGCGCTCCTCGTTCGGACCGACCTTCGACTTGACCTCCTGCAGCAGCTCGTACTGCTCGAGGTCCTCGATGCCGGGGGCCGCGACGCCCTTCTTCTCCTCGAGCTCCGGGTGGGTGTACCCGTCGGTCGAGTAGGTGATGCCCTGCGAGACCTTCTTGCCGAAGTGGTAGTAGGAGCCGTCGTCGGGGATGCGGCGCGCGTAGCCGTCGCGGTAGGTGAACGTCGCGAAGTCCTTGGAGAGGATGCGCTTCGACTCCGTGTCGCATTCCGGGCAGGGCTGGTCCATCGTCGCCTGGCGCAACGGGCGGAGCAGTTCGAAGACGCCGTTGCAGTCGGCGCAGTAGTACTCGTAGAGCGGCATGTGTGGGTCCCTCCCCTGGTCGCCCCAGTCTATCCGAGATGCGGCACCCCGAGATACAGGTGTGATACGCCACCGATCGACCGCGCGGATGCCTCGACGCGCGCGGGCGGCGCATGACGCATCCCCCGTCCGGCTGCGATGATGGGTGCGAGGAGCGAGATCACATGTCGTTTTATGTCACCGGCGGGATGTACGAGAACACCCGGTTCGAGCGGCTGACCCGACGCGACCCGCACAGCGGCCCCTTCGAGACGTACGAGGACGCGCTGGAGAACTGGTCGGAGCGCTCCCGCGCGACCATCGACATCGCGACCGTCCGCTACCAGATCGTCGAGGCCGACTCCGACGAGGACGTCGCGCGCGACAACACGAGGAACCACACGACGCCCGAGCACGCGGAGCAGTAGCCCACGCAGCCTCGCGGGGGACGCGCGCGTATCGGGCGATCTCGGTAGGATGCGGGCGGGGAGGTGCGAGATGAAGCCACACGCCGGCAAGGCCGACTACGACGCCGCATTCAAGGGGTTCCACTACCCGATCTCGCGCGCCGCGGTCGTGACCAGCGGACGCGACAAGGGTGGCATCGACCGCGAGGTCGGCCACATCCTCTCCCTGCTCCCCAACCGTCGCTACAACGACGAGGACGACCTGAAGGAAGCCGTGCGTGGCGTCTACCGCGCGCAGGGCGTCGAAGAGACCGCGCTCCCGATCTAGCGCGTTCCCGGCCCATCGAGGCAGCACGAGAGAGGGCCCCATCGTGGCCCTCTCTGTCTGTGTGCTCGGTCTGGGCGCTCGTGGGCGCGGGCTAGCTGTCGATCGAGACCAGCTCCACCTCGAAGGTGAGGGCCTTGCCGGCGAGCTCGTGGTTCGCGTCCACGGTGACGGACTCGGCGGAGATCGCGGTCACGACCGCGGGGCGCCCGCCGAGCGAGACGGTCTGGCCCACGGCGAGACCGGTCGGCGCCTGCGCGGCGGGGACGTTGACGATCAGGTCGTCGCGGCGCTCGCCGTAGGCGTCCTTCGCCTCCATGCGGACCTTCTTGCTCTCGCCCACCTTCAGGCCAGTCACGGCCTGGTCGAAGCCGGCGATCACGTCGCCCGCGCCGACCGTGAACTGGAGCGGCGCGCGCCCCTTCGAGGAGTCGAACTCCGTGCCGTCATCCAGCGTGCCGCGGTAGTTCACCGAGACCTTGTCGCCTGCCTTGACCATCCGGCCCTCCTGTCCCGCCTTCGGCGTCCCCTTCGGACCGCCGTTCAACACCCCCGTGGGGGTCCCTGCGCCGACCGCCGCGCCGCCGGCCGCCTGCGTGGCGGTCGCCGTGCCGGTGGTCGACGTGCCGTTCGCGCCGCGGCCGCACCCGGCGAGCGCGAGCGCCAGCACCGTCACGACGATGGCGCCCTGGCCCGCGCGCTTGAGATCGCGAAATCGACTGATCTTCATCGTTCAACCGTACCGCAGCGCGGGCGCATCGTCCCTCCGGCGGGGCGTCCGAGGTGACGCGTGGGGCCGGCGGCGCGTAGGCTCGTGCGCATGGCACCCGATCCGCTGAACCTCCTCTGGCTCGACCTCGAGATGACCGGCCTCGAGCCGGACCGGCACGTGATCATCGAGATCGCGTCGCTGGTGACGAACGCGCAGCTCGAGATTCTCGCAGAGGGGCCGGTGTTCGCGATCCGGCGCACGGAGGAGCAGCTCTCGCTGATGGACGCGTGGAACCGCGGCACGCACGGCGCCTCCGGCCTCCTCAAGCGCATCGCCGATGCGAGCGTGGAGGTCGAGGAGGCCGAGCGCGAGACGCTGGCGTTCATGCGGAAGTGGGTGCTGAAGGGCCAGTCGCCGCTCGCGGGCAACTCGATCGCGCAGGACCGCCGCTTCCTGCGGCGCGAGATGCCGAAGGTGGACGAGTTCCTGCACTACCGGAACGTGGACGTGAGCACCGTGAAGGAGCTCGTCCGCCGCTGGTACCCCGACCTCAAGCCGCCCGAGAAGAAGCAGGCGCACCAGGCGCTGGACGACATCCGCGAGAGCGTCGAGGAGCTGCGCTGGTACCGCCAGCACGTGTTCCTGCCGCTCCCCTTCCCCGCTGCCGAGCCCACGCCGGAGACGCCGACCGCCTGACCTCGGCATCGGCGGCCACGCTGCCGATACTCATGGCGTGCGGAGCGGTGCCATGAGCGCGTCTGAGTCCTCGATTGTCCCGGTGTCGGCGCTGATGTCGGCGCCCGTCGTGTCGGTCGCGCCGGAGGCGACCCTCGCCGATGCGCGCGCGACGATGACCGCGTACCGCGTCCACCACCTGCTGGTGCGCGACCGCGGGCGCATCGTCGGGATCATCTCGGACCGCGACATCGCGCACCGGCTGAGCCCGGCGGCGGAGCGTGGCCTCGCCTCCCGCCACGACGACGAGGCGATGCAGCGACGTGTGCTGCAGGTGGCGACGTTCGCGCTGATCACGATCCCCGGCACGGCGAGCATCGAGGAAGCAGCTGCGCGCATCCTCGAACGAAACGTCTCCGCGCTCCCCGTGGTGGACGAGGCGGGACAGGTCGTGGGGATCGTCACGACGCGCGATCTGCTGCGCGGGATGCTCGCGTGCGTGCTGCCGCAGGCGGCGCCCCGCGCGAGCGACGCCGCGTAGCCCTCGCGCGAATCGCGCGCTAGGCGGGTGCGAACGCCTTGCGCAGCAGCGTGGTCGCCGTCTCGACGGCACGCATCCCCTCGGGGAAGCGGTGCGCGTTGACGAAGAACGCATGCACCTGCCCCGCGAAGCACTCGGACTCCACCGGCACGCCCGCGGCGCGCAGCGCGTCAGCGTAGGCGTTGCCCTCGTCACGCAGCGGGTCGCACTCCGCGGTGATCACGTACGCCGGCGGCAGGCCCTCGAGGTTCTCCTGCTTCAGCGGCGAGACGTACGGGTCGGCGCGGTCGACGCCCTCGGGCGCGTACCGGTCCCAGTACCAGGCCATCGCGTCGCGGTTGAGGCCGAACTCGTTGGTGGCGTCGCGGTGGGACGCGGTGTCCATCGCGGCGTCGGTCACGGGGTAGACCAGCAGCTGGAACTTCAACGGGATGCCGGCGCGGTCGCGCACCATCTGCGCGACCACCGCCGCGAGCGTCCCGCCCGCCGAGTCGCCGCCGACGGCGATGCGCTCGGAGTCGCCGCCGAAGCGCTTCGCGTTCTGGAACGCCCACACCACCGCGGCGTAGGCGTCGTCGCGGCCGGCCGGGTACGGGTGCTCCGGCGCGAGGCGGTAGTCGACGGAGATCACGATGCACTGGCCGAGGCTGCACAGCCGCCGCGCCGTCGCGTCGGCGTGGTCGAGGGTGCCGGTGACCCAGCCGCCGCCGTGGTACCAGACGAGGATCGGCAGCCCGGGGTCCTCGCTCGGCCAGTAGAGGCGCACGGGCACGGGGCCATCCGGGCCGGCGACGGCCATGTCCGCCGTCTTGTGCACGTCCGGGCCGGCGGGCGGCGTGACGCGCGAGGCGCGCAGCGCCTCCGGCGTGCTGAGGTGCGTGGGCGGGTTACCGGTGGCGGCAACCTCGTCGAGCCAGGCCTGGGCGAGCGGGTCGATGGGCATGGACGTCCCCCGTCTGCGAGCAATCGCGAGCGTCCCCGGACGATACCCGCGCGCGCCTCGGCCTGTCACGCCGCGTGCGTCCGGGAGACGCGCATAACGAAAGCAATCCCCCCGGGCGCGCCGCGCGTACTAGTACCACCACCACGCGAAGGCGCGACAACCGCCCGGCGACCCCGCCGGGCCGAAGGAGATGCGCGATGAGCTGGTTCAGCCGTTCCAAGACGGACAAGAGTGGTGAGGCCCCCGCGAAGCCGGGCATGGCCAAGAACGACCCGCTGACCTGCACGCACCAGGCCCTCGCCCCACGGTGGGACCGCGCCGAGGACATGGGCAAGACGGCGCTGGCGACCTCGTTCGTGTGCGAGAAGTGCCACCACCCGCTGACCCCGGACGAGGGACGCGCGATCCTCGCGCTGCGCGCCTAGCCCATCGAGGTTCGCTCGCCTCCCTGGCGTGCCGGATGGGCCTTCGCCCTTCCGGTACGCTAGGTGCATGGCGGGCCAGCACGACGGCATCGAGACGGGCACCCCGGGCGGTGCGTTTCCGGGTGCGTTCCACCCGGCCGTCCGCACGTGGTTCGAGCGGCGCTTCGCCGGCCCGACCGACGCACAGGCGGCCGGCTGGCCGCACATCGCGGCGCAGCAGGACACGCTGCTCGCCGCGCCCACCGGCTCCGGCAAGACGCTCGCGGCCTTCCTCGTCGGCATCGACTCGCTGATCCGCAGCGCCGAGGCAGGCGCGGGTGCGACCGGCACCTCGATCGTCTACGTGTCGCCGCTGAAGGCCCTCTCCAACGACATCCAGCGCAACCTGCAACAGCCCCTCGAGGAGATCCGCGCGATCGGCGAGGAGCTCGGGTACGACCTGCCGCCGATCACGGTCGGGCTGCGCACGGGCGACACGCCACAGTCCGAACGGCAGGCGCTGGTGCGCCGCCCCCCGCACATCCTCGTCACGACGCCGGAGTCGCTCTACCTGATGGTCACGTCCGAGCGGGCGCGCGCGACGCTAACCGGCGTGCGCACGGTGATCGTCGATGAGATCCACGCGCTCGCCCGCGACCGTCGAGGCTCGCACCTCACGCTGACGCTCGCGCGCCTCGACCACGTCGTGACGGGCGCGGGCGCCGCGCGGCCGGCGCGCGTCGGGCTCTCCGCGACGCAACGACCGATGAGCGAGATCGCGCGCTTCCTCGTCGGCTCGGAGGGCGATGGCACCGACCGGCCGTGCCACGTGCTCGACCTCGGCCACCAGCGCGACCTCGAGCTGCACGTCGAGGTGCCGCCGAGCGACCTCGAGGCGGTGATGGCGAAGGAGCAGTGGGGCGACGTGTACGACCGCCTTGCAGCGCTGGTGCTGGAGCACCGCACGACGCTGATCTTCGTCAACACGCGCACGCACTCCGAGAAGATCTCGCACGAGCTGGCCGCGCGCCTGGGCGAGGACGCCGTCTCCGCGCACCACGGCTCGCTGTCGCGCGAGCGCCGCCAGCGCGTCGAGGCGCGCCTCAAGTCGGGCGATCTGCGCGCGCTGGTCGCGACGGCGTCGCTCGAGCTGGGCATCGACATCGGCGCGATCGACCTCGTCTGCCAGGTCGGCTCGCCGAGGAGCATCGCGACGTTCCTCCAGCGCATCGGCCGCTCGGGCCACGCGCTGGGCCTGCGCCCGCACGGCCGGCTGTTCCCGACGACGCGCGACGAGCTGATCGAGTGCGCTGCGCTCGTCCGCGGCGTGCGCGCGGGCCACCTCGACCGCATCGTGCAGCCGGTGGCGCCGCTCGACGTGCTGGCGCAGCAGATCGTCGCCGAGGTGGCCTGCGAGGACTGGCGCGAGGACGACCTGTACGACCTCGTGAAGAGCGCGCGCCCCTACGCCACGCTGACGCGCGAGACGTTCGACGAGGTCGTCGAGATGACGGCGACCGGCGTCGGCGACGGTGCGGGGCGCTCGCCGGCCCTCGTGCACCGCGACCGCGTCCACGGGATGCTCCGTCCGAGGCGCGCCGCGCGGCTCACCGCGATCACCAACGGCGGCACGATCCCGGAGCTCGGCGACTACCGCGTCGTCACGGAGCCGGAGGGCACCTTCGTCGGCACGCTGAACGAGGACTTCGCGATGGAGTCGCGCGGCGGCGACATCTTCATGCTCGGCACCACGTCATGGCGCATCGCGCGCGTGGAGCCCTCGACGGTGCGCGTGACGGACGCGCACGGCGCCCCGCCGACGATCCCGTTCTGGCTCGGCGAGGCGCCCGGGCGCACCCGCGAGCTGTCCGAGGAGGTCGGCCGGCTGCGCCGCGACATCGTCGCCGGCCTCGACGATCGCCCCGCCCTCGACGAGCAGCTGGTCGAGGAGTGCGCGGTGCCGGTGACGGGCGCGCAGCAGATGATCGACTACATCCGCGCGACGCGGGACGGCCTCGGCGTGGTGCCCAGCGACACGGACGTCGTGTTCGAGCGCTTCTTCGACGACTCGGGCGGGATGCAGCTGGTGGTGCACGCGCCGTTCGGGATGCGCGTGAACCGCGCGTGGGGGCTCGCGCTGCGCAAGCGCTTCTGCGTCGCGTTCGACTTCGAGCTGCAGGCCGCGGCGAACGACGACGCGATCCTCCTCTCGACCGGCATGGCGCACGCGTGGCCCCTCGAGGAGGCCTACGACTGGGTGACGGCGGGCAACGCCGAGGAGTCCGTGCGCCAGTCGGTGTTCTACGTGCCGCTGTTCGGGACGCGCTGGCGGTGGAACATCACGCGCGCCCTCGCGCTGTCGCGGCAGCGCGGCGGGAAGCGCGTGCCGCCGTTCATCCAGCGCATGCGCGCCGATGACCTGATGGCGGCGGTCTTCCCGGAGCAGATCGGCTGCCAGGAGAACCTTGACGGGCCGCTCACGCTGCCGGACCACCCGCTGATGCGCCAGACGATGGACGACTGCCTGCACGAGGCGATGGACGTCGAGGGGCTCATCGACGTGCTCGATCGCGTGCAGTCCGGCGCCATCCGCTACCACGCGCGCGACACCGTGGAGCCGAGCCCGATGGCGCACGAGATCGTCACCGGCAAGCCGTACACCTACCTCGACGACGCGCCGATCGAGGAGCGCCGCACGCGCGCCGTCTCGCTGCGGCGCACGCTGCCCGTCGACGCGCGCGACCTCGCCGCGCTCGACCCGGAGGCGATCGCGCGCGTGGCGGACGAGGCATGGCCCGAGGCGCGCAACGCCGAGGAGGTGCACGACGCGCTGCTCGGCTTCGTGGCGATCGCGGAGCCGTTCGTGCGCGAATGGCGCGACTCGCTGCACGCGCTGGTCGCGGAGCGCCGCGCGGCATGGCTGCTGATCGACGACACGCGGCTGTGGTTCCCCGTCGAGCACCTCGAGGCCGTGCGCCTGCTCTATCCGCACGCGACGCTGCCGACACTCGACGTGCCGCCCGAGGCGATCCTGCCGATCGAGCACCGCGAGACCGCCCGCATCCTGATGCTGCGCGGCCACGCGGAATGCCTCGGCGTCACGAACGCGCGCGACCTCGCGGCGCGCACCGGGCTCGACGTGACGGACGTGGAGCACGGGCTGGTGATGACGGAGGCGCAGGGCTTCGTGCTGCGCGGCCAGTACACGCCGGGCGTGCATGCAGCCGAGAACGACGAGGTGTGCGACCGCCGCCTGCTCGCGCGCATCCACCGCTACACGCTCGACCGGCTGCGGCGCGAGATCGATCCGGTGTCGCGGCAGGACTACATGCGCTTCCTGCTGCGCTGGCAGCGCCTCTCGCCGAAGCACCGCGCCGAGGGCCGCGGCGGCCTGCGCGAAGTGCTGTCGCGCCTCGAAGGGTTCGAGGCGCCCGCGTCGGCGTGGGAGTCGGACCTGCTGCGCGCGCGCATGGTGGAGTACCACGCCTCGTGGCTCGACGAGCTGTGCCTCGCCGGCGAGGCGGCGTGGGCGCGCCTGACGCCTCGACGCGCCGCCGCCGCCGAGGAGGGCGCGCGCATCACCGCGGGCACCGCCGCCACGCGCGCGACACCGGTCACGGTCGCGCTGCGCAGCGACCTCCCGTCACTCCTCGCCGCGACGCGCGCGTACCTGCCCGCGCCCGGCGCGCCGGAGGCCGGCGCCGCCGCCGAGGTGCTCGAGCTGCTGGCGCAGCGCGGCGCGCTGTTCTTCGACGAGATCGTCAGCGGCACGCGGCGTCTCGCGACGGACGTGGAGCAGGGGCTGCGCGAGCTGATCGGCGGCGGGTGGGTCGCCTCGGACGGCTTCCAGGGACTGCGCGAGATCGCCGGCGGCCGTCAAGGCGGGCGCGCATCCGGGCGCGGGATGCCTCGGCGCTCCGGGATGTACGCGCGCAGCGGCTTCTTCTCCGGCGGCGCGTACGGCACCGGCGGCCCGCCCGGCCGCTGGTCGGTGCTGCGCGCGCCCGAGATCGAGCGCGGCACCGAGGAAGACCTCGCCGAGGCGATCGCGGGGACGCTGCTGCGCCGCTACGGCGTGCTGTTCCGCGACCTCGTGTCGCGCGAGAGCATCGCCATGCCGTGGCGTGACATCGCCCGCGCGCTCCGCCGCTTCGAGGCGCGCGGCACCGTGCGCGGCGGGCGCTTCGTGCAGGGCGTCGCCGGCGAGCAGTACGCGCTGCCGGACGCGGTGACGGCGCTGCGCGCGACGCGCAACGACCCGCTGGATGGCGAGCGCATCGTGGTGAGCGCGGTCGATCCGGTGAACCTCACCGGGATGTTCTTGCCGGGCGCGCGCATTCCCGCGCAGCGCGGCCGCACGATCGAGTTCGTCGACGGGCTCCCCGCCGAGGTCTTCCCCGCCGCCCGCCGCGAGCGCGTGCCCACCTCGACCTAGCGGGCGTCCAGACGAGACGGGTGCGACGCTCGCGTTCCTCGACGCGTCGAGGTGGCCGCGTGAGGCGGCCCACCCCCCTGCCCTCCCGGCGCGGGAGGGGTTCTGAGCATCAGAGATGTTGTGAGGAGCTGCGCCCCTCACACTCCCGGCGGAATGTCAGTCTGCGTTGCTCCCTCGGAGGAAGCCCACCTCTCTCGCAGGTCATCATCCACCGGATGCGATCGATCGAGGATGCCCCCTTCCCGCGCCGGGAAGGGGGCAGGGGGATGGGCCGCCCCACGCTGCCACATCCAACTGACCGAGGCTCACGAACCGCCGCGCCCTCGGCGCCTCGACGCTCCGCTAGTAGTAGATCGAGCGGGGGGCGCCGCCGCCGGTGGCGATCGCGTCACCCGTGATCGCGACGGACAGCGGCGACGCAAGGAACGCGACCACCGCCGCGACGTCACGCGCGTCCACCATCTTGCGGATCACGTTGCCCTCGGACATCTGGCGCTCCACGTCGGCCTCGCTCGCGCCGGTGGCCTGCGCGCGGCGCGCGATCACGCCGGGGGTGGCCTCCGTACGCGTGGTGCCGGGGTGGACGACGGTGACGTTCACGCCCTTCGGCCCCAGCTCGTCCGCGAGGTTCTTCGTCAGCGCGGCGACGGAGACGTTCCGCATGCTGGTGAGGATCGCACCCGCGTTGCGCGCGCCCAGGCCGCTGATGTTGATGATGCGGCCCCAGCCCTGGTCCACCATCAGCGGCGCGATCTCCTTCGCCGTGCGGAGGTAGCCGAGGACCTTCACGTTCATATCGGCCCAGTAGTTGTCGTCGGTGACCTCGAGGGGTGTCGTCGGAGCCGCCTGCCCGCTCGCGGTGGCCGCGCAGTTGACGAGGATGTCCGCGCCGCCGCCCAGCGCCGCGACGGCGTCGCGCATCGCCGCCTGCACGGACTCGTCGCTGCTGGTGTCGCAGACGATCGGCGTGATCGCGCGGCCGGTCTCCGCCGCCAGTTCGCCCGCCGCCGCGCGCAGGGCCTCCTCGCCGCGCGCGACGATCACTACGTCGCAGCCCTCGGCGGCGAGGGCGCGCGCGATCGCCTTGCCGATGCCGCGGCTGCCGCCCGTCACGATCGCGCGCTTGCCGTCCAGTTGCAGGTCCATGAGCCACCCTCGTGCTGTCGATGTCGGTTGTCCGCGCCGACGATAACGCAGCGCGCGCCCTCGAGGGAGCCGCGCCCGTGACGGGGTGCGTCGGTACACTCGACGCACGAGTCCCGACTACCGAGAGGCCCCCGATGAACCCCGTCGTCCACTTCGAGATCCTGGCCGGCCCGGACGGCGACAAGCAGGCGTTGCAGGCGTTCTACCGCGACACCTTCAAGTGGACGATCGATGCGGACAACCCGCTGGACTACGGCATCGTGGAGCCCGACGAGGAGGACGACGGCATCGGCGGCGCGGTCGATGCCGCCGACGACCGTGCGAAGGTGCTTATCTACCTCGCGGTGGACGACCTCACGTACTACCTCGAGAAGGTGAAGCGCGCCGGGGGCACGGTGGTGAAGGACATCACCGTCATCCCCGACATGGTGACCTACGCGATCTTCCGCGACCCCGCCGGGAACGAGATCGGCCTCGTCCTCGACGACGGTTCGATGGACATCGACGACGAAGACGAGGACTAGACGCCCTCTGTCCCTCGACGGCGCTCGGCTCGCGCTAGCGCAGGCGCACGGAACGCAGGCGCAGGCTGTTCGCCATGACGCTGACGCTGGAGAGCGCCATCGCGGCAGCGGCGACGACGGGGTTGAGGAAGCCGCGCGTGCCGAAGATCGGGTGCAGCAGCGCGGGCACCTCGGCGCCGTCGAGGGCGACGCCGAACAGCAGGTAGCCGGCGCCGGCGGCGATCGGGATCAGCGCGACGTTGTAGCCGAACGCCCACGCGAGGTTCTGCCACATCGTCCGCATCGTGGCCGCGCTCAGCGCCATCGCCTGCGCGACGCCGCCGAGGTCCGCGCGCATCAGCGTGACCGGCGCGGTCTCCATCGCGACGTCCGTGCCGCCGCCGATCGCGATGCCGAGGTCGGCCGCGGCGAGCGCGGGCGCGTCGTTGATGCCGTCGCCGACCATCGCGACCACGCGGCCCTGCGCGCGCAGCGCCTGCACGATCGCCGCCTTGCCCTCCGGCTTCACGTTCGCCTCGACCTGGTCGATGCCGACCTGCCGCGCGACAGCGCGCGCGGTCGCCTCGCCGTCCCCGGTGATCATGACGACCTGCACGCCGCGCACCTGGAGCGCCGCTACACCGTCGAGGGCGTTCGCGCGCACGCGATCGGCGACGGCGATCATCGCGGCGGGGACGCCGTCGATCGCGACGAGGAGCGCCGTCTCGCCGTCCTGCGTCGCGCGGTCCGCCTCGAACGCGAGGCGCATGCCGCCGCGCGTCGTGGCGCCGATGCCCCGCTCCGTCATCAGGTCGGCGTTGCCCACCAGCAGCGTGCGGGGCGTGCGGTCCACGAACACGCTCGCCTCGAGGCCGAGGCCGGGCAGCGCGCGGAACATCACCGGCCATTCCAGCGCGAGGCCGCGGCGCTCCGCCTCGCGCTCCATCGCCGCCGCGTACGGGTGCTCCGACCCGCGCTCCGCCGAGGCGACGAGGCGCAGCACCGTGTCCTC
Organism: Chloroflexota bacterium; assembly: GCA_947472995.1. Lineage (GTDB taxonomy): Bacteria > Chloroflexota > Dehalococcoidia > UBA2979 > UBA2979 > SHYQ01. The sequence continues at coordinate 98,593 of CANJBO010000002.1, forward strand.
GTCCAGCGCGATGTCGGGCGTGAGCGCGATGCGCGTGACGGAGGGGCGGCCCTCCGTGATCGTCCCCGTCTTGTCGAGCACCACCGTGTCGACGCGCCGCGCGATCTCGAGCGCCTCGGCGTCGCGCACGAGCACGCCGAGGTGCGCGGCGCGGCCCATGCCGACCATGATCGCCGTCGGCGTGGCGAGGCCGAGCGCGCACGGGCACGCGATGATCAGGACGGTGACGGCGTTCAGGATCGCCAGCGTGCCGGCGGGCTCCGGGCCGAACAGCCACCACACCGCGAACGTCGCCGCCGCGATCGCGATCACGACGGGCACGAACACCCCCGCGACGCGGTCAGCCAGCGCCTGGATCGGCGCCTTCGAGCCCTGCGCGTCCTCGACGAGGCGGATGATGCGCGCCAGCGCGGAGTCTGCGCCCACCGCGGTGGCGCGGACGCGCAGCAAGCCGTTCGTGTTCATGGTCGCGCCGAAGACGGCGTCGCCGGAGCGCTTCTCCACGGGCACCGACTCGCCGGTGAGCATCGACTCGTCGATGGCGGACCTGCCGTCCACCACCTCGGCGTCGACGGGGACGCGCTCGCCGGGACGCACGAGGAGGATGTCACCCACCTGCACGGCGCGCACGGGGATCTCGTACTCCTCGCCGTCCTCGACGACACGCGCGGTCTGCGGGCGCAGCGCGATCAGCGTGCGCACGGCGTCCGAGGTCTGCCGGCGCGCGCGCGCCTCGAGCAGCCGTCCGAGCAGCACGAACCCGATGATCGCGCTCGCGGTGTCGTAGTGGACATGCAGCTCAAACTGCTCCGCGCCCACGAACAGCGTCGGGACGAACGTGACGGCCATCGAGTACGCGAACGCGACCGAGGTGCCGAGTGCGATCAGCGTGTTCATGTCGGTCGCACCGTGCCGCGCCGCGCGCCACGCGGCGCCGTAGATCGGCGCGGCGGCCCACGCCTGCACCGGCAGCGCGAACAGGAACAGCACGGTGTTCGCCGAGCCGTGCCCGATCGTGTGCAGCCAGGTCCAGCCGAAGAGGTCCGGCCCGTACGTGTGCAGCAGCATCCAGCCCATCTCGCCGGCGGCGACGACCAGCGCGAGCACGGTCCGCGCCGACAGCAGCCGGAAGTCGCGCCGACGCTCGCGCTCGAGCGTGTCGCGCACGGCGTCCTCGTCCTCACCGGCGTCGGGGAGGCGCAGGTCGTAGCCCGCGCGGTCGACGGCGGCGCGCAGCGCCTCGGCGGGGACGCCGGGCGTCGCCTCGACGCTCGCCTGCTCCGTCGCGAGGTTCACCGAGGCGCTCGCGACACCCTCGACGCCCGCCAGCGCGCGCTCGACACGGCGCACGCACGAGGCGCACGTCATGCCGCGCACGTCGAAGCGCAGGTGCTCGAGCGCGGGGACGGGGGCGTCGGTCGTCATCGTGGTGCCTCGATCGGGTGCGTCACTTGTTGGCGACGCGGTACAGCTCGATCAGCTCGGAGAAGGTCTCCTCAGAGCGCCCCTCGTGGATCGCGTCCATCACGCAGTGGTGCAGGTGGCCCTCGAGCATCTTCGCCTCCATCTTCTCGATGGCGCGGCGGATCGCGTAGGTCTGCTTCAGCACGTCCACGCAGTAGGTGTCCTCATCGATCATCCGGCGCACCCCGGCGAGATGGCCTTCGATGTACGACAGGCGCTTCAGGACGTCGGTGCGGCTCGCATCGTCCATCTCGCTATCCCTTCGCAGCCGGGATCGCCTGCGCCGCCTCGACGGGCTGGCCCCACGGCATCAGCATGTGCTGCACGTCGATCGCGTGGCCCTCGCCACCGTCGAGGTGCGCGCGCAGGCGCTGCGTGGCGTCCGCGCCGACGAGCGTGTGGTGACCGCAGCACGAGTGCGGCGGCTGGTCCGGCTGCGCGCGGTCGAGGTGGAAGACCTCCGTCGTGCTGCCGCACGGGCAGGAGTAGGTGATGTCCGCCCCGGCGTCGGTGCGCTCGACCTTGAGGTAGCGCGGCGTGAACGCGGTGCCCGCCTCGTAGTGGCCGCCGGTCGCAGGCGCGCTCGCCATCGGCAGGCCGATCGTGCCGAGCGGCGTCATGCCGGGGTGCGCGATGGACGCAGACGTCTCGGCCGCGTCCGCGTCGCCGAGGGGGTACCCCTCCTCCGCGAGCGCCTCGGCGACCCGGTCGAGGACGGCGCCGCCGGCCACGTCGACGCTGAACGTCCGCGTCTCCGGGTCGCCGCCGAGGAAGCGCGCGCCCTCGATCGCACCGACGGTGCGGCCGATCGTGGCGATGCAATGCTCGCAGGTGATGTCGGGGGCGTAGAGGGTCATCTGGGGCATCGGACGCTCCTTGCAGCTTCGGTGTGCAGTCAGCCTATCATACCCACACCCGGGGGGTATGGGTCACGCGGTCGAGGTCGCACGCTACGCTGTCGCCCGCACCAGCACCCGCCGAACAGGAGCGCATCGATGACCTTCGCCTCTGCCTCGTGGCACCCGGGGACCGAGGGGCCGGCGCCGACCGTGGTCGCGATCCACGGGCACGGCGCGCACGCGCAGGACCTGCTCGGGCTGGCGCCGCTCCTCGGCGGCGGGCGTGTGCTGATGCTCTGCCCGCAGGCGGAGTTCCCGATCGGGCCCGGCTCCTTCACGTGGTTCGACCGCCCGCCCGACGGCTCCCGCTCCGTCGAGGAGGTGGAGCGCGTGGCCGCTGCGCTGCGCGCGTTCATCAAGGAGGCCGTCCCGCGTGCCGGCGGCGACCCGGAGCGGATGGTGATCCTCGGCTTCTCGCAGGGCGGGACGCTCGCCTACCGGCTCGGGCTCGCGGAGCCGCGTCGGTTCGCGGGGATCGCCGCGCTCTCGACGTACCTGCCGGACGACCTCGTCGGCACGGTCGACCGCGACGCGATCGGCGAGGCGCCACTGCTGGTGCAGCACGGCACCAGCGACGCGATGATCGACGTGCAGCGCGCCCGCGCCTCGCGCGACCTGCTCACCTCGATCGGCGCGCAGCCGGAGTACCTCGAGTACCCGATGGGGCACGAGATCGGGCGGCAGAGCCTGACCGACCTCGACGGGTGGGTGACGCGCGTGCTGCGTCTCGACGAGGCGTAGCCCTCGACGATCGGGACCCGTGGGTCGTGCGGCGAGTCCTGCCGAGGTGCTGACGGGGGGCGGCCCACCCCGCCCCTCCCGGCGCGGGAGGGGTTCAGAAGAGGAAGATGTTGTGAGGGGCTGCGCCCCTCACACTCCCGGCGGAACCAACACGGCCAGCGATTAATCCGAGCGGGGGATGGGCCGCCACACTTTGATGAGAGCGACGGGACTCGGCGCCCTCACATCGACGGCGCGCTACGCCTCGACGAGCTCGGGCGAGGGCGTCGTGCGTGCCGGCGTGGGCGGCGGGGCGCTGGACGCGAACATCGCGGCGATCGCCGTCGTGAGCGGCACAGCCGCGACGATGCCGATGCTGCCGACGGCGGTGCGCACGATCTCGGACGCGAGGAACTCGCGGTTGAGCAGCGTCGCCACGCCCTCGGTCTGGCTCGCGAGGATCACGAGCAGCGGCAGCGACGCGCCCGCGTACGCGAGCACCAGCGTGTTCACGATCGACGCGATGTGGTCACGCCCGATGCGCATGCCGCGCTGGTAGAGCGCGCGCCCCTGGAGCATCGGGTTCGCGTCGCGCAGCTCGAAGACGGCCGAGGCCTGCGTCATGGTCACGTCATCCAGGGCGCCCAGCGCGCCGATCAGGATGCCGCTGAGCAGCAGGCCGCGCGCATCGATCGCGCCGTCGAAGAGGATGAACACGGTCGTCGCCTCGTCGTTGCCGACGAGGCCGGTGAGCTTCGCGGCGATGATCGCCAGCTGCGACAGCGCGACGATGAGCACCAGCGCCCCGGCCGTGCCGCCGATCGCCGCGCCGCTCTTGCGGTCGAGCCCGTGCGCCAGCACCAGCGTGGACGCCATGATCCCGACGCCGCCGATCACCGACACCAGCAGCGGGTTGTACCCGCTGAGGATCGCCGGGATCACGAAGCGCATGAGGATCAGGTACGTGACCACGAGGCTCAGCAGCGAGCGGACGCCGTGCCACCGCCCGACCAGCACGACGAGGACGGCGAAGAGCCCGACGATCAGCCAGAGCGTCCGCCCGCGTGCGTGGTCCACGATGTAATACGCGGGCTGGCCGTCCGGGCCGGCGCTGGACTGCACCAGCACGCGGTCGCCCGGCTGCGGCGGCACGAGGTTCGCCTCGCCCTTGATGGTGGTCTCGCGCACCTGCACGACGCGGCCGCCCACGGCGACCTCGAGGATGCGCGTGTGCTGCTCACCGCGCGACGAGGCGTCCGTGAACTCCTCGACGACGCGCACGATCATCGCGTCCTCGGTCGGGCTGTCGGCGTGGCGCTGGGCGACGTGGAACGCGCGCGGCGCGATCCCAACGAGCACGACGAGGATCGCGACGACGATGCCGGCAGCGGCGACGTTGCCGCGGAGCCACGGCGCGCCGAACCGTGACGCGCCGCTAGGCACGCACGAACACCGGCATGCCCACCTCGGCGTACTGGAACACCGCCTCCGCCTCGCCAGTGCGGATGCAGCCGTTCGAGATGCGCCCGGTGCCGGCGTCCACCACCTTGCCCTCCGCGTCGAGGAGGAACGAGTGGAAGCCGTTGGCCTTCGCGGGGTCGAAGCCGACCCACCACTGGATGTACGTGTTGTACGGCGCGTCGAAGGTGCGCGGCGCGGTCTTGTTGTAGACGTGGAACAGCCCGGTCTGCGTCGACTCGTAGCGGCCCGTGTCGACCTCGCGCCCGACGGCGACCGGGCCGATCTCGCGCACCACCTGCTTGCCGTCCATCAGCCGCACCACGTAGCGCGTGACATCGACGTCGATCCAGCGGCCCGTCTCAGGCGCCTTCGGTGGTGCGGGCGGCGGTGTCGGAGTCCGCACCGGCGTGGGCGTCGAGGTGGCGGGCGGCGTCGCGGTCGGCGTCGGCGTCGCGGGCGCGGCGGTGGCCGTCGGCTCCGGCGTCGAGGTGCGCACGGTGACGGGCGCGGCGGTGCCGGACGAGCACGCGAGGACGGTCGCGGCGAGAAGGCTGAGCAGGATAATCGGGACGGGGAGACGCTGGCGCATCCGGTCACCTCTCATGCGCATCCGTGCGCGGGCGCCTCGACGGATCGAGGCGCGAGGCTGCTAGAAGAGCCCGCCGGTGCGGATGGTGCGCTCGATCGCGTACACGATGAGCAGGCCGCCACCGATGGCGAACCACTTCCAGTAGAACTTGCCGGGATCCTGCAAGGGGTCCATGCGACCAGCCTAAGCCCGCCGTGCCCTCGACGGCGAGTCGCGCGCGAGCGCCTCGAGGAGGCTACGCCGGGTGGACCTGCCCGTCGCTCGTGATGATGACGTGCGAGGCGGTGACGTTCTCCAGGTACGCGCCCGGTGCGACCAGCGCGTGCTCCAGCGTGACGCTCTGCAGCACCGCCCCTTCGCCGATCACGACGTTCGGGCCGACGAGCGAGTCGAGCATCGACGCGTTGGGCGCCATCAGCCACATCCGCCCGTCGAGCAGCACCTCCTGCGTCGAGAGCAGCGCGGGGAGCGTGCCGGCGTCGAGCCACGCGCCCTCGAACACGCTGCCGCCCATCGCGCGGCCCTGTTCGTGCAGCACGGAGAGCGTTCCCGACAGCTCGACCTCGCCGCGCGGGCTGACCATCGGCGCGCGGCGCATCTCCGCGACGACCTCCGGCGCGACCATCCAGATCCCGACCAGCGCGAGGTTCGAGCGCGGCTCGGCAGGCTTCTCCTCCAGGTGCGTCACGCGGTCACCCTCGAGCACCACGATGCCCATGTCGCGCGGCCGGTCGGTCTCGTGCAGCACGAACCACGCGTCGAGGCCGGACGCCATGAACGCGTCCACGTGCGGGCGCAGGTCGCCGCGCAGGATCGTGTCGACCGCCGCCACCACGACGTGCCGCCCCTCCAGCGCGTCACCGACGCTGGTCAGCGCGTCGCCGGAGCCCTTCGGCTCGTGCTGGACCGCGATGGTGACGGTCACGCCCTCGGGCGCGAACGCCTCGGCGGCGGCGGCCGTGCGCGTGTCGCTCGCACCGACGACGACGACGATCTCGGTGAGCCCGGCCTCCGCGAGCAGGTCCATCGAGTAGGCGAGCAGCGGGCGGTTGAGCAGCGGGATCAGCGACTTGGGCGTGTCGTCCGAGAGCGGACGCAGGCGCGTGGCGCGACCGCCGGTGAGGATCACGCCGAGGGGGGGCTGGGGCACGTGCACGTCTCCGATCCGCTGACAGCTCGCTCAGGACCATGCCGGCGCCGTCGAGGCGTCCCTCGATCGTGCGGGCGCGGGGAAAGCGTAGCGCGTGCCTACAATGAACCGTGCGGCGCAACATCCCCACCCGGCCGACCCCCGGGGCCAACCCCTGGCGCACCTCCCGCTCGACCACGCCGCCGCGCGTGCCGTCGACGCCCCAGCGCGCGCCGACTCCCGTCGTCTTCCCGAACCGCCCCCCCGACCGCGTCGAGGAGCAGGCCGGCGCGCCAGGCGAGCAGACGGAGCGGCTGTGGCGCCTCGTGCTCATCGACGACGACGACCACTCGTACGAGTACGTCATCGAGATGCTGGGCGCGGTCTTCGGCTACGGGCGCGAGAAGGCGTTCGCGCTCGCGTGCATCGTCGACACCGACGGCCGCGTCACGCTGATGACCGGTGAGCGCGCGGCGTGCGAGGCGAAGCAGGGCCAGGTGCACGCCTATGGCGCGGACCCGCGCATCCCGCGCTGCGCCGGCTCGATGACCGCGATCGTGGAGCAGGCGGACGTGCCGTTCGCCTGACCATGCGGTGCCGATGCGCACAGCCGCGCCCCGGTGCGCTAGATTCAGCCGCGTCACGCCCCGGAGCGCCGAGCCCACCTCGACGCGGGCGTGCGGGAGCTTGCATGTCGTTCGTCTACCCCCACATCAACCTGGTCGCGCTGCTCATCGCGGCCGTCGCCCAGTTCTGCCTCGGCTTCGTCTGGTACTCGGGCATGACGCCGATCGGGAAGACCTGGATGGCCGGGATCGGCGTGCCGGACCAGGGCGGGCAGCCCGGCGCGGAGATGGCGATCTTCCCGGTGAGCTCGCTGGTCGCGGCGTGGGCCGTGTCCCTCGTCATCGCGTGGTCGGGCGCGGCCGGCATCACGCAGGCGATCCTCGCCGCGTGGGTGGTCGCGGCGGCCGTGACGGTGCAGGCGATCTCGACCGGCGTGGCGACGAGCAAGAACACGATGACGCTCCACGCGATCAACGTGGGCTACCTCTTCGTCGGGTACGCGATCATGGGCATCATCATCGGCACGATCCGCTAGCGCCGAGGGGCCTACGGGGCGCCGAGGTATCCCGGCGGACGGCATCACGCATGGTGTCCGCCGGGGATGATGTCGTGAAGAGATAGGGTTTTCTCCGCTGGTGGACGCCTGTGCGACACGTCAGGCTGACGACATGGTTGCGAACCCCTCCCCCGACGTGACGCCGCCCGACCGCCCGCTGAACCTCGCGCGCTGGTGCCTCCAGCGCTGGGCCGAGGACCCCGTCCACGGGGCGACCACGGCGCTCACCGCGAGCGAATACGGCACCGTGGCGCAGTGGAGCTACGCCGAGGCCTGGGCGCGCGTGCAGCGGCTCGGTCGCGGCCTGCTCGCCGGCGGCCTCGAGCCGGGCGACCGCGTGCTGGTGCGCCTGCCCCCGTCGCCCGACGCGGCCTTCGCCTTCTTCGGCGCGACGGTCGCCGGACTGGTCGCCGTGCCGGCCGGCCCGCCGTTCACCAACGAGATGGCGACGCACCTGGCCGAGGAGGTCGGCGCGGTCGTCGTGATCACCACGTGGGAGCTGCGGCTCCCCGGGTTCGACGGCGCGACGCTCCTGACGGGCGACCTCGATGCGCTCGAGGGCCCCGGGCCGCTGCCGGAGACGAGCGCGGACGACGCGGCCTTCCGCATCTTCATGGACAGCCGGGAGGGCGCGGACACCGCGCACGCGCACGGCATCGTCGCGGCCCGCCCACAGATCGACGAACCCGTGCATGATGGTGCCCCCGCCAGCGTCACGCCGGAGGGGTTGGCTCCGCACTGGCCGTACACGTCCGGCACGGGCCTGATCGACGTCTGGGCCGCGGGCGGGCACGCGCTCCTGAGACAGGATGCCGGCGTCGTCCTCCCGTAGCCGAGCCCGCAACGGGCAGGGAGCGCGCCATGACCAACCAGCGAAGCCGCATCACCCTTGACGAGGCGGAGCAGCGCTCGCTGCTTCAGACCGCGCGCACGCTCCAGATCGCGAGCATCGGCCCTGACGGGCGTCCCCACCTGGTGCCGATGTGGTTCGCGCTGGACGAGGACGGCCTGATCGTCTTCACGACCTACGGCTCCTCGCAGAAGGTGCGCAACCTGGAGCGCGACCCGCGCATCACCGTGCTGGTGGAGACGGGCGACGCCTACAACGAGCTGCGGGGCGTCGCCATCGACGGCACCGCCGAGGTGGTGCGCGACGCGCGCGTCACCTGGTACACCGGCGCCCGCATCGGCGAGAAGTACCGCGGCGTGCCGTGGTCCACGACGATCGATGCGAGTGCCGAGCCCCCGCCCACGAAGCGCGTGACGATCCGCGTGCATCCCGAGCGCGCCCGCTCGTGGGACCACCGCAAGATCGGCTAGCCGCCTCGATGGTGACGCCCGGACACGAGACGGCGACGCGCTCGCTGGAGGATCTGCTGCGCGCGGCGCTGCCGCCGGCGACCGTGGTGCTCCACAACGACGACGTGAACTCGATGGAGGACGTCGTCCGCGCGCTCCTCGACAGCGTCCCGGAGCTCGAGCCGCCCCGCGCCGTCGAGGTGATGCTCACCGCGCACGAGCGCGGCAGCGCCGACGTCATCTCGTGCCCCCTCGAACGTGCGGAACTGTACCGCGAGCGGCTGGAGCGCCGTGGGCTCACCGCCACGATCCGGCGCTGAGACTCACCCCCTTAAGAGTTTCCCCGCCCGGCCGAGGATCGGGTATGGAAATCGGACCGCCCCTGGTCGATGTGCTGAGCCGCCTGCCGTGGTTCCGGGACCTGTCCCGCGATCACCGCGCGCAGATGATGGCCGAGATCAGCACCCGCCTGCTCCACGACGCCTCGCGCGAGGAGTTCACGGGCGTGCTGCTCGAATGGGGCAAGGTCGCGCACGAGGACACGAAGCGGGCGCGCCTCGCGCTGCTCCGTGACAGCGGCCTGCTCCAGCCCTCGCACCGCCGCTAGCGGCGCGAGCGATCGCTCGGTCATATCCGCGAGCCCGCGTGGATGACGAGCCGCTATCGAGGTATGCGGGCGGCCCACCCCTGCCCCTCCCGGCGCGGGAGGGGTTCTGAATTCGGAAGATGACGTGGGGGCTGGCCCCACACCCCCGCGGAGCTACCTGTGGGCGATGTTGATCGCCGCCAGCCCTCGTACCGCCGCTAGCGGCTAGCGGTCGGCGCGCAGTGTCGGCAGGGCGAGCGCGGTGCGCCGCTCGTTCGCCGCGCGGAAGACGATGTCCTCCGCCGACAGCGCCCGGCTCAGCGCCGAGGTGCTCAGCCCCAGCAGCGGCGCCGCCTCCGCCAGCCGCCACCCGCACGCCTCGATCACGTCGAAGAGCATCGCGATCGCCGCGGGGTAGCGCGCGTTGCGCGGCGACATCGCAAACCGGCCGCTCGACAGCGCCTCGGCAAGCGGGCTGCTCGACGCCACCGCGTCGCCATCGAGGTACACGGGGGCTCGCAGGACAAACGCGATCTCGAGGCGCAGGCGACGGAGGGCGCGCGCGCGGTTCTCGTGCTGGGAGCGCGACTCGTTCGCCTCGCCGGTGAGCGCGGTCGGGCGGTGGCGCAGGCGCACCGCCGAGTCCGTCTTGTTGCGCTTCTGCCCGCCCGGCCCGCTCGCGCGGAAGCGGTCGACCTCGCACTGCGCGAGGAGCGCCTCATCGGTGAGGTCGAGGTACGCACGCCAGTCGCCCGGTCCGTCCGCCATCGCACGAGGCTACACGGTCGCCCTGCACCGGGCGGCACGACGCCTCGCTATCGCACGCGCGTACCCACCCTCTATCCTGTCCGTCTGCCGTCGAGGCCGCGCGAGCGGCTCGATCGGGACGACTGGAGGATGGTGCGATGGCGGACAAGAAGATTCGAGCGCAGTTGGTCGGCGCCACCGGGTACGGCGGCCTCGGCATCCTCGAGCTGCTGCTGGGGCACCCCAACTTCGAGGTCTCGGCGCTGATCGCGCGCGACGACGCCGGCCGCCGCATCGACCAGGTCTACCCGCACCTCACCGGCCGCTGCGAGCTCATGGTCGAGGCGCCGGACGACAGCACGATCGGCCGCGACTGCGACGTGGTGATCTTCGCCACGCCCGACCGCGTCTCCCAGCAGTACGCCGCCGACCTCGCCGCGCGCGGGGTGCGGTTCATCGACTACTCCGGCGACTTCCGGTTCACCTCGACGGACGACTACGCCCGCTACGCCGAGCGCCACCCCTCGATCAAGGACGGGAGCCACGACAACGCCGCGCTGCTCGGCCAGAACGCCTACGGGGTGTCCGAGATCAACGCCGAGGCGATCGCGACCGCGCCGATGGTCGGCAACCCCGGCTGCTTCGCGATCGGCATCATCATCGGCCTCGCGCCGCTCTACACGGACGGGCTGGTGCAGGACGGGCTGGTCGCGGTGGACGGCCTCACGGGCTCCTCGGGCGCCGGGAAGAAGCCCGCGCCGACGCAGCACTTCTCCCACCTCAACGACAACGTCATCCCCTACCGCGTCCTGAACCACCAGCACGTGGTCGAGGCGGAGATGTCGCTGGGCCGGATGGGCGCCGGCGGCGGGGCGACCGTGGACTTCATCCCGCACCTGCTGGGCACCACGCGCGGCATCCTGAACACGATGCACGTCTCCCTCACGCGGGCGACCACGCGGGACACGATCCTGGACCGCTACCGCACGTTCTTCGCCGGGCATCCGTTCGTGCGAGTGTTGGACGAGCCGCCGACGCTGAAGGGCACGCTGGGCTCGAACTACATCGACGTCTCGGTGTTCACCGCTCCCGGTGACCGCCGCGCCGTGGTGATGTCGTCCATTGATAACCTGATGAAGGGCCAGAGCGGCTCCGCGATGCAGAATCTGAACATCATGTTCGGGCTGCCGCAGACGACGGGCCTCGACCGAGGTCCGCTCTACCCGTAGCCGCCGGCCGGGCGACGGCCACCACCTCGACGATCGCCCTCGACGCCCGCGCGTCGGCACCGGGCACCGGAGGCGCCATGCTCCCCGGCGGAACTCGCCCCCGGCAGGCTCCGGTCGTGCGCGCCTCGACGCGCGCTGCGCGTCCGCACGCCATGACGAGGGACGCCGCGCGTCTTCCCCAAACCGCTACTCGGCTGCGATGCCCGGGCGCTCCCAGAAGCGAACAGTTGCACGAGTGCCCACGTTGAAGGAGTCAGAAGCGCAGGAGGAGCAGAGCCTCCCGGCAGCCTCGACCGACGGGAGCGCGCTGGACGCGCTCGTCGACCGGGCGCGGCAGGGAGACGCCGAGGCATTCGGTTCGCTCTACGACCGCTTCCAGCCGGAGATCCTCCGGTATCTGGCCCACCGCATCGGCGACCCGGATACAGCGGAGGACCTGGCTCAGCAGGTGTTCCTGAAGGCCTGGCAGGCCGTCCCGCGCTACGAGTCGCGAGGCGTCCCGTTCAAGGTCTGGCTCTACCGGATGGCTCACAACCAGATGGTGGACTACTTCAGGACCCGCCGGCCGACGACGGACCTGGAGGGGGTGGACCCCCCGCAGGAGTCCGAGGCCGAGGGGATCGTGATCGCCGCGGAGACGAGCGCGGTGCTGGATGCAGCACTCGCCCGGTTGTCGGAGGATCATCGCCAGGTGCTCGTGCTGCGCTTCTTGATGGAGAAGTCGGCGCGCGAGATCGGCGAGATCATGGGCCGCAAAGAGGTCACCGTCCGGGGCCTCCAGATGCGGGCGCTGCAGGCGCTTCGGCGCGAGATCGAAGGGACGGGAGGGCTGCCGTGATGACCGCAGACCTCGCCAGCATCATCGATCGCTGCCTCGACGACATCGTCACGGGGCGCTGCACCGTGTCCGAATGCCTCGACCGCCACCCGGAGCACCGCGCCGAGCTCGAGCCGCTGCTCGCCGCCGCCACGACGATGCATGCCCAGCCCCGCATCGCCGAGGCCGCGCCGGACCGCATCCGCCGCGCCGCCTTCATGGAGCTGATCCGCGAGACGCCGCAGCAGTCCCGCCGCTGGTGGCTGCCGCGCGGCATCGCCGCCGGGATGCTCTCCGGCGCGCTGTTCCCGCGCCTCGCCGCCGCCGCCGCGCCGGTCGCGCTGGCGGCCGTGCTCGGCACGTTCCTGCTCGTCTCGCAGCCCGCTTCGCCGGCTGCCGCCTCGACGCTCACGCTCTTCGCGGGCGCCGCCGAGGTCCAGGTGAACGGCGAGTGGAAGCCGCTGACGGACGGCGCCTCGCTCGCCGCCGGCGCGCGATTGCGCACGACCCCCGAGGGGCGCGCGCTGCTGACGTTCCCCGACGGCTCCACGAGCGCCCTCGACCCCTCGACGGAGATCAGCATCGAGCAGCTGTCCGCCGGGGTGCCGCGCAACGTGCAGCTCCGCCAGTTCTCCGGCCGCCTGTGGAACGACGTGGTGACCGACGAGCGCTTCGGCGCGAAGTACGAGGTGCACACCACCGACGCCGTCGTGCAGGTGCACGGCACGGTCTTCGAGATCGCCGTCGATGGCGGCCAGACCTCCGTGGTCACCGCCGAGGGTGCTGTCGAGGTGATCCTCGCGGACGAGCGCGTGAGCGTGGCGCGCGGCGAGACGGTCCGCGCGCAGGCGCAGCAGCTCGCCGACCGCGGGACGGTCGAGCGCGGCGGCAGCCTGACGATCGACGCCCCCTTCACCGCCGCATTGCTCTCCGACCGCGGCGAGGCGACCGGCGCCCGCAGGGACGGCGTGATCTTCCGCCAGATCCGCGGCGTAACGACCTCCAACCCCGGCGACGGGCCGCAGCGCTTCGACTTCCAGCAGCTGGACTCCGGCACGTACACGCTGAGCCTCCAGCGCTTCGGGCAGGGCAGCGGCGACCTCGTCCTCGACGTCGGCGGTGCCGAGCACCGCGTGCCGATCGACGCGACTACCGGCGCCTCCGAGGTGCGCGTGGTCGTGGAGCGCCAGAACGGCAGCGCGCGCGTCTCGATCGCCGACCAGGTGCGCCCCGCCGCGGCGTCCGCCGTGAGCGCGACCGCCGTCCGCGTGGTGGAGACGGAGCGCACGAAGAAGGCCGCCGACGTGGTGACGCAGCGCACCGCTGCCGCCGCAGCTGCCTCGGCCGCCGCCGCCACGCCCGCCGTCACGCCTGCCAGCGGCAGCAACGCCGCCCCGACGACGACGCCCACCGTCCCGCCGATCGAGGCGTTCAGTGCGCGCCTCCGCGATGCGGCTCAGCGCAACGACATCGACGCGATCCGCTCCGTGCTCCGCGAGATCACCGGCGGAACCGACAACGCCAACACGCAGGCGCGCCTGCGCGTCCTGGTCGCCGTGCTGGCCACCGAGGACGGTCGGCTCGTCGCGCGGGTCGCCGCGGAGGACAGCACGATCCGCGCCCGCCTCCTGGACCGCGGCGCCGGGCTGCCGAACGCCGAGCAGGAGCGCCTGCGCCGCGCGCTCGCCAACAACGTGGGCACGCCGACGCCGATCCGCACCACGCCGACCCCGACGCGCACGCCGAACCCCACGGCCAGCCCGACGCCGACCTCGACGCCGCGTGTCACCGCGACCACGCCGCCGCCCGCGACGCCGACGCGCACCCCGAACCCCACGGCGACCACGCCGCCGCCGGTCGTCGACACGTTCGGGCCGCGACTGCGCACGGCACTGAGCAGCGGCAGCGGGCTGGCGATCCGCGACGTGCTGGACGACATCCTGGACGCGAACGTGACGGTGCGCCGCGCCCGGATGACCACGCTGGCGGGGATCCTCGGCGACCGGACGGACGCGGCACGCATCCACGGGGCGCTGGACGGCGACGGCGGCCTGCGCTCGCGCCTGCTCCGCGCCGTCGAGGCGGACGCGCCGGCGGCGGTGCGTGGCGCGCTGATCGCGGGCCTGTCGGACAACCGCCCGACCCCGACGCCGAGCCCCACCCCGAGCCCGACGGCGACGACCCCGACACCGACCTCGAACCCGACGCCGACACCGAGCGGCACGCCGACCGCGACGCCGAGCCCGACCGCGACGACCGCCCCGGTCGTCACCTCGACGCCCGCTCCGACGCCGACCGTCACGACGGCGCCGATCGAGACGGCGACACCCGCCCCGGCGGCGTCACCGACGCCGACCGAGGTCCCGACGAACTAGCGGCGAATCTCGAACGGGTCCGGGTCAGGCGAGGGCGACGCCCTCGGCCTGCAGGCGGCCGTGCAGGCGCATGATGATCCGGTGGCGCACCTCGGCGGACTCGTGCCACGAGCGAGCGCGCAGTCCCGCGACGAACGCGATCTTCCCCTCGGCCGAGGACTGGTACTGGAACGACGGCATCGCCGACGAGACCACGAGGTCGGTCGCCTCGTCGCGGAGCAGGGCCAGCTCGTCGCGACATGCCCGCTCGACGAGCGCGAGGTCGGCGTCCACGCCGACGTGCAGCGTGACCGTGACGTCCGTGTCGCGCGCGTGCGCGTCGAAGTTCGTCATCGTGGACTGCGCCAGCACCGAGTTCGGGATGATCGCGAGGTTGTGGTCGCCGGTGCGGATGCGCGTCGCGCGCCAGCCGATGTCCTCGACGACGCCCGAGGGGCCGCCGGCCTCGACGCGGATCGCGTCGCCGATGCGGATCGACTGGTCCGACAGCAGGTACGACGACGCGAAGATGTTCGCGAGCAGCGGCTGCAACGCGAGCGCGACCGCGAGGCCGCTCAGCCCGAGGCCCGCGAGCAGCGGGCTGATCTCGATGTCGAGCGTCGCGAGGACCACCAGCAGCCCGATGATCCACGTGAGCGCGCGGATGGCGCGCTGGAGCGGCGGCAGCGAGTGCAGCCTCGTGCGGCCGGTGGCCGAGCGATCGGCGTACCACTGCGTCAACGGCACCACGAGCCGCTGCGCGCCGTACACCAGCACGAGGATCGTGGTGGCGAGCCACGCGCGCTGGACGATGTGGCCCTGCCCGTCGAGGTACGACAACCGACTCAGCGTGACGAAGAATGCCTGCAGCACGATCAGCACGCCGACCGGCCCGCACAGCGCGCGCGCGACCAGGTCGCCCGCTCCCCTGCCAGCCATCGCGCGCACGATCCCGGCCACGGTCGCCGGCAGCAGCCAGGCGACCACCACGGCCACGCCGACGATGACGAGCGCGCGCACCGTCTCCGCCCACTCCGCCGGGGTCAGCGCCATCTGATCCATGTGCCGATGCTAGCGGAAGTGATCACTCCGCGCGCCTCGCCCGGCATCGACGTAGCATCGACGGCATGGACGACGTGCACGGCTCGCGCATCGAGGCGGTGATCTTCGACTGGGGCGGCACCCTCTCGGAGTACGCGGGGATCGAGCTGATCGACATGTGGCGGCTCGCCGCGCGCCACCTCGCCGGGCACGTCGCCGCCACCGAGCAGGCGATCCTCGAGCAGCTCACGGTGGTCGAGGATCGCATGTGGGAGCGCACCACCACGGACGCGCGTGCCGCCTCGCTCTCCGACCTGCTGGCGGAGGCGACGCGCGCGCTGGGTGCCGACGTCACCGCCGCCGTCCTCGAGGAGGCCGGCACGCGCTACCTCGACACGTGGACACCGCACATCGCGCACGACCCGGAGGCGGCGCCGACGCTGGCCGCGCTGCGCGAGCGCGGGCTGCGCATCGGGCTGCTGTCGAACACGCACTGGCCGCGCGCGTACCACGAGCACTTCCTGGAGCGTGACGGCCTGCGCGACCTGATCGACGCGCGCGCGTACACCAGCGAGATGACGTACATGAAGCCGCATCCGGAGGCGTTTCGCCACGCCCTCGACGCCGTCGGGATCGAGGATCCGGCGCGCGCGGTGTTCGTCGGCGACCGGCTCTTCGACGACGTGTTCGGCGCGCAGCGCGCCGGGATGCGTGGCGTGCACCGTCGCAACCCGAAGGTCCCGCCCTACGACGTGGAGGCCGACGCCACGATCGACCACCTCCCCGAGCTCGTCCCGATCATCGACGGCTGGCGCCTCGCCTGACTCGTCCCGGCCACCTCGACACGGCGATCGACCTTAATCGTGGCACAACGCCTGTGCTGCACGATGGAACGGTCGATTGTTACGTCACGGGCGAGGCCCGGGAGCGGATGGGCGTGCGATGCCTGCATGGATCTTCCTGGCACTGGGAGTCGTGGTCGTGCTGGCGGCGATCGCCGCGTGGGACGTCATCCAGACGAAGCACGCGATCGTCCGCGTCTACCCGCTGATCGGACACGCACGCTACCTGCTCGAGAAGGTCGGGCCGGAGCTGCGCCAGTACATCGTCACGGACGACCTCGCGGAGCGGCCGTACTACCGCGCGCAGCGGTCGTGGGCGTACCGCGCCGCGAAGGGCGTCGATGCGGCCGTGGGCTTCGGCACGCAGCAGGACCTCGGACAGCCCGGGCAGTACCACTTCCTCCCCTCGCCGTTCCCCGTGCTGCACTCCGAGGCGCCGAGCGACCCGCAGCCGCACGTCATCGGCCCGCACCGGCCTCGACCGTTCGTGACGCGATCGCGCATCGGCATCGCGCCGATGTCGTTCGGCGCGCTGTCGGAGGCGGCCGTGCGCGCGCTCGCGCTCGGCGCCGGCGAGGCGGGCGTGGCGATCAACACCGGCGAGGGCGGCCTGTCGCCGCACCACCTCTCCGGCGGCGGCGATGTGATCTTCCAGATCGGCCCGGCGAAGTACGGCGTGCGCACGCCGGAGGGCGAGCTCGACTGGGACCGCCTGCGCGCGATCGGACTGAACCCGCAGATCGTGGCGATCGAGATCAAGGTCGGCCAGGGCGCGAAGCCCGGCAAGGGCGGCATCCTCCCCGGCGCGAAGGTCACGCCCGAGATCGCCGCGATCCGCGGCATCCCCGTCGGCGAGGCCTCGCTCTCCCCGAACCGCTTCAGCGACTTCAACTCGCTCGCCGAGCTGGTCGACTTCGTCGAGCGCGTGAAGGAGGCCGTGCCGGTCCCCGTCGGCGTGAAGATCGTCGTCGGTGACGACGCGTTCGCGAACGACCTCGCCCGCACGCTCGCCGAGGACGGTCGCGGCCCCGACTACGTCTCCGTCGACGGAGCCGAGGGCGGCACCGGCGCGGCGCCGATGTCGCTGACGGACCACATGGGCCTGCCGTTGCAGGACGCGCTGATCGCCGTGGACGACGCCTACCGCCGCTGGGGCGTGCGCGACCGCGTCACGCTGATCGGAGCGGGCCGCATCGTGAGCGGCGCCGAGGCGGCGTACGCGCTGGCGCTCGGCGCGGACATGGTGAACATCGGACGCGGCTTCCTGTTCTCGATCGGGTGCATCCAGGCGCTGCGCTGCCACACGAACGAATGCCCCACCGGCGTCGCGACGCAGAGCGCGTGGCGACAGCGCGGCCTCGTGCCGAACGACAAGCGGTCGCGCGTCGCGAACTACGCGCGCGCCGTGGACGAGGACCTGATGGTCGTGACGCGCTCGCTCGGCCTGCGGACGCCCGGCGACCTCACGCGCGACCACCTCGAGGTCGTCGTCGCGGTGGGGAAGCGCATGCGCGGCAGCGATCTGTACCCGTACCCGCCGCTGGCGCTGCAGGCGATGGTGGCGCCGGAGGTGGTGGCCCGCTTCGCGACCGCCTCGCAGGAGCCGAAGCCCGCCGCGGGCGCGGTGATCGAGGTGGTGGCGTTCGCGACGGAGTCGGTCGCCGGCTAGCGGCGCGACCAGCGCAGGTACTGCACGACGAGCAGCAGCACGACGCCGACCGTCACGAGGTTCGAGATGCGCCGCACCTCGCGGTTCTCGGAGAACGCCAGCAGCGTGACCGTGACGCCGACCGCGACGATCGCCAGCGCGACCGACACCAGCGCGTGCCGCGTCACCATCGGGACCAGGCCGCCCGACTCCCCGTACGCGTGCAGCACGAGCGCGACGCCGAGCGGCGTGAGCGCGATCAGCGCGGCGAGGTGCGCGACGACGAACGGCACGCGCCACGCCTCGGCGCCCGCGAGCGCCATCGCGATCGTCGCGCCGAGCGCGGCGATCGCAACGACGCCGGCGACGCGGAACACGCGGTCGACGAGGTGCAGCGAGGGGGGCAGTCCGGCAGCGGTGTGCATGCGTGGATCATCGCACCGCGCGCGGCGGCGAGGAACGCCCCCATTGCTTATGTCGACTGTGATAGTCTCCCGCTGACGGGGCCATTTCGAGGAGGTCCGCGATGGGATTCAGCGAAGCGGTTCGCACAGTCTTCGGTAAGTACATAGCCTTCGATGGACGCGCCGGCCGGTCTGGTACTGGGTGCTGTTCGTCGTGATCGCGTCGGTGGTGCTGTCCATCGTGGACGGCATGCTGGGCCTGCAGATGAACGGCTCGGGGATTCTCTCCTCGCTGTTCGGGCTCGCGGTCCTGCTGCCCAGCATCGCGGTTGGCGCGCGCCGGCTGCATGACATCGGCAAGTCGGGCTGGAACCTGTTGTTCGGGCTCATTCCGCTGCTGGGCGCGATCTACCTGATCTACCTGTACGTCCAGCCGAGCCAGTCCGGCTCCAACCAGTACGGCCCGGAGCCCTCCGGCGCCGTCGCCGCGATGGCCTAGCGGACGGCAACCGCCCGCACGGGACCGCGCGCCTCGGCGCGCGGTCCTGCTCGTCCAGCGACACGCAGCGACGTTTGCTATCTTCGCGCTCGAAGGCGAGGAAACGACGCGATGACCTTCGACGAGGCCGTGACGCGCGGCCTGTTCCAGTACGCCACGTTCACCGGGCGCGCCGGCCGCGCCGAGTTCTGGTACTGGATGCTGTTCCTGCTCGCGGCCTACCTCGGCGTCGGGCTGGTAGGCGCGCTGATGGGGTTCGCCTCGCAGCTCACGACGCTGTTCTCGATCGCGATGCTGCTGCCGACGATCGCCGCCGTGTGCCGCCGGATGCACGACCTCGGCCGGCCGGGCTGGTTCGGCCTCGTGCCGGGGTACAACCTCGTCCTCGCGGCGCAGCCCGGTGAGCCGGGCGCGAACCGGTACGGCCCGCCGCCCGCCTCGTCCTGAGCGCCGTCGAGGAGCCTGCTAGCCGACGAGCGCGACCGCGCGGGACGCCTCGATGGCGGCGCTCGAGTCGAGGTCGAACGTGACGCCCTCGTGCGCGAGGAGCCACTGCTTGCGCTCCATGCCGCCGCCGTAGCCCGTCAGCGCGCGGTCCGCGCCGATCACGCGGTGGCACGGCACGACGATCGAGATCGGGTTGCGGCCGTTCGCCGCCCCCACCGCTCGCGACGCCGTCGGCCGTCCGAGGCGCGCGGCGATCGTGCCGTAGCTGACGGTCTCGCCGACGGGGATCGAGCGCAGCGCGAACCACACCTGCTGCTGCCACGCGGTGCCCTCCGGCGCAAGCCGCAGATCGAACTGCCAGCGCTCGCCGGCGAAGTACTCGCGCAGCTGGCGCAGCACCTCGACGCTGCCCGCGCCGCCGCGCGTCGCCGGCCCGCCCGCCTCGACCTCGAGGCGTCCGAGGTACTTCGTCAGGTCGTCGTCGCTCTTCATGAACTCGACGTGGGAGAGCCCGGCGTCGGTGCCGCCGACGAAGAGCCGACCGACCGGCGAGTCCATCGTGTCGTAGTACGCGCTGCTGTGTGCCATCAGTTCCCCCTCGCCCCACTTCTGGAATGGCTGCGGATGCCGGACTGCAGCGCCAGCACGTCGCGCAGGTCGCGCGCCTCGTTGGCGCGCACGCGCGCCGGCGAGGGCTCGGGCCACGCCTCGATGTAGCGCGGCGACGTGTGGTTGTACCAGTAGTGCGGCATGTGGCAGCCGCCGCTGTATGGCGTGCATTCGTGGTCCGGGGCCAGGTGCGCCTCGAGCCGTTCGCGGAGCCGAATGTGCATCGTCAATCCTCGCGCGACCGGGGAGTGGCCGGGAATTCCGCCGATCGTACTCCCGCCCGACCGAACGGGGGCGCGCGGACTGGCACGCGATACGACAGCGCGGAGCGCCGGTGTATGCTCGGCCCGCCGCGCCCACCCTGTTCCCACCGATCGAGGCCCGTGATGCCCACCCTGGCGGCGCAAACGCTGGTCGAGTACGTCGCGCGCATCTTCGCCGCGACCGGCTCCCCCACCGCGGAGGCGCACGCCGTCGCCGACCACCTCGTCGGCGCGAACCTGCGCGGGCACGACTCGCACGGCGTGATCCGCGTCTCCGGGTACGTGACGCTGGCGACGGCCGGCACGCTGAAGCCCGGCGCGGCGTCCAGCATCGTGCGGGAGTCGGCCTCGACGGCGCTCCTCGACGGCGGGTGGAACTACGGGCAGATCGTCACGCACCGTGCCACCGAGATCGCGATCGCGAAGGCGCGCGAGACGGGCGTCGCGTTCGTCTCCGCGTTCAACAGCGGACACGCCGGCCGCATCGGCGCCTACGGCGAGCAGATCGTCGAGGCCGGCATGATCGCCCTCGGCGGCGTGAACACCCCCGGCACCAGCCTCGTCGCCGCGCACGGCGGCACGCGCCGGCGGCTGGGCACGAACCCGATCATGATCGCGATGCCGGGGCCGACGCCCGCCGAGCCGTTCGTCCTCGACATGGCGACCTCGGTGATCGCGGAGGGCAAGCTGAAGGTCGCGGCGAACAAGGGCGTGCACGTCGCGCCGGAGCTGATCATCGACGCCGAGGGAAGCCCGACGACCGACCCCGGCGACTTCTACGGCACCGACGAGCATCCCGAGCAGGGCGCGCTGCTGCCGGTCGGCGGCGCGACCGGCGGCCACAAGGGCTCCGGCCTCAACCTCGCGATCGACGCGCTCGGCGGCATCCTCTCCGGCGCGGGCACGTCCCTCGACGGGCAGCGCGGATCGAACGGCGTGTTCATCATGGCGCTCGACCCGGGGCGCTTCACCGGCGCCGACGTGTTCGTCACGATGATCACCGGACTCCTCGACGGGATGCGGCAGCCGCCCACCGCGCCGGGCGTCGAGGAGATCCTGACGGCCGGCGAGCCGGAGCGGCGCAGCATGGCGCAGCGCCTCGCGCACGGCCTCCCGCTGGACGAGGCGACGTGGGCGCAGATCGTCGCGGCAGGCGCCTCGGTCGGCGTGCCCGCGATCGATGCGGGACGCGCGTGACCACGCCTCGACGTCCCGCGTCGCGCAGTACACAGGGGAGTGCGCAGGGCCACATGTTAGAGCCGACCTCGTGGCAGGGGCTGACGGCGGCATGCGCCGAGGTCGCGCGCGAGCTGGGCCTCGACGTCGAGACCGAGGTGTACGTCGGGCGGCGCATCTGGGGCGCGCGCCGGCGCATCGACATCGTCGTCACGGATCGCGTGCAGCGGCGCTCGCTCGGCATCGAGGTGAAGTACCAGCGCTCGTCCGGCAGCGCCGAGGAGAAGATCCCGAGCACGATCGAGGACATCCGGGCGTGGCCGATCCCCGGCATCGTCTGCTTCTACGGGCCGGGGTTCAGCGCGAACATGCGCGCGTTCCTGCTGTCCAGCGGCAAGGCCGTCGAGCTCGCCGACCTGGAGACGTGGCTGCGGCTCTACTTCGTCTTGCCGGTGCCGCGCCCGGCCTTCGCACCGGACGCGCGCCTCGAACTCGTCGAGGACGAGGAGGCCGACGGCGACGAGGAAGACGACTCGAGCCGCCCCCTGAACGACTCCGGCGGATAGTTCGTCACGATCAGCTCGTCGATCACGCCGCGGCGGTCGCCGCGCGAGTTGATCGCACGACGCGCCGGGATGCGCTCCAGGTGGTAGCCGGGCTGCTGGTCCTCGGCCGCATCGATCATCAGCGCGCGCTCGCCCTCGTAGATCCCGACGAGCCACTCGGCGGGCGAGTTGGAGAGCATCGCCGGGACGCCCCGGTCGGTCAGGTCGTCGAACAGCCACTTCAGGCGCACCTGCTCGCGGCGGTCGAACGCGCCCTCCGTGTAGCCGGTGAACGACGAGGTCTTCGACAGCGGCTCGAACGGCGGGTCGAAGTACACGAAGTCGCCGGGCTTCGCCGCCTCCGTCACCACCTCGAAGTCCCCGTGCTCCACCGCCACGCCGCGCAGCGCCGCCGAGGCCGCGCGCAGCGTCGGCTCGTCCAGGATGCGCGGGGCGAGGTAGCGGCCGTGCGGCACGTTGAACTCGCCGCGCCGGTTCACCCGGTACAGGCCGTTGAAGCAGGTCTTGTTGAGGAAGACGAAGCGCGCCGCGGTGTCCACGCGGTCGTCCGGCGTGCGCGCGCGCTCCGCGTAGTAGCGTTCCGCGCGCTCCTCGGCGCCGGCGGCGAGGTACGGCGTGGCGAGCGCCTCGAGCCGTGCGATCAGGCGCGGGAGGTCGTCACGGATCACCTCGTACACGGTCACCAGCTCGCGGTTGGCGTCGTTCAGCACGGCGCGGCGCGGAGCGAGGGTGGAGTCGCCGGCGAGCGCGAAGAACATCGCCCCGCCGCCGATGAACGGCTCGTAGTACGTGTCGATGTGCCTCGGCGCGCGGGCCACCAGCTCCGGGACGAGCTGGCTCTTGCCGCCGGCCCACTTCAGGAACGGGCGCGCGGCGCTCTCCCGGGACGGGGGCGGCGACTCGGGCTCAGCGGCAGGTCGAGCGACGATGGCGAGGGGCTCCGACCGGCTCGCGGCGCCGGCTGTCGAGGGCGGTTGAGGCGGCACCCGGGGAGGTGGCGGAATTGTACCGTCCGCCCCCCGCCGAGGCGAATTCCGGCTCTTTCAAGGTTACTTCTGGCCGACACACAGCCGAAATGTGTCCGAAATAGATGTTTACGATATTCCCTTCGTCTTAACGAGAACCCTCGGCGCGCGCGAGCGATCACCGTACCGAGTGCTGGATGAGGAGCGAACCTTGGTCGAGGTGAATGGCGCCGACACGGCGTGGATTCTGACCAGCTCTGCGCTGGTCCTGTTCATGACGCCGGGCCTGGCCCTGTTCTACGGCGGCATGGTCCGCGCGAAGAACATGCTGGCCATGTTGATGATGAATTACGTAGCCATGGGCGTCGTGACGATCCTCTGGATCGCCATTGCGGCCTCCATCGCCTTCTCGGGCGACGTGTCCGGGTTTATGGGAAATTTCGGCATGGTTGGATTCCAGGGCGTCGGCCTCGGGAACGAGATCTTCGGATACTCGATTCCTGACTCCGTCTTCCTCATGTTCCAGCTCATGTTCGCCATCATCACGCCGGCCCTGATCGCCGGCGCCGTGGCCGAGCGCATGAAGTTCTCCGCGTGGGTCATCTTCATCGCGATCTGGTCCGTGATCGTCTACGCGCCGATGGCCCACTGGGTCTGGGGCGGCGGCTTCATCGCCAAGCAGATCGGCGCGGTCGACTTCGCGGGCGGCCTGGTCGTTCACATCAACGCTGGTGCTGCGGCGCTGGCGCTCGTCCTGGTCCTCGGCCCCCGCACGGGCTGGGGCTCGCAGGTCATCCGGCCGCACAACCTGCCCCTGACGATCCTGGGCGCGGGCATCCTGTGGTTCGGCTGGTTCGGGTTCAACGCCGGTTCCGCCCTGGGCGCGAACGGGCTGGCCGGTCAGGCCTTCCTGACCACGCACGTGGCCGCGGCGGTCGCGGCGACGGCCTGGATCCTGGCGGAGACGATCTCCGGCGGCAAGCCGACCACCCTCGGCTTCGTCTCGGGTGCCGTGGCCGGCCTGGTCGCGATCACCCCGGCGGCGGGCTTCGTGAACGTCATGGGCGCGCTGATCATCGGCCTTGCGGCCGGCGTCATCTGCTTCCTGGCGCTGCGCCTGAAGACGATGTTCAAGTTCGACGACTCGCTGGACGTCATCGCCGTCCACCTGGTCGGCGGTATCCTCGGAGCACTGCTGCTCGGCGTCCTCGCTGACCCCGCGGTCAACGAGCTGGCCACGGGCGGCATCACGCAGCTCACGGCGCAGGCGATCTCGGTCGTCATCGCGTTCGGCTTCTCGTTCATCGTCAGCTACATCCTCGCGATGGTGCTCAAGATGACGATCGGCATCCGCGTCACCGAGGTCGAGGAGCGCTCCGGTCTGGACGTTTCGCTCCACGAGGAGCAGTCCTACCTGCTGTCGGAATAGGAGACCCATCGAATGAAGTTGGTCATCGCATACATCGCTCCGTTCAAGCTGGACGAGGTCCGCGACGCGCTGAAGGAGACCGGGGTCACCGGCCTCTCCGCCGGCAACGTGCAGGGGTTCGGCCGCCAGGCCGGGCACACCGAGACGTACCGCGGCGCCGAGTACGACGTCGACATGGTGCCGAAGGTCCGCATCGAGGTGCTGGTGGACGACACCCTCCTCCCCGCGGTCATCTCCACCATCGAGACGACCGCACGCACGGGCTCGATCGGTGACGGCAAGATCGCCGTCCTCCCGGTGGAGGATGTGATCCGCATCCGCACCGGCGAGCGCGGGCAGGACGCCCTCTAGCAAGCAGGACGGGAGCGGGGGTGACCCCGCTCCCGTCTCGTTTCGCTCTCCACCTGGTTTCACGTCCGCGAAACATGCCCTGCTCAGACTGGCGCGTATGGCCTCGATCGCACACCCCGCCCTCGCGACGTTCATGGAGGCCCGCGCGGACCGCTCCGAGCGCGCTTCGGCGCACGCCGGCCTCGCGACCTGCCACGCGCTGACGGACCTGCTGGACGCCGCGATCCGCGAACTCGTCGGCGACGAGGCCGGCTTCGCGATCGTCGCGGTCGGTGGCTACGGCCGCCGCGCGCAGTCCCGCCACTCCGACGTCGACGTCATGCTCCTCGTCGACCGCACCGAGGAGGGCACGCTCCGCTCCCTCTACCCCCTGTGGGACGCGAACCTCAAGGTCGGGCACTCCGTCCGCACCGTCGCGCAGGCGATGACGGCCGCCAACGCGAGCCTCGAGACGTTCACCGCGATCCTCGACTCGCGCTTCCTTGCCGGGAACCGCGCGCTGTACGACAAGCTGATCCACGAGCGTCGAGGGTTCGTGCGCTCGCACCGGATGAAGATGCGCGCCGAGATCGTCGAGCGACGGCAGGCGACGGTGCAGGCGGAGCCCTGGCAGCTGCTGGCGGTCGACCTGAAGAACGGCCGCGGCGGCCTGCGCGACATCCACGCGCTGCACTGGCTGGACGCCGCCGAGGCGATCGCGAACGGCGAGGAGGTCCCGCCGCTCCCACCCGCGATCGAGGCGGCGCACGAGCACCTGCTGCGGACGCGCAACGCCGTCCATGCGCTCGCCGACCGCCCGACCGACGTCTACCGGCCCGACCAGGCGGAGGCCGTCGCCGCATGGCTCGGCGTGGACTCGCTCGAGTGGGGCCGGCAGACCTACGCCGCGATGCGCGTGGTCGACGCGACGATCACCGCCCGGCTGGATGACCCCAAGCGGCGGTTCTGGCTGCCGTGGCGCCGCAACACCGCGCCCCCCGCGCCGGCGCCGATCGCCCACGACGCGACCGACCTCGAACAGCTGCGCGCGGCGCTGCGCGCGGCGGCGCCCGGCGGCGCGCTCGACCCGCTGCCCGCGTCTCCGGCACTCGCACGGCTGCTGCCCGAGTGGGAGGTGCTGCGCGCACGACCGCACATCGCGCCGTTCCACATCCACCCGGTGGACGTGCACGTGCTCCGCGCGGTGACCGAGGCGATGCGCATCATCGAGACCGACGAGTACGACGCCGGCACACCGCAGATCGCGGAGGAGTTCGGCGACCGCGACGAGATCCTGCTGGCGGCGCTGCTGCACGACATCGGCAAGGGGCACGGCGGCAACCACTCCGACATCGGCGCGCTGATCGCGGAGCGGTTCGCCGTGCGCGCGGAGCTGCCGACCGATACCGCGCTGCGGCTGGTCAACGTGGTGCGGATGCACCTGCTGCTTCCGAACGTGGCGACGCGGCGCGACATCGCCGACCCGTCCGTGATCCAGGAGACGGCGCAGCGCATCGGCGACGCGCGCACGCTCCGTCTGCTCTACCTGATCTCCGTCGCGGACGCGCGGGCCAGCGGGCCGAACGTGTGGAGCCAGTGGAAGGCGCAGCTGATGCGCGCGTTCTACCTCCGCCTCCTCGGTGTGCTGGGCTCCGAGGCACCCGACGCCGTCACCCCCACCATCGAGCGCGCCGTCGAGGCGCTGCGCGGCGGCTACCCGGAGGAGACGGTGCGCGCGCACCTGGGCGGGATGGGGCCGGAGTACCTGCTGAGCACGCCGCCGGACCTGATCGGCGCGCACCTCTCGCTGATCGCGGAGGCCGAGGCGAACGGCGGCACGGCGGCCTCGCACGACCAACTGGGGACGCTCGACCGGCTCACCGTCGTCACGCCCGACCGGCCCGGCCTGATCCAGACGATCGCCGGCACGCTGGCCGGCTACAACGCCAGCGTCCTGGGCGGCGTGGCGCACACGCGCGACGACGGCGTGGCGATCGAGGTGTGGCACGTGACGGACGCGCTCGGCATCGGGATCGATGCGCGTCGCTGGGACCGCATCCTGCAGGCGGTGCCCGCCGCGCTCGCGGGCCAGTTCGACATCGACGAGCGGCTCGCGGAGGTGCGCGCGAGCTACCCCGCGCCGCCACGCGCCGACGTGCCCACCGTGGTGCACATCGACAACGCGGCCTCGCGCCGGTACTCGATCCTCGAGGTCTCGACGGCGGACCGGCGGGGGCTGCTGTACGGCGTCACGAAGCTGCTGCACGAGCGCGGCATCGATATCCACCTCGCGAAGGTGGACACCATCGGGCCGGAGGTCGTGGACGCGTTCTACATCCAGCGCTCGAACGGCCTGCGCATCGACGACCCGGACGAGATGGAGCGGCTGCGCCGCGCCGTCCTCGAGGTGCTCGACGCGCTGCCATAGCGCGCCCGACCTGCTGGTACCGGCCTACTGGTAGATGACGTAGTCGGGCGGGTGCGGCAGCGCCTGCAGCTCGGCGGGCGACAGCAGCGGCTCGTCCCAGCGGAAGAACAGCTTGAGCGCCGCCAGCTCCGCGCCCTCGCGCGCGTAGGCCTCGTACCCCGACAGCTTCGCCGCGGGCGAGCCGTAGCCGTCCATGTCGATCGTGATCGCGACCTCCGGATAACCGAGGTAGCGCGCCTTCTCCGTGAGCATGGTGGGCGTGAACTGGTGCAGCACCAGCATCTTCGCCGGGATCGCGCGCGCCGTAACGATCTGGGCGAGGCGCGCCTGCACGGCGTTCACGTCGTTCGCCACCAGCGTGCCGATCGCCTCGCCGGGCGGGAGCCCTCGGTGGCGCGTCGCGAACTCCGGGTCGAGCGCGAGGTGCACAAACGGCTCCCCGAGCGCCCACTCGATCCGCCGAACGCCGTCCATCGGGTCCGACCAGCCGATCTGCAGGTCCAGGAACAGCATCACGCGCTCGGCCCGCGCGACCTCGACCCACTCGCGGATCCTCGCCTCCGGCATCCACGCGAGGTACGTGCCGTCCGGGCCGGGCTCGGGCTGCGCGACGGCGACGATCAGGTGCAGCGCCGGGACGCCGCCGCGGTCGCCGTTCGCCTCGTCGAGCGCGGCGGCGAGCACCCGGGCGCGAGCCGCGGCGGCGGCCGGCTCGTGGCAGCCGAGCTCACCCATCGAGCAGATCCCGGGGAAGCCATAGACGGAGACGACCTGCGGGGGCAAGGCGAGGGCCGCGTCCGCCCGGCCGAGCGGGATCGCCGACGGCGCCGCGGCCGCGATCAGCGCCGGGAGCGACACCGGCAGCAGGATCGGGTCCGCGGGCACGTCGGCAGCCTCGACCACCGCGTATCCCAGCAGGCGGTCGAGGGTCGGTGCGGACGACACGCTCGTCGTTCCGGGGAGACTCATCACGGCGAGCGCGGCCGGAAGGATCAGGAAGAGGCCGAGACCCCGGGCCCATCTCCGCACGGCTGCATCCCATCACGCATCGTCACACCGCCCCTGCGGGTGAAGCGTACGGGAAACAGGAACATGAGTAAACCCTTGAGCAGTTCTTTACCACAAGGGCGAGCGGCTACGCCTTCGCACCCACCTCGACGCCCGCGAGCAGCTCCAGCGCCCGCACCAGCGCCTGCGTGCCGAGGTCGCCGCCCTCGCGCTGCTCGACGACGGCCAGCAGCTGGTGCACCAGCGACACCCCGGCCAGCGGCACGCCGATCGTCTCCGCTGCCTCGAGGGCGATGCGCAGGTCCTTCTGCTGGAGCGAGACCTTGAACCCCGGCGCGAAGTCCCGCGCGATGATGCGCGATCCGAGGTTCGACAGCTGCCACGACCCCGCCGCCCCGGCCGTGATCGCCTCGAGCATCTTCGAGGGGTCGACGCCGCTCTTCTGGCAGAACACCAGCGCCTCCGCCATCGCGAGGTTGGTCACGCAGACGGCGATCTGGTTGCAGAGCTTCACGGTCTGGCCCGCGCCGGTCGGCCCGCAGTGAGTGATGCGCTGGCCCATCGCCTCAAGCACCGGGCGCGCACGCTCCAGGACCGCCTCGTCGCCGCCCACCATGATCGAGAGCGTCCCGGCGATCGCCCCGCCCTCGCCGCCGGAGACCGGCGCGTCGAGCATCTCGACGCCCTGTTCCTTCAGCCGCGCGGCGATCGTGCGCGTCACGTCGGGCGAGATCGACGACATGTCGATGAGCACCGAACCGGAACGCACACCCTCGATGGCCCCGTTCGCGCCGAGGACCACCGTCTCCACGTCCGCCGAGGCGGTGACGCACACGATCGTGACGTCCGCCTGCGACGCCACGTCGGCCGGCGACGCGCCCCGCTCGGCGCCCAGCGCCACGGCCTCGTCGACGCGTCCCGGCGAGCGGTTCCAGCCGACGACGCGGTAGCCGGCCTTCAACAGGTTGGCCGTCATCGGCAGCCCCATGATGCCGAGGCCGATGAACCCCACGACCGGGCGCTGCGTCTCCTGCGTCATCTCGTTGCTCCTTCGACTGGGCCTGCGTTCGCGGCCACATCATCCTCGATCGCCCCGCGCCGTGCCTCCGCCCCTCCCCCTCGACGGGGGAGGGTTGGGGTGGGGGTGCTCCGACGGCCTATGATCGAGCGATGAGAGTCCCCGGATGATGATGCGACGCGTGGGCGAGGCGAAGCCAAGCGGCGGTCGAGGCGCGTTGTCGCGTCGCGCCGCCGGACTCTTCGCGCCCTATGCGAGGTGGCTCACGCTGCTGGTCGCGATGCTCGCGATCAGCGTCGCGCTCGACCTCGGCAGCGTGCGGGTGCTCGGGTCGATGGTGGACCGGATGTCCTCGAACGGGACGGTCGAGGCGCTCGACCGCCTGCTCGCCGTGTTCGTGGCGATGGTGCTCGGCTCCGCGCTGCTGGGCGTCGCGCAGTCGTGGGTGAACCAGCTGATCGCGCAGGGCGTGATGCACCGCCTGCGCACGGACATGCACGACCACCTGCAACGCCTGTCGCTGCGCTTCTACACCTCCACACGCACGGGCGAGATCATGTCGCGCATCTCGACGGACGTGAACGGCGTGCAGGACGCGGTCACCGGCACGTTCACCGACTTCCTGTCGAACGCGCTGACGCTGATCGTCGCGTTCGGGTTCATGTTCGCGCTCGACTGGCGCCTCGCGCTCGCAACGCTGATCGTGCTGCCGCTGTGGGTGTACCCGACGATGCGCGTCGGCATGCGCCTGCGCGAGCTGCGCCGCGAGTGGCACGAGGAGTCCGGCCGCATGTCCGCGCACCTGGAGGAGACGCTCTCCGTCTCCGGCTCGATGCTCGTCAAGACGTTCGGCCGGCAGGAGCACGAGGCACAGCGCTTCGCTGCCTCGAACGACGCGTTGCGCGCGCTGTCGATCCAGCGGCTGATGACCGGGCGCTGGTTCAACATGGGCACGGCGCTCTTCGGCGCGCTGCTGCCCGGGCTCGTCTACTGGTTCGGCGGGCGCGCCGTGCTGGGCGCGGAGCTGAGCATCGGCACGGTGGTGACGTTCGCGATGCTGTCACAGCGCGTGTTCGGTCCGTTCGCGGGGATCGCGCGCATCAACACCACGCTGCTCTCCTCGCTCGCGCTCTTCGAGCGCATCTTCGAGTACCTCGACACGACGGTCGAGGTGCAGGAGCGCCCCGACGCGATCCAGCTGACGCGCCCGCGCGGCATGGTCGAGTTCGACCACGTCGAGTTCTCATACCAGTCGCACGCGACGCGCCCGACGGCCGCGCTCGACGACGTGTCGTTCACCGTCGAGGCAGGCGAGATGGTCGCGCTCGTCGGCCCCTCGGGCGCGGGCAAGACGACGGTGACGTACCTGATGCAGCGCTACTACGACCCGCAGGGCGGCACGGTGCGCCTCGACGGGCATGACGTGCGCGACCTCACGCTCGACTCGATCAGCACGACGATCGGCACGGTGATGCAGGAGACGCACCTGTTCCACTCGTCGCTCGCCGACAACATCCGCTACGGCCGCCTCGACGGCACCGACGACGAGGTGCGCGCCGCCGCCGAGGCGGCCGGTCTCGGCGGGCTCATGGAGCGGCTGCCCGACGGCCTGGACACCACCGTCGGCGAGCGCGGCTACCGGCTCTCGGGCGGCGAGAAGCAGCGCGTGGCGCTGGCGCGCGCGATCCTGAAGGACCCGCCGGTGCTGATCCTCGACGAGGCGACGTCCTCGCTCGACTCGCGCCTCGAGCGGGAGATCCGCGAGGCGACGGCGCTGCTGGCGCGCGGCCGCACGACGATCGTGATCGCGCACCGGCTGTCGACGGTGATGGCGGCGGACCAGATCCTCGTCTTCGACCACGGCCAGGTCGTGGAGCGTGGGCGCCACGCCGAGCTGCTGGCGCGCGATGGTCTCTACGCGTCGTTGTATCGCGAGCAGTTCAGCGACGAGGCGCGCGGGATGACGGGTGCCGCCGTCCGCTGAGACAATCGACCGGCAGACACACCGCACGACGAGGGGATGAGCGATGGGCAAGGCACTGCGCCGGTTGATGTTCGTGGCGGTCGCCGCGGGTGGGGTGCTGGTGGCGCTCAAGCGCCTCGGACTGTTCGGCGGGGCGGAGTGCTCCACGAACTGCGATTGCTCGCGAGGCGCCGCGGCCTGCTACTGCGGCCACAAGACCTGCCTTGCCCCCGCGCCCGGCCTGTAGCCCTCGACCGCGTCCGTCACCGTCCGAGGAGCGCGCCTCCCACCACCGCCGCGAGGATCGCGACCACCAGCACAAGCGCGACGACGCGCGTCGCCGCTAGCCAACCGGCCGTGCGCGGCTCGTCCCGCCAGTCCTCGAGGTCAGACCCCGCCTCCTCGGTGAGGTCGCGGTCCAGGTCACCCTCGGAGGACTCGCGCCACCCGGGGTCCGGCGCCGGCAGTCGGCTCATCGTCTCCCTCGCTCCCACCACCAGCCTACCGCGGGGCGGCGGCCGCGGCCGGATATGCTGACTGCGATGGACACGAACACACCCGCCCCCGTGCCGCTGGATGCCGGCGTCGTCACCGCCGTCGAGGCGCTGGCGATCGAGCTGGCGCGCGAGGCCGGCGACCTCGCACGTGCCGCGCTCCAGCGACAGGTGACGGTGGAGTACAAGCCCGACGCGCAGGGCAAGGACAGCACGAACGACCCGGTGTCCGAGGTCGACCGCGCCGTCGAGGCGCTGGTCCGCGAACGTGTTGCGGAACGCTTCCCCTCGCACGCGGTGATCGGCGAAGAGGTCGACACGTACCCCGATGCTGCGGCCGAGGTCGTGTGGGTCATCGACCCCATCGACGGGACGGCGAACTTCGTCAACGGCTTCCCGTTGTTCGCCGTGTCGATCGGCGTGTTGTACGCGGGCGTGCCGGTCGCGGCCGCGATCTGGTGCGCCTCCACGCACCTGCTCGGGCCAGGCGTGTATCACGCGCACGCGGGCGTGCCGCTCCACCTCGACGGCGTCGAGGTGGAGCGGGAGCGGGCGACGGTGGTGCGCCGTGCGCTGGCGGCGGCACCGGGCGGCGCGCCCGGCGGCACCCGCGAGTGGGAGCACCGCGTCACCGGATCGATCGCGATCGAGGCGGCGCTGGTCGCCGCCGGCGTGTTCACCTCGGCGACATTCTGGGGGCCGCGCCTCTGGGACGTCGCCGCCGGGGCGCTGCTGGTGCAGGCTGCGGGCCGCGAGGTCTGGGTCCGTGGCCGTGACGGCTGGCAGCACTTCGCGCGCTTCGAGGCACCCGACCGCCTCCCGCCGGCGCGGGGCGCGGCCTCGACCGAGCCGCCACGCGCGCCGAGCCTGCGCGACTGGCGCCAGCCGGTGCTCATCGGCACCGCCGAGGCGACGAGGCTGATCCGCGAGCGCACCCGCAGGCCGGGCCTGCTCGCGCGGATCGCGCATCGCCTGCGGCGCGTGTTCGGGCGGCGGTCATGACCGCGCCGGTCGAGGAGATCCGCCGCGCGCTCCGCCTGCCGTACGTCCCGCAGTCGATCGCGCGCCTCGCGGCGGTCGAGGGCTACCTCGAGTTCGTGTGGCCGCAGCTGGCGTCGTCCGTGGAGACCGCGGGGTTCCTCGGCAGTGCGCGCTACATGGCAGACATGGCGCTCGACGCCGTCGAGGACGTGGAGACCGAGGGCGAGTCCGAACTGCCGGCGCTGCTCCGTGCGTCGCTCAGCACCGCCGATCTCGACGCGATCGCGGAGGTCGTCGACCTGTTCCACTACGCCCAGCCGCAGCTGCTGCTGCTGCTCGCCGCGTGCGCGGAGGCATGGGACCGCGACGCGGTCGGCGGGCAGGGCCGCCCGGAGCCGCGCGACGTGACCGATCGCGAGCGCACGCACGCCGCGATGCGCCTCGAGCTGGTCGAGGCGACACAGCCGCCGCTGCCGGAGATCGCCGAGACGCTCGGATTGGACGATCCGCCGGACCTGTACCGGGCGGTGGCGCGCTGGCCGGTCTACCTCGACGCCGCGTGGGAGGAGCTGCAGCACCTGGGGGCGTACCCCGACTTCCGGCGCCGCGGGCGCGCGCTCTACTTCTATGCGCGGGCCGGGGCACGCTTCCTCGCACAACCGCTGCGGGCGAACCCGGCAGCGCTGCGTGGTGCGGGGCTCGACGATGCGGCGATCGAGGCGGCGCACGAGGTGCTGGACGCAGCGCTTCCCGCGACCGCGACGATGATGATGCACGCGGAGGCGATGCGCCTCGGCCTCGGCGTGCGGGCTCGCGAGGTCGTGGGGTAGGCGGTGCCACGCCGCGCGCGTCCTACAATCGAGCCATGACGACCGACGAGGGTGCCCCGGACGACGACACGGACGACGTCGACGACGAGTTCGACGCGGACGAGATCGCCATGTCGACGCTCCCGACGTGGGACCCGTGGGACGCGCGCGTCGAGGATGCGCTGCGCACCGCCGAGATCGGCGACGACCTGCGTCTCGTCTACAACTCCTCGAACTACGTGTTCCTCGCGCGCCTCGACCACCCCGTCCTCGGCGCGGGCACCGGCGTGTACAAGCCGCGTCGAGGCGAACAACCGCTGCGCGACTTCCCCGACGGCCTGTACGAGCGCGAGATCGCGGCGTTCCACCTGTCGCGCCTCCTCGGCTGGGACGTGGTGCCGCCGACGGTCGAGCGCAGCGGCCCGCACGGCGTGGGATCGATGCAGCTGTTCATCGAGCACGACCCCGCGGAGCACTACTTCGAGCTGCGCGACCGCGACCGTGACGACCTCGACGAGCAGTTCGCGCGCTTCGCGGTCTTCGACCTGCTGACGAACAACGCCGACCGCAAGGCGAGCCACCTGCTGCTCGATCCCGGCGGGCGTGTCTGGGGCATCGACCAGGGGCTGTGCTTCCACGCGCACCAGAAGCTGCGCACCGTGGTCTGGGACTACGCCGGCACGAGGCTCCCCGCCTCGTGGCTCGACGACATCCGCCGCGCGTGCACGGACCTCGAGGCGCCCGAGCCGACCGCCGACGCCGTCGCGTTGCGGACGCGCATCGCCGATCGCGAGCTGACCGCGCTGCTCCGCCGCGCGCACGCCCTCCTCGACGACCCGGTCCTCCCCGAGATGTACGAGGACTACCGCTGCGTGCCCTGGCCGATGATCTAGCACGGCTCCCGTGTGTCCCCCGGCCATCAACATTTGTGCTAGCCTCCATCAGCCGTTCATCAGGCAGGGCGGGGGGCGCCG
The DNA here is from genome assembly GCA_947472995.1 of Chloroflexota bacterium. Lineage (GTDB taxonomy): Bacteria > Chloroflexota > Dehalococcoidia > UBA2979 > UBA2979 > SHYQ01. The sequence continues at coordinate 132,904 of CANJBO010000002.1, forward strand.
TGCTTCGGGGTGTTGCTGCGCTCGCGATCGTCGCGTGTGCGAGCCTGGCGCTGCTCACGCAGGCAGGCGCGCAGGCTGTCCCGCTCCTCGCGAACGGTGACTTCGAGTCCGGCCCGACGGGCTGGGCGCCGCCGGACGGCGGCACACTTGCCATCGACGGATCGCAGCCGGTGAACGACGGGGCCGCCGCCGGGCATGTCCGCGCCACCGCCTCCGGTACGGTCACGATCCGCACGCAGTACTGGCTCACCGCCGCGACGCCGGGCAACCGCTACTCGATGACGCTGGCCGTGAACATCCCGGCGGCGACGATCACCACCGTCACGGCGCGCCTCGACCTCGTCGACGACTCCGGCGTGACGCTGGCGACGAACGTCACCTCGCGGTCCGGGACGACGACGGGCTACGTCACGCTCGCGACGACGCAGGCGATCGCGCCCGCCAACACCGCGTACGTGCTCGTCGTCGTCAGCGGCCTCGCCACCGCTCCCGCCGCGCGCTTCTCCGTCGACGACATCGGGATCGCCGAGGTCATCCCTCCGCCGCCCCCGCCGCCGATCGTGGAACCCGTCCCGCCGCCGGACGAGCCGGAGGGGCCGCCGCCCGTCAGCGCCGGCGCCGGCGCACCGATCCGCATCCCGCGCGTCGTGCCGACACCGACGCCGCCCCCGCTGCCACGGCGACTCAGCAACGGCACGTTCGATACCAGCCTCGACGGCTGGACGGTCGCGAGGGGGCGCGCGTGGACGGACGTGGTGCTTCCCGGCGCGGGCTCCTCGATGGTGCTGTACGCGCCGATCGCCGGGACCGTATGGGTGGAGCAGGCGATCGGCGGCATCCAGCCGGGCGAGTGGTACCAGGCGAGCGCGCGCCTGAGCACGCGCGGCATCGTCGACGCGGGCTGGCTGCGCATCGCGTGGTACGTGACCGACGAGCCGATCGGCTCCGCGATCACGACGGACGACAGCCTCGCCGTGGAGTCCTCCGATGACGATGCACCGGCGGAGGCGCCGCGCTCGCAGGTCGTCGGCACCGGCACCGTGCGCGCACCGGGGAACGCGCACAGCGCGATCGTCCGCGTGCTGATGCGCAGCAACTACCGCGACGCGTCGCTGATCATGGACGACCTCGCGTTCGGGCTGACCGCGGAGCCCGACGGCATCGAGCCGCGCGGCCCCGTCGCCGCGACGCTCACGCCGGTCGCCACCGCCACGCCGGGCGCGCGAGCCGCCGCTCCGGATCGGAGCCTCGCCACCCCGGCGCCCGCGGCGGGCGAACGCGACGAGGCCCCCGCGCGCACCGCCAGCACGCCGCGCGCGGTCGCGACGCAGCCCTCGACGCCGCCCGGGCTGCTGCGATCGGAAAACGTGGCGTTGCCGGGACTCGCCGACAGCCAGCGGATGCTGCGGATCACGCAGCTGCTGCCCGATCCGGCGAACGCCGGGCGTGACAACGAGTATGAATGGCTCGAGATCTCGAACCTCGGCGTCGCGGCCGCGTCCCTCGAGGGCATGTCGATCCGCGACAACAGCGGGGCCGTGACGCTGCCCGCGCTCGTGGTGCCCGCGGGCGGCTCGCTCGTCGTCACCGCGCGGCTCGCCGAGGTGCCCGGCGTGACGGCATTCCGGCTCGCGCAGGACATCGGCAACGGGCTCGGCAACGCGGGCGACCGGATCGCGCTGATCGGCGCGGACGGCCGCGCCGTCGACGCGCTGTCCTATGGCGACGACGCGACCTACCTGCTCGGCGCGCGCATCCCCGCCCCCGGCACCGGCCGAGCCATCGAGCGGCGTTTCGCTCTCGACGGCAGCTTCCGCGACGCGACGATCCTCGAGGTGCCGACGCCGGGGCGCCGTCCCGCGAACGGTACCGCCCTCGCCGCGGCGAGCGGTGCAGCGGCCGCGCCGCACGAGGCGGGCACGGCTGCCGGTAACGGCCCGGGCGCCATCTCGGCGTGGATCGTGCTGCTGTCGCTCGGGGCGGGGCTCCTCGGCGGCGGGGTCGCGCAGCGGCTGGGCGCGCTGGCCCGGGAGCCGCGGTCGTAGCGTCGCGCGGATCGAGTCTCGGGCGCGCGGTTGGTACGATGGAAGGGCGAAAGGCCACCCATGCCCCACACCATCCTGCTCGCCGAGCCTCGAGGGTTCTGCGCGGGCGTCGTCCGCGCGATCAACGTGCTCGACCAGGTGCTGGAGGGCTCTGACGGCCCGGTCTACGCGTTCCACGAGATCGTGCACAACCGCTACGTCGTCGACGACTTCCGCAGCCGCGGCGCGATCTTCGTCGAGGACGTGAGCGAGGTGCCGCCGGGCGCGCCGATCGTGTTCTCCGCGCATGGCGTGGCGCCGGACGTGGTGCAGGCGGCACGCGATCGCGGCCTGCGCGTCATCGACGCCACGTGTCCGCTGGTGACGAAGGTGCACCTGGAGACGAAGAAGGCGGCGCGCGACGGGTTCGATGTGCTCCTCGTCGGGCACGAGGGCCACGACGAGGTGATGGGCACGAAGGGCGAGGCGCCCGACCGGACGCGCGTGGTGGACACGCCGCACGACGTGCAGTCGCTGGTCGCCGGCACGCGCCCGATCTTCGTGGTGACGCAGACCACGCTCTCCGTCGACGACACCGCCGCCACGATCGACGCGATCCGCGACCGCTACCCGGACGCAGAGGTGCGCAACGACATCTGCTACGCGACGACGAACCGGCAGGCGGCCGTGAAGGTGATCGCGGAGCGCGCGGACCTGGTGATCGTGATCGGCTCGCGGAACTCCAGCAACTCCGTGCGGCTGCGCGAGGTCGCGGCGGCCACCGGGACGCCCGCCTATCGCGTCGACGGCATCGAGGAGATCGACCCCGCGTGGTACGAGGGCGTCGGCATCGTCGGCCTCACCGCGGGCGCCTCCGTGCCGGACACGCTGCTCCAGCCGATCATCGACGACCTGCGCGCGCGCGGCGTGACGCGCGTCGAGCCGGTGATCGTCGCCGAGGAGACGATCGAGTTCCGCATGCCGGAGGAGATCACGGGCTAGCGGGCGTCGAGCTCGGGTATCTCGTGTCGATGCCCGCAGGTCTGAGTGTCGAAGCACGCAGGTCCGGGTGGGGCGCGCGGGTATTCCGCGCCCGGGCCCACACGACTAACGGATCATGTAGCCGACACCGCGCATCGTGGTGATCGCGTCGCCGGCCCCCGCCCTCACGAGCTTCGAGCGCAGCCGCGACACGTGCGCCTCGACGAAGTTGCGCGAGCCGAACGTCTCGTAGCCCCAGATCTTCACGGAGATCTCGTCGGGATGGATCACCTCGCCGCGCCGCTCCAGCAGCAGCCGCAGCACGGCGAACTCCTTTGGCGTCAGCATCACCTCGGCGGGCCCGACGTTCACGGAGTGCGAGCGCAGGCGCATGACGATGCCGTCCGGGCCGAGCAGCTCGTCCGTCGCGCGCGCCCCGCCGGCGCGGCAGCGGCGCAGGATTGCCCGCACGCGGCGGCTCAACTCGGGGATCTCCAGCGGCTTGACGAGGTAGTCGTCCGCACCGAGGTCGAAGCCCGCGAGCCGCTCGGTCAGCGTGCCCGCCGCCGTCACCATCATCACCGGCACGTCGCTCCTCGTCCGGATCTGGCGCAGCGTCTCGAACCCGGAGATGCCCGGCAGGCCGACGTCCAGGATCACGATGTCGAAGACCCCGCTGGCGAGGATCGCGAGTGCCGCCTCGCCCGAGTCGACCGCGAGCACCTGGTCGCCCGTCGCCCTCAGCGCCTGCGACAGGGTCTCGCGCACGATCAACTCGTCGTCGACCAGGAGGATCTGCGCGGGCGCCTCGCGCGGGGCAGGCATCGCGCGGAAGGACGGGCGCTGCTGCGGATACGGCGGTGGCATCGCCATCGCGAGACCTCGATTCGCTGTCGCGCGGGCGGCGAATCCTGACTGGACGCTGCCCTCGCTGACGGCCCCTGCCTGTCGATCGAATGACCACCGGGCCGCGTCGCACTGAAGCTACTCTGCGTGCGACCGCGCCGAGACGCCCCGATGGTGACAATGCGGTGAAGATCACGTCAGGAACATCAGGATCGTCAGCTACAGCGGGGATCCGAGGCCCAGGAACATCAAACGATGTCGGTCTCCACGCGTACCAACGTTCCGTATGCCTCGATCATGCTTCCGACGAGCGGCGGTACCGGCTCGCGCGTGTGCCAGTCGAGGTGGCCGTGCGGGCCGTCCTCGCGCACCAGCAGCGACGCCGCGACGACGACGCCCGCGACGCTGCTCGTCAGCAGCACCGCCTCCGCCAGCGCGAGGTCGCCGAGGTCGATGCGCCGCTCCGCCACCGTGACGCCGAGGCCGCGCGCGACCTCGATCAGCGCGGCGCGCGTGACGCCGGGCAGCGGGCCGTCCTCGATGCGCGGCGTCTCGATGCCGTCATTGCGCACGATGAACAGGTTGGCTGTCGCCGCCTCGACCACCGCGCCGTCGTGGTTCAGCAACACGGCGTCGTCGAAGCCCGCCTCGCGCGCCTCGACGCGGGCAAGGAGGTACGGCAGGAACTGCGCCGACTTCGCCGCCGCAAGCGCGCGACGCGCGTCGATCCTCGTCGCGACGACGAGCAGCCGAGGCGACGCGGGCCGTGGCGGCAACGCGTCGACAGTGACGATCACCAGCGGTGCGCTGGCGGCGCGCAGGTCGGGCACGTGGCCGTGGCCGGCCGTCACCGTGAGCCGCACGCTGGCCTCGCTCAGCCCGTTCGCCGCGAGCGTCTCCACCACGGCGCGCTCGAGGTCGGCACACAGCGGCGGCGCGACGCGCATCGCGCGCAGGCCGCCCTCGATGCGATCGAGGTGCGCGCCCAGCCGGAACACGCGCCCGTTGCGCGCGAGCATCGTCTCGAAGCATGCGGCGCCGTAGCGCACCGCGAAGTCGTCGATCGAGACACGTGCCTCGGCGCGCGGGACCAGCGCGCCGTCCACCCACGCGACGCCGGTCATCGCGCCGCGGTCGACGCGGACGGGGCGTTCGAGGCAGCCGGCGCGGCCACCTCGTCGGGCAGCGCGACGCCGAGGGCGCGCGCCATCCCGCGCGCCTTGTCCAGCGTCTCGGCGTACTCGGCCTCCGGCGAGGAGTCGTAGACGATCGCGCCGCCGACGTGCAGGTGCGCGACGCCGTCCGCGAGCGTGATCGTACGGATCGCGATGTTGAGGTCGAGGCGCCCGTCCGCCGAGACGTACCCGATCGCGCCGGTGTAGACGCCGCGCACCGTCGGCTCCAGCTCGTCGATGATCTCGAGCGCGCGGATCTTCGGCGCGCCGGTGACGGAGCCGCCGGGGAACGTCGCACGCAGCAGCGCCTCCAGCCCCACGTCCGCGCGCCGTCGCGCCTCGACGGTCGAGGTGAGGTGGTGCACCTGCGCGTACGACTCCAGCGCGGCGAACTCGGGCACGCGCACGCTCCCCGTGACGGCGACACGGCCGAGGTCGTTCCGCTCGAGGTCCACGATCATCAGGTGCTCGGCGCGATCCTTCGCGCTCTCACGCAGCGCCGCTGCGAGTCGTGCGTCCTCGTCCGGCGTCGCGCCGCGCGGGCGGGTGCCCTTGATCGGGCGTGTCTCCAGGCGATCACCGTCCGCGAGCAGGAAGCGCTCCGGCGACGAGGACAGCACCTCGACGCCGCCGAAGTCGCCACGCAGGTCGAGGTACGCCGCGAAGGGCGCGGGGCTCACGGTGCGCAGCCGCCGGTACAGGTCCAGCCCGCCGCCGCCATACGGCGCGGAGAAGCGCTGCGCGAAGTTCACCTGGTAGATGTCGCCGGCCTCGATGTAGCGGCGCGCCTGCTCGACGGCGCGCAGGTACGCGGCGCGCGTCAGGTTGCTGCGCAGTACCCCGGCGCTCGCCGGGGCGGCCGTGCCGCGCGCGGGCTGCGCGAGGCGCGCACGGAGCGCGTGCACTGCCTCGGCGCGGCCCACGAGCCAGCCCGCGCGCGCGATCTCGTCCCACACCAGCGCCGCGTCGTACCAGCCGAACGCGAGGTCCGGCGCGCCGACGTCGTCGCGCGTGGTCGCGGGCAGCCGTTCGATCTCGCGCCCCAGCTCGAAGCCGAGCACACCGATCGCGCCGCCGAGGAACGGGAGCGCGGGTGCGTCGTGCGGCAGCCGCGCGATCGGCTCGGCCTCGACGGCGCGCGCGAACTCCTGCAGCGCGCCGGGCGGCAGGCGGCGCGGGCCGGCCGCGGTCTCCAGCACGACGTCCGCGCCGTACGCGGTCAGCGCCCAGCGCGGGTCGCTGGCGACGACCGACCACCGTCCGAGGCGCGCGTCCACCCGCGACGAGTCGAGCCACGCGAGGCGCGGCCGGTCGGCGAGCGCGGCAACCGCCGCCTCGGGCCCGTCGCCGTGCCACGGCTCGACCACCACGTCGAAGGACGATCGGTAGGACATGCCTCGATTGTACCGAGCCGCCGCGGGCGGCTCGACGCGGTCAGCGCGACAGCGGGCGCAGCCGCCAGCGGCCGTACGCGATGAACGCGAGGACCGCGGCGTCGAGGGCGTTCGTGACGATGTTCTGGTACTCGCCGCGCTGCAGGTGGAACACGACGGCGAAGACCATGATGACGAGCAGCCCGACCGCCGCGAGCGGCGTCAGCTCCGTCCGGATCCCCGTCAGCCCCGGCAGGATCAGCCCGAGCCCGCCGAGGATTTCGGCCGCGCCGGAGACGACGTGCAGCCACATCGGCAGCTCGTACATCCACTGCATCACCGGCGGCAGGCCGGGCGGGAGGATGAAGTGCATGACGCCGATGCCGATGAAGAACGCGCCCATCAGGAACTGCAGGCCCCAGAGGAGGTAGTGCACGGGAGATCCCTTCGCTGCGACCGCGTCCGTATCGCCGGATTGTACGAGGCGCACGACCGTCCGAGGCCGCGCGTGCCTCGCATCGCCTCGGCGCCACCTGTACCCTCGGTGGATGAACCGCCAGGCGCTCCGGCACCTCGGGCAGGCGGCAACCGTCGCCAGCGCCGCGCTGATCCTGTTCGCGACGCTCTCGCCGAACCCGCCGGACCCGGGCGGGATGCCGGACTGGGTGGCGCACTTCGGGCTGTTCGGTCTGATTGGCGCGTCCGCCGCGCTCTGGTACGCCACCAGCGACCTCGCACGACGCTCGCCGCAGCGCGCGCTGGTCGGCGTCCTGCTCGCGCTGTGGCTGTTTGGCGGGCTCACCGAGCTGGCGCAGAGCATGACCGCGACCCGTGACGCCTCGATGAGCGACCTCATCGTCGATGTGATCGGCGCGGTCGCCGGGTTCCTCGCGGGGAGCGTACTCTGGCGCGCCGTCCTCGGACGGGTCGCCCGCTAGCCTGCGGCTCCGTCGAGGTGCTACGAGGGCGGCCCACCCCTGCCCCTCCCGGCGCGGGAGGGGTTGAGATTCGAAGGGGCTGCGCCCTTCGAGCATCCCCCCGATGAGCACTCAATCGTGTGCCGCGCGCGACGCCAGGTCGACTAGCCCTGCGGCTCGGCGTACACGCGCATCCCGTAGTCGTTGTACCGCCGCTCCGGTGCGAGCGAGGACCGCGCGGCGATCCGCGCCACCTTGATGCGATGCCGCCACGACCCGCCCCGCGAGGCGCGCCGCACGCCCTCGTCCGGGCCGCGGGGGTCCTCGACGGGAGCGCCGTCCTCGCGCGTCTCGCCGGCGTAGCCGTCGGGGGCGTACCAGTCGCTGCACCACTCGTGGACGTTGTCGCCCATGTGGTACAGGCCGTAGCCGTTGGGCGGCGCGCTCCCCACCGGGTGCGGGCGGTCGCCGCCGGCCGCGCCGAAGGTGTGCACGCCCGTCGACCACGGCTCGTCGCCCCAGTCGTAGACACCTCGAGGCTCGCCGCCGCGCGCGGCGTACTCGCGCTCGGCCTCGGTCGGCAGGCGGCACTCGCGTCCGAGGAGCCCGCCGAGCCAGGCGCAGTAGTCGACGGCGTCGAACCACGAGACGCCGATCACCGGGCAGCCCGGGCGGCGGAAGTGCGGGTCGTCCCAGTACCCCGGCGGCTCGTGGCCCGTGGCCTCGAGGAACGCGGCGAACTCGAGGTTCGTGACCGGCGCCAGCGCGACGGCGAACGGGCGCACGCGCACCAGCCGGCGCGGCAACTCGTCCGGGCGCCCCGCCGATCCCATCTCGAACACGCCGCCCGGGAGGTCGAGGAACGGCGTCGCCGCCGGCCCCTCGCGGAGCAGCCGCGCGAGGCGCGGGTCAGCCGGGGTACCGGCGGGGTCGGCGGGCTGGGCGAGGTCGTCCATCCCTCGATCCTAGCGAACGCCGATCCTGCGCGGGGACGTTTGTGAAATTGCGCGCAGGCTGCGGCAGGGTATGATCACCAGTAATCGCGCGACTTCACCGGCGCGATGGGGGCTGGACACCATTGCCGATCGAGATTCCTGACGTCGTCATCGACCGTCTCCCCCTCTATTACCGGCTGCTGTCGCGGCTGGAGCAGGAGGGGCGCGCCGTCATCTCCTCACAGGAGCTGGGCGAGGAGCTCGGCGTGACGCCGGCCCAGATCCGCAAGGACCTCTCGTACTTCGGGCGCTTCGGCAAGCAGGGACGCGGGTACTCCGTCGTCCGGCTGGCCGAGGAGCTGCGCTTCATCCTCGGCCTCGACCGGCGCTGGCGCGTGGTGGTCGTCGGCATCGGCCGCCTCGGCCGCGCGCTCTCCTCCTACCCGGGGTTCGAGGGCCAGGGCTTCGACATCGTCGGCCGCTACGACTCCGGTCCGAACGTGATCGGCACAACGCTCGACGGCAACGATATCCTCGACGCGAAGGACCTCGAGCGTGACCTGCGCAAGACGCCGGTGGACATCGGCATCATCGCGGTGACGGCGGACGCGGCGCAGGACGTGGCGGACACGCTGATCCGCGGCGGCGTGCGCGCAGTGCTGAACTACACCCCGGCGCGCGTGCAGGTCCCGATCGGCATTGAGCTGAAGCACATCAACCCGGTGCTCTTCCTCCAGAGCATGACCTACCACCTGAAGCTCCGGCAGCGCGACCGCGCCGTCCGCGCGGAGTAGCGCACCGGCAACGATCGAGGTGTCGCGTGCCCAGCGAATCCTCATGGACTCGAGGCCTTCGAGACGGTTGGCGCTGGTTATCGAGTTCCGCCGGAATCATTCCATGGATGGGCGTCACCTTTGCTTCGCCGCTGCTCGCGCTCCAAATACTGACTTGGGAGTCGGAGTGGGCCGAGACCGGAATTGGGCTCTTTACTGGCGCCATTACCTTCATCGCGATCGTGCTCTTGCTACATGTCGTGGCGCTCGCTCCGCGGCGTCAACGAGACGAAGAGCGGAGTGCTCGTCGACGACTAGAAGCCGAACGAATCGAGCAAGAGGACAAGTTGCTCCTCGGGCTGGCGTTTGTCGGACCAGAAATTCTATTTCGCACCCGAAGCGATGATCCGGCCCTACTCGACGCGACAGTCGGTGTGAAACTCAGGAATACGAGCGCCGGCCCCATACGCTATGAAGTCGAATCCATGACAGTTGTCATCGCGGGTAAGACGAACCCCGAGCCAGTCTTCGTGAGTCGTGGCGGTCTTCTAACACCCGGAGAGACCACGACATTCAGCTACGCTCTGATTCGGGACCTCGATGAGACCAGCGATATCTACGTTGGAGTAGCCGAGTACGTGGCGAAGTACGGACACCCACTTGGACCTTGGCAATACCGATCGCGCCGTCGATTCCAGTTCACCGTCAATCATCTTGTGGGCAACGAGCGTCATACTTACGTAGAGCACCTGATGATCGAGGAGTCTGAAGAGAGAATGCCGGCACCGAACCGAGAAGCGCCTTAGAGCGCGTTACCTCGAGGCGTCGCCGATGAGCGACTCCTCCTCGGTGGGCATGGAGCGCTCGATCACGTCGATGTACTCGAGGGCCGCGCCGGCGCCCTTCACGACGCAGCGCAGCGGGTCCTCGGCGACGTGGACGGGGACGCCCGTCTCGTGCAGCAGCAGGTCGTCGAGGTGGCGCAGCAGCGCGCCGCCGCCCGTCAGCACGATGCCGCGATCGATGACGTCCGAGGCGAGCTCCGGGGGCGTGCGCTCCAGCACGCGCCGCACCGTCTGCACGATGGTGCCGAGGTGCTCGTGGATCGCCTGTGAGATCTCGGAGGAGCGCACGTTGATCGTGCGCGGGAGGCCGGTGATCTGGTCGCGCCCGCGCACGCCGGTGACGAGGTCCTCGTTCAGCGGGATCGCCGAGCCGATCGCGATCTTCACCTCCTCGGCGGTGCGTTCGCCGATCACGAGGTTGTGGCGACGGCGGATGTACTGCGCGATTGCGTCGTCGAGGCGGTCGCCGGCGACGCGCACGGACTCGCTCGCGACGATCCCGAACATCGAGATCACGGCCGCCTCGGTGCGTCCGCCGCCGATGTCGACGACCATGTGGCCGCGCGGGCTGCCCACGGGGATCTCCGCGCCGATCGCCGCGGCCAGCGGCTCCGGGATGAGATGCGCCGGGCGGCGCGCCCCGGCTGCCTCGGCGGCGTCGCGCACGGCGCGCTGCTCGACGCTGTTCACGCCGACCGGCACGCAGATCATCACCTCCGGCCGGACGAGGTTGAAGCGGCCGATCACGCGCTGGATGAAGTAGCGCAGCATCGCCTCCGTGATCAGGTAGTCGGCGATTACGCCGTCGCGCATCGGACGGATGACCTGGATCGAGCCGGGGTGCCGGCCGATCATCGCGCGCGCGTCGTCGCCCACGGCGACCACGCTGTTGTCGCGTTCGGTGATCGCGACGACCGCGGGCTCGTCGATGACCACGCCGCGGCCCTGCTCGTAGACGAGCACGTTCGCGGTGCCGAGGTCGATCCCGATGCGCTTGCCGAACATCACGGTGCGGCGACTCCGAGCGGTGGACGGCGCGACGCCGTCCGAGGTGCCTGTGGATAACTTTGAGGATAACTCGGAGCGGCTCCGTGGTCGGCGGAGGTTAGCCCCTCGCGCCGCTTTCCGCACGCCTCAGCTAACGATGCTCCGGACGAACTGCGCGGTGTCGGCGAGGTGCTGGTAGTTCGCCTCGCGATCGGCGTCGTAGTACGGCGCAGTGCCGGCGGCGGTGGCATCGGACGCCGCGACGTCCATGCGTGCGCTGTTCGTCGGCATGTCCTTCGCGATGATCGCCTGCGCCTCGCGCGTCAGGAACCAGTTCGCGAACAGCTGCGCGGCGGCGGGATGCTTCGCCTCCGCGAACGCGAGCAATCCCGTCGAAGGAACGAAATCGGCATCCGGGAGGTCGAGGAACCGCACCCGCTCCGCACCGCGCCCGCGGAACGCCTCGAGCGCCTTCGGGCGCACCCCGAGCGCGACGGCGAAGCGCCCGCTGATCAGCGACTCGGTGATGTGCTCCGCGTTCGGGCTGCGTGCCGGACGCTGATCGACGAGCAGCCGCTTCAGCACGTCGCGCCCGTGGCGCGCAGCGACCGCGGCCGCCGAGCTCGCGGCCAGTCCGACACGCGGGTCGAAGGAGATCACCTGCCCCTGCCATCGACGGTCGAGGAGATCGACGACGCTCTTGATCGCCTCGGGCGGCACGAGATCGGTGTTCACGGCATAGGCGTGCACGACGCTGTGCTCCCAGTCGAAGCACAGCGTCTCGCCCCGATCGAGGAAGCGCGCACCGAACCCACCACGCCATGTCGCGTCGTCGAGGATGTCGGGACGGACCAGCAGCGGCCGCAGCGGCGTCCACATGCCCTCGGCGCGGCCGTCCTGGATCGCGCGCTCGGGCTGCACGAGGGCGATGTCGAGCGCATTGCCGGCACGACGCCGCTGCCGCGCGAGATCGAGCCAGGTCGAGGGGTTCGACTCCGCGATCTGCGCCACGCGCACGCCGGGAAATGCTGCCTCGAACGCGGCGAACACACCGTGGTAGGCGCGATCACCCCAGGTGACGACGGCAAGCGTCGCCTCGCGCTGGGCCGCGGCCACCAGCCGATCCCCATCGCCTGCTCCCGGGGTCGCGGCGGACGCGCCGGCGATCGAGGAGCCCACGGAGGAGGCGGTCGAGGTGGCAGGACCGGAGGGGCGGGCGCGCAGACCGAGCGCCACTGCGCCGGCGGCTCCCGCAACACCGAGCGCGGCACGCTGGAGGAATAGACGACGGCCCGGAGGGGTCACGACGTACCTCGATCTCCTGCGGGCTAGCGGCGCTCGATCTGCGCGCCGAGCGCCTGCAGCTGGCCCTTGAGGTCCGCGTAGCCGCGATCGAGGTGGCCGATGCCGAGCACCGTCGTCTCGCCCTCGGCGGCGAGGCCCGCAACGACCACCGATGCGCCCGCGCGGATGTCGAGCGCGCGCACCACGCTGCCGGTGAGCTGCGTGCGCCCCTCGATGATCACGGAGTCGCCGCCGGTCACGATCCGCGCGCCCAGCTTGCGCAACTCGTTCACGTAGAGCGTGCGGTTGTCGTAGACGCGCTCGTGCACCAGCGAGAGGCCGTGCGCCTGCGTCATGGCCGCGGCCATCTGCGGGTGGAGGTCCGTCGCGAAGCCGGGGTACGGCACCGCCTGCACCTGCACCGCCTGCAACGGCCCGTTCGAGGTCGCACGGATACCGCTCGCCGCGTCCGCGTGCACGGTCATGCCCATGTCGCGCAGCTTCGCGATCAGCGAGTCCATGTGGTGCGGCACCGCGTTCGCGATGCACACGTCGCCGCCGGTGGCGGCGCCCGCGAGGAGATACGTGCCGGCCTCCAGGCGGTCCGGGATCACCTCGAACTCCGCACCGTGCAGCGCGGCGACGCCGTCGACCTCGATCGTCGGGGTGCCCTCGCCGGTGATGCACGCGCCCATCGCGTTCAGCAGCCGCGCGGCCATCGCGACCTCGGGCTCGGGGGCGGCGTTGAGGATCGTGGTGTGCCCCTCGGCCAGCACCGCCGCGAACAGCACGTTCACGGTGCCGAGGACGCTCGGGTAGTCGAAGAAGATGCGCGCGCCGCGCAGCCCGGCTGATTGCACGCGCCAGTTCGCGCCGTGCCGCGAGACCTCCGCGCCGAGCATGCGGAATCCGACGAAGTGCACATCGAGCGGGCGCGATCCGATGACGTCGCCGCCGGGCGGCACGCACTCCGCCTCCCCGGTGCGCGCGAGCAGCGGCCCCATGACGAGGAATGACGCGCGCAGGCGCAGCACCTGCTCCGCGGGGGGTGCCGTGCAGGTGATCTCCGGCGTGGAGATGCGCACCGTCTCGCCCTCGATCTCGACGTGCGATCCGAGGACGCGCAGCAGCTCGGCCATCTCGTCGATGTCTGCGATGCGCGGGACGTTGGTGAGCGTGAGCGTCTCGGCCGTCAGCAGCCCGGCGGCGATCGCGTAGAGCGCGGCGTTCTTGGAGCCGGAGACCTCGACGGTCCCCTGCAGGGGGCGGCCGCCGCCGATGACGTATGCCTGTTCGACGGAGCTCATCGCACCTCCCGTGCTGGGCACAGGATACAGAGCCGCGACCTCGACGGGTTGTCGCCGCGTCAACAGCGCGGGAGAACTCCGGCGCGCCGACTCGCGCGGACCACACCGACGGCACGCCCAATGAGAAGCGCCCCCGCGAGGGGGCGCTTCGTCGTCGTGGACCGTCCGAGGTGCCCCGGCTAGCGCGAGGCGGGGACACCGGTGGCGCCGCCGGCGCGGCGGCGCGCGACACGGATGCGGGTGAGCGAGCGGCGGAGCGCGAACTGCGCGCGCAGCACGTCGAGGCCACCCTGGATCGGCGGCTCCCCCCGACCCTCGAGGCGTGACTGCGCGCGGGCGCGGGCCGCCTCGGCACGTTCGACGTCGATCTGCTCGATACGCTCGGCGGCGTCCGCGAGGACACTCACCTGGTCGTTGGCGACCGTGATGAACCCGCCGAGGATCGCGATCGACTCGGCGCCGGCCGCGGTGAACACGACCATCTCGCCGATGCCGAGGCTCGACATGAGCGCGGCGTGGCTCGGGAGGATCGTGATCTGGCCCTCGGCGGCCGGGACGACGAGCTTGGTCACACCGGCCTCTTCGAGGATGGTGCGCTGCGCGGTGACGATCGTGAGGTTCAGCGGCATGCGTTTACGCCTCGTCCGTGACCCTGCTAGGCCTGCGCGGCCATGCGGGCGGCCTTCTCGACCGCCATGTCGATGGTGCCGACCATGTAGAACGCCTGCTCCGGGAGCGCGTCGTGACGGCCTTCGAGGATCTCCTTGAAGCCGCGGATCGTCTCGGCGACCTGCACGTACTGGCCGGGCGTGCCGGTGAACTGCTCCGCCACGAACATCGGCTGCGAGAAGAAGCGCTGGATGCGGCGCGCGCGCGCGACGGTGCGCTTGTCCTCGTCCGAGAGCTCCTCGATGCCGAGGATCGCGATGATGTCCTGCAGGTCCTTGTAGCGCTGAAGCGTCCGAACCACGCCACGAGCGACGTCGTAGTGCTCCTGGCCGACGACCAGCGGGTCCAGGATGCGGCTGTTGGACGTCAGCGGGTTGATGGCGGGGAACAGGCCCTGCTCGACCAGCGTGCGGTCCAGCGTGACCGTGGCGTCCAGGTGGCCGAACGTCGTGGCCACACCGGGGTCGGTGTAGTCGTCCGCGGGGACGTAGATCGCCTGGAACGAGGTGATCGAGCCCTTCCGCGTGGAAGTGATGCGCTCCTCGAGCGCGCCGACTTCGGTCGCCAGCGTCGGCTGGTAACCCACGGCGGAGGGCATGCGGCCAAGGAGGGCGGACACCTCCATGCCGGCGAGGGTGTAGCGGTAGATGTTGTCGACGAACAGGAGGACGTCACGGCCCTCCTCGTCGCGGAAGTACTCGGCCATCGTCAGGCCGGTGAGGGCGATGCGCAGGCGCACGCCGGGCGGCTCGTTCATCTGGCCGTAGACGAGGGCGGTCTTGTCGAGCACGCCCGACTCGCGCATCTCGTGCCAGAGGTCGTTGCCCTCGCGGGAGCGCTCGCCCACGCCGGCGAAGACGGACAGACCACCGTGCTCGGTGGCGAGGTTACGGATCAGCTCGGTGTTGGTAACGGTCTTGCCGGTGCCGGCGCCGCCGAACAGGCCGACCTTGCCGCCGCGGGGCAGCGGGGCGACGAGGTCGATGACCTTGACGCCGGTCTCCAGCATCTGCGCGCTGGTCTCCTGGTCCGCGTACGGCGGGGCCGCGCGGTGGATGGGCATGCGCTTCACGTCGTCCGGGATCGGGTCACCCGGGTCGAGGGCCTTGCCGACGACGTTGAAGATGCGGCCGAGGGTCAGCGGACCGACCGGCACGGAGATGGCCTTGCCGGTGTCCTCCACCTTCGCGCCGCGCGCGAGGCCCTCCGTGGCGTCCAGCGCGAGGCAGCGCACCCAGTTGTTGCCCAGGTGCTGCTGCACCTCGGCGATGAGGGTGGTTCCCTGCAGGTCGATGTTCACGGCGTTGAAGAGGTCGGGGAGCTGCCCCTGAGGGAACTCCACGTCGACGACCGTGCCGATGACCTGACGAACGGATCCAGTTGCCATGACAGCCTCCCGAGCGGTGGGGCCTTAGATGCCTGAGCGCGTACGCGTTACTTGTTTTCGATCGCTGCGGTGCCGCCGACGATGTCGAGCAGCTCGCCGGTGATGGAGTCCTGACGTGCCTTGTTGTACTGGAGGGTGAGGTCGCCCACCATCTCCTTCGCCGCGTCCGTCGCCTGCCGCATGGCAACCATGCGCGCCGACTGCTCGGACGCCCGCGCCTCCAGGACCGCCTCGTACACCTGCATCTCGACGAATCGAGGCAGCAGGGTCGCGAGGAGCTCCTCGGGCGAGGGCTCGAAGATGAAGTCGATGTTCGAGGCGCCCGCAGCGCCGAGCTCCGCGTCCGACGGCGCGACGATCGGCAGGAGCTGCCGGGTCGTCGGGCGCTGCACGGCGGCGTTCACGAAGCGCTGGTAGCCGATGAACACCTGGTCCACGCGTCCGGAGACGAACTCGTCGATGATCAGGCGCGCGATGGGGCGGACGTCCTCGAAGTTCGGGAAGTCGCCCAGCTCCGGGAAGTCCGCGAGCATCTCCATGCCGGACCGGCGGAAGAAGTCGCGCCCCTTGCGGCCGGCGGAGATCACCGAGACACGCTCGACCCGCGGCTGGTGCTCGAGGATCAGCGCGGCAGCCGCGCGGTTCATGTTGGCGTTGAGGCCGCCCGCCAGGCCTCGGTCGGACGTGATGTGCACATACGAGACGTGCTTCGCATCGCGCGACTGGAGCAGCGGGTGCAGGCCGGAGGCGTCGCCACCACCGGCCGTGTAGGCCGCGAGCTGGGCGAGGACGGCGCGCATGGTGACGGCGTAGGGGCGCGCCTGGACGGCGCGATCCTGCGCGCGACGCATCTTCGATGCGGCGACGAGCTCCATCGCCCGCGTAACCTTCGCGGCGCTGGAGATTGTCTTGATTCGGTCGCGGATTCCGCGAACCGCACCGCCACCGGCCATCTACGCGCTCTTTCTCGGTGACCCGGGCGTCCTGCGACGCGCCGCGCCCTGCTGGTGGACCGGCTCTAGTAGGCGACCGACGCCTTGAACTCGGTGATCGCGGCCTTCAGCTTCTCTTCGATGTCCTCGACGAGGTTGCCGGAGGTCGAGATCTCGTTGATCACGTCCGAGTGACCGGCCGACATGTACGCGTGGAACGCGCGCTCGAAGTCGAGGATCTTCTCGACGGGCACTTCGTCCAGGTAGCCGTTGACGCCGGCGTACAGGACCGTCACCTGCTGGCCCAGCGAGAGCGGCTGGTACTGCGGCTGCTTCAGCAGCTCCGTGAGGCGCGCGCCGCGCAGCAGCTGCTGGCGCGTCGCGGCGTCGAGGTCGTCCGTGCCGAACTGCGCGAACGCCTGCAGCTCGCGGTACTGCGAGAGGTCCAGGCGCAGCGTGCCGGCGACGCGCTTCATCGCGCGCGTCTGCGCCGCACCGCCCACGCGCGACACCGAGATGCCGGGGTTGGTGGCGGGGCGCTGGCCGCTGTTGAAGAGGTCCAGCTCCAGGAAGATCTGGCCGTCCGTGATCGAGATGACGTTGGTCGGGATGTAGGCCGACACGTCGCCGGCCTGCGTCTCGATGATCGGAAGCGCGGTGATCGAGCCGCCGCCGAGCTCCGGGGTGACGCGCGCGGCGCGCTCCAGGAGGCGGGAGTGCAGGTAGAAGACGTCGCCGGGGTACGCCTCGCGGCCCGGGGGGCGGCGGAGGAGCAGGGAGACCTCGCGGTACGCCCACGCGTGCTTCGAGAGGTCGTCGTAGATGACGAGGACGTCGCGGCCCTTCGCCATGAAGTACTCGGCCATCGCGGCGCCGGCGTAGGGGGCGAGGTACTGGAGGGCGGCCGACTCGGACGCGCTCGCGGCGACGACGATGGTGTGGTTCATCGCGCCGTACTGGTCGAGGATGGCGACGGTCTGGGCGACCTTCGCGTCCTTCTGACCGACCGCGACGTAGATGCAGATAACGCCGCTGTCCTTCTGGTTGATGATCGCGTCGATGCAGATCGCGCTCTTGCCGATCGAGCGGTCGCCGATGACGAGCTCGCGCTGGCCGCGGCCGAGCGGGATCATGGCGTCGATCGCCTTGATGCCGGTCTGCAGCGGCTGGTTCACCGTGACGCGGGAGACGACGTCGGGGGCGATGCGCTCGACGGGGTAGCGCTCCGTCGTCGCGACGGGGCCCTTCTCGTCGACCGGGTCGCCGAGGGCGTTCACGACGCGGCCGATGAGCGCCTCGCCGACGGGGACGGAGGCGACGAGCCCGGTCGTGCGGACCTCGTCACCCTCCTTCACCTTCGTGTAGTCGCCCATGATGATGGCGCCGACCGTCTCCTCTTCGAGGTTCAGGGCGAGGCCGCGGATCGGGCGACCCTGGTCGTCCGTCACGCTGAACTCGATGAGCTCCGACGCGAGGCACTGGCCGAGGCCGTGGATGCGGGCGATGCCGTCGCCCGCCTCGATCACGGTCCCGACGTTCGCCGATGTGGCGGAGGCGTCGAAGTTCTCGATCTGCTCCTTCAGGATGGAGGCGATCTCTTCAGCACGTACGGCCATCGCGGTACCTCAGCGTCTCTCCCGCCCTCCCATCCTGCACGGACGGTGAGCGGTGTCTCTTCGTCGTTTCGCGCGCTCTGCAGCGCGACTCCTGCAGCCCGGCTTACAGGGCTGCGCGCTCCAGCTGCGAACGCAACGCCCGCAGGCGCGTCCGCGTGGAGCCGTCCACCAGTCGGTCGCCGATGCGGACGATCAGGCCACCGAGGATGCTCGGGTCGACCTTCGTCTCCACCGTGACCTGATGGCCGGTCTGCTCGGTGAGCCGGCGCTCCAGCTGCGCCTGTCGCTCGGGGTCCAGTTCCACCGCGCTGGTGACGGTGGCGCGGGCGATGCCACGCTCCGCGTCCATCAGCTCGCGGAAGAAGGACGCGATGTCCGGGCCGAGGCCCAGGCGCGACTTCCGCCGCAGCAGCCGGAACAGGTTGACCTGCGCCGGCGTGATGTTCGGCACCACGCGCCGGACGATTGTCTGGAACTTCTCGTCGGTCATGCCGTCCGCCTGCAGCGCAGCGACGAACGCGGGCTGCGACGTCAGTGACTCCAGCCCCTCGATCGCCTCGGTCCAGCTGTCGAGCGCGCCCTGTTGACGGGCGATCTCCAGCACGGCGGAGGCGTAGCGGCGGCCGGCGACATCGCGCGTCCCGGCCACTTAGTTGCTGCCGCCCCGACCGAAGTCGCTGCTGACCAGCACTTCGTCGATCAGGCGCTGGTGGGCGCTGCGGTCGAGCGACTGCCCGACGACGCGCTCGGCGGCGCGGACGGTGAGGTCCGCGAACTCCGTGCGCAGCGCCTGGACGGCCTGCACGCGCTCCTGCTCCATCTCCTGGCGGGCGCGCTCCACGATGCGGGCAGCGTCGGCCTGCGCCTGCTGCTCCAGCTCCGTGCGGAGACGGCCGGCCGTCTCCTGCGCGCGGGCGACCAGCTCGCGCCCCTCGGCACGAGCCTCCTCGAGCGCCGCGCGAGCGGCGACCTGGCTCTCCTCGGCCGCCGAGGCGGCAGCCTCCGAGGCGCGCAGGCCCTCTTCGATGCGGCGCTTGCGCTCGTCCAGCATCTTGAGGATCGGGCCCCACAGGAACATGCGGAGCAGGACCAGCAGGATGGTGAAGTTCACCAGCTGCGTGACCAGGCCGGGCAGGCTCAGGCCGAGGGCGGCGATGCCCCCGGATTCCTCTGCCGCGGAGGCCACCAGCGGCATCGCCGCTGCAGCCAGACCGACGCCAAGCGCGGCCACGCGCGAACGCGCGCCGGACGCCAGTCGTCGGAGAGTGTGCACTGCTCTCACGTTCGCTCCTCGCCTGGACGGGCTGCGCCGCCGGCCTCCATGAGACCGGCGAGCCGCACCGTCAGCGTATCCCTCGTGGCGTCGCCTAGAAGACGAAGCCGATAAGGATCGCGACGACCAGCGCGTAGATGCCGATGGCCTCGGCGAACGCGACGGCCAGGATCATGTTGGTCTGGATGGCGCCGGCGGCCTCCGGGTTACGACCCAGGGCCTCCATGGCCTTGCCGCCCAGCATGCCGATGCCGAGCGCCGGGCCCAGCGAGCCCAGGCCCATCGCGATGGCGGCGGCCAGGAACTTCATCGACGCAGCGGTGCTCTCGTTGTCGGCCGCAGCAGCGGTCTGGGCGGCGGCGACACCGGCCGCGAGGAGGAACAGGGCCCCCGTCATACCGGCCGAGACCATCGAACGACGTACGATCTTCATCAAACTCTTCCTCCCTGGGTGTCCCCGGACTCCCGGGGGGCCTCACGGATGACACGAACCTTGTTTCGCAACGGGACTCAGTGCGCCCCGTGATGCTCTGCTTCGGCGTGATCCCCGTCTCCGTGGTGCGACACCGCCGTGACGGCGAACACCAGCGTGAGGATGGAGAACACGAACGCCTGGATCAGGCCCACGAACAGCTCCAAGCCGTAGAACACGTCCACGAGCAGGAACGGGACCAGGAACGACATCATCAGCAGCAGGACCTCGCCCGCGAAGACGTTGCCGAACAGACGGAAGGTGAACGACACCATGCGCGACAGCTCCGAGACGAACTCGAGGATGCCGACGAAGACGTCGATCAGGCCCATCGGGCCCTTCTTGAAGATGGCGTCGAACGCGACGAACTTCTTCAGGTAGCCGGGGCCGAGCGACTGCAGGCCCCAGAACTCCACGAAGATGAACGAGAAGATCGCGATCGCCAGCGGGGCGTTGATGTCCGTGTTGACGGAGCGGATGTACGGCGACAGCGCGCCGGAGAACGAGCCCTCCGGGTAGACCGCGGCGGGAGCGTGCGCGTCGGCCTTGCCGGCTGCCGGGGTCGCGTGCGCCTCGCCGGGGGCGCCGTGCGCCGCCATGCCGGCGGGGAGCAGCGGAGCCTCGCCACCGGCCACGTCGATGCTCGCCGGCTTCAGCGGGATGTACGCGATGCCGCCGCCCTGCTGGAACACGGCCTGCTTCGCGCCGTGACCGGGCTCCGGCTTGCCGATGCTGTTCAGGGGCAGGAGCCCGAAGTAGTTCGAGGTGAGGACGAAGAAGAAGATCGTGGCGACCAGCGGGAAGAAGCGGCGCCCGTTCTTCTCACCGGCGACCGAGACGACGATGCCGAGGAACGCCTCTACGACCGCCTCGACGCCGCCGGCGAAGCCGGACGGGACGAGCTTGAGGCCGCGCCGCGTGACGAACCCGATGACGAGGAGCACGAGGACGACGAGCCACGAGGTGAACATCGTGTTCGTGATGGCGAGCGGGCCGATGTCGAAGACGTGCTCGGGGGCGACGACGATGGCGGGCGAGACGCCGCCGACGAACAGGAAGCCGGAAGCCATCAGGGCGATCGCGGCGACAGCAATCAGGAGCAGCTTCATCAGTTGCCGTTCTGGTTGTTGAATGCCACGAGTTCTCTAAGCCTCCGATAGGCGTCGTACAGACCGATCGCCAGTCCCAGGAACAGGAGCAGCACTGTCAGGAGGGGGTCGGTCTCGAACTTGCCGTCGAGCCACCGCCCGAGCAGCGTCCCACCGACGACCCAGATCGCGAGCGACCCGCCCATTCCCATCAACGACAGCGCGCGATTTCTCAACGCCAGTCCCGCCGTTCTGAAAGCGGAGCCGGGGGAACCCTACCATCCCCGGATCGGTGGATCAACTCACTTGTGGCGAGTTGCACAATAACCAGTCACGACCTGAGCGTCGCAGATGCGCGCCAACCGGCGCGCGTTTATCGCCGGTCGTCGCCGAGCGTGTCGAGGTCCAGCCCGCCGATGAAATCACGGAACGCGGAGAGCTTCTCCAGCTCTTCCGCGGTCGGCGGCGCGGGGCGCTCACCGGCCTCTTCGAGGCCCTCGATCGGCTCGCCGTCCTCGTCCAGGATGATGCCGGCGCGGTCCATCACCTCGTCCGCGACGTAGATCGGGACGCCCGCGCGCACTGCGATCGCGATGGCGTCCGAGGGGCGCGAGTCGAGGTCGATCGCCTCGCCGCCGCGCAGGATGTGGATGTTCGCGTAGAAGGTGTCCTCGCGCAGGTCGTTCACGGTGACCGACTCGACCGTGCCGCCGAGGTCCTCGAGCAGCTTGAGCATGAGGTCGTGCGTCTGCGGGCGGGCGGCGGTGACGTCCTGGAGCCGGAAGGCGATGGCGTCCGCGACGTCCGCGCCGATCCAGATCGTGAGGTAGCGGTCCGCTTCCTTCTCGCGCAGGACGACGACGCGCCGGTAGTGACGGAGCCCGACGCGGATGGAGTCGATGATCAGTTCGCGCACTGGTGACCTCGGGGAGCCTCGCGGGGGCGAGGGGGGATTCGTGCATGGAGTGTACGAGGCGTGCCAACCCAACGCCACGCGCGCTGCCCGCGCGGAGACTGCGCCGCGCAGGCAAGCACATACGAGGCACAGCGTGAGGCGGCCACCCCTGCCCCTCCCATCTCGGGAGGGGTTGAGACTTGAAGGGCTACGCCCTTCAAGCATCCCGGATCATCTCGGAGACGGTGACGACGCGCCTCGGCCTCCGGGGACGGCGGGCACGGACTCGCACCACGTGTCCCGATCGGCAAGGCACCGACCCTGCACCGCAACGAGAGAACCCCATCCGCTCTGACCTCGCTCCCCTCGCGGGGGAGAGGGATGGGTGAGGGGGCTCCCTCGACGCCACGCGGGGACGAGGGCAACGAGCGCTCGCGAGCCTACGCCGGGGGCGGGGGCACGTCGCCGTAGAGCGCGCGCTCGATCGCGGGGTCGAGTTCGGGGCCACGCGAGACGTACGCCTTCGCACGTCTGCGCAGCACGGCCCGTTCCATCAGCACGCGGTGGTCGCAGGTGAGGCAGCGCAGGCCCACGTCGGCTCCGACGCGCACGACCTCCCAGTCGGCGCCGCCGCAGGGATGCGGGCGCTGCATGCGGATCACGTCCGCCATGCGCACGTCCGTCATCGGCAGCACGGTGCGCTCGCTACGCCCCGCGCGCGGCGTTGATCGCGTCGCGCAGCTCGATGGCGGCGACGCGCGCGCCCTCGGCCCAGTCCGGGCGGTCCGAGGACGCGACGGGCGGTGCGTAGAGCACCCCCCGCGAGGCGTTCACGATGAGGTTCGCGCCCGCGCCGTCGATGCCGGCGCGCACGGCTGCCTCGAGGTCGCCGGCCTGAGCGCCGACGCCCGGCATGAGGATGGGCATCTCCGGGCAGATCGCGCGGATCTCCTCGGCCTCGACGGGGTAGGTGGCACCGACCACGAGGCCGACGTTGCCTCGGGTGTTCCACGTCGATGCAAGGCGAGCGACGTACGCGTACAGCGGCTCGTTCCGCTCGCCCACGCGCAGGTCCTGCAAGTCGTGCGCGCCGGGGTTCGAGGTGCGGCAGAGCAGGAACGCGGTGCGTTCCTCGTACGCGAGGAACGGCTCCAGCGAGTCGCCGCCCATGTACGGACTGAGCGTGACGGCATCGGCATCGAGCGCCTCGTAGATCGCCTTCGCGTAGCCGATCGCGGTGTTACCGAGGTCGCCGCGCTTCGCGTCGAGGATGACGGGAACGTCGTGCGCGTGGATCGCATGAACGAGGTCGCGCACCAACTCGACGCCCGCGCCGAGGTCGGGCTCGAAGAAGCCGAGGTTCGGCTTGTAGCAGGAGGCAACGTCGGCGGTCGCCTCGATGATCCCGAGGAGGAAGTCACGCGTGCTGACACCGGCGGGGATGCGCGCGGGGTCCGGGTCGAGGCCCACGCAGAGCAACGAGTGGTTCCGCTCGACGGCGGACTCGAAGCGCGTGCGGAAGCTGGCTCGGACGGCGGTCATGGCATCTCCTCGGAACGGGAACAGCGGTGGCTACTACGCCACGCGCCCTGGATCAGAGCGGGGTGGCTACGCCACCGGGACGGGAGATGCGGAGCGGGGGGAGAGCAGCGCCGGCTGCACGCAGCCGTTCCACCGTGCTCTCGAACGCGGTGACGTCGCCGGTAGCATAGCAGAGCGCCTCGACCTCGACGCCCGCGGGGTCGTACTCCAGGCCGGCCTCCGCAATCACGTGCAGCGTGCGACGCGCGACCGGCTCGCCCGCCTCGACGAGCTCGACGTGCGCGGGCAGGATGCGCCGCAGCACCGGCCGCAGGAACGCGTAGTGGGTGCAGCCCAGCGCGACCTCGTCGGCGCCCAGCGCGACCGGCTCGTCGAGGGCGGTGCGCAGCATCTGCTCCACGCGCGGGCCGTCGATCTCGCCACCCTCCACGATGTCGGCGAGGCCGGGCATGGGGATCGTGACGATCGTGGCGTCGCCGCTGTGGCGCTCCGTGAGCCGCGCGAGGCGCTGGCCGCTGATCGTGCCGGTCGTCGCGAGCACCAGCACGCGACGGCTGCGGCTCCGCTCGACCGCCGGCTTCACCGGCGGCTCCATGCCGACGATCGGCACGGTGAACTCGGCGCGCAGCCGCTCGAGGCCGGCCGAGCTGGCGGTGTTGCAGGCGATCACGATGACGTTGGCGCCGTCCTCGATGAGCCGGCGCACCATCTCGACGGTGCGCTCGCGGATCTCATCGGCGGATCGCTCGCCGTAGGGGAAGAAGGCGGAGTCGGCGAGGTAGTGGATCGGCAGCGCGGGGGCGAGCCGGTGCAGCGCCTCCGCGACGGAGAGCCCCCCGACGCCGGAATCGAAGATCCCGACCGTGGCACGCATTCGCAGGCCTCCGTGCACACCCCGCCGGATGTGCCCTCAGGCTACGTCCCACTGCGATGCCTCGCAAGGAGTGTGCGGGATGTGCGGCGCGCTGGTGCAGGGGGGACGGTCGAGGACCAACGGAGGGCGGCCCATCCCCTGCCCCTTCCCTGCGCGGGAAGGGGATGAACAGTTGGGGGTTCCACCCCCAACACCCCTGGGTATGCGGAATGTCGAACCTCGGGGCAGCGGGCGGCAGACTGCACGACAGGCGACAGCCGCCCCCGGATGGTGCGTCCTGCCCCTCTTATTTCATGGGACAGGTGTTGAGCGTGCTCGCGCCATCGTTGGGGCTTCCCCATGCGACTAGACTCCCGGCATGCGTGTAGACGTCGCCCTCGTGCCTCCCGCCAGCGCGCCCCTCGACGCGACGTGCCTCGTTGTCGACGTGCTGCGCGCGACGTCGGTGATGGCGGTGCTGTTCGGGCGCGGGCTGCGCGCGGCGTGGCTCGCCGGCAGCATCGAGGAGGGGCGCGCCGTGCGTGCCGCGCTCGGTGAGCGTTCGCGCGGGCTGATGCTCTGCGGCGAGGAGCACGCGCTCGCGCCGGCGGGCTTCGACTACGGGAACTCGCCGCTGGAGTTCGAGCGCGTCGCGCTCCCCGCGGAGGCCGTGCTGGCGACGACGAACGGCACGCCGGCGCTCCTCGCGTGCGCCGGGGCGCCGCTGGTGATGCCGGCCGCGCCGCTGAACGCCGACGCCGCGGTGCACACCGCGCTGAACGCGGGGCGCGACGTGCTGATCGTCTGCGCCGGGCTGGTGACCGAGGCCGGCGTGCGCGCGCCCGGCGACGACGACACGCTCGCCGCGGGGCTGCTGGTCGCGCGCCTCGTGCGCATGGGGCTGCAGGCGGGCGACGAGGCCACTCTCGCGCTCGAACGGTACGAGGCGGCGCGCGGCGACCTCGCCGCCGCGCTGCGAGCGACGCACCACGGGGCGCGGATCACGGAGCTCGGGTTCGGGGCGGACGTCGACCGCTGCGCGCAGACGGACGTGTACGACACGGTCGCGACGCTGCGGGTGGAAGACGGCCGCGCGGTGCTGCGGCCGGCCTCCGAGCGCTCGCGCTAGATCACCTGCTCGCCGGACTGGCGCGAAGTGTTGCTGTCCTCGGGCGGCGGCTGGTTGCCGTTGCGGCGCGAGCGATGGCCGGCGATCGCCTGCCGGCGCGCGGTCCAGTGCAGCATGAACTCCTGCGTCGCGGCCAGCGCCTCCGAGCCGGCGAGGCGCTGGCGCAGCTCCTCCGTGATCGGCGTCGCCGCCTCCCACGATCCGAACGCCGCCTCCAGCGAGCGCACCTGCCCCTCGTCGGGGAGGTGGCGGCCGTAGCGCGCGCGGTCGAAGGCGAGGCCGATCGGCGGGAACGGCGGCGCGGTCATCGCGCGGTCGGCGCGCGCGGCGAACTCCAGCGGCGTCTCGCCGAGGCGGTAGTGGAAGCCGCGCTCCTCGGCGGCGGCGGCGGCGCGCGCGTAGAGGCGATAGATCGGCTGCGCGCGGATCCACGCGTCGTCCGCGCGCGGCCGGACGCGCGAGAGCATGTTGCGCAACAGCCCGCCGAGGCCCGTGCCGCCGGACGACTGACCGCGTGACTCCTCGACGTTGGTCTCCGTGACCCGGCCGCGTCGCATGATCAGCAGCGCGAGGCGGTAGACGAGGTACATCACCACCGCGACGGCGAGGAAGCGCAGGCCGTTCTGCAGCCACAGCGGCATCCCCTCCGCGGCGGCGCGGCCGGCCTGGTCGCGGACCTCGGGCGGCGGCGTCATGTCGAGGTTCGGGAGCGTCGGGAACCCCTTCGCCCCGTTGGGGAGCAGCAGCCGCACGATGCGCTCGATCACCCAGTAGATCGGCGTGAGGATCGCGAGCAGCACCGCCGACAGGATGTTCAGAGCGGCGTCGCCGACGATCGCCAGCAGCACGCCCACGCGCAGGAACGCGAGGCTGCCGAGGAGCATCGCCACCGCGAGCAGCACGCCGATCGTGCCGCCGACCGAGGCGATCCACGGGCCGGTGCGCCTCGTGCCGTCCAGCGGGGCGACGGTGCGCGCGTTGTTCGCGACCGCGAGGCCGAGGATGCCGACGACGAACTGCGGCACGGCGAAGAACGCGACCGCGCGCACGCCCTCGATCGAGGCGAGCGCGAGGCCGATGATCGTGAGGATGAAGCCGGCGGTGAACGACCGCAGGACGCGCTCGAAGGTGACACGCGACCGCCCGGCGATCACGAAGCGCACCCACAGCGCGACCATCCCCGCGAACATGAACGTCACCGTCGACCCGTGCGGCCTCGCGAGGTCCGGGCGGTCGAGGAACGCGCCGAGGTCGCCGGCGCTGACCGGTCCGGCGGAGCCGCCGAAGAGCGCCGCGATGCCGCTGGCGTCCCAGATGCGCGCGTCGCCGAGCAGCGCGACGTGCAGCAGCGCATTGAGCGCGAGCACAGACGAGGCGACGAGGATCACCGCGCCGAGCGCACCGTCGAACCCCGCCAGTACCAGCGTCCGCATGAGGTAGAACCCTCCGAACGCCGCGGCGAGGACGATCAGCAGCGACGGCCCGTGCTCCACGGCCATCGCGGCGCGGATCATCGACAGGACGTCGGCGGCGCGGCCGGCGGCGACGTCGGTGGCGCCAGCCACCGTGCGCACGCGGTCGTCGACCTGCGCGAGGTAGGACTGCTCCATCGCCGTCGCCCCGACGCGCAGGATGATGTACCAGGCGATCGCCTCGGCGACGACGAAGATGACGTCGACCGCGGTCTGGCGCCCGTCGACCCGGCTGTTCATGCGCCCACCGCCAGTGCCGCGGGCGGAACGGGGGTCACGGGTGCGTCCGGCGCGTCGAGGCCGTCGCGCGTCGGGGCGCGGTCGGCGTCCGCCTCCAGCACCTCCATCGCCTCCGCGACGGAGACGACGGGGATGCCGCCGAGGTTGTCGGGCCACTCCGCGCGCGTCGTCTTCACGACCGTGACGAAATGGCCGTGCGCGCGCAGGCGCGCCAGTGTCGCGGCCAGCTCCTCCGGCACGATCGCCGCGACGAGGACGATCGTCGCGCCGGCGGGCAGCGGGTACGCGGGGTCCTCGAGGTCGCCCGCCATGTTCGACGTGGTGAACGAGGTGATCATCGCGAGCGCCTCGAGCACGCGGCTGAGGCGGTCGGGGCGGCGGCCGGCGCCGATGCGGATCGTGCGGTCGGCATCCGCGAACGATCCGTTCGCGATGAGGCCGAGCGAGGCGCCGGTGTCCACCGACCACCGCGCGATCGAGGCGGCGACGGCGACGCCGCGCTCCAGCAGGATCGGGTCGGCCCCCTGCCATGAGTACTCGAACGTCGGGATGTTCAGCGCGAGGATCACGGACTGCTCGCGGCTCGGCTCGTACAGGCGCGACTGCAGGCGGTTGCTGCGCGCGGTGGCGTACCAGTCGATGCGCTTCATCGGGTCGCCGGGCTGGTAGTCGCGCACGCCGACCACGCGGCTCGGATCCTCGTGGATGCGGTTGCCGCCGCGATGGTCGCCGAATGGGCGTGCGCTGTCCAGGCCGAGCTCGGGCAGCGTGTACGTGAGCGGGTACACGGTGATGCCGTCGACCGGGCGGCCGGTCTCCTCCTCGCGCTCGAAGAAGCCGAAGATGTCACCCGACCTCAGGCGCGTCGGGCCGACGCGGTAGTAGCCGCGCCGCACCGCGCGCAGCGTGAGCGGCCACTCGATGTGATCGCGACGGCCCATCGAGGTCGCGCGCTCCAGCACCTGCGACCCCGGCAGCGATCCCGGCGAGGTGCGTACGCCCACCGTCGGCATGCCGCGCGGCAGCGTCTCCCGCAATTCCAGCCACGGCACCGGCAGCAGCTTGCGGTTGTCGAGGATCAGCGTCGTCTGCACGGTCTCGCCGACGAACACGCGGCGCTCGGAGAGCGTGCGGCGGTAGACGACCTCCTCGAGCGAGACGCGCGCCCACAGCCGCGCGGCGCCGCCGGTGCAGAAGATCATCGCGGCGATCACGACCAGCGCGACGGAGCCCGAGGCGAACCCGACCAGCGCGAGGAAGCCGGAGGCGAACAGCCATGCGTCGGAGACGAGCGATCGCACCGGGTCGCCTCGATTCCCGCGTGCCTAGACGGCGTCGGCCACGGGCACCGGCACTTCGCCGAGGATCTCGTCCAGCACGTCGTCGGCCGTGCGGCCGCGCAGCCGCGTGTTGCTGGAGAGCAGCAGTCGGTGGCTGAGCACGGCGTGCGCCAGCGCCTTCACGTCGTCCGGGCGCACGTAGTCGCGGCCCTCGATCGCGGCGTGCGCGCGGGCCGCGCGGAACAGCGCGAGCGAGGCGCGCGGACTGGCGCCGAGGTCGAACGCGGCGTGGTCGCGCGTGGCGCGCACCAGCGCGACGACGTAGCGCGCGACGGCGTCCTCGACGTGCACGCCGGGGAGCCGCGAGGACAGTGCGACGAGCGCCTCCGCCTGCACGACGGGCTGGAGATCCTCGAGCGGGGAGGCGCTCTCGAAGCGGCGCAGCACCGCCAGCTCGCCCTCGGCGTCGGGGTAGCCCACCTTCAGGCGCAGCAGGAAGCGGTCGAGCTGCGCCTCGGGCAGCGGGAACGTGCCCTCCAGCTCGACGGGGTTCTGCGTCGCCAGCACGACGAACGGTCGAGGCAGCACGCGCGTCTCGCCATCGACGGTGATCGTGCGCTCCTCCATCGCCTCCAGCAGCGCGGACTGGGTGCGCGGCGTCGCGCGGTTCACCTCGTCGGCAAGGACGACATTCGCCAGCAGCGGGCCGGGGCGGAACTCGAACTCGCCGCTGCGCTGGGAGTAGAAGTTGATGCCGAGGACGTCGGCGGGCATCAGGTCGGGCGTGAACTGGATGCGCCGGAACGCGCCGCCGATGCTGGCCGCGAACGCGCGCGCCATCGTCGTCTTGCCGGTGCCGGGGACGTCCTCGAGGAGCACGTGCCCGCCCGCGAGCAGCGCGACCAGCACGAGGTTCACCGCCTCGTCCGCGCCGACGATCACGCGGGCGACGTTCGCGCGGATCAGCTCCGCCGTGTCGCGGACCGCCGCCGCCAGCTCGCCGTTGCCTCGCTCCTGCATGCGCGCCCCCCGGTTCCCTCTGTGGGGCGCGAGGATAGCAGAGGCGCAGCCCCAGCGACGGCCGGGCGCGGGCACGGCGACGAGAAGGCCCGGGCCACTGCTATCCTCGCTCCCGCGCACCCACGAGGCGACGACAGGACGGCGACGAGAGGCGGGGCGATGCGCGCGGAGATCGTTTCAATCGGCACCGAGATCATGTTCGGCGAGATCACGGACACGAACGCCGCCTACATCGCCGCCGCGCTGCCGCAGTTCGGCATCGATCTGCTGTGGGTGACGCAGGTCGGCGACAACCCCGACCGGCTGCGCGAGGCGTTCGCGCGCGCGTGGGAGCGCTCCGACATCACCTTCTGCACGGGCGGCCTCGGCCCGACCGAGGACGACATCACCCGCGAGACGATCGCGGCGATGCTCGGCGAGACGATCGAGGTCGACCCGGAGCAGGAGCGCGTGCTGCGCGCGGGCTTCGTGGCGCGCGGGGTGCAGGACATGCCGGCGCGCAACATCAAGCAGGCCGCGCTCATCCCGAGCGCCCGCGCGATCCCCAACGCGCGAGGCACCGCGCCCGGCTGGTGGGTGGAGCGCGCGATGCCCTCCGCGCCCGCCGGCGCGCGCATCATCGTGGTGATGCCCGGGCCGCCCGCGGAGATGCACGCGATGTGGGATGCCTCGGTCGCGCCGGAGCTGGAGCGCCGCGCGGACTCCGTGCTCGTCGCTCGCACGCTGAAGACGAGCGGCGTCGGGGAGTCGATGATCGACGAGATGCTGTCGCCGCTGCTCGCGGGGACGAACCCCTCGATCGGCATCTACGCGCGCGCGGACGGAGTGAGCGCGCGCATCGCCGCGAAGGCCGCGACGCGCGACGAGGCGTGGGCGCTGATCCGCCCCGTCGAGGCACAGGCGCGCGCGATCCTCGGGCCGGTGATCTGGGGGCAGGACGACGACTCCCTGTCGGCGGGCGTGGGGCGGATGCTGCGCGAGCAGGGGCTGACGCTCGGCACGATGGAGAGCGCGAGCGGCGGCGCGATCGCGAGCGCGATCACGGACGTCTCCGGCTCGTCCGAGTACTTCAAGGGCGCGCTCGTCACCTACGCGACTGAGCTGAAGGTGGCGATGGGGGTGCCCGCCGAGATCGCCGCGCGCGGCGTCATCTCACGCGAGTGCGCCGAGGCGATGGCCCGCGCGGCGCGCGAGCGGCTGGGCGTGGACCTGGCGCTGTCCGTCACCGGCATCGCCGGCAGCGAGTCCGTCGAGGACCAGCCCCCCGGCACGATGCACCTCGCGCTCTGGGACGGCACCGAGATGACGTACCTGACGTTCCGCTACTTCCAGGGCCGCGAGCAGGCAAAGCGCCGCATCGTTCAGCAGGCGCTCACCATGCTGCGCACCTACCTCATGGCGAGAGCGGCGAGGGGCTGAAAGGCCCTCACCCCAACCCTCTCCCGCTTCGTGGGAGAGGGCCGGAGCTTAGCCGGCCAACGCCCGCAGGATGCTCCCGATCACACCTTCGGCGTTCGTCAGCACCTCGACGTTCGTGAAGCGCAGGACGCGGATGCCGAGGGCTTCGAGGTAGGCGGTGCGTACGGCGTCATCGGCGAGGCCGTCGCTCGTGTAGTGCTGGCTGCCGTCAGCCTCGACGGCGAGGTGGGCGTCGGCGCAGTAGAAGTCGAGGACGTACGGACCGGCGCCGTGCTGTCGCCGGAACTTGTAGCCCTCGAGGGCGCGGGAGCGCAGGAGTCGCCACAGGGCGCGCTCGGCGTCGGTCTGCGTGCGTCGGAGCGCGCGGCGCTGGTCGGGGGTGGTGCCGGGATGACGACGGCGGCCATCTGCATCCATCATGGTAATGTGCCCTCACCCCATCCCTCTCCCCCTTTGAGGGGGAGAGGGCAGGGTGAGGGCTCTCACTCCCACGCCGGGTTCCACACGACTTCCCACAGGTGCTCGTCCGGGTCGGCGAAGTAGCCGGCGTAGCCGCCCCAGAAGGTGTCGTGCGCGGGGACGATGATGCGCGCGCCGGCGGCGAGGGCGGTCGCCATCGTCGCGTCGACCTCCGCCTTGCTGGCGACGTTGTGGCCGATCGAGAGGTCGGTGGGCGCGGCGGGGCGCACCTCGAGGCCCGTGTCGTGCGCGAGGCTCGTGCGCGGCCAGACGGCGAGGCGCAGGCCACCCTCGAGGTCGAAGAACGCGACGGCGCCGTGCTCGAACTCCTCGCCGATGATGCCCTCGGTCGGGAAGCCGAGGCCGTCGCGGTAGAACGCGACGGCGCGGTGCAGGTCGTCCACGCCCAGCGTGACGACGGTGATCCGTGGTTTCATGAGCGCGCTCCTCGACGTACCAGATGCACCGACGACAGGCCTCGATGATAAACGCGACTCCGCTCGTCCTCGGCGAGAACAACGTGTGGCCGTACCGCGTCGACGGGCGCGGGTGGGTACTGGTCGACGCGGGGCTCGCGTACACCGACGGCACTGGCACCTCGTGGGACGCGATCGTCGCGCAGGCGCGCGCGATCGGGTGCGAGCCGAGCGAGGTGCGCGCCGTCATCGTCACGCACGAGCACATCGACCACGCCGGCCTCGCCGCGCGCTGGGCCGCCGAGGGCGCGGCGATCATCGCGATGCCGGAGGCGCTGCCGGCGATCGCGGCGGGCGGTGCGATCCTCGAACCGCTGCGCGCGCGGCGACTGGAGGAGCTGCGACGCCACGGCGCGCCGCTGGACGACCTCGACGTGCTGGGTGCGCAGCGGCGCGCATTCGCGCTCGACTGGCCCGGTTGCCCGGAGGACGCGCTCGTGCCGGCACAGGACGGCGACACGTTCGCGCTGGACGGCGGGCGCGTGCTGCACCTCATCGCCGCGCCGGGGCACACGCCCGGCAACCTCGTCGCGTTCATCGCGGAGCGTGAGGGCCTGCCGGTGGGCGACCTGTGCAGCGGCGACACGCTGCTGCCGACCACGATCCCCACGCCCGGCCTGCACTTCCCCGGCATCCTCGACGGCGACGCCGACGCGCCGCGCTGGCCGTCGCTGCCGCCGTTCCTGCGCTCCGTCGAGCGGCTGAGCGCGCTGGGCGTGCGGCGCATCCTGCCCGGCCACGGCGCGATCGTCGATGAGCCGCGACGGTTGCTCGCGCAGT
Organism: Chloroflexota bacterium; assembly: GCA_947472995.1. Taxonomy (GTDB): domain Bacteria; phylum Chloroflexota; class Dehalococcoidia; order UBA2979; family UBA2979; genus SHYQ01. The sequence continues at coordinate 165,353 of CANJBO010000002.1, forward strand.
TCACGCAGCACCATGCGCGGCGCGCGGCGCGCGTGCGGCAGCACCTCGACGCCGCGCGCGATGACGCCGGCGTGACGGCGTACGAGATCGCGCGCGCGCTGTTCCCGCGCCTCCCCGCCGCGCGCATCGGCCAGGCGATGACCGAGGCGATCGGCCACCTCGACATCCTCGTGGAACGCGAGGAGGCACGACAGCAGCGTGACGGCGCCGGCATCGTGCGCACGCTCCTCGTGCGCTAGTCGCTCAGGATCACGGATCGAGCGTGCGGATTGCGCCTGTGCGAACGATCACGCGCGGAGGGTTGACGGCGCTGTACGCTCTGCATGTCGACGCGAACGAACTGTAGGGAGAGGAGCGGGGATTGATGAGTCCTGAACGCTATCGGCCCGGCAATCGAGCGACGCAGTAATCACCGGAGGGATCCGCCCTTGAAGCGAGTACTCCGTCGGCGCTCGTAGGCCGACAAACGACCCTTTCAGTCAGAACGGACTGAACCCGACGAACTGACTTCACATCGCGCTCATGCGCATCGGCACACGGCCCTCGAGCCGCCGAACGTGAAATCGAAGAGGCCCCGCAGTGCGGGGCCTCTTCTTGTCTGAGCGCGCGCGGGACCTCGACTACTCGGCGGCGAGGTGGCGGTACAGCGTCGGCAGGCGTCGAGGCAGCGTGGAGAGGTCGTCGACCACCTCGTAGCCGATGTCGTCGCACATCTGCTTCAGGTAATCGTGGCCTTCCTTGTCGACGGTGATCAGGAACGGCGTGATGCCCTTCCGCTTCGCCTCCAGCAGCGCCTGCTTCGTGTCGTGGACGGCGTATTCCTTCTCCGTGCGGTCGCGGCCGTAGCCGTGGTCCTGCGGCCGCCCGTCCGAGACGAGGATGAGGATCTTCACCTTCGCCGCGTACTCGTCCAGCTTCTGGATCGTGTGGCGGATCGCCGGCCCCATGCGCGTCGAACGGATCGGCTCGATCTTGCCGATGCGCTTGCGGACCTTGTCCGACATCTGCTCGTCGAGGTTCTTCACGACGTGGAACTCCACGTTGTCCCGGCCGTAGCCGGAGAACCCGAAGATGCCGTACGCGTCGCCGATCGCCTCGAGCGCCTCGACGATCAGCACGGTCGACTCCTTCTCGAGGTCGATGATCCGCTTCGGCGGCTCGAGCGCGCTCTTCGCGCGGCGCGCGGCGAGCCACTGGAAGTACTTGCGGGGGTCCCCGTCGAAGTCGTCCGCGTCGTCGTACTGCTGCGGGCGCTTCTCGATCTCCTCGTCGGTGGAGGCCGACATGTCGAGGAGGAACGCGACGGCGACGTCGCGCTCGACCTTGTTGCGGCGGCTGTAGATGCGCGCCTGCGGGCCGATGCCGGCCTTCTTGTCGACGTAGAACTCCAGCGCGAGGTCGAGGTCCAGCTCCTCGCCATCCTCGAGGCGCTTGATGCGCTTGAAGGACTCGGGGCGCATGAGCTCGAACTGGCGGCGCGTCTCCATCACCAGGCCGTGGTACTTGCGCAGCGTCTCCTGGTAGAACTCGCCGTCGCCCTCCTCGGAGAAGCGCTCGCCGACGCGGGTCCAGCGCGGCCGGTAGTCCAGCGCGCGGAAGTCCCACTCGTCGTAGTAGAACCACTCGATCTGGGCCGGCAGGTCGCTCTCGCCGCCGTCGCCCCCGCCGCCGTCGTCATCCTCGGCGCCTTCGCCGGAGCCGAACTGCGGCTCGGAGGTCTCGGTGCCCTCGGACTTCTTCGCGGCCTGCTCGAAGTTCTCGATCATCATGTCGATGTCGGCCATCTCGCTGTCGCCCATGTCGCCCATCGACAGCTCGGCGGAGTTCGCGAGGAGCTCCATCAGCTGCTCGCGTGTCAGCGGGGTGGTCTCGCCGCCCTCGCCTTCCTGCGACTCGCCGCGCAACCGCGCCATCAGCTGGACGAGCTCGGGCTTGAAGTCGCCGCGGAACTCCGGCTGCGGCGGGTTCTCGAACTCCATCTCCTCGCCGCTCGGCATGTCGCTGGAGGTCGAGCCCTCACCGTCGCCGGGGAGACCCGCCTGCACCGCGTACATGTTCTCTTCCATCGCCTCGAACTTGCCGTCGGCCATCGACTGCGGGACGTTCGGGATCATGTAGGCGATGTCGTAGAGCGCCGCCGCCACCTCGGCGGAGTCCTGCACGGTCGCCTCGGACAGCTCGACGACCTTCAGGGCCGCGACGGCGCGCTTGAGGTACTCGTTGAGCGAGCGCGGAAAGCGCATCGTGTCCGGCTTGCCGAGGGATGCGCGCAGCACGTTCTCCAGGAACGCCTGTCGCAGCCCCATCGTCTCGATGTTCGGGCGGTGGTTCGCCTCGTGCTCCTGGAGCAGCGTGAGCCAGCGGCGGATGCCGCCGTACTCCACGCGCGTGCGCGCATCGATGCGCGTGTCCTCCGCGATCGTGAACAGGCCGAGGATCAGCGAGCGATCGTCGAACATGTTGAAGTACCGCTGCATCGAGGTGACCGGGGCGATGACCTCCTTCGACGGCGTGCCGGCCTCGGCGGCGCGGGCGGCGCGCACGTCGGCGACGCGGCCCTCGCGCGCGGCGGCGGTCGCGGGGGCGTGGGCGCCGGGCTGCGCGAACTCGTAGCGGAACGAGCCGAACTCCATGCGCGCGGTCTGGTGCGTGGTGAAGACCTTGTAGACCTGGAAGTTGGCGGCCTGGTCCTCGAACGTCGCGACGAAGGGCGGCAGGTAGATCGCGCTGCCGTCCGAGGACGCCGAGGCCTCCGTGACCCAGCCGATGTTGCGTTCGACGAGGGCCTCCGCCGACTGCACGGCCACGGACTCGCCCGACAGCGCCTTCGCGTACATGCGGAGCAGCAGGTTCACGTTCGCCAGCTCGACGCGCGCGGACAGCGAGGCGAGCATCTCCTCAGCGCGCGAGGACTCGAGTCGGAAGTACGCCTCGGCGCCCTCGCGGTTGTGCTCGTCCTGGAGGATCGCGGCGCCCGCCTCGGCCCAGCGCGTCATCTGCTGCTGGTTCAGGCGGCTGCTCACGAACGGCGAGGACTTCAGGTACTCCATCGCCGCCGTCGGGCTGCCGATGGACAGCCGCTCGGCGAACGCCAGCAGGCCCCCGTGCAGTTCCCCCGGGAGCGAGGCGAGTGCCTGCGACGCGTCGGAGAACAGCGGGAACCCCTGTCGCCCCACCTCGGCGGTTACGCGCGAGGCGAGGTCGAGGAAGCGAGGGCGCTCACCCGGGGCGACGCCCTCGAGGAGCTTCGGGCCGCGCTCGAAGTAGAGCCGGATGTCGGCCCACGACGCGCGGGCGACGGCGCGGGCGAAGCGCAGGAACGGCTCGCGATCCGTCGGCGGGAGCGCGGCGAAGAGCAGCGGCGCGGTCTCCATGCACGTGGTCGCGAGCTCGTACGAGCGCTCCGTCAGGTTGTCGACGATGTCGACGACCTGACCGGCCGCCTCGAAGGAGATGCTCTGCAGGATGCGCGGGCTGACCTGGAAGTAGAGCGAGGAGAGCGCGATGGACTTCCAGTTGCCGCGGCACAGCCGGTCGCCCTGCTGCGCCCAAGCCTCCAGCTGGTCGACGCCGATGTTCTCGAGCATGAGCGGCGTGGACTTGAGGAACGCGGCCGCCATCAGCGAGGAGCGCTGCGACAGGTCCGCGGCGATCCGCGACCACGCGCGCGTGCCCTCGAAGCCCAGGCGATCGACGACGGCGGGGCTGGCGCGGAAGTACTCGGCGGCTGCCTCCCAGGCGCGCAGCGACGACCCGGCGAGCTCGATGCCCGCCGCGGCCCACGCGTCGAGGTCGGCGGGGGTGAGCCGGCCCTCCAGCTCCGTCGCGGCGGCGAGGAAGTCCTCCGGCAGCGAAGCGCCGTACCCCTGCAGCTGGGTCGCGTACTGGATCGAGAGGTCGGTCGCGCGGCTCATGGCAGCTCTCGTGTTCTCGGGCGAGGGGCGGGGAACCCCGCCCCGCCCGGATCAGACCTGCGGGCTTCGACCGGCGGAACCGGGCGGCTCGGAGACCCTACTCGAAGATCGAGGAGACGACTTCCTCGATCGAGCGCTGGACTTCCTGGTCGTCGGTCAGCGCCCAGACGATCGAGACCTGGCAGGCACGGCGCGGCGTGATGCCGTCGTGGATGAGCTTGCCCGCGTAGACGAGCAGGCGCGTCGAGACGCCCTCGCCCAGGCCGTGCTCCTTCAGGTTGCGCACCTTCTCGGCGAGCTTGGCGAGGTCCATCGCGATCGCGGGGTCCACGCCGGACTCCTTCGCGATGATCTGCGACTCCTGCTCGCGCGGCGGGTAGTCGAACTCGATCGCGATGAAGCGCTGGCGCGTGGAGTGCTTCAGGTCCTTCAGCGCGGACTGGTAGCCCGGGTTGTAGGACATGACGAGCAGGAAGCCGTCCGCGGCCTCCAGCAGCTCGCCACGCTTGTCGATCGGGAGCAGGCGGCGGTAGTCCGTCAGCGGGTGGATGAGGACAGTCGTGTCCTTGCGCGCCTCCACGATCTCGTCGAGGTAGCAGATCGCGCCGTTCTTCACGGCGCGCGAGATCGGCCCGTCGATCCAGCGCGTCTCGTCACCCTCGAGGAGGTAGCGCCCGACGAGGTCGGAGGCGGTGAGGTCCTCGTGGCAGGCTACGGTGATCAGCGGCACGCCCTCCGCGTGGCCCAGGCCGTCGCGGTTGTGCAGGCGCCACGACATGTACTCGACGAAGCGCGTCTTGCCGGCGCCCGTCGGGCCCTTCAACAGCACCGGGACGTTCTCCCGGTAGGCCGTCTCGAAGAGCTGGACCTCGTCGTTGATGGGCAGGTAGTACGGCTCTTCCGTGATCCGGAAGTCCTCGACCGCCAGCTGCTTGAACCCCGCGCGCTCAGTCGCCAATGCCATCACCCCACCCCACGCCGCCGATCGGGCGGCAGGCCCAGCTCGTTATAGTTCGTTCAGGCTACAGGTCACGTCGAGCGGTCATGCTCGACCGGCCCCTAGCGCCGGCGCGCCGCCGGCTTCGCGGCTGTCTTGGCCGCCGGCTTCGAGGCGGCGCGAGCGGGCGCCTTCGCCGCCGTGCTCTTCGCAGCCGGCTTCGCCGCGGGACGCGCGGGCGCCTTCGCGGCGGGCTTGCTCGCGGGCTTCGCAGCCGCCCTCGGCGCGGGCTTCGCGGCGACCTTCGTCGCCTTCGCGGCGGGCTTCGACGCGACCTTGCCGGCCGGCTTCGCGGCGGGCTTCGACGCGGGACGCGCCGCGGGCTTCGCCGCCGCACGAGTCGCGGTCACGGACGGCTTGCTCGCCGGCTTCGCCGCGGGACGCGCGGGCGCCTTCGCGGCGGGCTTGCTCGCGGGCTTCGCGGCGGCCTTCGGCGCGGGCTTCCCGGCGGGCTTCGCAGCCGGCTTCGACGCGGCCTTCGCGACCGGGGCCTTCGCGGCGGTCGCCGCCTTCGCCGCCGCTGCCTTCGCAGCGGCCAGCTTCGAGGCGTTCTTCGCCGCGGGCCGCGCGAGGATCCTCGGCGCGACCGGGGTGGGCTCGACGCCGACGCGCTTCGTCAGCGTCTTCCACGCGCGGTCGAGGCGCTCGATGAGCTGCTCCTCGGTGCCCGAGTTGTCGATCTTCACGTCGGCGCGAGCCGCGCGGTCGGCGGTGGACATCTGCGCGTTGATGCGCGCCAGCGCCGCTTCCTGCGTGAGGCCGTTGCGGGACATGAGCCGCTGGATGGCGATCGGCTGGGAGGTGGTGACCACCCAGATCTCGTCGCAGAGGTCGGTCCACTCGGCCTCGATGAGGACGGCCGCCTCGAGGACGATGATCCCGTCGCGGTCCTTGCGACGGACGTCGCGCAGCTCCTCCGCGATGAGGCGGCGGATCTCCGGCCAGACGATGGCGTTCAGGCGCTCGATCTCGCCGGGCGCGCCGAAGACTTTGCCGCCGAGGATGCGGCGGTCGATGACCCCGTCCTTGCCGACGATGTCATGGCCGAAGGCGTTGACGACCTTCTCGAAGCCGGGCGTCCCGGGCTCGTAGGAGCGGTGCCCGACGCGATCGGCGTCGATGAGCGTGGCGCCCAGGCTCCGCAGGTACTCGGCAGCAGTCGACTTGCCCGAGGCGATGCCCCCGGTGAGACCGATGACGGTCATACGTTCTCCCAGATTCTGGCGGAGAGCACGATTATATTCCCGGACGGCTGAGGCGCAACGCTTCGACCGCAGTAAAAAGCACAGCGGGGACGGATGCCCGTCCCCGCTGCGGAGTGCTGCCGGTGCCCGCCGTGGCGGGCGCGCGACTAGCCCTTCTTGAGCTCCTCGATGATCGCCGGGACGATCGTCTTGTAGTCGCCGACGATGCCGTACTTGGCGACGTTGAAGATGTTCGCGTCCGCGTCACGGTTCACCGCGACGATGACCTTCGATCCGGAGCAGCCCGCGAGGTGCTGGCTGGCGCCGGAGATGGCGATCGCGAAGTAGACGTTCGGCGTGACGACCTTGCCGGTCAGGCCGACCTGCTGGCTCGGCGGGTACCAGCCGAGGTCGACCGCGGCGCGCGAGGCACCGACGGCGGCCTTGTCCGAGCCAATCGCGTTCGCCAGCGCCTCGACCATCTCGAAGCCCTCCGCCGCGCCGAGGCCGCGGCCGCCGGAGACGACGACCGACGCGTCGGTGATCTGGAGGCCCTCGGCGACGACCTGCTCGTGGCCGGTGACGTTCGTGCGGCTCTCGCCGGCGCCCGGCAGCGCGACGGTGCTTGAGGGGCCGGCGCCGCCGGCGATCTCGAACGACTTGGCGCGGACAGTCGCCATCGCGGGGGTGGTGGCGAAGCCGTAGGTCGCCACCGCGTTGCCGCCGAAGGCGGGGCGGGTCGCCTTGAAGGCGCCACCCTCGTCGACGATCGAGGTGCAGTCCATCGCCACGGCCGTGTTGCGGCGGTGGGCGAGACGCGGGCCGAGCTCGCGGCCCGGGGTGGACTGCGAGATCAGGACGAGGTCCGGGTTGGCCTGGTCGAGGGCAGCCTCGACCGCGGGGAGCCACTGCTCCGCGCGGAACGTGTCGTACCCGGCGTCGTCGCTGGCGTAGGCCGTGCCGGCGCCGCCGCAGGCAGCGGCCGCGGCGGTCGCGCCGGTGCCGAGCAGCGTGACGCTGACGTTGCCGCCGGCGGCGAGGCCGGCCGCGCCGCTGACGAGCTCGAGGGTCGTCGGCGTGGGCTGGCCACCGACCAGCTCGCCGACCACAAGGATGTTGCGTGCCATGTTATGTCTCTTCTCGACCGCTAAATGACGTGGTCAGCGCGCAGCTTGGCGACGAGGGCCGCCGCCTGCTCCGCGGGGGTGTCGCCGGGCATGATCTCGACGGCAACGCCACGGGGCGGAGTCGAGAGCTTCTCGAGCTTCAGGCGCGAGCCGGCCGCACCGACCTCCGACGCCGCGAGGCCGAGGTCGTCGGTCTTCCACTGCGTGACGGTCTTCTTGGCGGCCGCCATGATCTGCGGCAGCTTCGGGTAGCGGGGCTCACCGAACTCGTTGGAGACGGTGACGACGCCCGGCAGCGGCATCGCGACGTTCTCGAAGCCGTCGTCGACGACGCGCTGGATCGTCAGGCCGGAGGCGTCCTGACCGACCGACTTCGCGATGATGGAGACCGGCCAGCCGAGCTCCTCCGCGATCAGCAGGCCGACCTGGCCCATGTCCCAGTCCGCCGCCTGGCGACCGCAGAACACGGCGTCCACGTCGCCCAGCTTCTTGATCGCGCTGGCGAGGGTCTTGGCGGTGGTGTACGAGTCGCCGTCCTCGAAGGCCGGGTCGTTCAGCAGCACGCCCTCGTCGGCGCCCATCGCGAGCACCTGCTTGATGGCAGCCGCGGCGCTGTCCGCGCCCAGCGAGATCACGGTGACCTTGCTGCCGGCGTTCGCCTCCTTGATGCGGAGGGCCGCCTCGGCGGCGATGCCGTCGAACTGGCTCAAAACCGGGGCGATGCCCTGCGCCGGGACGACCTTGTTGGTCGCCGAGTCGATCCGGAACGCCGAGGGCGGCGTCTCCGGGTCAGGGATCTGCTTTGCACAGACCACGAGGTGCATGTTGTTGCCTCCCATTACAGGGGCGCCCGCCGCCCCACACATGATGATGTGAATACCGCGCGAGGCGACCTCGCGCAACGTCCGTCAGGCTACGCCTACGGCTTGCCGAAGACCGAGGCCTCGAGCAGCTCCGCGACGTCGAAGGGACGCATGCGCCCCTCCTCCTCCGGGTGCACGGCCGGCACGCCGTCCTCGAACATCTGGATGCAGAACGGGCAGTTGGAGATGACCTGCGAGGCGCCCGTCAGGACGGCCTCCTCCGAGCGCACGTGGTTCACGCGGCGCTCGCCGATCTCTTCCTGCCACATGTTGCCGCCGCCGGCGCCGCAGCACAGCCCCTTGCTGAAGTTGCGCTGCATCTCCACCAGGTTCGCGCCGGGGACCATCTCGATGATCTGGCGCGGCGCGTCGTACTGGTTGTTGTAGCGGCCCAGGTAGCAGGAGTCGTGGTAGGTGACGTCCGCGCTGACCGGGTGCGTTGCCTTCAGCGTGCCCTGCTGCAACGCGTTGCTCAGGAACTCCGTGTGGTGCAGCACCTCGAAGTTGCCGTCGAACTGCGGGTACTCGTTCTTGAACGTGTTGAAGCAGTGCGGGCAGTTGGTGATGACGCGCTGGACGTTCTTCGCCTTGAACGTCTCCACCAGTTGCTGCGCGAGGATCTGGTACAGGTACTCGTTGCCGAGACGCCGCGCCGGGTCGCCGTTGCAGGTCTCCTCCTGCCCGAGGACGCCGAACGAGGCGCCGGACTCGCCGAGGAGGCGGAAGACGGCCTTTGTCACGGGGAGGTTGCGCTCCACCAGCGAGCCGGAGCAGCCGACCCAGTAGAGGTACTCCTGCGAGCCGTCGAAGATCGGGACGTCGCCGAGGCCCTCCATCCACGTGGTGCGCTCCAGCGACGTGCCGCGCCACGGGTGCCCGCGCGTCTCGAGGTTCTCGAGCGCCGCCTGCGCGGTGGCGGGGATGCGCGCCTCGTTCATGACCAGGAAGCGGCGCATGTCCACGATCGTCGGGACGTGCTCGATCATCACGGGGCATTCCTGCATGCAGGCGCCACAGGTGCGGCAGGCCCAGAGCGTCTCGTCCTTGATCACCTCGCCGACCATCGCGACGGAGGAAACCTCGCGGCCGGCGTCGCCGAACTGGTGCTGGTGCGTCTGGATCGCGGGGCCGACGTCCGCGAGGTAGCCCTTCAGGTCCTGGATCAGGTGCATCGGGGAGAGCGGCTGGCCGGCGATGTTGGCCGGGCAGACCTCCGTGCAGCGGCCGCAGCGGACGCACGCGTCCAGCTCGAAGAGCTGCTTCCAAGTGAAGTCCTGCACGTGGCCGACGCCGAAGATCTCCTGCTGCTCGATGTCCTCGATCTTCGCGAGGCGGCCCGGGGAGTCGGTGCGCAGGAGGAACGCGTTGATCGGCGCGAAGAACATGTGGTCGAGGCGCGTGAAGACGATCAGCGCGAGCCATCCGAACGCGCTCGCGATGTGGAACCACCAGCTCGCGATGTGCATCGAGAGGATCGTCGGCTCCGACATGTGGAAGCTCGTGAACCCGCGCGCGATCGCGTAGGAGACGAACGACCACGGCGCCCAGTCCGGGTGCTGCACCAGCTCGGTGGCGAGGATGCGGAACGCCTCCACCAGGAAGCCCGAGATCAGCACGAGACCGAGGCCCACGATGATCAGGTGGTCTTCGATCCGCTCGTCCCAGCGGATGCGGTGGAAGTCCTGGAAGTAGCGGCGGTTGAGCGCCATGCCGACGCCCACGAGGCCGACGAGGCCGAAGAAGTCGCCGTACGCGGAGAAGATCAGGTAGTACGTGCCGTGCAGGAACTTGATCGGCGTGTCGCCCTCGATCGCGACCTGCGCGGTGACGAGCGTGAGCACGACGATCGACGAGAAGATGCACCAGTGCATGATCCCGGCGTAGCGATCGCGCCGGACCTTCTCCTGCGCGAGGCCGAGGCGCAGCGCGTTGCTGAAGCGGTGCGGGATCTCACGCAGCAGGCCGGGCGTCGGCTTGCCGATGCCCCACAGGCGGATGTGGTGGATCGCGCCGTAGACCATCAGGCCGACCAGCGCCGCCATGAAGACGTAGACCGCCCACGGGTGGGCGACGTTGAAGTAGATCTCGCGCCCGGCGACCTCGCCGGGGACGGTGGCTGCGGCGTAGAGGCCGAGGCCTGAGAGGCCGACGGCTGGCCCCCACCATGCGCGTGTGCGCGTCTGCTGCTGCTGTGGCTGCTCCGCGGTGGGATCCGGCATCAACTGTCCTGTCTCACACGATCGGGCAAACCGGCGTCCTTAGGCGGGCGTCGGGGCTCCGTACCGGTCTCGAAGGTCGTTCTTCAACACCTTGCCGAGCGGGTTGCGCGGCAGTTCCTCGACCCATTCGTACAGCGCCGGCGCCTTGTAGGAGGCGAGGCGAGTCTTCACGTAGTCGGTCAGCTCCTGCTCGGACGGGAGCACGCCCCCGTCGACCGGGACCATGATCGCCTTGCAGACCTCGCCCCACTCGACGTCCGGGACGCCGATGATCGCCGCCTCGGCTACGCCGGGGTGGTCCTCCAGGACCTGCTCGATCTCGGCGGGGGCGATGTTCTCGCCGCCGCGGATGACCATGTCCTTGATGCGACCGGTGATGAACAGGTACCCGCCGTCGTCGATCTTGCCGACGTCGCCGGTGTGCAGCCAGCCGTCCTGGAGCGCCGACGAGGTGTCCTCGTCGCGCTTGTTGTAGCCGCGCATGACGCGGTCGCCGCGGATGCAGATCTCGCCTTCCTCGTTCGTCGGGGCCACGCGGCCGTCCGGGAGGAGGATGGCGACGTCGATGTCCGTCATCGGGCGGCCGACGGAGCGGAGGCGGTGGTACTTCGCCTCGTTCTCCTCGGGCGTGCCATCGATGCGGTGGTCGTCCGGGCCGAGCGTGGTCATGGAGCCGGTGGCCTCGGTCTGGCCGTAGGAGTTCATCAGGCCGACGTTCGCCTTGTCGGGCGCGAAGACCTCCACGGCACGGCGCACCACCTCGTACGGCATCGGGGCAGCGCCGTAGGTGATGAGCTGGAGCGAGCTGAGGTCGTACGACTCGAAGTTCGGCACCTCGATGATGCGCTTGAGCATGGTCGGGACGACGAAGGCGTGCGTGACGCCCTCGCGCTGCACGGCCTCCAGCCACGCGGCCGGCTCGAACGCGGGCAGCACGACGAGGCGACGCCCGGAGAAGACGACGCTGGCGAGCGTGGTCGCGCCGGCGATGTGGAAGAACGGCACGCTGACCAGCACGACCTGCTGGTCGATGCTCGGGTCCGCCGGCGCCTGCGTGTTCACGACCAGCGCGGTGAGCGCCTGGTACGACAGCACGACGCCCTTCGGCAGCGCGGTCGTGCCGGAGGTGAAGATTATGAGCGTCGCGTCCTTGTCGTCCACGTCGGCGAAGACGGGGATGTCCTCCTGCGCGTCGCGGAGCGACTTCAGCGAGGGCAGCCCGGCCTGCTCGAAGTCCAGCGTGATGACGTGCTTCACGGAGGGGGTCGTCGACTGGATGCCCTGGAAGATCGGGAAGTACCGCTCGGCGATGAACAGCGCTGTGACGTCCGTGGAGTCGATCATGTACGTGAGCTCTTCCGGCTTCGTCCGGAAGTTCAGCGGCACCAGCGTCGCGCCGACGGCGGCGGCGGCGTAGTAGATCTCGGCGAATTCGACGCAGTTCACGGCCATCACGCCGACGGCCTGGCCGCTCCCGATGCCCATCGCCTGGAACGCCTGCGCGAGCTTGTTGGCACGCGTCTGGAGCTCGGCGTAGGTGACGCGCTGATCGGGGCCGGCGATCGCGACCCGATCCGGGACGATCGCGGCACTGATGGTCAGGAATTCGGCGGTATTCATCTCGGCTCCCCCACACACCCCTCAGAGGCCGCGCCATGATAGGGAATGGCAGCGACACACGCCAACAATCAGCACACCCGGTATCACGACAGAATGCGCGAGCGCGCTGGTTCGCGCTACCCGGCCGTCACTCTGACTGGCCGCCCGAGCCCTACCGCGACGGGTTCACCAGCTCCACCTGCACGCGCTGCGTACCGTCCGGCCGGTCATCCGGCGTCACGACCGGCGTCCGCAGCGGCTGGTCCGCCCCGCTGATCGCGTTGCCCTCGAAGGACCAGATCGCGCCGGAGCAGGGGTCACGGTAGATGCCGGGGAGCCCCTGCGGGTTCCGCACGGCCCCTCGATCGTCGTTCGGGAGCCACTCCACCTTGCAGTCGCTGCCCTCGACACGGCCGTCGATGGCGCGCAGGCGGCCGTCCGGCATGCCGACGATGTAGAGGTGCTGCTGCGGGTAGGCGACCACCTTGTGCACGGCGAACTGGCGGACGTCGCCGGCGTCGAACTTCACCACCTCGATCGTCACGGGGTTGGTGCGCCCCCAGAAGATGGCGAACAGGCTGACGGCCGTGAACATGAAGAGCACGGTCATCCCCAGCGAGCCGGGCGCGGCGGCGGGGAACAGGCGGCGGGCGAGACTCACGCGAGACCTCCGAGCACGACCGCGGCGACGAGGCGGCGCTCCAGCGCCAGTCCCTCCGCCAGCGGCAGATCCATTCCTTCGACCACCGCGCGCTTGGTGGCGCGCACCGCGTCTGGCTCCAGCGCGGCGATCCGGGCGGCCCAGTCGCGGGCGGTGGCCTCGAGCCGGTCGAGGGGCACCACCGCGTGGACGAGGCCCCGGTCGAGCGCCGTGCGCGCCTCGATCGGCTCGCCGGTCGTCACCATCTCCAGCGCGTCGGAACGGCCGAGGTGGCGCGCAATCGTCTGCGTGCCACCGGCGGAGGGGATGTACCCCAGCGTCACCTCCGGCAGCGCGAGCCGGGCGTCCTCGGCAGCGATCCGCAGGTCACAGAGCATCGACAGCTCCAGGCCCGCGCCATAAGCATAGCCGTGGATCGCGGCGATGAGCGGCATCGGCAGCCGCGCCATGAGGCCCCACGGGTCGCGCTGCTGCCTCGACTCCCGCGCGGCGACGAGGCTGGGCGCGGTGCCGAACTCGGTGATGTCGGCGCCGGCCGAGAAGGCGCGGTCGCCCGCGCCCTGCACGACCGCGACACGCACGGTCGGGTCGTCGCGGAGCAGGCAGAGCGCGCCCCACAGCTGGTCCCGCATGGCGAGGTTGAGCGAGTTCAGCCGCTCCGGCCGGTCGAGCGTGACGAGGACGACGTCCTCCTCGCGCTCGATGCGCACCAGCGGGCGCTCATCCGGCACCGGGATACCTCGACGGGCCTCGACCTACAGCCAGTCGGGCTTCTTGATCGAGCTGACCTCGGAGCGGTCGTGCGTCTGCTGGATCTCGTCGCTGATCTTCTCGGCGAGGGCTTGCACGGCGAGCGAGGTCGGCTTCATCTCGTCGAGCCAGCGACGGACGACGGCCTTGTCCTTCGCGTCCAGCTTGAGGGCGGTGACGTCCTCCAGGACGGCCTGCAGCATCGCGTGGGCTTCATCGGGGCTGAACTGGACCTTCATTACTCGCGCTCCCGAACCCGGCCGCCGCCGCGCACGCGCATCATCCGCGTGGTGCGCTCATCGATGAAGTTGCCGACGGCGGTGTTGAGGCGCCCGGTGAAGTCGTCCAGCGGGCCGGTGCCCGGCGTCAGGCCGCGCCGCCAGTCGCGAACGGCCTTCTTGGCGGCCTCGGACAGGCCGGCCTGGTCGATGAGCTGCCCGGTGATGATGCCCATCACCGCGCTCGCCTCATCCGTGTTCAGGATCACATTCATCGGCTCCCCCTCTGTGCATGCTCGCGGGCCCACACGTAGTCACGGTGGGCTGCCGCCGTTCACTCCCCGGTGAACTGCGGCGCGCGCTTTTCCACGAACGCCTGCACGCCCTCGGCGCGGTCGGCGGTCGACTGCAGGACGACGGTCAGGTCCAGCTCGTAGCGTAGCGCCTGCTCCAGCGTCATCTCGACGCCGCGGTGGACCGCCTCCTTGGCGAACCGCGTCGCGATCGGCCCGCGCGACGCGATGGTACCCGCCAGCGCACGCGCTGCGTCGAGGAGCCCGCCCAACGGTACGACGTGGGAGACGAGACCGATTCGTCGCGCCTCCTCGGCGTCGATGATGTCGCCGGTCAGGAGCAGCCGGAGCGCGGCGGCGCGACCGACGGCACGTGGGAGGCGCTGCGTGCCCCCGGCGCGCGGGATGTTGCCGACGGCGATGTCCGGGAACGCGAACGTGGCGTCCTCCGCGGCGATGCGGATGTCGCACGCGAGCGCGACTTCGAGGCCCGCCGAGTGGGCGCCCCCGGCGATCGCGGCGATCACGGGCTGGGGGATAGCGGCGAGCGCCTCGATGCCTCCGGCGAGCAGCGGCACGCCCGGCACCCCGTCGTCCTCGGCGAGTGCGGCGGCGCTCCAGCCGAGCCCGAAGTCCTCCTCGACGGTGCGCACGATGACGGCGCGGACGCCCGGCGCATCGGCGACAGCGCGCGCGGCGTCCGCGAGCGCCTCGGATGTGCCGCGGTCGAGCAGCCCGGCGGTCGAGGCCAGCGTGATCGTCGCGATGGGGCCGTCGATCACGAACGCCGCGAGTGGGGATGACACGAGCATTCCTCCGGTGGGCCGGAGCGTAGGGGTGGGCGATCTGGAGCGTCAACGAGCGTCGGCGGCGGAGGCCCTCACCCTGCCCTCTCCCATGAATGGGGGAGGGTTCTGAGTCCGGCCCCCTCTCCCACCTGTGGGAGAGGGCTGGGGTGAGGGCTCCCGCGCGCGACCTCGACGGCGCCCGCGCGGCGCGGGACGATGAGCGCACGAGCGCGGACAGCACGAGGAGCACGCACATGGACCTGGGACTCGCGGGACGGTCGGCCGTAGTGACGGGCGCGAGCCGCGGCCTCGGGCGTGCGATCGCGGAGGCGCTGGCGGCCGAGGGCGTGAAGGTGACGCTGGCGGCGCGCGGCGGCGAGACGCTGGAGCAGACGGCGGCGGCGCTGCGCGCGTCGGGCGCGACCGTGCACACGGTCGCCGCGGACGTGACGAACGCCGAGGACTGCGCGCGGCTAATCGAGGAGGCCGTCGCCGCGCACGGCGGGCTCGACATCCTCGTGAACAACGCCGGCGGCAACACCAGCGACGACGACCTCGCGGAGCGGTTCCGGCGGGCGTACGAGCTGAACGTCATGTCGGCGCTGCGGCTGATGGAGCTGGCGAAGCCGCACCTCGTGGCCTCGGGGCAGGGGGCGGTGGTGAACATCTCCTCGATCTTCGGGCGCGAGGCGGGCGGCTCGCCGCAGTACAACGCCAACAAGGCGGCGCAGATCGGGATGACGAAGGCGTACGCGCTCGACTGGATCAAGCAGGGCATCCGCCTGAACAGCCTGGCCCCGGGGTCGATCGCGTTCGAGGGCGGCTCGTGGGGACGCCGCCTCGTCGAGGCGCCGGAGGCGATGGCGCAGTTCATCCAGCAGAACATCGCGGGCGGCCGCTTCGGGCGCCCGGAGGAGATCGGCGAGGTGGTGGCGTTCCTCTGCTCGCCGCGCGCCTCGTGGATCGTCGGTGCCACGCTGAACGTGGACGGCGGCCAGTCCCGGTCGAACATCTAGCGAGACGGTTGTCGAGGGCCCGCGCAGGGCCGATGATGGCGACCGATCACGAAGTGCCGCGGCAGCGGCGAGGGCGACGAGGCGAGACATGCGGTTCAAGCGCGCAGACCTGCTCGGCATCGTGGTCGCGGCGGCGATCCCCGCGATCCTCTCGTGGGTCGTCTTCAACGGCTGGGGCATCACCCACGTCCACGGCAACCCCATCCAGGGCGCGATCGCCGGGAACGTCGCGGCCGGCGCCGGGCTGATCGCCTACCTCACCCGCTACGTGGTGCATCGACGAGCGTTCTGGACGGTCGTCATCGGGTTCGTGCTGTGCTTCGTCGGCGTCGTCTGGATGCAGCAGACCGGGTCGGGCAGCTCCGGCCCGGCGACCGCGCTCAAATGGCTCGGCATCCTGATGTTCCTCGGCATCAACGTGGTGCTCGTGATCGACGTGCTGTGGGTCGCGGTGAACCCGTACTTCGTGCGCCTCGACGAGCGCCGCGCGGCTGGAAACTAGCGTCGAGGACCGCCCCGGGCCCCGATCGGCTCCCGACGTCATGCCCGACCTCTCCTCCATCCACGTGGCCGCCCTGCACCTCCTCTCCTCGTGGATGAGCGAGCGGTACTTCCGCACGTTCCGGCCCCTCGACGTCCCCGCCAGCGCCTTCGACGCCGTGCTCCAGCAGCGCGACCGCCGCGTCGGCGTGACGATCGGCCCGTTGTGGGACGCGGACATCGCGCCCGGGCCGATCGAGGGCGCGGACGACCTCGCCGCGCTGCTCACGGCGGACGTGAGCGCCGAGGGATCTTCGATCGAGCGCGGGGCATACGCCGTGTGGGTGCCGCCGAAGGCCGCGCTCCCGACGACCGAGCCGCAGGTGTCGAACCTGCGCGTGATCCTGTCGCATGGCCTGTCCGGGCTGCGCCCCGGCGAGCAGCGCGAGGTGCGCCTGCCGCTGACGCTGGTGCTCGCGAAGCTCGCCGACGAGGGGGCGTACGTCTCCGTGACCGGCGGGCTAGCCCCGGAGTGGACGACGATGTCCGAGGGCCTGCCGGGCTCGTTCCACCTCGACTCGCGCGCACTGCACCGGCTGCCGGAGGAGCGCGCGGAGATCGACATCATCGTGTCGCGGGTGCGCGACCGGGCGGCGCTGCTCGCGCCGGGCGAGGTCACGGACGTGCAGGTCACGGACACGTGGACCGTCTCGCGCCTGCCGGACGGCGCGACCGAGGGCGTCACGGTGATCGCCGCGCCCCCGCAGGTCGATCCCCTCGACGGGACGATCGTGCGGCGGATGCTCCGTCGCCACGTCCAGCGCGCGGTCGCGCAACTCGAGGCGGCGCGGGCTGGCGGTGAGCAGATCGACCTCGTGGCGCTGGTCCTCGTCGGCGCGGTCGCGCACCTGAAGGACGAGCTGGCGACGGCCGCGCTGCGCGGGATGAACCCCGCCTCGTACGGCACGGTGGACCTGATCGCGGTGGTCGCGGACGGCGGCGTGCGGCAGGTGCTGCAGCCGCGCGCGCTGCCGTGGGAGGCCGCGCACTAGCAACGCCCTCGAGGTGCCCTACGGCGCGGCGGGCGGGCTCGGCTCGGGCGTCGTCATCACCACAATCGTGCCGGCGAGCTTGTCGTACACGGTCTGCCGCCGCCGGTCGAAGAACGCCAGCAGCGCCCCCGAGAACAGGAAGAACTCGCTGAGCGAGGCCGCCGAGGCGCGCGTCAGCGACCGCCGCACGCCCGGCTCGGTGCCGTCGATCCGCGCGATGCGGAGGCGCAGGACGCGGCCGCCGGGCGTGACGCCGCGGATGCCGAAGACGAACTCGTAGCCCGCGCTCAGCAGGCCGAGCGCGAAGATCAGCTCCGGCGACTGCAGGATCGACGGCGTCAGCTCCGTGCCGGAGACGCCGAGGATGATCATGAACGCGATGACCTTGATCGACCGGTCGATGCCCCACGCGAGCAGCCGCCGCCACATCGCCGCCAGCACCATCCCGTCGATCGTCGCGTGGCGCGAGGCGACGACCAGCGGGTTCTGGCGCGGCGCGGCGGATGCCTCGACGACCGGCGGGGCATCGCCGCCCCAGCGGGGTGCGGCGGGCTTCGGCGCGAGCGCGCCGTCGCCGGTCCAGCGCAGGCCGGGGCCGGGGGCGACGGGGCCGTTCGAGGTCGTCACTATGCGTGGCTCGCGATCGCGCCGTCGACCATGATCAGCTCGCCCTGCAGGAAGTTCGTCGTGTCGGACGCCAGGTAGACGACCGCGCCCTGCAGGTCCGCCGGGTCGCCGAGGCGGCGCAGCGGGATGTACCGCTCGAGGATCGCGTGCACCTCGGCGTCGGCCTGCGGGCCCGGCACGCCCCGGAAGAAGCCGAGGCCCAGCGCGTTCACGGTGACGCGCGCCAGCGTGGCATCGCCGCGCCCCCACTCGATGCCGAGCGTGCGCGTCAGCCCGAGGACGGCGGCCTGCGACGCGCTGAACAGTGCGCTGTTCGGCACGGCGCGGTCGTGCAGCACCGACACGAGGTTGATGATCCGCCCGGCGCCGCGCGCGACCATCCGCCGCCCGACCGCCTGCGAGGCCACGAACACGGTGGTGACGTTGCGGTCGATCTCGGTCTGCCAGTCGGCGAGGCTCGCCTCCAGCGCCGGCTTGATGTTCGCGCCGTGCGTGGCGTTCACGAGGATGTCGATCGGCGCGACCTCGCGCTCGAGCGCCTCGACGGCCGCCTCGACGGCGGCGGGGTCGGTGAGGTCGAGCGTCTTCGCCTGCCCGCTGGCGCCGGCGGCGGCCCAGCATTCGTTGAGGATCGAGTTCGCCTGCACCTCCTCGGGGAGCGCGGCGCGCGTGGTGGTGACGGAGACGGTGGCGCCCGCCTCGGCGAGGCCGACGGCGAGGGCGCGCGCGAGCGGCGTGGTGGCACCGGTGACCAGCGCGTGCTTGCCGGCGAGCGAGAACATGTGCGCCATCGGTCTAGCCCTCCGCCCGCGGCACGACGCCGGCCGGGGTGACGCCGGCGGGCGCGATGCCGCCGTCCATGATGATCGCCTGCCCGCTCATGTAGTCCGACGCGGGACTGGCGAGGAACACCGCGAGCGGGCCCAGCTCGGTCGGGAGGCCGGGACGGCCGCCGGGGAGCGTCTGCGCCAGCGCCGCCGCGCGGTCGGGGTCGTCGCGCGTGGGGAAGATGCCGGGCGAGATGCACGTCGCGCGGATGTTCGCGCGCGCGTAGGTCATCGCCAGCGACTTCGTGAGCTGGAGGATGCCGCCCTTCGAGATCGTGTACATGAAGTTGTTGTTGCCGCCGCGGTAGCCCCACACCGACGAGATGTTGATGATGCGCCCGCCGCCCTGCTCCAGCATGTGCGGCACGATGGCGCGCGAGCAGAAGAACGCCGAGGTGAGGTTGGTGTCGATGCCGGTGTGCCAGTCCTCGTCGGTCAGTTCGACGAAGGTCTTGCCACGCCCGGCGCCACCGCCGCCGGCGTTGTTGACGAGGATGTGGACGCGCCCCATCTCCGCGACCGCTCGCTCGACCATCGCGTTGACCTGCACGGAGTCAGTGACGTCCGTGCCGCCGAGGCCGAGGTAGCGACGGCCGCGCGCGCGGATCTCCTCGCCGACCGCCTCGATCGGCTCGGGACGGCGGCCGACGCCGACGATGTCGCAGCCGGCGTCCGCGAGCGAGTGCGCGAACGCGCGGCCGAGGCCGGTGCCCGCGCCGGTCACGATCGCGACCTGCCCGGTGAGATCGAACCTGTCGAGTACGCCCATCTCGTGCCCCCTCGCCCCGCCGGGCGCGCTGCTACTGCTGCGCGGCGCCGCCCACGGGAATGATGCGACCGACGATACCCGAAGACGCGGCCTCGCTGGCCAGCAGCACGGCGGCGGCGCCGATCTCCTCGTCCCGCGCGGGCGTCGAGGCGGCTGCGTCGGTGGGATCGCCCTCGACGCCGCTGAGCGCGATGCCGGTGACGACGATGCCCTCGGCCGCCAGCTCGTGCGCGGCGCTCCGCACGAGCGACTGCACGGCGGCGTTCGCCGCGGCGTACGCGGTGACGTCTGTGCCCGGCGGCGCTTCGAGCGCAGTTGTGACGAGGGTGATGCAGCCGCCTGGAGTTCCGTCCGGACGCTCGCGGCGGAACTCGTCGGCGACGGCGCGGACGACGAAGAACTGCGCCGCGAAGTTCACCTGCATCACGCGCGCCAGCTCGGTGTCCGACGTGCGCGCGATCGACCGGTCGAGGAACAGGTGCGGCGCGGAGGCGACGAGGTCGAGCCCGCCCATCTCCTTCACGATCTGGCGCGTGGTGACCTGCACGTTCTTGCCCAGCGTGACGTCCATGACGTACTCGGCGGTGCGGCGGCCCATCGCCTCGACCTGGCGCTTCACGGCGCGGGAGCGCAGGACCGCCTCGTCGGCGGTGAGCGAGCAGAGCGCGACGTCCGCGCCCGCCGCCGCGTAGGCGCGCGCGATCGCGGCGCCGGCGGGAAACTCCGCGCCGATCACCATCGCCCGCCGGCCCTCGAGGCTCCCTGCTGCCATGCGTGTCCTCTCGTGCGCCCCCGGCAGATCCTCGCGGGGGCGGAGCGCCATCTTCGCACCGTTCCCGCGGGCGCGGCGTCGAGGGGGCCTCGGCGGGACGGGGAGCGGGGATTACCATGCGCGGATGGTCGACATGCAGATGGGCCCGTGGCTGCGCCACTTCTTCCCCGCGATCCCGCCCGAGCCGGGGAACGACGTCATGTGCTGGATCGCGCGCATGCAGACGCGCCCGATCGAGCACAACCCGCCGTTCTACTGGATCGGCCGCGCACTCAATATCGTCGCGGACGCGGGTGCCGAGGAGACGCTGGCCGCGCGGCTCCTCGCGGCGCACGGGAACGCCGTGTGCGAGCCACGCACGCCGAACGACGACCGCGCGCAGGGCGTGCTGTCCGAGGCCTGCGCGTTCGCGTGGACGCACACGCACATCGGGACGCCCTCGATCGAGCTGGCGACGCCGGGCGGCGCGCTCGACCGCGACCCGGTGCGCCTGCACGTCGCAGACGTCGACACCCACGTCGCGCCGCTACGCCTGAAGGTGGGCGCGAGCGGCGGCGAGGTGACAGACGACATCGCACAGCTGACCTCGACGGCGCTGGAGCGCTTCTCGGGCACGCGCGGGCGCGTGCTGTACCTCGACATGCAGCACGCGCGCGAGTATCCGCAGAACGCGGGCTACGCCCTCGACCTGACGGAGCCGGTCGAGGCGGCGCTGCACCACCACGGCGGGATCGCGCACATCGGGCACGTGTTCACGCGCCCGTTCCAGTGGGGGAACCCGGTCGTCGCGCACTACTAGGGCGGACGAGACGGCGCGAGCCGGAGCCCCCACCCCGGCCCTCCCCCGCGAGGGAGGAGGGGAGACGAGACTGACGAGGAGAACATCGATGACCGGCGAAGCGAGCGTGTCACTGTCGTCGCTGATGCAGCTATCGCTGCCGGTGCGCGACATCGATCGGGCGGTCGCGTTCTACCGCGACCAGCTGGGCGCGCGGTTCCTGTTCCAGGCCGGGACGCTGGGGTTCTTCGACCTCGACGGGGTGCGGCTGATGCTGGCGGTGCCGGAGGGCAGCGGCGGCGAGGGCGGCTCGGTGCTGTACTTCCGCGTGCCGGACGTGCGCGCGGCGCACGAGGCGCTGAGCGCGCGCGGCGTGACGTTCGAGGCGGAGCCCCACGTAGTGCACCGCGACCCGACGTACGAGCTGTGGATGGCGTTCTTCCGCGACAGCG
>CANJBO010000003.1 GCA_947472995.1 Chloroflexota bacterium
ACACTAACAGCGCTACTTTAGAGGGCGAGGCCGAACGCTACCTCCTAGACGTGAGGGACGACCCCGCCCTCGTCCGAGCCTATGGGCTGCTTGTCCGCCTAATGTCGGCGGCGCGCGGCGACGACTTCGCCGGCGAACTTCAACGGCTCCACGAAAAAGCAGACGCCGTCGTCCGGGACGCACGCGGCGGACAGCCATGACCTGATCCGGGTGCAGGGCGCGCGCGAGAACAACCTGAAGGATGTCAGCGTAGAGATCCCGAAGCGCCGGCTGACGGTGTTCACCGGCGTGTCCGGATCGGGCAAGAGCTCGCTGGTGTTCGGCACGATCGCCGCCGAGTCGCAGCGGATGATCAACGAGACGTACAGCGCGTTCGTGCAGGGCTTCATGCCGACGCTCGGCCGCCCCGACGTCGACGTGCTCGAGGGGCTGACGACCGCGATCATCGTCGACCAGGAGCGGATGGGCGCGAACGTTCGCTCCACGGTGGGCACGGCGACCGACGCGAACGCAATGCTGCGCATCGTCTTCAGCCGGCTGGGGAAGCCGCAGATCGGCCCGCCCAGCGCGTACTCGTTCAACGTCGCGTCGGCCCGTGGCGGCGGCGCGATCACCACCGACCGCGCGTCCGCGAAGACGGAGAGTCGCACGTTCACCGTCCTCGGCGGGATGTGCCCGCGCTGCGAGGGCATGGGCACCGTCTCCGACATCGACCTCACGCAGCTGTACGACGACAGCAAGTCGCTCGCCGAGGGCGCGATCACGATCCCCGGCTACACCGCCGACGGATGGTACGTGCGCATCTTTTCGGCGACGGGCGTGCTCGACGCGGACAAGCCGATCAAGGATTACACGAAGAAGGAGCTGGACTACTTCCTCCGGCAGGAGTCGACCAAGGTGAAGGTCGACAACATGAACCTCACCTACGAAGGGCTCATCCCCAAGATCCAGAAGTCCTTCCTGTCGAAGGACGTCGAGGCGATGCAGCCGCACATCCGCGCGTTCGTCGAGCGGGCGGTGACGTTCACGGCGTGCCCCGACTGCGGCGGCACCCGGCTCAACGAGGCCGCACGGTCGTCGAAGATCAAGAAGGCCAACATCGCGGACGCGTGCGCGATGCAGATCAGCGACCTCGCCGAGTGGGTGCGCGACCTCGAGGAGCCGTCCGTCGCGCCGTTGCTGGAGAACCTGCGCGAGACGCTCGACTCGTTCGTGGAGATCGGGCTCGGCTATCTCTCGCTCGACCGGCCGTCGGGCACGCTCTCCGGCGGCGAGGCGCAGCGCGTCAAGATGATCCGCCACCTCGGCTCCTCGCTCACCGACGTGACCTACGTGTTCGACGAGCCGACGGTCGGCCTGCACCCGCACGACATCCGGCGCATGAACGACCTGTTGCTGCAGCTGCGCGACAAGGGCAACACGGTGCTGGTCGTCGAGCACAAGCCCGAGGCGATCGAGATCGCCGACCACGTCGTCGACCTCGGTCCCGGCGCGGGCAGCGGCGGCGGCGAGGTGGTGTACGAGGGCACCGTCGAGGGGCTGCGCGCCAGCGGCACGCTCACCGGCCGGCACCTCGACGACCGTGCGTCGCTGAAGCCGGCGGTGCGGACGGCCTCGGACACGCTCGAGGTGCGCGGCGCGACCACCAACAACCTGCGGAAGGTGAACGTCGACATTCCGCTCGGCGTGCTGGTCGTGGTGACCGGCGTGGCCGGGTCGGGGAAGAGCTCGCTGATCCACGGATCGGTATCGACTCGCGACGGCGTCGTCGCCGTCGACCAGACCGCCATCCGAGGATCGCGACGCAGCAACCCCGCGACCTATACCGGCCTGCTCGATCCGATCCGCACCGCGTTCGCGAAGGCCAACGGCGTGAAGCCCGCGCTGTTCAGCGCCAACTCCGAGGGCGCCTGCCCCACCTGCAACGGCGCCGGGGTCATCTACACCGACCTCGGCATGATGGCCGGCGTCACCTCGATCTGCGAGCTGTGCGAGGGGCGGCGGTTCCAGGCGGCCGTGCTCGACTACCGCCTCGGCGGCCGCAACATCGCCGAGGTCCTCGCCATGTCGGTCACGGAGGCCGAGGCGTTCTTCGGCAGCGGTGACGCCCGCACGCCGGCCGCGCACGCGATCCTCGAGCGGCTCGCCGACGTCGGGCTCGGTTACCTGAGCCTCGGCCAGCCGCTCACGACGCTCTCGGGCGGCGAGCGCCAGCGGCTCAAGCTGGCGACCCGCATGGCCGAGAAGGGCGGCGTCTACGTCCTGGACGAGCCGACGAGCGGGCTGCACCTCGCGGACGTCGAGCAGCTGCTCGGGCTGCTCGACCGTCTCGTCGACTCCGGGAAGTCGGTCATCGTGATCGAGCACCACCAGGCGGTCATGGCCCACGCCGACTGGATCATCGACCTCGGCCCCGGCGCCGGGCACGACGGCGGCCGCGTGGTGTTCGAGGGCACCCCCGCCGACCTCGTCGCGGACGCCTCGACGCTCACGGGCGAGCACCTCGCGGAGTACGTGGGGGCCCGGCGCCCCGCGCCGAAGCGCTAGCTCTCGCGCCGTCGCCTCGGCCGTTCGCGGCCACGAACGAGAAGCGTGGTGCAGGCCCTCACCCCAACCCTCTCCCCGAACGGGGAGAGGGGGCCAGATCCCCCCTCGGATACTCCTCAGAACCCTCTCCCCGTTTGGGGAGAGGGCACAGGGTGACGGCCTCTCCTGCTCCCAAATCAGCGGATCACCGGCTCTGTCGCGCAGGTGACCGAGGGCCTCGAGGCGTCCGGGATCGCGAGATGGGCACGAGGTGCGGGAGGCGTTTATGATACGGGCAGCCGCTGGCATCACTCTCGTTTAGGGGGTCCACGATGACCATTTCCGACACCACCCGCCTCGCCGTCCCCGCCGATGTGCCCGCCAACATGCGGGGCGTCTACGAAGCCAACTTCAACCTCGTCACGAAGGGCACGGGCAACCTCGCGCTGTTCGCGGGCGACCAGAAGGTCGAGCACCTCAACGACGACTTCTACGGCAAGACGAGCCAGGGCCCGATCGCCGAGGACGACGCCGACCCGGAGCACCTGTTCCGCATCGCCCAGCAGGGTGTCGTGGGCGCGTTCGCGAGCCAGCTCGGGCTGATCGCGCGCTACGGGCCGGACTACAGCGACGTGCCGTACCTCGTGAAGGTGAACAGCAAGACGCACCTCATCGGCACATCGATCGGCGACCCGCGCAGCCGCGACTGGGTCACCGTCGACCAGGTCGTCTCGCTCCGCGACGCCGGGCTGAACATCGTCGGCGTCGGCTACACGGTGTACCCGGGCAGCCAGTACGAGGCGGAGCAGATGGCCGGTGCCGCGCAGCTCTGCTACGAGGCGCACCGCCAGGGTCTGCTCACCGTGCTGTGGGTCTACCCGCGCGGCAAGGCCGTCCCGGACGAGCGCAACCCGCACCTCATCGCCGGGTGCGCGGGCCTCGCGGCCACGCTCGGCGCCGACTTCTGCAAGGTGAACTACCCGAAGGTCAGCGAGGGCAGCGTCGCCGAGGCGTTCCGCGAGGCGGCGAAGGCCGCCGGCCGCACGCGCCTGATCACGGCTGGCGGCGAGGGCACGGGCGTGGAGTCGTTCCTCCAGACGCTGCACGACCAGATCTTCATCAGCGGCGCCGCGGGCAGCGCGACCGGCCGCAACATCCACCAGAAGCCGCTCGCCGAGGCGGTCCGCATGACGAAGGCGATCAGCTCGATCACCTACGGCGGCTCCTCGGTGCAGGACGCCCTCGCGGTCTACGAGGGCACCCGGGACTTCACGATCTAGGACGCGTCCGGCAGGACGCACTGCACGACGCACAGACGGGAATGCCTGTTGCCCGAATCGTACCCCGAACTCGCCAGCGTGCTGAGCGAGCAGTTTCCGGCCCCTGTCTGCGCCATCCTGCAGGGATTCGCGGGGGCCAGCGCGTCCCTCCGCGACCTGCTCGCGGTGGCGCCGCTGCGTGACCTCCTCGGCTCGACCGGCGAGATCAACGTGCAGGACGAGGCGACCGCGAAGCTGGACGACCGGGCGAACGAGATGTTCCGCGAGGCGCTGCGCCTCCCGGACGTCGCGCGGCTGATCTCCGAGGAAGAGCCCGACCCCATCGAGGTCGGCGCGGGCACCTACACCTGCTGCTTCGACCCGCTGGACGGCTCGTCGAACATCGGCGTGGCGCCGGTCGGCTCCGTCCTCGGCGTCTACACGGACGCGCACGGGGCGTTCGAGGCGGGGTACAGCATCACCGGGCGCCAGCTCGTCGCGGCGGCGTTCACGGTGTACGGGCTGCCGACGATGCTCATCGTCGCGTCGCCGGACCGCGTGGACGGGTTCGCGTTCGACCCGGAGGACCGCACCTGGCGGCTGGTGTCGCCGAAGATCCGCGCGCCACAGGCGCAGTACGCCAGCATCAACTGGATGTACCGCGACCGCTGGCCCGCGCGCGTGCTGCGCGCTGTCGATCACGCCTCGACGGGCCTTCGCGGCCGCTACAGCGGCTCGATGGTCGAGGACGTGCTGCGCGTGCTGATGTCCGGCGGCGTCTTCCTCTACCCCGAGGACGAGACCTCGCCCGACGGCAAGCTCCGCATGCTGTACGAGATCTGCCCGATCGGCTTCATCATGGAGGCCGCGGGCGGGGCGGCGATGGACGGCACGCGCTCCGTCCTCGACGTGCCGATCACGACGCCGCACCAGCGCGGCCCGCTGATCACCGGCGACGGCGAAGCGGTGCGCCGCTACCACCAGGCCTACATCGTCGTCGACTAGCGCCGGCCGGTTGGTGCTACAGTCCCGGCGCGCATGCACAGGTGCACCGGGAGGTTCCATGGTTGATACGACGATGCCGGCCCAGCTCGCTGAGTTCACCGATCGACTGCTGAAGTACCTCGTCCGCGGCGTCGAGGACCTCGACGTCGATCAGATCCACTTCAAGGCGGTCGAGAATACGAACTCGCTGGGCTTCGACGTGTGGCACGCCGTGCGCATCATCGACAACCAGATCTTCTTCGTGTTCGACCGCGAGCAGCCGATCTGGCTCGCGCAGCGCTTCGACGAGCGCTTCGGACTGCCGCGCATCGAGGCGGGGACGGGGATGCCCGAGGAGATCGCGCACAACCTGCGCTTCCCGGACGCCGCCGGCCTGATCGACTACATCGAGGCGGTGCGCGCTGCCGCCGTCCCGAAGCTCGCGAACGCGACGCTCGAGTACCTCGAGACCCCGGTCCTCGCGCGGCCCGGCGGGGAGCGGCCGCGGATGGAGCTCGTCAACGCCTTCGTGCTGTGGCACGGCATCGGCCACCTCGGCCGCGTGTCGCTCGCGCGCTCGATGATGGGCAAGGACGGGCTGCTCTAGCGCGCTAGATCCTCGGCGAGCGTCCGGGGGGAGGCAACGCAGACTGGCAGATTCCGCCGGGAGTGTGAGGGGCGCAGCTCCTCACAACATCTTCTGGTTTCAGAACCCCTCCCGCGCCGGGAGGGGCAGGGGTGGGCCGCCTCACGCGGCCACCTCGGCGAGTCGAGGCACACGAGCGTCGCACCTGTCCCCGGGCCGCCTCGACAGCTAGGTCAGCACGAGGAACCAAACGACGCCCGCGTCAGGCCCGCTAGCGCTGCGTGATGTGCTTTCGCTTGTGCTGCACGTAGTCGACGAGGATGTACTCGCCGAGGCGGTCGGGCGTGGTGTAGAACACGCGGCCGCCGTTGATCTTCGCCAGCTGGTTCACGAACTCCTTGAGGTAGTAGTTCCGGTCCAGCATGAAGGTGTTGATCGTGATGTCCTGCTGCGTCACGCGCTTCACGGCCTTCAGCGTCTCGCGGATCGTGATCGGGCTCGGCGGGTACGAGAACTGCGAGCGGCCCTTTTCGAGATGGGCGGTCGGCTCGCCGTCCGAGATCATCAGGATCTGCCGCGACCCCACGCGGTGCTTCGCCAGCAGCCGCTCCGCGAGGAGCAGCGCGTGGTGCATGTTGGTGCCCAGCACTGACTCGTCCCAGCGCACGTACGGCAGCTCCTGCGGCTTCAACTCCCGCGCGTACGCGGAGAAGCCAATGATGTAGAGGCTGTCCTTCGGGTACTGCGCCTTGATCAGGTTCTGCAGCGCGAGCGCGACCTTCTTCGCCGCCTGGAATGAGCCGCGCAGCGCCATCGACCACGACAGGTCAACCATCAGCACCGTCGTCGTCGTCGAGACCAGCTCGCTGCGGTAGATCTCGAAGTCGCCCGCCGCCAGGTGGACCGGCGCGCCGGTGCCCTCGCGCTCGATCGCGTTCATGATCGTCTTGCGCATGTCGAGGTGGAACGGGTCGCCGAACTCGTACGGCTTCGATTCGTCCAGGCGCTCGCCGTGGCGGCCCGTCTCCGGCACCGGGTGGTTGCCGATGCCCTGCTTCTTCAGCGAGCGGAAGATCTCCGTGAGCGCATTCTGCCCGATCATCCGCGTGCCGCGCGGCGTCAGCTGCCACTCGTCGCCCTCGCGGCGGATGTAGCCCGCCTGCTCGAGGACCTCGAGCAGCTGCTTCAGCTCGTCGAACGAGTCGACGGCCTCGTCGCCGAGCAGCTCGCGCAGCGCGTTCTCGTCGACCTGGTCGAGGTCGCCCGTGTACTGCGCGCGCTCCAGCCCGCGCTCCAGCGCGTCGATGTCCTGCATCTCGCCCATCAGGTTCATCGCGGCCTGGAGGTCGATCTCCTCGTCGCCACGGAACGGGTAGGCGTTGGACTGGTCGCGCGAGGGGTTCAGGAAGTCGAGGTTCTGCGCGAGTTCGGACATCTCGGACTCGAGCTCCGGGTCGCCCAGCTTGTCGGCGAGCATCGACTGGAGCTGCTGCCGCTGGTCGCCGGGGAGCGAGTCCATCAGCGACTGCATCGCGGACATCTGCGATTGCATCTGCGAGATCAGGTCGTCGAGGTTCTTCGGCGGGTTGTCGCCGAACATGTCGCGGAACTGGTCCATGAAGCCGTCGAAGTCGGGCTCCTCGCCCTTCATCTTCTGGGCGAGCATGTCGTTCAGCGCCTTGACCATGTCCTTCATGCGCTGCTTATCGCCGTCGGACATCTCCTCGACCATCTTCTGGACGTCTTTGAAGAAGGAGTTGGTCATCGCCTCCTTGAGCTGGTTTACCAGCTCCTGGAAGCGCGACTGCGCGTCGGGGTTGAGGAACTCGTAGTTCTGGAGGTCCTTCATCTGGCCCGCGGTGTCCTGCGGCAGCTGGTCAAGGAAGCTCTGCTTGCGCTCCGCGATGCGGCGCAGCATCTCCTCGAACTGCTCCTGCTCGGACTGAGCGCCGCCGCCCTGCCCCGACTCGCCCGAGGCACCCGGCTCGCCGCCCTCGGGCGACCCGCTTTGCTGGCCGCCGGGCTGCTGCTGGCCCTGCTGACCACCGGACTGCTCACCACCGGACTGCTCGCCGCCGGGCTGCTCGCCACCGGACTGCTCACCACCGGACTGGGGCTGGCCCTGCGCGCCGCGCTGCGACTGCTGCTGTCCCGACTGCATGCCTCGAGGTGACTGCTGGGCACGCTGCTGCTGGCCGCGCTGGCCCTGCTGCCCATCCTGCTGGCCGTTCTGCTCGCCATCCTGCCCCTCGGCGCTGTCGCTGCCCTCGGAGCCGTCCGTGCCGTCCGAGGGATCGCCGGGCTGCTGCTGGCGGTTCGCACCTTCGGGCTGGCCGCCCTGCTGGTCGTTCGCGCCCTCGTTGCCCTGCTCGCCTTGCTGGCGCAGGCGCTCCTCGAGCGTCTGTCGCTCGAGGTCGAGGATCTCGTCGAGCTGGCGCTTCAGGTCCTGCATCACGCCGCCGAGGTCGAACTGGTCGAGGCGCTGGCGGCGCTGCTGGCGGAGCTGCTGGAGGAGGTCACGCAGGCCCTGCGTGCGCGCGCCCTGCGGATCGCGCATGCCGCGCTGCATCAGGTTGCGCAGCGCGTGCTGGAGGTCGCCGAAGTTCATCAGGTCGTCGGCGAGCGCATCCAGCACCTGGTTGGCGTCCAGGTCCGGGATCGACTGCGTGCCGTCCCATTCGGTGTAGCGGAACAACATCGCCACGTGACGCCTCGATTCGGGCGACGGGCCGAGGTGCGCGCGGTCCGGGCAGCCCCGCGGCTAGCCCCGGTAGAGCGAGCGTCCCGACACGCGGTCCTTGTTCAACCGCTTGTTGAGGTGCAGTCCCTCAAGCACGAACTCGATGGCGCTCGCCTGCACCTGCGGGCGCTCGTCGCCGGTGATCTGGCCGACCACCTCGGCGAGGCCGTCGACGTCGGTGAGCAGCTGCTGGTACTCGGTCGCGCCCTTCGCCTCGCCGGTCTCGACGGAGCGGCCGCTGCGGAACGAGTCGACGACGAGGTCCATATCGGCGTCGCCGATCAGGCGGTTGAACACCGCCACCGCCGCGCCCTGCACGAGCCGCTCGAGGATCTGCTCGTCCTTGCCGTCCTCGACCGTCTCCAGCTCCACCTTGCCCTGGAGCGACGGCATGATGAACGCGAGGTCGGAGATGCGCGGCACCGCAACACGGTCGCCGAGGCGGATCGCGCGTCGCGTCGCGTTCGCGATCATCGCCTCGTAGTCCGCGATCGAGGCACGTACCGAAACGCCCGAGCGCTGGTTGACGTCCGGCGAGCGCCGCGCCAGGCGCGTGACCTCCGCGATGATCTGCTTCATGTAGTCGGGGATGATCACCTCGATGTCGGGGTCGACCATCAGGTGGGCCGCCTCGGCCTCCATGATCTCGACCTCGCCCTCGACGGTCTGGGGGTAGTGCGTGCGGATCTGCGCGCCGTAGCGGTCCTTCAGCGGCGTGATGATGCGGCCGCGGTTGGTGTAGTCCTCCGGGTTCGCGGTCGCGACGACCAGGACGTCCAGCGGCAGGCGCACCTTGTGCCCGCGGATCTGCACGTCGCGCTCTTCCATCACGTTGAGCAGGCCGACCTGGATGCGCTCCGAGAGGTCGGGCAGCTCGTTCAGGCCGAAGATGCCACGGTTGGTGTGCGGGATCAGGCCGTAGTGGATCGTGAACGCGTCAGAGAGGTAGCGCCCCTCCGCGACCTTGATCGGGTCCACCTCGCCGATGAGGTCCGCGATCGTGATGTCGGGCGTCGCGAGCTTCTCGCCGTAGCGGTCGTCGCGGTGCATCCACGAGATCGGCGTGTCGTCGCCACGTTCCTCGACGAGCTGTTGGCCCTGCGGGGTGACGGGCTCGTACGGGTTCTCGGGGATCTCGCAGCCCGCGATGACGGGCGTCCACTCGTCGAGGAGCGAGGTGAGCGCGCGGATGATGCGCGACTTCGCCTGCCCGCGCTCGCCGAGGAGGATGATGTCCTGCCCCGAGAGGATCGCGTTCTGGAGCTGGGGGATGACGGTGTCGTCGTAGCCGACCACGCCGGGGAAGAGCCGCTCGCCCGACCGGATCTTCGCGATGAGGTTCTTCCGAAGCTCCTGCCGCACCGGCAGCACCGCGATGTTCGCGGCCTTCAGCGCGCCGAGCGTTGTGGGTTGTTCGTCTGCCAACTGGGTCCCCCCGTTTCGCCGGCCGGGCCGCAGCCAGGCGACCGAAGCCCAGTATACGCAGACGCGGACCGCCCCTGCGTGGACGGCAAGAGGCCCCGCACCGGGCGGGGCCTCTCAATCACGCAACGGTGGCGCGCATGCCGGAACGACCCGCGTGGGCGCGGGTCGAGGGGCTACGAGGCGGCGTACGCCCCGACACCAGCCGGGACGCGGACCTGGAGCTGCTCGACGGCGCGGCCGAGGACGGAGTCCCGGACGACGATGACGTCGGGCATGTCCAGTAGGTCGCCCAGCGAGACGTTCAGCGCCTTCGTCACACCCAGCAGGGTGGTGAGCGGCAGGTCGCGCTTGCCGTTCTCGTAGTTCGACAGGGAGGCCTGGGTGATCCCGGCCAGCCGGGCCACGTCGGCCTGGGACAGCTCCCGGCGCAGGCGCCACGCGCGGATGCGCTGGCCGACGTCGGTGCGTGTGGAGTTCTCGCGAACGATGTCCATCAAAATCCTGCTTCCAGCGCGTTCGAGAGACGACGCCCGCCGCTCTCGTTTGTGCATTTTGTCACAAGACCATCATCGGGCGAGATGACGCCACGTACAAGAGGAGCACGTGAACAATCGGTAAAAGGTCGGTGTCTAATCCGGGATGCGTGCGCAATGGCGGCGCATCAGGCCGTGCCAGGTCCTCGGCGGGCCGTGCGCGCTAGGGGACGATCTCGATCGTCGCTGAGGAGCCGACGCTCCGCAGCCATGCCCAGCCCTCGGCGCTGCTGTTGAACCAGATGTCCCGGTGGAGGCCGTGGACGGCGCTGCCGGTGTCGGCGCAGCGGTACTCGCGTCCGGTGGGGTCACCGACGATCTTGAAGTGCTGGCCGAGGTAGGCGACGTCGCAGGCCGCGGCGCCGCTGTAGACGACGCTGCCGTCACGCATGCGGCCGCAGAAGCCACCGCCGTCGCCGCTGGCGCCGCCGCCGGTGCGGCAGTAGTAGAACGACACCGTCGCCGTCGCACGGTCGCCGGGCGCCATCCCGCCGACCGCACTGGCGACGCGCGCAGCGCGAACGACCTCGGCGGGCGTGGCGAGCGGGGTGGGGAGGGGCGTCGACGTCGCCGTCGTCGCGAGCGTCGCCTCGAACGGCTGCTGGTTCACGGGGACGGACGCGACGGGCTCGTCGATGAAGGCGGACGAGGTGATGACAGTCGCGGCGGTCATGGAGACGGCGCTGTCGTTGAAGGCAGGGGCAGGTGCCTCCGCGACGGTCGGCGGCGGAGCCGCGATCACCACGAAGCCGCCGACACCGAGGGTGAGGGCGAACGCCAGACCAAGAGTCGTCAGAAGGACTGCACGACGCGCAGAGCGCGCCAGCGCCTTCGAAAGTCTTCCCCGCACCGGGGGAGTATGTCAGGCGATCGAGGCTTCGCAACCCCTGACTGGGCATCAATGTTCACATATGTGTTTGTGATGCCGGTCGAGTCTGAATCTGGCGCGAACCTGCCCGGGGCCTCGAAAAAAAGTTGCGAACAGCGCCCGGATCGGGCGTAAAAACCGGCTAATCGAGCAATCCCTCGGCCCGCAGATCGGCCACCGCGGCGCCCACGGCGAGGATGGTCTCGCCCACCTCGCGCTCCCCGTGGGCGCTGGAGACCATGCCGCCGCTGTTGCCCATCAGGTCCACGCCGTGGTTGTAGAGCGCCTGCCGGAAGGGCCGCACGAGGGCCGGGAGGATGCCCCGCGGCTGCTCCTCGATCGTCCACTCCACGTCCGCCGGGTGGGGGGCGTCGTAGCCGAGGTTGAAGTGCCACATCGACGAGGCGGCCCACGCCGAGCCGGGCACGGACTGGCTCTTGAAGAGGTCGTTGATGCCGCGGACCAGCGCCGCGGTGGCGGCGTCCGCCCGGGCGACGTCGTCCTGCTCGGCGATGATCTTCAGCGCGGCGATGCCGGCGACCGCCGACACCGGGTTGGCGTTGAACGTGCCCTGGTGGGCCACCCGGCGCTCCCCGTTCCAGTCCGGGTCGTTCGGGCGGATCTCGAGGAAGTCGAGGATGTCCTCGCGCCCCCCGACGCAGCCGCCGGGCATCCCGCCCGCGACGATCTTCGCGAACGAGGAGAGGTCGGGGACCACGCCGTAGCGCTCCTGCGCGCCGCCGGGCGCCATGCGGAAGCCGGTGATCACCTCGTCCATGATCATCAGCGTGCCGGTCTCGGTCGTCAGGCGGCGCAGCTCCTGGAGGTACGAGGGCGCCAGCGGGTGCGTGCCCCAGTGCGCCCCCGTCGGCTCGAGGATCACCGCGGCGACGTCGCGCGCGTCCAGCGCCTGCTTCAGCGCCGCGACGTCGCCCGAGGGGACGATCGTCAGCGAGTCGTAGAAGCCGGTGGGGACACCCGTCGAGTGCGGGCGGGCGTCGTCGGCGCCCTGCCGGCCCACGACGAGGTCGTGCCAGCCGTGGAAGTGCTCCTGGAGCTTCACGATGCGCTCACGGCCGGTGTACGCACGTGCGAGGCGCAGCGCCATCATCGTCGCCTCGGTCCCCGAGGAGGTGAAGCGCACGCGCTCCACGCACGGGACCATGTCGATGATCCGCTGGCCCCACTCGATCTCCCACTGCTGGCTCGCGCCGAAGTGGGTGCCGCGCTCCAGCGCCTCGTGCACCGCGGCCATCACCTCGGGGCGGTTGTGGCCCAGCAGCAGCGCACCGTGGCCGCCCACGTAGTCCACGTACTCGTTGCCATCGACGTCCCACTTGCGCGCGCCGGCAGCGCGCTCGACGTAGATCGGGAAGGGCTCGAAGGCGCGCGCCTCGTGGTTGATGCCGGAGGGGAACACCGTCCCGGCGCGCTCGGCGAGCACCCGGGAGCCGCGGTGCAGGGCCTCGTACGCTTCGAGGATGGAGGGCATGGCGGCTCCGATCGGCGGGTGCGCGGACGCGATGGCACCAGTGTCCGGTGGCCGCCCAGCGTCCGCAACAACAGGCTCCCCTGACGGTAGGATCGGATCGTCCGACGCGCGCCCGAGGAGGCCTCGAATGGCAGAGCGACCCGAACGATTGACCGACGACCGCATCGCCGAGGGACTGGCTCGGCTGCCGCTCTGGGAGCGGGACGGCGACCGCATCGTCCGCGAGTTCCAGTTCGCGGACTTCGTCGCCGCACTCGGCTTCATCGTCGAGGTGGGCGCCCTCGCGGAGCGCGCCGACCACCACCCGGAGATCGTGAACACCTACAGCCACGTGCGCATCGCGCTCAGCACGCACGACGCCGGCGGCATCACCGACCTCGACCTGAAGCTGGCGGAGGCGATCAGTGCGCGCGTGCCGTGGCTGCGGAGCACCCCGAGCCAGTAGTCGCGTCGAGGGCTAGTCGAGCCGCGCCACGAAGCGGCCGTCCTCGACCTCGTCGATGAAGCCGCGGACGGCTGCGTTCCAGTCGGCGGGGCGTTCGATGTAGCCGGAGTGGCCGGAGCCCTCGATCACGTGGAAGCGCGAGCCGGGCGTCAGGTCGTGCGAGATCGCGATCAGGTCCGGGTGCACCACGCGGTCGAGTGCGCCCACGACCCACAGGATCGGCCGTCCGCTCTGCGCGAGGCGCGTCGCGGCGGTGCCCCGGAAGTTCATCACCCGCGTGCCCTGCCGCAGGAAGTCGGCGTGCCTCGTCGGGTTCAGGCTGCGGATGCGCCGGTACAGGAAGTGCAGCGCGGGCTGCTCTGCCGCGAAGCCCGGCGCGAGGGCGCGACTGAGCAGCGTGCCGGCCAGCGTCCCGTCGTCCTCGAGGCGCGTGCGCAGCGCGCGATAGCGGTCGTCCACCGCGCCGCCGTTGGTGCCGGAGTAGGTGAACGAGACGACGCGCTCCGGGTCGCGCCCGAACAGCGCGAACGCCGTGCGCCCGCCCATCGAGTGCCCCACGAAGTGCACGCGTGGCACCTCGAGGTGGTCGAGCAGCGCGAGCACGTCCGCGCCGAAGGCGATGCGGCCGGGGCCGTCCTCGATGTCGGGGGAGCGGCCGAAGCCGCGGTGGTCGAAGGTGATCACGGGGTAGCGGTCGGCGAGCGCGGGCACCTGGTTCCACCACGACATGCTGTTGCCGCCCGCGCCGTGCGCGAGCAGGACGGGCGTCGAGGCGCCCTCCGAACCGACGGCCGGTCCGTGCACCTCGTAGTACAGG
Source organism: Chloroflexota bacterium (assembly GCA_947472995.1). GTDB lineage: Bacteria > Chloroflexota > Dehalococcoidia > UBA2979 > UBA2979 > SHYQ01. The sequence continues at coordinate 13,676 of CANJBO010000003.1, forward strand.
CGGAAGCCGCTACCGAGGTCGAGGTGCGGCACGTTCGTACAGCCCTTCGTCCCACGGCTCGCCGGTCGCCTTCGCGATCACGTCGAGGATGTCCTCCACGTCGCCGCGCAGCTTGTCGTCCGGATCGAGCGCCAGCGCGCGCAGGAGCTCGTCGTGCGCCTTCGCGTACAGCGCCCGCGGGGTCGCCTCGACGCGCTGGTGCGCGCCCTTCGGGCGCTCGATCGCGTTGGCGGCGAACTCCCGGCACCACGCGGCGGAGTACAGGATGTACGGATCGTCGCCGCCCGCCTCGACGGCGCGGTCGAGGACGGCGAGCCCGTCCGCGAAGCGACGCTTGCGCGTGACGAGCGTCTGGCCGAGGTACGACAGCGCCTGCGCGTAGCCCGGCCAGCGCTCCACGACCTCGCGGGCGCGCTCCAGCGCGGCGTCGATGCTGCCGCCGGCGTGCAGCTGCATCGCGCTGCGCAGCGCCTGCTCCGCCTCGAGCGACGGCGCGAGCGTGTCCGGGTTCGACGCTGGCGGCTGCTGGTCGCTCATGCCCCGATGATACGCGCCCGGCGGATCGCTATTCCGGGCGCGGCTGCCAGCGGATGACGGGGTGCCTCGACGCCTCGGTCTCGTCCATGCGGCCGATCGGCGCCGTCTGGGGCGCGGCGTGCAGCGCGTCGGGGTCGCGCGCCGCCTCCTCCGCGACCTCGATGAACGCCTGTGCCAGCAGCTCGATCGACTCGCGCGACTCGGCCTCGGTCGGCTCGATCATCAGCGCTTCCTCGACGATCAGCGGGAAGTAGACGGTCGGCGGGTGCAGGCCGTGGTCGATGATCCGCTTCGCGATGTCGTACGTGCGGATGCCGTTCTGGCGCTTCTGGCGGTTGCCGGAGAACACCACCTCGTGCATCACGCGGCGGTCGTACGGCAGGTCGAAGTGCGCCTCCATCAGCGTGCGCAGGTAGTTCGCGTTCAGCACCGCGTTGCCCGAGGTCTCGGCGAGGCCCTCGCGCCCGATCGTCCTGATGTACGCGTACGCGCGCAGCAGCACGCCGACGCTGCCGTGGAACTGCTGCATCCGGCCGATCGAGTCGTCCGGGCGGAACTGCGTGTACCAGCCGTCCGCCTCGGTCACCACGGGCGCGGGGAGGAACGGCGCGAGCTCGGGCGTCGCGCAGACCGGGCCGGCGCCGGGGCCGCCGCCGCCGTGCGGCGTGCCGAACGTCTTGTGCGGGTTGAGGTGCACGACGTCGAAGCCGAGATCCCCGAAGCGCATCCGCCCGAGAATCGCGTTGAGGTTCGCGCCGTCGCCGTACACGTACGCGCCCGCCTCGTGGACGCGCTGCACGATGCGCTGGATGTCGCGCTCCCACAGGCCCAGCGTGTTCGGCAGCGTGATCATGAACGCCGCGACGTCGTCGCCGAGGGCCGCCTCGAGCGCGTCGAGGTCGACGCAGCCGTCGGGGCCGCTCTTCAGCTCCTGCACGGTGAAGCCGGCCATCGCGGCGGTCGCGGGGTTCGTGCCGTGCGCGCTGTCCGGCACCAGCACGCGTCGCCGCTGCGCGAGGTCGCCTCGACGTTCCAGCGCGCGCTTGATCATCAGGATGCCGGCGAGCTCGCCGTGCGCACCGGCTGCCGCCGCGAGGCTCACCGCCGCCAGCCCCGTGATCTCGCCGAGGTAGCCCTGCAGCTCGTGCAGCACGCGGAGGATGCCCTGCAGGTGCTCCGGCTGGGCGAGCGGGTGCGCGTGCGCGAAGCCCTCGAGGCTCGCGATCAGGTCGTTGACCTTCGGGTTGTACTTCATCGTGCACGAGCCCAGCGGGTACGTGCCGGTGTCGATGCTGTAGTTCCGGCGCGAGAGCGCGCCGTAGTAGCGGATGACCTCGTTCTGGCTCAGCTCCGGCAGCCGCACGGACTCGCGCAGCAGGTGCGCGTCGGGCAGCGGCGTGGGCTCGCCGGTCCAGCGCGGGACGCCGACGCCTCGACGGCCCGGCGTGCCGCGGTCGAACGCGAGGCGCGCGCCGACGTCCTCGGTGGTGAGCGTCATGAGCGGCCCCCGATCTCCGACAGCGCCTGCACGAGCGCATCGACGTGCGCCGCGGGCGTCGCCTCCGTCACGCAGAACAGCAGCGCCTCGTGCGCCTCGGGCTCGGCGCGGTCCGAGACGTCGAGGCCGGGCACGATGCCGTGCTCCGCGAGCGCGCTGGCGATCACCGCCGCGGGCTTCTCGCCGCGCACCAGGAACTCCTGGAACCACGCGCCGGGGCTGGTGATCGTGTAGCCCGGTAGCGCGGCGATGCGGCGGGCGGCGTCGTGCGCCTTCTGGTAGCAGAGCTCGGCACTCTCGCGCAGCCCCTGCGGGCCCAGCGTCTGCATCGTGATCGTGAAGGCCGTCGCGATCAGCGACTGGCCCGTCGAGAAGTTCGAGGTCGCGCGCTCGCGGCGGATGAACTGCTCGCGCGCCTGCAGCGTCAGCACGTAGCCGATGCGCGCGGGCGCATCGTGCGGCGCGCCCGCGGGCGGGTGCAGCTCCGGCGCGCGGCCGACGATGCGGCCCGGCATCTGGCGCAGGAACGTCTCGCGCGCGGCGAACAGGCCGAGCGAGGGGCCGCCGAACGTCATCGGCCCCGCGAGGTCGCGTCCCTCGCCGGTGACGAGGTCGGCGCCCGCGTCGCCCGGCGCGCGCAGCAAACCAAGCGCCAGCGGGTCGGCGACGACCACGCACAGCGCGCCCGCCTCGTGCGCCGCGTCGGCGAGCGCCTGCACGTCGGCGATCCCGCCGAGGAAGTCGGGCTGCTGCACCACGAGGCAGGCGTGCTCGTCGGTGATCTCGGACGCCTCGCGCACGACGTCCACGCGCACGTCGCCGCCGTAGGCGTACATGCGCACGACGTCGATCGTGTTGGGATGGATCGGCTCAAGCAGCGCGACGGCACGGCGGCGCGTCACGCGCACCGCGAGCAGGCACGCCTCGGCGGTCGCGCTCGCGGCGTCGTACATGCCGGTATTCGAGACGTCGAGGCCGCTCAGCTCGCAGACGACCGACTGGTACTCGAAGGCCGCTTGCAGCGTGCCCTGGCTGATCTCCGGCTGGTACGGCGTGTACGAGGTCGCGAACTCCGAGCGTCCCGCGAGGTGCGCTGTGATCGTCGGGATCGCCCGCCGGTACGCGCCGGCGCCGAGGAAGCTCGGACGGTTGGTGACGTTCTCGGCCGCGCGCTCCGCGAGCATCCGCACGAGGTCGGCCTCGGCGAGCGCGATCGGCACGTCGATCGCGGGGCTGCGATGCGCGGCCGGCAGCTCCTCGAACAGATCGTCGATCGAGGTCAGGCCGAGCCGGTCGAGCATGAGCGCGCGGTCGGCGTCGGTGTTCGGGATGTACGGGTTCGGGATCGCCTGGTGGGGGATGGGGGGCACGTCCGCCACCGCGCTACTCCGCGTCCGCGGGCAGCTGTGCCCGGTACGCGTCGGCGGTCATCAGCGCCTCGACCTGCGCGGGGTCGCTCGGGCGGATGCGCGCGATCCAGCCGTCGGCGTACGGGGACTGGTTCACCAGCTCCGAGGACTGCTCCAGCGCGTCGTTGCGCGCCACGATCTCGCCGCTGACCGGCATGAAGAGATCGGACACCGCCTTCACCGACTCGACGACGCCGAACGGCTGGCCGGCCTCGATCGTGCGGCCGAGGTCGGGCAGCTCGACGAAGACGATGTCTCCGAGCTGGCCCTGCGCGTAGTCGGTGATGCCGACCGTCGCCGTGCCGTCCGCCTCCAGACGCAGCCACTCGTCCTCGGGGGTGTACCGCAGGTCTGCGGGGATCTCCATCTGCTCGCCTCTCGCGCTGTGCGGTCGATCAGGACCGGCGTTGATAGAACGGGCGCGCGACCACCTGCGCGGGGATCGCACGGCCGCGGATATCGACGGCCAGGTGCGTGCCAACGTCGGACAGCAACGCGGGGAGATACGCCATGCTAATGCCAACTTCAAGGCTGGGGCTAAACGCCCCGCTGGTGAGCACTGCGATCGCCCCCGCCTCCGAGTGCGACGGGTCGACGACCGGGTAGTCGGCGCGCGGGACGCCGCGGTCCAGCAGGCGCAGGCAGGACAGCCGGCGCCGCTGCGGGCGCTCCGAGAGCGCCACGAGCGCCTCGCGGCCCGTGAAGTCCGCCCCGTCCTTCAGACCCACGGCCCAGCCGAGGCCCGCCTCGTACGGGTTGGTGGCCGGCGAGATGTCGTGGCCGTGCAGCGGCAGCGCCGCCTCCAGCCGCAGCGTGTCGCGCGCGCCCAGCCCGATCGGCGCGACGCCGGCCTCGAGGAGCGCGTCCCAGAGCAGCCGGCCGGTCGCCGGGTCGGTCACGCACTCGCCGCCGTCCTCGCCGGTGTAGCCGGTGCGGCCGAAGAAGACGCGCCCGCCGCGCCAGTCCAGTTCGACGCAGCCGTGGCGCGGCACGCTCTCCAGGTCCAGCCCGAGCGTCGCGCGCAGCGCCTCGGCGGCCTCGGGCCCCTGCACCGCGAGCATCACCGTCTCCAGCCCGATGTCCGTCATCGCGTCGCCGAGGACCGTGCGCACACGCTCGGCGTCCGCGGCGGCGTTGTCGGCGTTGTGCACGATCAGCCAGCGGTCGGCCTCGAGGCGGTACGCGATGATGTCGTCGGCGATGCCGCCCTGCTCCGTGCAGTAGAGCGAGTAGCGCGACTTGCCGGGCTCCAGGCTCGCGACGTTCGCGGTCGTGATCGAACGCAGGCGCGCCCCGACGTCCGCCCCGCGCAGCTCCACGCGCCCCATGTGCGAGACGTCGAACACGCCGGCGCGCTCGCGCACGGCGCGGTGCTCTTCGATGATCCCGGCGTACTGGAGCGGCATGTCCCAGCCCGCGAACGGCGCGAAGCGCGCGCCCGCGGCGCGGTGCGCCTCGCGCAGAGGCAGTATTCGCAGCCGTTCGGCCATCTCGTCCCCCGCCTGTTCGTCCGCTATGCGCCGCCGAAGCGCGCCTCGTACCCGCGCGCCTCCTCGAGGATAGCGGGGTCGAGCGCGCCCGTCCGCACCTCACGATGCGCCGCGACCGTGTCGAGGAGCGCCGCCGCGACATCATCCCACGTCACGCCCTCGACCTCCTCCCGCACGCTGCCGGAGGTCGCGGGATCCCACTCGAGCCCGAGGGCGCGGTACACCGGCACGAGCGCGTCGGTGACCAGGTCGCCCCGGTCCACCACGATCACCCCGCCGACGTAGGCCGCCGCCGGCAGCACGCGCTGGCCGACGCCCATCAGCTTCGTGCGCGCCCCGGCGTTCACGCTGTAGTCGCCCGCGCAGTACTCGCCCGGCACCGCGCCCACGCGCGCGTCCACGCCGAGGCGCCGCAGGGCCTCCTCGATCCACCCGGCCATCGTCCGGAAGCGCTCGTGGATCGTCGTGCGGGCGCGAGGGTCGGGGACGATCCACGAGAAGGCGACCGTCTCCTCGTGGAACACCGCCGCGTGCCCGCCGGCGAGGCGGTCGACCGGCGCGAAGCCCACCGCCCGCGCCGCCGTTCGCGCCTCCTCGAACCCCGGCAGCAGGCGATCCGCCGGCCCGAACGCCATCACCCGGGCGGGCCGCACGAGGCGCAGCGTCTCGCCGCTCTCGCCGGCGGCGGCGCGCCGCAGCAGCGCCCAGGACACCGCCATGTCGAGCCACGGCGGGTCGTCCATCACCCCCGGCGGGATCACCTCGATCATGCGTCGTCCGCTCCGCCTCCGCGTCGTGTTCCTCGTCATTGCATAGCACCCCCGCTGTGCCCCGGGGGTGGGGGCGCCTCGCAGGCGGCTCCTTTATGCTGAGGGTGGTCGTGCGCCGATAGCTCAGTGGATAGAGCATTAGTCTTCGGAACTAAGGGTCGGGGGTTCGAATCCCTCTCGGCGTACCACGACCGGCCTGCCGGGCGCCTCGTTCCCCACGCACCATCCCCACGCACCGTCGAGGCGGGTGCTACCGTGGCGCCGTCCCGAGGCAGCGACGGAGGTCACCGTGGTCCAGATCGGCAGCGCACCATTCACCTATGACGCCCGCAACGACTGGGAGCAGCTCCCGGACGGGATGACGCTGCACGAGACGGCCGGCGTCGCGGTGGACGGGCAGGACCGCGTCTACCTGCTCACCAGGAACACCGACAACCCCATGGTCGTCCTCGAGCGGGACGGGACATTCGTCCAGGCGTTCGGGCAGGGCGTGTTCACACCGCGCGCGCACGCGGTGCGCGTCGCGCCCGATGGGTTCGTGTGGGGCGTCGATGACGGCGCGAACATCATCACGAAGTGGACGCAGCAGGGCGAGCTGATCATGACGATCGGCACGCCGGGCGAGTCCGCCGGCAGGTTCAGCGGCCTGCCGTTCAACCGCCCGACCGATGTCGCCGTCTCGCCGGTGGACGGATCGCTGTACATCAGCGACGGCTACGGCAACGCCCGCGTGCACAAGTACACGCCGGACGGGCAGTTCGTCTTCTCGTGGGGCGAGCCCGGGATCGGCGCGGGGCAGTTCATGGTGCCGCACAACATCGCGTTCAACGCGAGCGGCGACCTCCTCTACGTCGCGGACCGCGAGGCGCACCGCGTGCAGGTCTTCGACACCACCGGCAAGCACGTGACGACGTGGCACGACATCCACCGCCCGTGCGGGCTGGCGGTCGGCGTGGACGGCAACGTCTACGTCGGCGAGCAGCGCGTCGGCAACTTCATGGTGGACGCGCTCAACCTCGGGCACGCGGTGAGTGTCTTCTCGCCGGGGGGCAAGCTGGTCGCGCGCCTCGGCGCACCGGCCGAGGGCGAGGGGCCGGGCGAGTTCATCGCGCCGCACAGCGTCGCGGTCGACTCGGTCGGCAGCATCTACGTCGGCGAGGTCTCCTACACCGAGAGCGGCCGTCACCTGGATCCGCCGCGCGCGCTGAAGAGCGTGAAGAAGCTCGCGCGCCTCGGGTAGCGCTACGCGGCCATCGTGGGCGAAGCGTCCGCTGGTGCGGGCGCCTCGGGCCGGTGGGCGAAGAGCAGGAACACGCCGCCGAGGAGCGCGAGGCCGGCGATCCCGAAGAACAGGCCGTCGTAGTTGCCGATGAGGTCGTAGTAGTACGACGCGATCAGCGGCGCGCTCGAGCTCACGAGCAGGGTCACGGGCATTCCGGCGCTCCGCACCGCGCCGAGATGCCGCCGTCCGAAGAACGAGCCCCACACCGCTTCCTGCATCGGCTGGTTGCCGCCCCACCCGAAGCCGAGCAGGAGGAAACCGAAGTAGACGAACGGATCGGCGTGCGTGCGCACCGCGTACACGATGATCACCAGCGCGACGGCGTTCATGACGTGGCCGATGATCGCGCTTTTCACGTCGACGCGGTCCGCCAGCCAGCCCCAGAACGGCTTCGACAGCATCGATGGGATCGAGGTGAGCGCCAGCATCCACGCGCCGAACTGGGCGCTGTACCCGGCGTCGGAGAGGTAGGGGATGATCTGCAGGATCATCACGCCGATCGACATCGAGCCGAGGCCAAACCCCAGCACGATCAGGTAGAACGCCGAGGTCCGCACCGCCTGCCGCCACGTGAGCGAGCGCGCGAAGTCGGCGTCGGCGGCCTTGCCGCCACCGGCGGCGATCTGCTCGGGGGTCTTGCCGTCCGGGAAGAGCCCGTAGTCCTCGGGGGTGGTGCGCATCATCAGCGTCATCGGGAACAGCAGCGCGAACGCGATCACGGCGAGCAGCTGCCAGGCCATGCGCCAGCCGAACTCGTCCACCATCCACGCCGAGGCCGGCGTGACGGCGACACCGGAGAACGACACGCCCATCGCGGCGTAGCTCACCGCGCGCCCGCGCTGCTCCACGAACCACTTGGAGAGCGTGACGTAGACGACGAGTCCGCCGCACATCGCGGAGCCCGCCGAGATCAGCAGCCCGTTGAGCAGCAGCCACTGCCACAGCGTCTGCACATAGGCGCAGAGGAACAGCGCGAGGCACATCGACACGCAGCCAACGATCATCAGCCGCTTGCCGCCGTGCCTGTCCACGCGCGAGCCGATGAACAGCGCGGCGCCCGCGACGACCACCTGCCCGATCGTCCGCGCCAGCGCGAACTCGGAGCGGCTCCAGTCCAGCTCGGCGGTCATCGGCTTGAGGAACGCGCCCGTCGCGTAGCTGTTCGCACTCACCGTGACGAGCTGCGACACGAACGCGATCCCGACGAGCCACCACCCCGGGTAGACGCCCGCGAGGCGCGCGCGCAGGCGGCCCGCCGGGCCGGGAAGGCGCGTCCGAGGCTCGGTCTGGATCGGCGCCACGTGGCTTCCTCCGTCGGTTGTGCGCGGAGTCTACGCCCCGGGCTCCAGCCTCGGCCGGCGTGTCATAACGAGACGCTAACCGCTGCGCCGTACGGTGAGAGCAATACAGAAGAGAAGCACACGACAGAGAAGAGCAACCCTGATGCAGTACGTCCGCATCTCTCTCATGACACCCCGCGCCGGCCAGAGCCACGAGGTCACGCGCCTGCTGTCCCAGATCATCGCCCTGTGCAGCCAGCAGCGCGGGTTCCGCGGCGGCATGATCATCGGCGGGCAGCCGGGGGCGGACCGCCTCGTCGGGCGCGTCACGCTGTGGGAGGACCGCGCGAGCGCGGACCTGACCGCTCGCACCGACCACATGCTGGCGCTCCGCGCGCAGCTCGACCTGCTGGTCGCCGACCAGCGCCGGCTCGAGTACGGCCTCGACGCCGTGCAGCTCTCGGGGGAGCCGGGCGGCTCCGTCGGCATCTCCGGCACCGAGGCGATCGCGATCGCCGAGGGCTTCATGCGCGGCGCGCTCGTCGCCACCGAGTAGTCCGACGGCCGGCCTGAACGTGCGAAGGGACGGGCGTGGAGGTAACGCCCGTCCCTTCGAGATCGCCGAGCCGGCGGACGGCTAGACGGCGACGGCTGCCGCGATCGGGGGCACGTTCAGGTGGTGCGAGGTCAGCTGCTGGAACGCGTCACCGACGCGCAGCACCATCGCCTCGTCCCACGGCTTGCCGACGATCTGCATCGACATCGGCAGGCCCGCCTCGCTCATCCCGGTGGGGAGGGCGAGGGCCGGCATGCCGGTGAGGTTCCAGATGCCGGTGAAGCTGGGCTGCGTCAGCATCATGCCCGGGTTCATCTCGGCGCGCTTCGGGGCCGTGGTGGTCGAGGTGGGGACGATCAGCACGTCCACCTGCGACATCACGTCCGCGATCACCTTCTTGAAGTACGAGCGGAAGCGCTGCGCCTGCACGTAGTCCGCGCCGCTGAAGAGGACGCCGCGGGCGAGCACCTGCGAGGTGAACTTGCCGTAGGTGTCGAACATCGATCCGAGGTCGGGGCGGTGGTAGGCCGCCGCCTCCGACACCATGATGATCGTGTTCGCGTCCTTCGCCTCGGCGGCGTAGGGGATCATGACGTTCACGATCACGGCGCCCGCGGCCTTCAGGATCTCGACAGACTTCAGCACGCCCGCCTTCACCTCGGCGTCCAGCTCCGGGACGTCGAAGAAGTAGGTCGTCGGGATGCCGATGCGGACGCCCGCCACGCTGCCGTTCAGCGCCGCCACGTAGTCCGGGACGGGGACGTCCACGGAGCACGGGTCCTGCGGGTCGTAGCCGGCGATCGCCTGCAGGATGACCGCGCAGTCGTACGCGCTGCGGGCCATCGGGTTGATGCCGTCCAGGCTGTAGCCCAGCGGCACGCAGCCGAACTTCGACACACGCCCGAACGTCTGCTTGATGCCGCTGTGGCCGTTGAACGACGACGGGCCGCGCGTCGATCCGCCCGTGTCCGTGCCGAGGCCGCCGAGCACGAGGCCCGCCGCGACGGCGATGCCGGTGCCGGACGAGGAGCCGGAGGCGCTGCGCTCCAGGTCCCAGGGGTTCTGGGGCATCGGGAACGGCTTGCTGGCGTCCGGCTGGCCGATCGCGAACTCGTTGAGGACGAGCTTGCCGGTGATCGCGGCGCCCGCGGCGCGGAGCTTCGAGACGACGGTGGCGTCGTAGCCGGCGCCCCACGCGGGGTCGAGGACGAGGCCGTTGGCCGTCGTCGGCGCGTCGGCGGTGGCGATGATGTCCTTCACGGCCATCGGGATGCCCATCAGCGGGCCGGTGTCGACGCCGCCGGCGAGGTTCGCGTCGGCCGCGGCGGCGGCGCTCATCGCGCCGTCCTCGATAAAGGTGATGAACGCGCCGAGGGTGGGGTTGAGCTCCTTCGCCTTGCGGATGAACCCGGCGGTGAGCTCGGCGCTGCTGTACTCGCCGCTGCGCAGGCCGGCTGCGGCGTCCTTGATCGTGAGAGGCAGATCCATCGTGACGTTCCCGTCGCTAGGCGGAGGCTGGGGTGAGGATCGAGGTGCGGCGGCGGCGTCGAGGCGGCAGGTGCCTCGACGCCCGGCACGCCGAGGGCTAGCTCGCCGAGTAGATGACGGCGGGCTGCTCGTAGCGGATCTCGGGGATCGTGTAGAGGCGGTCCGCCGCGGCCCGGAGGGTCGGGTAGGCCTTCACGAAGATGTCGACCTGCTCGTCGGTGAGCGTGGTCATCTGGGCGGCAGTGAGGAGCGCCTTCACGGAGGTCTCGGCGTCGGTGGCGTAGGCCATGTCAGTTCCTTTCACGCACCGGGCCACGCCTCCGCTGGAGACGTGGCCCGGGCGACTCGTTGCTTAGCTCTTCATCCAGACGGAGCGGAAGTCGCCCCACCAGGACTGCGGCTGGACCCAGCCCCGGACCTTCGGGGACAGCACCCGGAGGTTCAGGTCGTGCACGACCGGGACCAGGGGCACGTCGTTCGTCAGGGCGAGGTCCGCCTTCTGGAGGATCACCGCCTGCTTGGCCGGGTCGAACTCCAGCGCGCCGGCGGCGATGGCGTCGTCGAACGCCTTGCCGTTGTAGCCGGTCGGGTTGCAGCAGCCGCCGTTCTTCGGGATGCGCTCCGAGAGGAAGCTACCGAAGGCGCCCAGCGGAGCCTGCGTGTTCGGCGAGAAGAAGAACGCGTCGTACTGCGCATAGTCCGGCGCGTAGAGGCCGGCGCGGCTCAGCGAGAGGATCGTGTTCCACTCCAGCGGGACCAGGCTGACATCGATCTGGATGCCCTTCATGTCCTGCTGGAACTTCTCCATCATCGGACCCGGCCACATGTTGCCGGAGCCGCTGGTCGGGTAGGCGATGGTCAGCTTCAGCGGCAGGCTCACGCCGGACTCGGCCAGCAGCGCCTTCGCCTTCGCCAAGTCGAACTTGTAACCGGGGTTCGTGGTGTCTCGCCACGAGTTGCCCTCGTACATCAGGTGCGTGGCGGGCTTCGCCGCGCCGGACAGGATGGAGACCATGCCGTCACGGTCGATGCCGTAGGCGATCGCCTGGCGGACCTTCACGTCATCGAAGGGCTTCTTCGCGACGTTGAAGCCGTAGTAGATCGCGTGCGGGTACTGCTTCAGCAGGACGTTGTAGCCCGCGGCCTTCAGCTGCTCGATCGAGTCGGGCGGCGTGACCTCGGCCCAGTCCACCTGGCCGGCCTGCAACGCGGCGAGGCGCGCGGCGGGCTCGGGCATCGGGAAGAGGACCAGCTTGTCCAGCTTGGCCTTCTCGCGCCAGTAGCCGTCGAACGGCACCAGCTCCATGACCTGGCCGTCCACGTACTTGGTGATCTTGAAGGCGCCCGTGCCGGACGCGTGCTGCGGGTAGTCCTTGTTGCCCCACTGCTTGACCGCGGCCGGGCTCGGGATGTTGATCGAGACGAGGTCGTAGACGAGGTACGCCCACGGCTTCTTGGTGACGATGTCGACCGTGAAGTCGTCGACCTTCTTGTAGGACGCGATCTGCTGGAAATTGCTCGCGCCCGCCGCGGCCTGCGCCGCCGCGTAGAACTCGGAGTCCTTCTTCATCACCCGGTCGAGGGCGAAGACGACCGCGTCGGCGTTGAACGCTGAGCCGTCGTGGAACTTCACGCCCTGGCGCAGCTTGAACGTCCACGTCAGGTTGTCCGTGGAGCGCGTCCACGAGGTCGCGAGGCCGGGGCCGGGGACCGGGACGCTGTCGCCCTGCTCCGTGTTGCCCAGCAGCAGCGTGTCGTAGATGTTCGAGCCCACGAAGCGCTTGCCCTCGCCGCCCTCGGTGAGGAACTGGTCGGGGATCGGGACATTGCCCGCGGTCATGGCGATGCGGAGCGTCCCGCCCCGGCCAGTGGCATCGGTCGCGGCGTTCTTGTCGCCGCTCTCCGCCTGCGAGCCGCCGCCCGACGGGTTGGTGGTCTGCGCGCTGCTGCACGCCATGCTGACCGCGGTCAGCACTGCCAGCGTGAGCGGTGCGATGCGTCGAAGCCAGGGTCTGTGTCGCACGAGTCCGTCCTCTCTTCCCTCTGTCCCGCCGATGGGGCGGATGTCTGCGACGTCGCGTCTCGTGCACCGGGGTGACGAGGCGCGCCGCGTTTCCGTGAGTTGCAGAGTCGCGGGATCGCATTTCGTCTGCGTGCCACGTCGATGAACTCTCAGCGAACGAAGCACTGCGCTGGTGTTACAGCGCGACTGCGCGCCGCGATGCGTGGATGCGCGCGGCATCGTCGGTGCGATCGAGTGACCGATGACGCGCCTTCGGGCGTCGCGTTGAGCATCGCAACGCTACTTAAGGACGGGGCTCGATGCGGTGTGCAGTGCGTCTTCGCATGTGTCGCGATTGAAACAACTGCGCAGCGTGCCGGACGCGGTCGCGACACGGGAGTTTCATTCGGGAGTCACGAGGCCGTCACGTCGCGCCCGTAGCCTTCGGGCAGTCGAGCAGTGCAGTTCAGGAGGACCGGCGATGGCATTGACCGCCGCACGACCCGCAGCCGAAACCGCAATGGCCCCGGCCGATGGCCTCGGGCCGGCCGGTGCCGGTGAAAGCGGCCCGCTCCTGCAGGTGCGCGACCTGGTGACGGAGTTCAAGACGCGCGATGGCTGGCTGACGGCCGTGAACCACGTCTCGTACGAGCTGCACCGCGGCCGCGTCCTCGGCATCCTGGGCGAGTCCGGCTCCGGCAAGAGCGCGATGCTGCGCACGATCCTCGGCCTGCAGCCGAAGTCGACACGCATCTCCGGCGAAGTGATCCTGCGCGGCCGCGACCTGATCGCGATGACCCCGCGCGAGCGCGAGGATGTGCGCGGCTCGTGGGTCTCGATGGTGTTCCAGGACCCAATGACGGCGCTCGACCCGGTGTTCACCGTGGAGCAGCAGCTCGTCGAGACGATCCGGCGTCACAGCACGTTGTCGAAGGCCGCCGCCGCCGAGCGCGCGCTGGAGCTGCTGGAGATGGTGCAGATCCCCTCGCCGGAGCGGCGCCTGAAGGCGTACCCCTTCGAGCTGTCGGGCGGCATGCGCCAGCGCGTCGTGATCGCGATGGCGCTGGTGTCGAACCCCAGCCTGCTGCTGGCGGACGAGCCGACCACCGCGCTCGACGTCACGGTGCAGGCGCGCGTGCTCGAACTGTTCCGCGACCTGAAGACGAAGATGGGCATGGGCATCATCTTCGTCACGCACGACCTGGCGGTCGCCGCCGACATCGCGGACGACATCGCCGTCATGTACGCGGGCCGCATCGTCGAGTACGGGCGCCTCGAGGACATCGTGCGCAACCCGCAGCATCCGTACACGAAGGGCCTGCTGGAGGCGAACATCCGCCCCGGCCAGACCGAGCGCCCGGAGGCGATCCCCGGCGCGCCGCCCAACCTCGCGAAGCTGCCGCCGGGCTGCGCTTTCGCGCCGCGCTGCTCGAAGGTCGAGGCCACGTGCTGGGAGTCGCTCCCCACGCTCGACTCGATCGGCCTGTCGCACGGTGTGCGCTGCTTCGTCGCCACGCGCGAGATCCAGAACGCGATGCCTGTTGCAGCGAAAGGCGCCTGACGATGATGCCACTGGTGCTGCGCCGTCTCGGGATGGCGCTTCCGACCCTGCTGGGCGTGACGCTGGTGATCTGGCTGCTGCTGTCGCTGCTGCCCGGTGACCCGCTGGCGTTCCTGCTCCCTGCCGACGCCACGGCGGTGGACCGCGCGAAGCTCGCGACGGAGCTCGGCCTCGACCGGCCGCTGCCCGTCCGCTACGTGTACTGGCTGTTCGATGTGATCCGCGGTGAGTTCGGCTTCTCGCCCTTCCGCCACCGCGACATCTCCGAGCTGATCCAGAACGCGTGGAAGAATACGGCGCTGCTCGCCTCGTTCTCCGCGGTGTTCGGGCTGGTCACCGGCATCACGCTCGGCACGCTGGCCGGCGTGTACCGCGGCTCGGCCGTCGACCGCTTCGTCACCGGCTTCGCGATCGTCGGGCTGTCGGTGCCGTCGTTCTGGGTGGCGATCCTGCTGCTCATCGTGTTCTCGGCGCAGCTGCGGCTGCTCCCAGCCGGCGGCCTGTCGAACTGGGCCGAGGGGCCTGGTCACTTCTTCTCGCACCTGGCGATGCCGGTGCTGTCCGGCTCGATGGTGAGCATCGCGATCACGGCCCGCGTGACGCGCGCGAGCATCGCCGAGACGTTCCGCGCGGAGTTCGTGGACACGCTCCGGGCGAAGGGGCTGCGCGAGTACCAGGTGCTAATGCACGTCGCGAAGAACGCCGTGTCGCCGGTGCTGACGACCGCTGGCCTGCAGATGGGCTTCCTGCTCGGCGGCTCGGTGCTCATCGAGACGATCTTCTCGTGGCCCGGCCTCGGCCAGCTGGTGTTCAACGCGATCGCCGCGCGCGATCTGCGCGTCGTGCAGGCGACCACGGTGCTCATCGCGGTGACGTTCGTGCTGCTGAACCTGTTCGTCGACGTGCTGCAGATGACGTTCGACCCGCGCCAGAAGCGCGGCGTGTAGCGGCGCCGTCCGCGCGTACCGAAACAACGAGGATCGAGAGGAGCGCCCCGTGGCAATCGCAGAACCCCTGGCCGGGAACGCCGCCGCCGCGTGGCTGGCGTCCGACTCCCCGACGCGCCCCGAGTCCTACATGCAGGCCGCCCGCCGGCGCTTCATGCACAGCCGCGTCGGCCTCGTCGCGCTGGCAGTGCTGCTGCTGCTGGTCGTGGTGTCGGTGGCGGCGCCGCTGCTGACGCCGTACGACCCGTCGATCGGCCAGCCGGCCGCCCGCCTGCGGCCGATCGGCTCGCCGGGCCACATCTTCGGCACGGACGAGCAGGGGCGCGACATGCTGACGCGCATCCTGTACGGCGGCCGCATGTCGCTGATCGCCGGCCTCGCGCCGGTGCTGGTGGCGACGGTCATCGGCACGATCCTCGGATCGCTGTCGGGCTTCGTCGGCAAGTGGGTCGCGATGCTCATCATGCGCACGATGGACATGTTCTACGCGTTCCCCGCGGTGCTCCTCGCGATCGCGATCTCCGCCTCGCTGGGACCGGGCCTCATCAACCAGATCATCGCGCTGTCGATCATCTACATCGCGCCGATCGCGCGTGTCGCCGAGGCAGCCACGCGACGCATCGTCGTCGCGGAGTTCATCGAAGCGGCGAAGCTCACGGGCGCGCCGACGTGGAAGATCCTGTTCACGCAGGTGCTCGCGAACATCTTCAGTCCGATCTTCGTCTACTCGTCGGGCCTCGTGGGCCTCGCGATCGTGACGGCGGCGAGCCTGTCCTTCCTGGGCCTGGGCGTGCGCCCGCCGACACCGGAGTGGGGCTTCATGCTCAACGCGCTGCGCGGGACGATCTACGTCAATCCGTGGGTCGCGGCACTGCCCGGGTTCTTCATCTTCGCGACCTCGATCTCGTTCAACATGCTGGCGGACTCCATCCGCGACTCGCTCGACGTGAAGGAATAGGAGGCCTCCGATGACCACCGCTCCAGAACTCGTCCCCGTCCCGACCGAGGACCACGCCGAGACGGCGGTGTACCGCCGCCCGCTCCTCGAGGTCGTGAAGGTCAGCAAGAAGTTCCCGGTCCGCGTCGGCCCGCTGAAGCGCGAGTACGTCTCCGCGGTGGACTCGCTGTCGTTCAGCGTGGACCACGGCAAGACGCTCGGCATCGTCGGCGAGTCGGGCTGCGGCAAGTCCACGGCGGCGCGCCTGGTCGTCGGCCTGCTGCCGATCGACGAGGGCGACGTGATCTTCGACGGCGTGAACGTGCGCGGGCCGCGCCAGATGCGCCAGCAGGGGCCGGCGGAGAAGTCGCTGCGCCGGAACATGCAGATGGTCTTCCAGGACCCGCACTCCTCGCTCAACCCGCGCTCCTCCGTGGGCGAGATCATCTCGTTCCCGATGAAGGTGCACGGCTTCCCGAAGGAGGAGCAGCGCGAGCGGACCAGCTGGCTGCTGGAGCAGGTCGGCCTGCACGGCAACCACGCGTCGTACTACCCGCACCAGCTCTCGGGCGGCCAGCGCCAGCGCGTCAACATCGCGCGCGCACTCGCGCTGTCGCCGAAGCTCGTGGTGTGCGACGAGGCGGTGTCGGCGCTCGACAAGTCCGTGCAGGCGCAGGTGCTGAACCTGCTGAAGAACCTGCAGGAGGAGTTCGGCCTCACGTACCTCTTCATCAGCCACGACCTCAACGTCGTTGAGTACATGAGCGACACCGTCTGCGTCATGTACCTCGGCCAGGCCGTCGAGATCTGCGACTCCGAGGGGCTGTACCACAACCCGCTGCACCCCTACACGCGGGCGCTGCTCGCCTCGACGCCGGTGCTGGACGCCGACGCGCCGCGCATCGACGTGCCGCCGCTGGAGGGCGAGCTGCCGAGCCCGCTCAACCCGCCGTCCGGCTGCCGTTTCCGCACGAGGTGCCCCGCGGCGATGGACGTCTGCGCGGAGATGGCGCCCGTGGTGACGATGCCGGAGCCCGGCCACCGCGTCGCGTGCCACCTCTACCCGGAGACGGCGGAGACCACGGTCGACCCCGACTTCGCGCTCCGCACGATCGCGGCGCGCGAGCCGGTCGAGGTCGCCGTCTAGCTCCTCGTCCATCCGTGACGACGACGCACGCGCCCCCGCGAGGGGGCGCGTTTCGTCGTGCAGCGGCGCGGCCCGTCGAGCAGCGCATAATGGGGCGCGCCAGACGGGAGGTCATCGATGGACTGGGTGCTGCTCGGCCTGCGTCTCTCGCTCGCCGCGACGTTCGTGATCGCGGCCGCCTCGAAGGTCGTCGCGCACGCCCGCTTCGTCGAGGCGGTCCGCGCCTTCGGCGTGCCCGCGCCCCTTGCCCGCCCGGCGGCGATCGTGGTGCCCGCCGCGGAGCTGATCCTCGCGGCGCTTCTCGTCGCGACGGCGTACGCCTCGTGGGGAGCGCTGGGCGCGATGGCGCTGCTCGGTGTGTTCACCGCCGCCGTGGCCGTGAACCTGCTGCTGGGCCGGCGGCCGGACTGCGGCTGCTTCGGAGAGACCTCGAGCGCGCCAATCGGCACGGGCACCCTGGTGCGGAACGGCACGATGATCGCCGCCGCCGCGGCGATCTGGCTCGGCGAGCGCGTCGTCGTGCCGGCCGCGGCGCCGGTCGCGCTGCGCTCGGCCGTGCTGATCGTGGTGGTCGTGGCGATCGCGATCGCGATCGCGCGCCGGCGGTCCGCCGCAGCCTCGACCGAGGTCGCCGCGTCACCGGCGACCGGCGAGGGAAAGCGCCCGGCGCCCGCGCCGTCCTACCGCCCGCGCGTCATGCCGCCGGGAGGGCTTCCGCCGGGCACGCCGGCGCCGTCGTTCGCACTCGACGCGCTCGATGGCGGCACGGAGTCGCTCGAGGCGCTGCGCGCGCCGGGGCGCCCGGTGCTGCTGGCGTTCGTCGATCCGCGCTGCGTGCGCTGCGCCGAGCTGCTGCCGGACCTCGCCGCGTGGCAGCGCGATCGCGTCGCCTCGTTCACGCTCGCGCTGATCACGCGCTACGCCGTCGAGGAGAACCGCGAGAAGTTCGCGCCGCACGGCGTCGCGCACGTGCTGCTCCAGCGCGACCGCGAGGTGATGGACGCGTACGCCGTGGACGCGACGCCGAGCATGGTGCTCATCGATGCGAACGGCACCGTCGCGGAGCCGCTCGTGCGGTGGGCGGAGCACATGCACGCACTCGTCGAGCGCATCGCGCCGCTCGATGTGGACGTCGCCACGCGCGGCTGATCGCTCGCCTGCATCACACATGCATCGTTGCGTTTGCATGCGCGTTGATCGCGCGATGTATGTGCGTGATATCGCGGCATGCGCGCACGTAATCAATGCACATGACGATCATGTGGTCGATCACGCGCATGCATCACGTGTGTCGTGCGATCGGCGCGTTGTCGATAACGATGCGCATCGCGGACGATCGATGCGATCCCGGATCGCCAGTAAACACAAGGCGAAACGAGTAGTCGATAACGCGGAGAATATTCCGCGCGTGTGGTCGATATCACGCGTCGCGACGCATCCATCGATCGATCGAACGCGTAGAACGAGGGAGATCGTGCGCAATCACGCACGCACGACCTCGATCGCGTCGTCATTCGCGTTGCGTGCAAAAACACGTGCACGGATACTCGCAACCAACGTGAGCGACCGGCGACTTCATCGTCACCGGCAGGGGGCTCATCGCAGGAGGGAACTCAAGACTTGAACGATTCCAACTACTGGCAGCGGACGATCGCGAGCCCGGGGCTGAACCGGCGCGCGTTCCTTCGATCCGCGGCGATCACCGGCGTGGGCGCGGCAGCGTTCCTGGCGGGTTGCAAGAGCTCCGACTCGGGCTCGTCGCCCACGGGTGGCGCGTCGAGCGGCGGCGCGACCAGCGCGCTGTTCGCGGTGCCGGAGGGCAAGCGCGGCGGCACGATCACGGACGTCGGCCTCGACCCGACGACGGGCTGGGACCCGCACGCGACCACCTCGTACCTGACGAACAACGTCACGGAGCCGATGGGCATCAAGCTCATCCGCCACGACTACCGCAAGACGCCGCCGTTCTTCTCGGGCAACGAGGAGCTGATCATTGGCGAGCTCGCGGAGAAGTGGGAGTCGCCGGACCCCCTGACCTTCAACCTGACGCTCCGCAAGGGCATCAACTGGCCCGACCAGGAGCCGATGAAGGGCGCGCCGATCACGGCGCAGGACGTGAAGTACGCGTTCGAGCACGCCAAGCTGCCCACGAGCCAGACGCAGGAATACGTCTTCCAGAACATCAAGTCGGTCACCGCGATCGACGACTACACGGTGCAGATCAAGGCGAACTACCCCAACTGGCGGTTCGCGATCGACCTGGACTCGTACAACACGATCATCACGCCCAAGGGCATCTACGAGTGGGCCGGCGGCGACATCAAGGACCCGGCGAAGGCTCGCGGCGGTGGGCCGTGGCTGCTGGATGACTACCAGCCCGGTTCCGTCATCAAGTTCAAGCCGAACGAGGCGTACCGCAAGGTCTTCGGCGTCCCGTACGCCGACCAGCTGAACGTCGCGCTGCTCGCCACCGGCGCGCCGCGCCTCCAGGCGTGGGTCGCCAAGCAGATCCAGTTCTTCACCCCCGTCACCGGCCAGACCGAGGCCGGCAAGAAGGGCCGCCCGGACGCGAAGACGGTGGACGACTTCTACGCGCCCACCAGCACGAACGCCCTCTTCATGAAGGTCGGGCAGAAGCCCTTCGACGACGTCCGCGTGCGCCGCGCCATGTCCATGGCGATCGACCGCGACGGCTGGGGCAAGACGCTCCAGACGGAGTACAAGGCGGAGAGCGGCCCGATCACCTGGGGCTTCCCGACGTGGAAGCTCGGCCTCGACAAGATGCCGGCGGAGACCCAGAAGTGGGCGAAGTACGACGTCGCCGAGGCGAAGAAGCTCTTCGACGCCGCGGGTGTCCCGGCGAAGAACTACGTCATGCACATGTACCCGTACAACGCGACCTACACGCCTGAGGCGCAGCTGATCACCGACTCCCTCAAGAAGATCGGTCTCAACACGCAGGTCAAGATCTACGAGTACAACAACTGGCTGTCGACGGCCTACATCGGCAAGTACGACGACCTGCTGTACGGGCCGGACAACCTGGACCGCATCACGCAGCAGCTCGCCGACCGCCTCCAGAAGGGCTCGTCGCGCAACCACTCTGACGTGGCGGACGACGCGTCGCAGAAGCTCCTCGCGGACTTCCAGGCGGCGAAGGGCCCGGCCGAGGCGAAGCCGATCTCGGACCAGCTCCAGATCCGCTCGGTCGACCAAGTGTACGCCATCTACCGGCCGCAGGGGACGACGCCCCACTCGTGGGACGCGAGCATCCAGAACTACGGCGAGAAGGGCGACCTCGCCATGTACTACCAGAACTACTACCGCGACGCGTTCTACTGGCTCGCCTAGAGCCGGTCGCCGCGTAGGCAGCGAGTTCACCACGGCTACTCCAACGTCCGCCTTGGCGGGCGTTGGAGTGGTCGTTTCCTGTATCCCGGCTCTCCGGAGCGCATCGTCCAGGTGTCTGGGAGACGTTTTTCGGTCTTCCTGGAGGCTTCGGGGTCGCTGGGAGCACCGATTCCTGGGCGGTCGGCCTCCCGTGGCAAGGGTTCTCGAACCTCGGGCGGGCGGCGGCTGTGGACGGGGGCTCCGGCCTCTTCTCGGCGCTCAGGCGCTCGGCCCTCGCCCGGGGTTCGTCCAGACGAACCGCCGAGCCGGGCCGTAGCCCGTGCCGGGGCATGCAGGGGGGGCTCCTCGAGGTGCTCCTCGGCCATCAGAACGACGGGCTGGAAGGCGCAGGTGCGCCCTCCACGGAGCGCTTCCGGGTGACGCGGATCAGTCACATCTGCTTGTAATTTCAGATCGTATCCGCTAATAACGTGGTGCTGGCGCAACGCTCCGCCGGCATCCGGGGATTCGATACTCGCCACCACCGGGACCGAGTACGGATTGAGCGATCCGGCCTTACGCAGCGGCGGGTGACCGCTACGTGGAGGGCGCTAGGATGCGCACTGCCGTTGGGCAGGGGGCATCCGCAAGGAGGGGAATGTGGCCGGTTACGCGATCCGACGGTTCTTGCTGTTCTTCCCGACGATCCTGCTCGTCTCGATCATCGTCTTTACGCTGCTCCAGCTCGCCCCGGGCGACGCGGCGGACATCATCGGCCAGGACGCCTCTCCGGCGAAGGTCCAGGCGATCCGCGAGCAGCTCCATCTGAACGACCCGATCCCCGTGCAGTACCTGCGCTGGGTCGGCAGCCTCCTCCGCGGTGACCTGGGCAAGTCGCTCTTCAGCGGCCGCCCGGTGATCACGGACGTGCTGTACCGCCTCCCGACCACGTTCGAGCTGGGCATCATGTCGATGGTGTTCACTGCCGTGATCGGATCGACGATCGGGATCATCTCCGCCGCGAAACCCGAGGGGCTCGCGGACCAGGTGCTCCGGACGTTCGCGGTCCTGGGCCTGTCGCTGCCGGTCTTCTGGATTGGCGCGATCGTCCTGGTCGTCCCGGCGTTGAAGTTCGGCTACAGCCCACCCGCGTACTACGAGGGGCTGCTGTCCGACCCGTACACCAACCTCCGCATCCTGGTCCCCGCGGCGATGGTGCTGGCGTTGAGCGGTATCGGGCGCATCTCGCGCCTCATGCGCGCGACGATGCTGGACGTCATGAGCCAGGACTACATGCGGACCGCGCGGGCGAAGGGCCTGAAGGAGACGACCGTCCTCTTCCGGCACGGCCTCCGCAACGGCCTCATCCCGGTCGTGACGCTGCTGGGCCTCGAGGTGCCGTTCCTCTTCGGCGGCTCGGTCATCGTCGAGCAGATCTTCCACATCCCCGGGATGGGCAACTACCTGTACGACGCGATCAACAAGCGCGACATCTACGTGGCGATGGACATGAACATGTTCATTGCCACGATCGTCCTGATGTCCAGCCTCACGGTGGACCTGACCTACGGGCTGATCGACCCCCGCATGCGCACCCGCTAAGGCACGCATTCGGACTGGCCCGCAAGTTTGATGACTGACAAGAAGGAGCAACCGCGATGATGCAGCAAAGCGTTGCAGAACCGGCCGCCGTAACGTTCACCATGCCGGCGCGCAAGTCGCGCGCCCAGCGGATCATGCGCATCCTGATCAGGAAGCGGCTGATGACCTTCAGCTTCTTCATCCTGATCGTGATCGGCCTGGCCTCCGCGCTCGCCCCGTGGATCTCGCCGTACTCGTACGTCGCGACGGACACCGCGAACACGCTGTCGAGCCCGACGCGCCTGCACTGGTTTGGCTCCGACGTCGTCGGCGCGGACACGTTCGCCCGCACCCTGTACGGCGGGCAGGTCGCCTTCATGGTCGGCGGCTTCGCCTCGGTCATCTCGCTGGGCATGGCCCTCGCGATGGGGCTGACCACGGTGCAGATCGGTGGCTGGTTCGACATCCTGCTCCAGCGCGTCGTGGACGCCTGGCTCAGCCTGCCGTTCTTCGTCGTCGTGCTCACCGCCGTCGCGATGTTCGGCCCCGGCCTCTGGACCGTCATCCTGATCCTCGGCGTGTCGAGGTCCTTCGGTCTCTCGCGCGTCATCCGTGGCTCGGCGCTCCGCGAGCAGGGCATGGTCTACATCGAGGCCGCCGAGTCCATCGGCGCGACCAAGCTGCGGATCGCGCTCCGGCACGTGCTCCCGAACTTGCTGCCCGTGGTGATCGTGCTCATCACGCTGGTCTTCGCGCAGTCGATCCTCGCGGAGGCGTTCCTGAGCTTCCTCGGCTGGGGCGTCCCGCCCCCCAAGCCCTCGTGGGGCTCGATGCTCAGCGGCCAGGTCATCCAGTACATGTACCAGCAGCCGTGGCTCGGCGTGTTCCCCGGCGTCGCGCTCACCGCGACGGTGTGGGCCGCGAACCTCGCCGGCGACGGTCTGCGCGACATCCTGGACCCGCGTCTCCGCGGCCAGAACGTCTAGCCAGACGACTCCGGCATGGTCGGTGGAGGGGCCCGCAAGGCCCCTCCACTGCGTCCGCTTCGAGGCATCAGCGCGCCGCTGTCACCGAGACTTGACGCCGCAACGGTCGCGCTTTAGCGTCACCGCCACGCGCGCCGGGCCTCGGCTCCGCGCCGTCCTTCCGTCTGACCCTCTGTCGAGCAGGTAAAGAGCACCATGACCACTGATGCCTTGCGGGACCTGAGCGTCCTCGAATGCGGCACCCGGCTCAGCGTCGCCATGTGCGGCAAGCTGCTGGCCGACCTCGGCGCGACCGTCACGAAGGTTGAGCCGATCGGGGGCGACCCCGCGCGCCGCGTCGGCCCGTTCCCGGGTGACGTCCAGCACCACGAGCAGAGCGGACTCTTCGCGTACCTCAACCGCGGGAAGCGCGGCATCACGCTCGACCTCGACACCGCCGCCGGCCGCGAGGCGTTCGGGCGGCTGGCGTCGGAGGTCGACATCGTGATCGCGGGCGGCACCTACGACGAGCTCGACCGCTGGGGCGTGCTGTACGACTCGCTGGGTGCGGCGAAGGAAGACCTGGTCTGCACCGCGATCACGCCGTTCGGCCTCACCGGCCCGCACCGCGACTACGTGGACAGCGAGATCGTGGTCACCGCGCAGAGCGGCATCGGGTACTACGTGCCCGGTCCGGTCGCCTCGCTGGACATGCCCCCGGTCGTCCCCGGCACGCACCTCACGCCGTTCACGGCGGGCGTGCAGGCCGCCTCCGCGACGATGGTCGCCATCACCGGCGGCGGCGGACGCCAGGTGGACGTGTCCGAGCAGGAGACGTTCCTGGACAGCCTCCGCATGTACCTCAGCACCTACGCGTACGAGGGTGTCGTGCACCCTCGAGGTGCCGCCGACCAGGCGGTGGCCGTGCGCGGCCAGACCGGCAGGGCGAAGGACGGCTACATCGCCAGCCTTCCCGGCCCGCAGTCGACCGACGCCGCGTGGATCAGCCTGGTCGACGCGATGGGCAACCCGGAGTGGGCGACGCAGCCCGAGATGTTCGACCTGGAGTACCGCCGCGCGAACGCGCCGGACATCATCGCGAAGATCAACGCGTGGACCGCGGACATGCCGAAGGCGGAGATCGCGCGGCTGATGCAGGAGCGCCACCACCCGGTGCTCCCCACCAACGGCATCGACGACCTCCTCGTGGACGACCAGCTCATCGCACGCAACTACTTCGTGCCGATGGGCCAGCCGGGCCTCGAGGCGGCGAAGATGCCGGCGAGCCCGATCCGCTACGACGGCGCCTCGATCTCCTCGGGCGGTGGGCGCGCCCCGTTCCTGGGCGAGCACACCGTCGAGGTGCTGACCGGCGCCGGGTTCTCCGATGACGAAGTGAAGTGGCTCGACCGCTCCGGGGTCGTGTAGAAAGGCGATGCGGTGACGCTTCCTCTTGAAGGCATTCGCATCCTCGACCTGACGTGGTGGATCGCCGGGCCGCTGGCGACCATGCAGATGGCGATGATGGGGGCGGAAGTCATCCGCCTCGAAAGCCGCGCCCGCCCGGACAGCATGCGCCTGACGACGCCCTTCGCCGAGAACGAGCCGGGCGTGAACCGCAGCGGCCGCTGGAACAGCCACAACTTCAGCAAGCACTCCGCCGCGCTCAACCTCTCGAAGCCCGAGGGTGCCGAGCTGGCGAAGCGCCTCGTCGCGAAATGCGACATCGTGTTCGAGAACTTCGCCGGTGGCGTCCTCGACCGCATGGGCCTCGACTACGAGACGCTGAAGGCGATCAACCCGCGCATCATCCTGTGCGCCGTCTCCGTCGTCGGTCGTGACGGGCCGAAGGCCAAGTACATCGGCTTCGGCCCGGGCGCGATCGCGTACTCCGGCCTGGGCGCGATCACCGGGCACAAGGGCGGCGCGCCGGGCACCATCCCGCCGTTCCTCGCCGACTACACCACCGCGTGGCACGCCGAGCTGGCGATGCTCGCCGCGCTGCACGAGCGCAAGCGCACCGGCGTCGGCCGCCGCATCGAGCTGTCGATGGTCGAGGCGGCTGCGAGCCAGCTGCCGGAGCCGTTCATCGACGCCACGCTCAACGGCCGCATCGCGCAGCCGAAGGGCAACGACCACCCCACGACCGCGCCGCACGGCTACTACCCGTGCGCGGGCAAGGACCGCTGGATCGCGATCGCCGTCGAGGACGACGACCAGTGGTTCGGCCTGTGCGAGACCCTGGACGGCGCCGACTGGAAGTTCAGCGCCGACCCGCGCTTCGCGGACGGCCTGCTGCGCCACCAGAACCGCGAGGAGCTGGACGCCGCGATCGCCGAGGAGACGCGCCAGTTCGACGCGTTCTCGCTGGAGGGGCGCCTGCAGACCGCCGGGGTGCCGGCCGGCGTCGCGCTGACGCCCGCCGACGTCTACGCCGACCCGCACCTGCGCTCGCGCGAGGTGATCATCGCCCCGGAGCACCCGGAGGTCGGGCCGTACCCGATGGTCGGCCTCGCGTGGCACATCGTGGACCAGCCGCCCGTCGTCCGGCCCTCGCCGCTGCTCGGCCAGGACAATGCGTATGTGTGGGGCGAGCTCCTCGGCCTGACCGAGGCGGAGATCGCGGAGTACGAGGCGGCCGGCGTCATCAACTAGCGCCGCGTCCGTGTCACCCTCGACAGGTGACGTGAGATGACATGAAGAAGCCCGCCAATCGGCGGGCTTCTTCGTTCTGCGAGGTCGCGTGCGGTGCCCGTGCGAGGCGTCCGCCGGGGACGCCTCGTCGGTGCTGCGCGCTAGCCCCAGGCGCCGCCGTCGCGGAACTCCTTCGGAACGGCGCTGCCGTCCGGGAAGGTGTTGCCGACGCCCAGCGGCTCCGAGCCGCGGATCAGCTTGAGGCCGTTGTCCGACAGGATCATGCGCTTCTCGGCGTCCGAGAGCAGCGGCATGTTCAGCCAGATGTCGATGTCGCGCTTGCGGTCGTGGTTGAACTCCGTGAGCGGGAAGTTCGTGCCGAACGCGACGTGCTCCGCGCCGACGCGGCGGACCATCTTGGCGAGGTCCTCCATCAGCTCGGGGTGCTCGGCGACGCGCGGCGTGACCACCGTGGTGTCCGCGTAGATGTTCTCGAAGTTGTCGCACAGGTCCAGCAGGTCGCCGAACGTGTTGTTGTAGCCACCCAGGGCGTGGGCCATGATCACGCTCAGGTTCGGGAAGGTCTCCAGCGTCTTGCGGAACTGGCGCGGACGGCCCCAGACGTCACCCGTGCGCGGGTTGATCGAGATGCCGTTCTGCCCCATGCCGAAGCCGCCGCCGGTCTGCGCGAACAGCGGCATGTTGATCGACTGCATGAACTCGTACATCGGGAACAGGCGCTTGTCGTCCGCGTGGTGGTGGGTCTGGACGTTGAGCAGCTTCACGCCGCGCGCGCCCTCGTCCCAGCGGTTCTGGACGTAGCTGGCGAGCTGGTCGCCGGCCATCAGGCGCGGGTCGACCATGATGAACGGGACGATCTCCGGGTGCTGCTGGCCGACCCAGCAACCCCACGCGTTGTTGTGGTCCATGCGCGTGAGGAGCTTCTGGTCGAGCTTGATGCCCGAGTTGTTCTCCCACACGGACGTGCCGTACTCGCCGCGCTCGCGGAGGTCGCGCTGCCGCATCTCGCGGGTCGGGGTGACGATCATCGCCGCGGAGTAGGCGACGCCGGCGTCCTTGTGCCCGGCAAGGAAGTCCTCGGGCAGGCCGGTGTATGGGATCACCGCGGTGTGCGGGTTCCGCCAGAAGGCGCGCTGGCCCACTTCGGGGGTCCTGAAGAGGTGCGTGTGGATATCGACGACTGGGTAGTCTGGCATGCGGTGTCCCTCCCGGGGGGTGTTTCAGATGAGCGGCGGTATGGTAGCAGCGAACGTCAACCGAGCCGCAAGCGCCATCCGGGGCGTCCCGCGCGCAGGGTGGACAATCTCCTTGGGCCAGCGTACAAACGAGTCGGCGCGCGGGCGACGCGCCACGATCCGGGAGCATCGACCGTGCTGCGGCGATCAGGATCCCGGACGACACACCGCTCTCCAGGCCGCGCGCACGACCGTGTCTGCGTCCTGCGACCCCCGGTGTGACATGACCGAGCACTGCTGCTCATGTTGATGGAGGAGAACCAAATGGCAATTCAGCACCCCCTCGAAGGCGTCAAGATCATCGAGATCGCGACGTACGCGCCGGCCAACATCGCGGCCGGCTGGCTCGCGGACCTCGGCGCCGACATCGTCGTCATCGAGCCGCCCTCGAACCGCGCGCTTGGCCCCGAGTGGGACAAGAGTGACCGCATCCGCCACGTCGAGAACCGCAACAAGCGCGGCATCGGCCTGAACCTCCGCGAGGCGGCCGGGCAGGAAGTCCTGCACAAGCTCGCGAAGGACGCGGACGTGCTGATCGAGGCGAACCGCCCCGGCGTCGCCAAGCGCCTCGGCTTCGACTACGAGACGCTCTCGAAGATCAACCCGCGCATCATCGTGCTGTCCTCCACTGGCTACGGCCAGGAGGGCCCGTTCAAGATGCTGCCCGGCCACGGCAACGTGTGGGAGGCCACCGGCGGCTGGCTCGCCTCGCAGGGCCTTGGCCTCGGCAACATGGCGGGTGACTACAGCGGCCTGCCGTGGCTGAACCCGTTCAACCTCGCCGACATCAAGTCCGCGCCGACGATCCTTGCCACCGTGCTCGCCGCGCTCTACGCGCGCGAGAAGACGGGCGAGGGCCAGTACTGCGACATCGCGCTGTTCGACAACGTGATCGCGGTGAAGGACCCCTCGAAGCCCAGCAGCACCGGCGACGCGTACTACCACGACCGCCAGCCGCGCCCGAGCTGGAACAACTACAAGTGCAGCGACGGCAAGTACATCGCCTTCGCCGCCGGCGAGGAGATCCAGTGGGCCAACCTGTGCAAGCAGCTCGGCCTGGAGCAGTACACCCACGACCGCGGCAACAACGTCACGCCTGAGAAGAACCGCGAGATCGCGGAGGCGATGGGCAAGGTCCTGGCGACCAAGACCCGTGACGAGTGGTTCGCCCAGCTGAGCCAGGTCGACACGGAGGTCGCCCCGGTCCTCTCGCTCGACGAGGCCGCGGAGCACCCGCAGGTCAAGCTGCGCAACATGCACGTCGAGGTGACCGACGACGAGGGCTACCGCCAGATCCAGTACGGCACCCCGATCAAGCTGAGCAAGACCCCGCCGAAGCTGAAGCACCGCCGCGCGCCGAAGTTCGGCGAGCACACGGAGTCCGTGCTGCAGGAGCTGGGCTACTCCGGCGACCAGATCAAGAACCTGGTCGACTCCGGCATCGCGATCAGCCGCAAGTACGGCGGCGGCGGCGGCAAGTAGCCGCACGCACCGTGGCGACTCGACGGCGCGTCGCGCATCGATGACCTCGTGCTCCCCGGTGCAGCGGACATGTCCGCCGCACCGGGGAGTTCGTCTTTCACCACGGGCACGAGGAGCGCGAGCCCGCGGCGGCATCGACGCCTCGGCGGTGCAGGTTTACCGGCGTGACGTATAGACACCACGTCGTACAGACACAGAGAGGGCCACGTCGGCGCCGACGTGGCCCTCTCTGTGTCTCGCTCGCGCGGAACGCTAGCTCATGACCGCCGCGGCGAAGTTCCGCATCTGGTCCAGGTACCCACCGCGAGCGGCGGGCAGGTTGACGACCATGCGGTTCACGCCCAGTGCCTCGAAGGCGGCGATCTCCTGCTTGGCCATCGTCGGGGTGTAGCGGTTCCAGGTCATCTCGCCCCGGGCCGACATGGTGCCGCTGGCGTCCTCGCCCTCGGCGACCATCAGCGGCGACCAGCGCACGGAGATGTCCGGGAACTTCGCGCCCTTCGCGTCGCAGTACGCGCGGAGCTGGTCAACCAGCGGCGCGAGCTTCTCGGCGGAGCTCCCGCTGGGGTGCCAGCCGCCGCCGTACTCGACGATGCGGCGCCACGTCGGGGTGTTGTTGCCGCCGATGAAGAACTTCGGGTACGGCTTCTGCACCGGGTGGATGAGCGGCTGCACGTCGTCGAAGTTCGTGTACTTCCCGTGGAAGCTCGCGCGCTCGTTCGTCCAGAGCTCGACCATGACCTTCATGTACTCGTCGTTCATCGCGCCGCGCTCGTCGTACGGCAGGCCGAGGGCGGCCGACTCGTCCGGCTCGTGGCCCGGGCCGGTGCCGATGATCAGGCGGCCGTTCGACAGGTAGTCGATCGTCGCGAGCATCTTGGCGGTCTGGACCGGCGGGCGGTAGGGGATCACGAGGATCGTGGTGCCCAGCAGCAGCTTCGTGGTGCAGGCGGCCATGAACGGCAGCAGCGCCAGCGGGTCCTTGAACTCGTTGCCGTAGTGCGCCGCCATGTTGCCGGGGAAGACCACGTGGTCGTTGACCCAGGCGGAGTCGTATCCGAGCTCCTCCGCCAGCCGCATCGTCTCGCGGCAGTTGTCCGGCGTGAACCAGGACGCGAAGTTCGGGATGACAAGACCGTATTCCACAGGCCCCTCCTCTAATTGTGCGTCGGTGTTGTAGGCCCTTTGCGTCCCGGCGGTCAAGCAGCGACGAACGTGCGTGATACCTCGATCGCCCGTAGATCCGGGCGTTCGCGTCTCCTGCCGTCCGAGGCTCGTCGCCGTGCTGGAAGGAGACGCTGTGATAACGTGAATCATCGAGTCGTTCACACGCTGCCGAGGGGCGCACGCGCCGCATGCTGATCGATCTGCACACGCACACCCGCCTCGGATCGCCTGACTCCTTCCTCGACCCGGACGAACTGGTGGAGCGCTCGAAGGCCGCGGGCCTCGACGCGATCGTCCTCTCCGAGCACGACCACACGTGGTCCCGCGACGACATCGCCGCGCTCTCCCACCGCCACGACTTCCTCGTCATCCCGGGCCTCGAGGTCAGCACCGACCGCGGCCACATCCTGGTCTACGGCGTCGAGGTCTACGACCCGTCGATGCGGGAGGCCGAGACGCTCGCCGACGAGGTGGAGCGCCTGAACGCCGCGATGGTCGCCGCGCACCCCTACCGCCTGCACCAGCCGATGAACTGGCTCGACCCCGACGACTTCGAGCGATCCGTCGAGCGCGTCCTCGTCGACCCCGCCTACCAGCGCGTCCACGCGATCGAGGTGCTCAACGGGCACGGCACGCGGAAGCAGAACCGCTTCTCGGAGGCGGTGGCGACCCGCCTCGGCCTCCCGGGGACGGCAGGCACGGACTCGCACCAGGTGTCCGACATCGGCAAGGCCGCCACCTACTTCGAGCGGGACATCCGCGACGAGCGCGACCTCGTTCGGGAGATCCTCGCCGGGCGCTGCTGGGCGGTGGACCGCACCGCCGGGAAGCTGACAAGCGACGAGCGCCGCCACGGCGTCCCGGCCGATATCGCCGCGGGGTTCTCCGCCTCCTAGCGGTTGGAGGCCGCGCCCCTCCGTCCGGCGCGCGATGCAGTCAGTGCGAGGTGTTGGCGAAAGATCGCGCGCTCCGTATACTCCGGCCCGTCCGGCCCCCGCCCGCGTGACGCGCCCTCGCGCGCCCCTCTCGCGTCGGACGGCACTGCGATCGAGGCACGGCTGGACGGAGCGCGATCGATGACGCTGGCGAACGAACTGACCTCCTCGCCGCCGCTGCCCGGACCGATGGCCGGGCTGCGAGTGCTCGACCTGACGCGGCAGATCGCGGGGCCGTACAGCACGAAGCTGATGGCGGACTACGGCGCCGACGTCATCAAGATCGAGCAGCGCGAGGTGGGCGATCCCTCGCGCCACCTCCCGCCGTACTTCCACGACGTGGTCGACGCGGAGGGCAGTCTCCACTTCCTCTACCTCAACACCAGCAAGCGCGGCATCACGCTCGACCTGAAGTCCGAGCGCGGGCGGGAGATCTTCCTCGACCTCGCGCGCACGGCGGACGTCGTCGTGGAGAACTTCCGGCCCGGCGTGATGGAGGAGATGGGCATCGGGTGGGAGACGCTGCACGCGATCAACCCGCGGCTCGTGCTCACCTCGATCAGCAACTTCGGGCAGACCGGCCCGTACCGCGACCTGCGCGCGAGCGAACTCGTCGAGTACGGCATGAGCGGCGTCATGACGATTAGCGGCCGCGAGGACCGCTCGCCGCTGAAGCACGGCCTGTCGCAGGGCCAGTACGACGCGGGCGCCTACGCCGCGTGGGTCACCGCGATGATGCTGCTGTGGCAGGTGCAGGGCCGCGAGGGCCAGTGGGTCGACATCTCGATCATGGACGTGCTCTCGACCACGCTGGTGCTGAACGAGCCGTACTACGCGTGGATGGGCGGCATCCAGGGCCGGCGCACCCCCGCCGGCGACGGTACCGGCAACGGGCTGGCCGATATCATGCCCTGCGCCGACGGCTACGTGATCGTCCAGCACCGCCAGCAGGAGCCGTGGGCGAACGTCGTCGCGCTGCTCGAGGAGCCCGAACTCGACAACGATCTCTACACCTCGAACGAAGGCCGGATGCTCGCCAGCGAGACGCTGTACGAGGCGCTGAAGAAGGGGCTCTCGCGCATCACGAAGCGCGAGCTCTTCGAGAAGGGCGCGAAGCTCGGCGTGCTGATCGGGATCGCGCAGGACCCGGCCGACATCCTCAACTGTCCGCATCTCAACGCGCGCGGCTACTTCGTCGACGTGGATCACCCGACCACCGGGCCGATGAAGTACCCCGGCGCGCCGGTGCGCATGCCCGGCACCGGCTGGGCCGTCCACCGTCCCGCGCCGCTGCTGGGCCAGCACACCGACGAGGTCCTGGACGAGCTGGGCATCAGTGCCGCGGAACGCGCCGAGCTGCGCGCGCAGAAGGTGATCTAGCCATGACCGCGACACCGATGAACCCGCTGCGCGATGGATCGCACTCGTTTGGCCTGCCGCTCGCCGGCATCCGCGTCCTCGACCTCACGTCGGTGTGGGCGATGCCGTACGCGTGCGGCGTCCTCACCGACCTCGGCGCCGAGGTGATCAAGATCGAGGGACTGCAGCGCCTCGACACCACGCGCGAGGCGGGCCTGTACCCGGATACCAACGGCGGCTTCGAGCCGTGGAACAACCCCGGCACGTACTCCGTGCTGAACCGCGGCAAGCGCTCGATCACGCTGAACATGGCGAGCGAGCGCGGGCGGGAGCTGTTCCGCGAGCTGGTGAAGACGGCGGACATCGTCGTCGAGAACTACACCGCGCGCGTGATGCGCAACTGGCAGCTGGACTACGACCACCTGAAGGAGCTGCGCCCCGGCATCATCATGGTGTCGAACACCGGGTACGGCCACGGCGGCCCGTGGGAGAGCTACCCCGTGCAGGGCACCTCGCTCGAGGCGACGACCGGCATCCCGAACTTCTCCGGCTACCCCGGCGGGCGACCGTGGACGATCGGCCAGTCGTACCCCGACTTCGTCGCGATGTGGCACGGGCTGTTCGGCGTGATGACCGCGCTGCGCCGGCGCACGCTGACCGGCGAGGGCCAGTGGATCGACCTCGGCATGTACTCCGCCAACGTCGCGCTGCAGGGCGAGGCGATGCTCGACTACGTGGCGAACGGCCGCCTCGGCGAGCGCATGGGCAACCGCGACCACATCAACGGCGTGCAGGGCGCGTACCAGACGGCCGGCGACGACCAGTGGATGGTGGTCGCCGCCGCGACCGACGGCGAATGGCTCGCGATGCGGGGCGTCGCCGACGCCTCGGGCACCCTCGCATGGACCGGCTCGCCGCCGGCGACGCTCGCCGAGGCGCGCGCGCGACACGACGAGGTGGACGAGGTGCTGAGCGCGTGGGCCGCGACGCTCTCGCGCGAGGCCGCGGTCGAGGCGATGCGTGCCGCCGGCCTGCCCGCCGGCCCGTGCAACGACGCGCGCGACCTGCTGCTCGACCCGCACATGAAGGTGCGCGGCGTGTACGAGATGGTGGACCACTTCCCCGGCACCGGCACCGGCCGCCGCCCGATCATCGGCCGTGCGTTCCGCCTCAGCGACGAGGAGATCAAGGTCTCCCGCCCCGCCCCCAAGCTCGGCGAGGCGAACGACTACGTCTTCAAGGAGATCCTCGGCCTGTCCGACTCCGAGTTCGACGACCTGGTCGCGGAGAAGATCACGGGGACGAAGGAGCCGCTCACCGAGGCGCCCACCGGGCTCCCGATCGACGCGCTCCTCGGCGTGCGGCGTATCCGCGTCCACGACCCGGACTACATCGAGAAGCTGGGGATCGTCCAGGAGGGTGCGACCCCGGACTAGCCGAGGCGCGCCTGTTCGCTCGCACGCCCGGGACACTGGCGTCCGGTGCGCGAACCAGCCGTCACCGATTTCGCGACCCGGCCCCTCGTGGGGGTGACGGGCGTTGTAGACTGCTGCGATTGCGACCGTAGAGCCCCGGGGGTCCGCCGCGGCGGGCAGGGCTCGAGGGTCACCCAGACTGCTGGTATCCGAGGAGTGAGACATGTCCCTGCCGTTGGCCGGCATCAAGGTGGTCGATATCTGCACGGTCTACGCGGGCCCGTTCGCCGCGATGATGCTGGCGGACCAGGGCGCCGAGGTCGTGAAGATCGAGCCGCCCGACGGCGACTCGGCGCGCACGATGACGACGATCCCGGAGACGGACGTCTCGCTCTCGTTCCTCACGTTCAACCGCAACAAGCGGTCGGTCGTGTTCGACATCACCACGGACCCGGGCAAGGAAGCCGCCTACAAGCTCATCGAGGCGGCGGACGTCCTGATCATCAACACGCGTGTCGATGGCCGCCGCCGCCGCGGCTTCGACTACGAGACGCTGTCGAAGATCAATCCCCGCCTGATCTACGTCTCGATCACCGGCTACGGCGATGACGGGCCGGAGGCCAACCTGCCGGGCATCGACATCATCGTGCAGGCCCGCGTCGGCGACATCGGCAGCCGCACCGTGCCCGGCCAGGAGCCGCCACGGCACACGCCGCTGTTCCACTTCGACATGGGAACCTCGATCGTGACGGCGTGGGCGGTGACGCTCGCGCTTCGCGAGCGCGACAAGACCGGCCGTGGCCAGAAGATCGAGGCGAGCCTGCTCCAGACGGCGCTCACGCTGCACGCGCTGCAGACCGCGCGCGTCGAGGGCATCGATGTCCGCGGCGCGGTCCGCATGGAAGGGCCGCGCTCGGCGTACCGCTGTGCCGACGGCCGCTACGTCTCGAACACGACCGCCAACATCCGCCGCGGCTGGAACACGCTCATCGACACGTTCCCGATCCCGGAGCTGATCATCGATGAGCGCTTCGCAACTGAAGCGGGGCGCCTCGAGCACACGAAGGAGATCGAGGACATCCTGGCGAAGGAGTTCCTCACGAAGCCCGCCGACGAGTGGGAGGCGATCTTCAAGGCCGCCGGCCACACCGCCAGCATCATTCGGCAGACCGAGGACGTGCACGAAGACCCGCAGGTCGTCGCGAACAACATGATCACGCACTTCCACCAGCCGGGCCTCGGCGACGTGGACGCGGTCGGGCGGCCCTTCCGCTCCTCGGAGACCGCGAACGAGCCGGTGTTCCGCAGCCCCGCGCCGCACCTCGGCGAGCACACCGACGAGGTCCTGGCCGAGCTCGGCTACAGCGCGGATCAGATCGCGTCGATGCACACGGCGGGCGCGCTCGGCCACTAGGCTGCGGCGGTTGCTCGAGGACACGAAGAAGCCCGCCTCACGGCGGGCTTCTTTGCGTCTGCGCGACGAGCCGAGAGGCTCGGTGTCACACATCCGGTCGAGGTGCCCACCGCCGGAGCGATGAGCGACCCTCGACGGTGCGCCTGCTACTGCAGGTTGAACTTCTGGATGCGCTTCCCGTTGTGCACCTCGGCGGTGTAGAGGTTGCCCTTCGAGTCGGCGGCGATGTTGTGCACCCACTCGAACTGGCCGGCCATGCGGCCGCCTCGACCGAACGAGCCCACGATCTCCAGGCTCTTGCGGTTGAGGATCCACACCTTGAAGTTCGACCCATCCGGGACGTACAGCCAGGTCTGGTCGGCGTCCTTCGAGAGCTCCACGTCCCACGTCGAGCCGGCGCCGCGGGTCTCGCGGCGGACGAACGTCTCGGTGACGTACGTGCCGTCCTTCTGGAAGACCTGGATGCGGTCGTTGACACGATCGGTCGCGTACACCAGCCCGTCGTTCGCGATGCGGACCGAGTGGACCGGGTTGCGGAACGAGCGGATCGTCGGCTGCGACGGGTCGTACGCCTCCAGCGGGCCGTCGACCGGCACCTCGCCGAACGAGCCCCAGTGGCGCTTGTACTCGCCGGTGTTCGAGTCGAACACCACCACGCGGCGGTTCTCGTAGCCGTCGGCGATGTAGACCTCGTTCGCCGCGTCATCCACGGTGATGTCGGCGGGACGGCCCAGGTGCTTCTTGTCGTTGCTGCCGCTGGTCTTGCCCAGCTCGCCGATCGTCATCAGCAGCTTGCCGTCGACGGTCAGCTTGTTCACGACGTGGTCTTCGCCGCCGTTGCTGCCGACCCAGACGTTGTCCGAGTCATCGACGTAGATGCCGTGCTCGTTCTGCGGCCAGTTGTCGACCTTGCCGATGCCGCCGAACGCGTGGATCACGTTACCGGCCGGGTCGAAGCAGACGACCGGCGGCGCGGGCTGGCAGCACTCGGAGCGCGGCGGGTCCTGGATGGCCCCGGCCTCGGACTCGTCCAGGCTGTTCCCGCGGTGGATCACCCAGACGTTGTCGTGCGAGTCGACCGCGATGCCGGAGCACTGACCGAACACCCAGTTCTCGGGCATCGGCTTCGGCCACATCGGCTCGACTTCAAACTTGGGGACTGCTTGGTTCATTGCGACCGCCTTCCGCAAACAAGTTGTGCGCCGCGACTATTCGTCAGAACGCAGCGCGCGTCAAGGTAACAACCGTGCGCCCGGGCTTCTTGCGAACGCACGCAGTAATAGACGTATGCGAGGTGCACGCCTACCGGCTGGTGAATTTCTGGATGCGCTTCCCGTTGTTCACCTCCGCGGTGTACAGGTTGCCCTTCGAATCGGCCGCCAGGTTGTGCACCCACTCGAACTGCCCGACCTGCCGGCCGCCTCGCCCGAACGAGCCGACGACCTCGAGGCTCTTGCGGTCGAGGATCCACACCTTGAAGTTCGCGCCGTCGGCGACGTACAGGAACTGCTGCTCGGGATCGGTGGACAGCTCCATGTCCCACGCCGAGCCGGCGCCCAGCGTCTCGCGGCGGATGAACGCCTCCGTGACGTACGTGCCGTCCTTCTGGAACACCTGCACGCGGCAGTTCGCACGGTCGGCCGCGTAGACGAGGCCGTCGCGCGCTACCTGCACGGAGTGCACCGCGCTGCGGAACGACCGGATCGCCGGCTGCGACGGGTCGTACGGCGGCAGCGCATCATCGTGCGGGCGCTCGCCGTACGCGCCCCAGTGGCGCTTGTACGCCCCGGTCGTCGCGTCGAAGACGATGATCCGGCGGTTCACGTAGCCGTCCGCGAGGTACACCTCGTTGTCCGCGTCCACGACGTGGATGCCGGCGGTCTGGCCGAGGAGGCGCGTGTCGTTGCTGCCGCCGGTCTCGCCCGGCTCGCCGAGGACCAGCAGCAGCTTCCCGTCCAGGTCGAACTTCACCACCATGTTGTCGCCGCGCCCCTCGGCGTCGACGCCGTTGCCGCCGACCCAGATGTGGTCGTCCAGGTCCACGTAGACGCCGTGCTCGCGCCGCGGCCACGGATCGATGACACCGATCCCGCCGAACGTGTGGATCACGTTCCCCTCCGGGTCGAAGCACAGCACCGGCGGCGCCGGGACGCAGCACTCCGAGGTCGGCGGGACCTGCGCCGCGCCCGCCTCGACGGCATCGAGGCTGTTCGGGCGGTGGGCCACCCAGATGTTGTCGTGGGAGTCCACCGCGATGCCGGCGCACTGGCCCAGCATCCAGTTCTCGGGCAGCGGCTTCGGCCAGCTGGGGTCGACGGTGAACTGCGGGACGGTCTTGTTCATGGGTACGCCTTTCGTGATGCGACAGCCGCACACTAAGGCGGACGACCGCCTCGTCAAGCGTGCGCGCTGCCCGCACGCGCGACGTTCCTTGACGGCCCGCACTCGCTTGCCACGTCCGACATAAGGCGTAGAAGCGATGGCGTCAGGACTCGGCCGGCAGCGACGGCGCGCTGGACCGACGTCCCTGTCCGAGCCGTCTCCCACCGGCTCGCGAGGGTCACCTCCGTCCCCTGTCCGCCCGCCGGCCGATGCCTGTTTCACCAGTGCCGGCCTGAGAAAACGGCGTCGTGGACCGGGTCGCGAGAATCCTCGAAAACGCACTTGCAATACGGTCGGTCGGGACTATCATGCGGTGGCGCTCGACGCTGCTATGGAGGCAAAAAGATATGGAATTCGCGTACACACCGGCTCAGCGGGCTCTCCAGAAGGAAGTCCAGGACTTCATCGCCAAGGAAGTCACGCCTGAGGTTGAGGCCGAACAGGACGAGATCGGCCGCGGCCCGCTCGTCGAGGCCGTCTACGACAAGATCAAGGCCAACGGCTGGCGTGCCATCAGCTGGCCGAAGCAGTACGGCGGCCAGGACGGCAACCGTCTCGACCAGTACATCGTTGAGGAAGAGTTCGCTCGCGTCGGCTTCAGCGTCGGCGGCGGCGGGTCCGGTGCTCCCACCATCCTTGCGGGTGGCAACCAGGAGCAGAAGGACAAGTACATCGCCAAGCTGATCAGCGGCGAGTGGTCGTTCTGCCAGGGCTTCACGGAGCCGCAGGGCGGCGCCGACCTCGCGGGTCTGCAGTGCCGTGCCGTCAAGGACGGCGACGACTACATCATCAACGGCCAGAAGATGTACACGACCGGCGCCCACCGCGCCACGCACATCTACCTCATGGCCCGCACGGACCCGGACTCCAAGCGGAACGCCGGCATCTCGATCTTCCTGATCCCGATGGACACCCCGGGCATCACGGTGCGCCCGCTCTGGTCGATCCAGAACGAGCCGCGTGCGCCTCGTGGCACCACGTACGGCGAGAACCGCACCAACGAGACGTTCTTCGAGGACGTCCGCGTGCCGGCCAACTGCCTGCTGGGCGAAGAGAACAACGGCTGGAACCTGAGCGCGATGGGTCTGAACCTGGACCGCGTCGGTGCTTCCCGCTACCTCATCTCCGTCCGCCGCGACGAGGACATCGTGAACTGGGTCAAGGACCCGGCGAACGCGGACCTCGCTGCGAACATCAAGGACAACCCGTCGGCCCGTGACCGCATCGCGGAGTGCTGGACCGAGGCGCAGGTGTGCCGCCTGATGACCCTGCGATCGATGTCGATCGTGGAGCACGAGGGCAAGTTCACCTACGAGGGCTCCGCCGAGAAGGTGTGGGCTCCCGAGCACGGCGTGAAGACGACCGAGACGATCGCTGCGCTGCTTGGCCCCTACGCCCAGCTGCTCAACGGCGCCGAGGACGCGATCGAGTCGGGCCTGTACGCGCACAACGTCATGGGCGCGTTCCAGTCCGGGATCAACCACGGCTCCACCCAGATCATGCGTGACCAGGTCGCCCTGCGCGGCCTCGGGCTGCCCCGCAGCCGCTAGGTCACTTAAACGAGTGGCGGGCACGGGCGGCATCGCCGCCCGGCCCGACCCACGGTTTGGTGCGCGCGACTGCGGTTGCGCGCCGTTGGCCTCGAAGCGAAGTCCGATAAAGGACTCCCGAGGGACTATGACAGTCGGAGGACGGTACCTTGGATATCCTGCTGAACGAAGAAGAGCAGATGGTGCGCGACGCGGCGCGGAGCTTCCTCGAGTCTGAGACCTCGACGAAGCTCGCCCGTGAGATGGAGAAGGACCCGCTCGGCTACCCGCCGGCGCTGTGGAAGCAGATCGCTGACCTCGGTTGGGTCGGCATGTGCATCCCGGACCAGTACGGCGGTCAGGGCCTCGGCCTGACGTACCTCGGCCTCGTGCTCGAGGAGGTCGGCCGGGCGATCGCCCCGCTGCCCCTGCACAGCACCACCGTCCCGGCGATCACGATCGCTGAGTTCGGCTCGGAAGAGATCAAGCAGGCCGTCCTGCCCGGCGTCTGCAGCGGCGACACGCTGCTCGCGTTCGCCTTCCAGGAGCGCGACCCGCGCATCATCGCCGACGCGATCAAGACGACCGCCGTGCTGGAGGGCGACAACTACGTCGTCAACGGCACGAAGATGTTCGTCGACAACATCAACACGGCCTCGAAGGTCCTGACCGTTGTCCGCAAGCCGGGCACCACCGGTCGCGACGGCCTCTCGCTGCTGCTGATCGACACCGACGCTGCTGGCCTGACCCAGACCCTTGAGGTCACCACGGCGAAGGACAAGCAGGGCCGCGTCGACCTGAACAACGTGAAGGTCCCGAAGAGCGCGCTCATCGGTGAAGAGGGCAAGGGCTGGCCGATCGCCGAGAAGATGCTCGACGTCGCCACCGCGCTCCTCGTCATCCAGATGGAGGGCACCGCCCGCAAGGACGCCGAGATCACCATCGCGTACGCGAAGGAGCGCACCGCCTTCGGTCGCCCGATCGGCGCGTTCCAGTCCGTGGCGCACATGCTCGCCGACGCGATCATGTGGTGCGACGGCGCGCAGCTGCTGGGCTACGAGGCGCTGTGGGCGCTTGAGAACCGCGGCAACGCGGGCCTCGAGGTCTCCCAGGCGAAGTCGTTCGCGAACGACCGCCTCCTGCCGGCCTGCCGCATCGGTCAGCAGATCCACGGTGGCATCGGCTTCATGATGGAGTTCGACATCGCGCTGTACTACCGGCGTGTTGCGGCTTCGACCATGCGCCTCGGCACCTCGTTCGAGCACCGCGCGCGCATCGCCGCGGCGCTGATCGACCAGCCGGGCACCGTCCGCCTCGGGGAGCCGATCGCCACCCTGTAAGGGAGCGACCCGGACCGACGAGCAGAGAGATAGGAGAACATCATGGCAATTGACCCGGTGTGCGGTAAGGAAGTTGACGAGGCGGTCGTGCGCGCCACGACCGGTCAGACCGAGGGTGGCGCCAACGAGGTGGACCCGGCGCAGGGCACGCGCCGCTTCCACGACGGCAAGTGGTACTACTTCGACAGCGTCGACTGCCGCTTCCGCTTCATGGCCAACCCGGCCGCGTTCATCAAGTAACCGTTGGTCGAGGCGAGACAGCGATGTCTCGCCTCGACATCACGCGCTCCTCGTTCGTCACGGTGGGCGGCCGGTTTCCGGTCCGCAACCCGGTGGCGAGCGTGGGGCGCGTTGAGCGTCTGCCGAGGCACGCGACCGCGTGAATGCGGCGCGAAACCTCAGGTATCGCGACCTCCGGCTCGATTGACAATCCCTGTTATATTCGCCCCGATGTGGGTGCGCAGGGAACCAGCGACCGCCATGATCGCCTCGCGCGACCTCGACGGCACCGGTCTCGAGCGACTGGTCGAGGGTGTCGGCGGCGGCACCCACAACCGATACCACGACCCCAGGAAATGTTGCTGCGAGCGTACGCAGCAGGAGGAGTTTCTCTCATGGCACGAGAATGGGCCAAGGTCGAAATTGGCGATGAGACCATGCGTGAGGGCATGCAGATCGAGGACAAGGACATCCCGGTAGCGGACAAGATCCGCCTCCTGGACGCGCTGTCCAAGACCGGCCTCAAGAGCATCAACGTGGGTTCGTTCGTCAGCCCGACGTACACCCCGCAGATGGCGAAGATCGACGAGATCGTCACCGGCTTCCACCCGGAGCCCGGCGTCCGCTACACCGCGCTCGCGCTGAACGAGCGTGGCGTGCAGCGCGCGCGCGAGTACTCGCCGCCGCTGACGATCGGTCGCGGCAACCCGTCGCTGGGTGTGCACATGTGCGACATCTTCATCCGCCGCAACGCGAACCGCAGCCAGGCGGACGAGATCGCCCGCTGGGAGGGCACGATCGCCGCGGCGAAGGAGAACGGCGCGAAGGAAGCCGGCATCGGCAACAACGCCTCGTGGGGCTCGAACTTCACGGGCGAGGTCTCCATGGAGCGCCGCTTCGAGATGCTGGAGCGCCAGCACAAGCTCTGGGACGAGGCCGGCATCAAGGTCACCTCGATCTCGCTGGGTGACCCCATGGGCTGGTGCCGCCCGTGGATCGTCAAGGACGACATCCTGGAGATCAAGAAGCGCTGGCCGGAGATCGTGAACTGGCGCTTCCACTTCCACAACGGTCGTGGCCTCGCGCTGGCGTGCACGTACGCCGCCCTCGACGTGCTCGAGGCGAAGGACACGCTGCACATCGACACCGCTGTCGGCGGCATCGGCGGCTGCCCGTACTGCGGCTCGGGCCGCGGCATGGGCATGGCCCCGACCGAGGACATCGTCAACATGCTCAACGAGATGGGCATCGAGACCGGCATCGACATCTACAAGGTGATCGAGTGCGTGTGGATGCTCGAGGAGATCCTCGGCCGCTCGACGGTCGGCATGGTCGGCAAGGTGGGCCCGATGCCGCGCGGCAGCAAGCTCTACGACCCGAACCTCCCGTTCGTCGAGACGTTCGCCCAGAGCCGCCACTTCATCAAGGGCCCGTCGGTCCTGGGCGACGACGCGGTGTACCCGTGGTCGAAGCCGATCGAGAGCGACCAGAAGGAAGAGGCGTTCTCCACCGCGAAGGCCAAGTAGTCTTCGTGCGGGTGAACGCAGTCGGCAACGACTGAACGACCGGCCGGCAGAGCAATCGCTCTGCCGGCCGGTCTGTTTGTGCGCCGCTCGTCTCCAGCAGTCGGTCCGTCGAGGCATGAAGAAGCCCGCATCCGCGCCACGACTCGGCACGGATGCGGGCTACGTTGTGTCGAGGTGCCTCGACGCGTGTCGCGCGAGCGCGGCTACGGCTTCGGGCGCTCCAGCAGGACGGTAGCGCCCATGCCGATGTACTTGTCGCGCAGGTTGAAGTCGTAGCTGCGGTAGGCGAGCTTCGCGCCGGTGCCCTCCAGGGCCTTCACGGCGTACTCCACGCACGCGTCGTCGGAGACGGCGAGCGGGTGGTGCGGGTTCAGGTTGCGGTCGATCGTGAGGTCCGACGGTCCCCACGAGATGCAGTCCACGCCCGGCGCGGCGAGCATCGGGATGTTGCAGATCGCCTGGATCGACTCAACCTGGATCCAGAGCACGCCGTAGCTGTTCCACCACGAGGTGTACTCGGGGATGCCGGACCGCTCGTCCTGCCCGACGCGCGCCGCGCCGCCCCAGCTGCGCTTGCCCTGCGGGCGGAAGTATGTGAAGTCCACCGCGTCGCGCACGGTCTCCTCCGTCTCCGACTGGGGCACCTCGATCATGCTGGGGCCGAGGTCGAACCAGTTGCCGACCTGGAACGCGTAGCGCGTGTGCTTGATGCGGAAGTGGACCGGGATGCCCAGCTCCTGTGCGGCCTTCGTGAACTCCACGAGCTTCGTCTCGTCGAGGGGGCTGTGCTGGCTGTCGACGGAGACGAAGTTGTAGGCCGGGTCCTTCGAGTAGGCCTGCTCGATCTGCGCCTTCGTCGAGCCGATCGGCAGGCCGATGCCGATCGTCGTCTCGCCGCGCTTGATGCGCTCCTTCAGGTTCTCTTCGCCGGTCATGGATGCTCCTCGTCCGTCATGCGCCGTGTGATATCGCGGGTCGGCCGCCACGATACATCGCGCGATCGAGGTTGCGGGTGCAAACGGAGACGCCTCGTGCGGAATTCCGCACGAGGCGTCTCGGAGTGTCAGGCGAGGGCGCCCGCTACGGGTACACGACGATGTGCACGCCGAACATCCGGTAGATCGCGGGGCAGGGCGCCATCGGCCCGCAGTTCGGGCCGCCGCCGGCGCGCAGGTCCGTCGAGCCGGCGCCGACGGCGACGTACGTGCCCTGCGTGCCCGCGGGCGGCGCGGCGATGTTCACCACCTGCCGCAGCACCTTCGGATCGGGCGTCTCCATCGTCCAGTTCGTGTCCGTGCCGAGCTTCACCGTCACGGTGTCGCCGACGCGCAGCGCGATCGTCTTGCCCTCGTC
This sequence comes from Chloroflexota bacterium, assembly GCA_947472995.1. Classification (GTDB taxonomy): domain Bacteria; phylum Chloroflexota; class Dehalococcoidia; order UBA2979; family UBA2979; genus SHYQ01. Next base: position 56,467 of record CANJBO010000003.1, read on the forward strand.
CGCGAGCGTGATCGTGCCGGGCGACTGGACCGGTGGCTCGCGCACCAGCGTCACGGCGAGCGGGCTCATGATCGTGGGGATCGCCGCCTGGAACGCGCCCTGCAGGAACGCCGGAGCGGCCGTCGAGGTGGGCAGCAGCTGGAACACGCCGCGGCTGTCCTGCACCCAGACGCCGCTGGCGCCGGCCGCCGCACCCGCCGCCTTCAGCCCCTCGATCGAGGAGCCCTGGTACACGGTCAGCGAGAAGCCGTCGCCGTTGTAGACCGGCGCGGGCTGGAACTGCTGCACGGGCGGCGTGCTCGCGATCGGTGTCGCGGTGGGGGTCTGGGCGAGCGCGCCCGCCGGCAGCGCGGCGACGAGGACCGCCGTGGCGACGAGGCCGGTGATGAATCGATTTCGCATGGTTGGTTCCCTTCGTACCCGCCGCGGTGGCGACGTGTGATCGTGGGACGCTGTCGCCCGCGCGATCGTTCCATATCTCGAGGGCGGATGGGGTGACGCGGAGCGACTGCGAGCGTTTTGCCACTCGTCCGATCGGGGTGATGGCGGACGCAGGAACGCCGCCCGCAGGCGGCGTTCCGAATCTCGCAGTGGTCGATGGGCCGCTAGGTGCGCGGGTCCGGGGTCGTCCGGAGGTAGGGCTTCACGGCCGTGTAGCCCTTCGGGAAGAGCTTGTCGGCCTCCTCGTTCGGGACGGCCGGGAGCACGACCACGTCGTCGCCCTGCTTCCAGTTCACGGGGGTCGCGACGCGGTAGCCGTCCGTCAGCTGGAGCGAGTCGATCACCCGGAGGATCTCGTCGAAGTTGCGGCCGGTGGAGGCCGGGTACGTCAGCGTGAGCCGGACGACGCCCTTCGGGTCGATGATGAACACCGAGCGCACGGTGCCGGTGGCGGCAGCCTCGCCCTGGAGCATGTCGTACAGGTTCGCGACCTTCCGGTCGGCGTCCGCCAGCAGCGGGAAGTTCAGCGCCTCGCCCTGCGTCTCCTTGATGTCGCCGACCCACTTCTCGTGCGAGTCGAGCCCGTCCACGCTCAGGCCGATCGCCTTCACGTGGCGCTTGTCGAACTCGGGCTTCAGCTTCGCGACCTGGCCCAGCTCCGTGGTGCAGACGGGGGTGAAGTCGGCGGGGTGGGAGAAGAGGATGGCCCAGTCGTCGCCCTTCCACTCGGAGAAGTGGATCGGGCCCTCGGTGGAGTCCTGCGTGAAGTCCGGGGCGATGTCGCCCAGCCGGATGGTCATGGCTGCTTCCTCTGTGTGCGGGAACTCTATTCCCACTAATGTTGACTAACTTAGTAGTATTTAACCGCGCGGGGAGCGCGACGTCAAGATTAGGCTAGTCCGACGATGTTACGCGCTGATTCGGTGTCGTCCATCCGTGCGGGCACAAAGGAGGGGCGCCAATGGCGCCCCTCTTCAGTCTCGTCGAGGTCGGTCGAAGCCCTAGCGGCGGGGACCCTCGAACACGCAGGTGAACGTCACGCCGCCGCTGGTCGCGACGCGGTGGTGGACGTCGCCCGGGATCTCGTAGCGCGCGCCGGGGACCAGGCGGTGGCCCTCGTCGCCGTCGAGGTAGAGGACGCCTGCGCCGGCGGTGCCCATGTAGACCTCGGGCCACGGGTGGGAGTGGCCCTTCGTCGACTGGCCGGGCTTGAGGACGGTCTCGGACAGCGTGAACGAGCCGATCTCCATGTCGCGGATGCGGTAGCGGTCGTCATCGACGACGTCGCGCCACACGAGTTCCGTCGAGGTCGGGGTCGAGGTCATGCGTTCTCCTGCTGCGGGGACATGGTGGTGGGGATGTCAGCGGTCTGGAGCACCAGCGCGGCCGGAGCCGAGCGGCGGTTCTTCTCCGCGACCTGGTAGACCAGGCCGCGGCCGGAGGCGAGACGCCACTGCGCGTGGAGCGCGGGGAGGCTCGCCCAGAAGAAGGTGATGATCATCATCGCGGGCCACATCGCGTACTGGACGACGAGGTGACGCGCGGTCACGTGCGCCGGCCGCGGCGGGCGGGTGCGGCCCTCGAAGGCGATCATCGCGAACAGCGGGATGATGCAGAGCGCGACGAACAGGCCGACGAGGTTCAGCCACATCCACGGCTCGATCACGCCGGCCTTCGTGCCGATGTTCAGCCACCCGGAGAGCGTCATCGCGTTCTCGGGGTGCCAGCCGGGGCCGGGCACCTGGAACGCCTTGTGCGTCCACCAGTGCGGCATCGGCGCACCCAGCGCGGCCAGCTTCGTCGGGACGAGGATGCCGAGGGTGACGAGGTACCACTGCGAGAACCACAGCGTGTGCACCTTCGTCACGGTCGCGGCGATCAGGATGCCGCGCGCGCGGCTGAGCTTCGTGTCCTTCGCGAAGGCGGCGCGCCACGCGTAGGGGATGTCGCTGGCGCCCCAGGCGTGGCGCTTCGACTGCTCGTAGTGGGCGAAGAGGGTCTTGCGGTAGTTCTCCGTGAGCACGCAGTCGTTGCCCAGCGGGAGGTACAGCGGCTCCACGTGGACGCGGTCACCCAGCGAGTAGCAGCACTTCATGTAGATGTGCCAGTCCTCCGGGATGACCTCCTCGTCCCAGTAGTCCACCGTGTGCAGCATCTCCCACGAGAGCGAGTAGCACGATGTCGGGAACTTCAGGCTGAGCGGCAGGACGAGGTTCGCCGTGCGGTTGATGCCGGAGAGGCCGTCCGGGATGCGCAGCGGCGCGGGGATGTCCCAGATGTTGTTGCTGTTGAAGATCGTGGGCTGCCAGAACGTCCGGTAGCGGTCGCGCGCCGTCAGGAACATGTAGTTCAGCGCGGCGAAGTGGCGCTGGTGGAAGAGCGCGTCCGCGTCGCACGAGGTGATCGTGTAGCGGCGGATGTCGTCGCGGCCGTCCTCGATCAAGCGGGAGAACGCCTCGCGGGCGGCCCATGCCTCGTTCGAGCCCTTGCCGGGGGTGTCGCCCGGGAGGCCGTGCGGGTGGAACGTGGCGAACATGCCGCCCAGCTTCGCCTGGTAACGCTCGACCAGGCGCGCGGCCTTCTCGTTCGCGCCCGGCTCGCGGGCTTCCATCGCCAGCACCACGATCACCTGCTGGGCGTTCGCCTGCTCGGCGATCGCCTCCACGGTGCCGGAGAGGCTGTCCTCGTCTTCCTTGTAGTTCGGGATGATCACGATGTGGCGGGGCCAGTCCCACGCCTCCACCTCGGCGCCGGGGTGCTTCGAGCGCCATGCCTGGAAGTGCGCGGGCCAGTCCGTGCGCTCCCACTGGCGGATGCGGCGCAGGCCGATCCAGACGGCGACGGCGACGGAGTACGAGCGCAGCACCCAGTAGGTGAAGAAGATCGTGAGGGCAACGGCGAGCCAGCTGGCCGTCGTGCGCGTCAGCGGCATCCAGAAGACGACGCTCGCGAGGAACAGCGAGATGACCAGCGGGACGGTGTTGCCGATGCGGACGCCCCAGTCCGTCGAGGCCTCGACGGAGGGCGTGGGCACCTGCTCCGGGATCCCGCTCGTCGAGGGGGGTACGGAGGTGGCACGGGGGCGACGGACGGTGGGCGGGGCTGTAGTGATCAGGAAAGCCCTCTTTGGGTTTTCCTCCGATGCCGACGGGGTTAGCTGACGGGCTACGGGTGGAGGTCCCGCATCCCCGCACGCGCCTCACGGCGTTCGCGGGAGATTACGCCCCGGTAACTGGTTCCCCCGCTCCTCGTTCGTTAGAGGACTAGGCTAGCCTGCGTATTGCCGACTGATCGTACGGGATTTCCGTGGCCCACGCCACGACCGTGTCCAGCCACAGCCCATCACGCAGGGAATATATGCCCGTCCAGACGCCCGCCGGGAACATCGAGCACACCGCCGGGGACCTGGGCGTGCTGCGGCCAGACGGCGAGGCGGTCCGGCTGGGCGACTCGTGGGCGGCGCGCCCGGTCGTCCTCGCGCTGATGCGGCACTTCGGCTGCGTCTTCTGCAAGGAGCAGGTGTCCGCCCTCCGCGAGATCGTCGAGGAGATCCACGCCGGGGACGCCGAGCTGGTGATCGTCGGGAGCGGCTCGCCGCAGATGGCCGGGTTCTTCGCGGAGGACTACGGCATCTCGACGCCCGTCCTGACCGACCCGACGCGACAGGTCTACGGCGTGCTGGAGACGCGGCGACCGTCGCCGCTGGCGTTCATGGACCCCCGGGTGATGCTGGGAACGCTGCGGGCGATGTGGCACGGGCACCGGCAGGTGTTCGGGAAGCCGGAGCTGGGCGACACGACGCAGCTGGGCGGGGTGTTCATCGTGCGGCCCGGCGGCGAGGTGGCATGGGCGCACCGGAGCGCGTTCGCGGGCGACCGCCCTTCGAACGGCGAGGTGCTCGCGGCGCTCCGGCGAGCGACGCGGGCCGGGTGATCTAGGCGGCCGCCTCGCCGCCGGGGGTGGTGCGCAGGCGGTCGATGATCCCGCGCACGGCCCGTACGTCGTCGTCGATCGCCCGTGCGGCGGCGGCGAGGCTGCTGCGTGCGGCGTCCTCGGACAGCGACTCCTCGAGATGGCGGAGGATCAGCCCCACGGCGACGAGGTCCTGGAGCAGCCCGTCGCGGAGCTCGTCTCCGAGCGCACCCGCGGAAGGGGCGGGGCCGCCGGTCTGGGTCATGGTGATCATCGCGTGCCTCCGGTCCTGAGGCGCGTTCGATCGCCTCCCATCTATAGACGGATCTTCCCGGTGCGTTCGTGCGGCGGGGAGGTAGGGAGAAACCCTGATCTGGGGCCGATCGAGGCGTATCGGAATCGTCTCAGCGCCTCGCGCGGGATGTTTGGACGAGGTTTAGTCGCGGCGTGCGGCGGGCGGGCGGCCCGTGCCGCCGGAGCGCGGCCACGCGGCCAGCATCGACGGCGGCAGCGCGTGCAGCGCCACGTAGCCGTCCGAGTCGACGCAGCCGCGCTGCGGGTGCAGCGCCGGGTGGGCGGCGGCGACGGCGTCCATCCGGAACCACGTGCAGCGCGGGAAGGCGCTCGTCTCCAGGTGCATCACGCCGCGCGCCTCGACGTCGTCGTCCTGGCCGACCATGTGCACGGGGAACTCGCCGCACTTCGAGGGACGCTCGCGGTCGTGGATGCCGCAGAGGCCGCGCCCGTCCGGCTGCGGGCGGAACGCGCTGCACCGGAACGGCGTGGGCGTCGCGTCGGAGTCGTCGCCGGGGCGCCAGTCGCGGTCGCCCCATGCGCCGTCCCAGCCGCCCTCGCTGCGCGCGACGGGGATGATCAGCGGGCCGCCGTCCATCAGCGGGCGGTACTGGTCGCGGGGCAGCGCGCCCCACGTCCAGAAGCCGTCCGTGCGGCTGGAGTCGCAGCAGTCGCCGCAGCCGTTGCAGTCGAGCGCGCGGGCTGCCTCGAGCGTGAGGTAGCGGCGCGGCCGGGGTGCGTCGTCGAGGCTCATTGGACGCCCGTCGGGGCGGGGCCGCGCGGGACGACCAGCGGGAGCCCGGAGTCTGGGTGGGCGAGCACGGCGACGTGCGGGCCGTAGACGCGCGCCAGATGCTCGGCCGTGACGACCTCGCGCGGGGCGCCGGTCGCAACGACGGTGCCGTGGTCGAGCAGCACGAGGCGGTCGCACCACGCGGCGGCGAGCGTCAGGTCGTGCACCACGGCGAGCACGCCGGCGCCCGCATCGGCGACGGCGCGCACGACCTCGAAGATCTCGCCCTGCGCGCTCGCGTCGAGGCCGGCGGTGGGCTCGTCGAGCAGCAGCAGCCGCGGCTCCTGCGCGAGTGCGCGCGCGATGAACGCACGCCGCCGCTCGCCGCCGGAGAGCGTGCCGACGAGGCGCGTCGCCAGCGTCGCGCAGCCCGCGCGTCGCATCGCCTCGTCGGCGACGGCGACGTCATGCGCCGACTCGCGCCGCAGCAGGCCGAGGTGCGGAAAGCGCCCGAGCATGACGAGGTCGGCGACGCGCATCGTCGGGGGCGCCTCGGGCAGCTGCTCGACGACCGCGATCGAGCGCGCGCGCTCGCGGTTGCCGCGCCGGTCCAGCACCGCGCCGTCGAGGCTCACCGCGCCGGACGTGCACGCGACGCGTGCGGTGATCGCGCGCAGCAGGGTCGTCTTGCCCGCGCCGTTCGGGCCGATCACGCCGACGAGCTCGCTGCGGCCCACGGCGAGCGACACGCCCGCGAGCAGCTCGTGGCCCTCGACGTGCACGCGCACGTCGCGCACGTCGAGCAGCGGCGCGCTCACAGCAGTCCCGCCGCGCGGCCTCGACGGAGCAGGTACAGGAAGAACGGCGCGCCGATGATCTCGGTGACGATGCCGACGGGCACCTCCTGCGGCGGCAGCACGCTGCGCGCGGCGACGTCCACGAGGATCACGAACGTCGCGCCGAGGATCGCGGTGAGCGGCAGCAGCCGGCGGTAGTCGTTGCCCGCGAGCATGCGCACGACGTGCGGCACCACCAGCCCGACGAAGCCGATGATCCCCGCGACCGCGACCGCCGCCGCCGCGATGATCGACGCGGCCGCCAGCACGATGATCTTCGTGCGCGTGACATCGACGCCGAGGTGTGCGGCCTGCTCCTCGTCGAGCTGCAGCACGTTGAGCGCTCGCGCGTGCACGTACACGACGAGCGCGCCGACCGCGACGTACGGGAGCGCGACCAGCAGGCGCGGCCACGAGGCAGTGTTGAAGCCGCCGAACAGGAACGAGAAGATCGGGAATGTCTTCGGCCCGCCGCTCAGCAGCAGGAACGACGTGATCCCCGAGGCCACCGCCGAGATCGCCACGCCCGCGAGCAGCAGCGTCGCGTTGTCGCGGAGGCCGCCCGTCCTCGACAGGCCGTAGACCAGCGCGACGGCCACGATCGCACCCGCGAACGCGAACAGCGGCACCCACCCGAAGCCGTACGAGTCCACCGGCAGCGGCGACACGATCGCGATCGACGCGCCCAGCCCCGCGCCCGACGCGACGCCGAGGAGGAACGGGTCGGCGAGCGGGTTGCGGAACACCCCCTGGTACGCCGCGCCGGAGTACGACAGCGCCGCGCCGACGAGGCCCGCGGCGGCGACGCGCGGCACGCGCACGTCGAACAGGATGCGCTGCCACGCTTCCGGCGCCTGCACGTCGAGGTGCACGAAGGGGAGGCGATCGAGCAGCATCGCGGCGGCGGTCGTGACGGGGATCGCGACGGTGCCCTGCGTCAGCGCGAACAGCGCGACCAGCAGCAGCGCGACGCTGGAGACGAGGAACGGGCGCGCGCCGAGGATGCGCGCCCACGCGGAGCGGCGCGGCTCCTCGATCCGATCGGTCGTGGCGGCAGCGGTGCTGCGGAACACGCGGGCTACTCGACGCTGCCGAGCGCGGCGCGCTCCTCGACGGTGAGTACGGGGAAGGCGTGCAACTGGCGCAGCCGGTCGATGCGGTCGGCGATCGGTGGGTGCGTGGAGAGCAGGCCGGCGGCACGCGCCTCGAACTTCTTGATCGGGTTCACGATGTAGAGGTGCTGCGTCGCGCGGTTCGCGACCTCCAGCACCTCGCGGTCCGTCGCGATCGAGGCCAGCGCGCGCTCGAGGCCTCGAGGGTTGCGCGTCAGCTCGACGGCCGTCGCGTCGGCGAGGTACTCGCGCTGGCGGCTCACGGACAGCTGCACGAGCCGCGCCGCGATCGGCGCGAGGATCGCGAGGACGACCGCGACGACCATCATGATCGCCTGCGCGCCGCCGCCGCCGTTGTCGTTCCTCGACCGGCGTCCGCCGCCGAACCAGAGGCTGCGCATGAACATGTCGGACAGCAGCGCGATGCCGCCGACCAGCACGCCCACCAGCAGCATGAAGCGGATGTCGAGGTTGCGGACGTGCCCCAGCTCGTGCGCGAGGACGCCCTGCAGCTCCTCGCGATCGAGCTTCTCGAGCAGGCCGGTCGTGACGGCGACGGAGGCGTGCGCCGGGTCGCGGCCCGTCGCGAAGGCATTGGGCGCGGTGTCGTCGATCAGGTAGACCTTCGGCATCGGCACGCCGGCGGCGATCGCCATCTCCTGCACCACGTTCAGCAGCTGCGCGTGCTCGACGGGGTCGGCGGCACGGGCCTGCGAGGCGGCGAGGACGATCGCGTCCCCGCCGTAGTACGAGCCGAGCGACATCACGATGCCGATGACCAGCGCGACGGCGGTGAACCCCGCGCCGCCGGCCACGTACCCGGTGTACGCCATGCCGATGGAGAAGCCGAGCGCCGCGAGGAGGAGCGCGGCGGCCACCATCAGCAGCAGCGAGGAGCGCCGGTTGGACGCCTGCTGGTCGTAGAACGTGGATCGCATGTCGGCCAGCGGAGGGGTGCGCTCCGGCTAGCGGAGACGCACCTCGGGGACCGCCTCGGCGCCGGGCTCGGCGTCGAAGAAGTCGCGCCGCTCGAAGCCGAACATGCCGGCGATGATCGAGCTGGGCACGGTCGCGATCGACGTGTTGTAGGACAGCACGGTCGCGTTGTAGTGCTGGCGCGAGAACGAGATCTGGTTCTCGGTGGTCGCCAGCTCCTCCTGCAGGCTCGCCACGTTCTCCGAGGCGCGCAGCTGCGGGTAGTTCTCCATCACGGCGAACAGCGAGCGCAGCGTGCCGGTCAGCTGGTTCTCGGCGTCGGCGGCTTCGGCGGGGCCCTGCGCGCCGGCGGCGACGGCGTTCGCGCGCGCCTCGGTCACCTTCGTCAGGACGTCCTGCTCGAAGTCCATGTAGCCCTTGACGGCGTTCACGAGGTTGGGGATGAGGTCGTGCCGGCGCTTCAGCTGGACGTCGATCTGGGACCACGCCTCGTCCACGCGCAGGCGCGCGCGGACCAGGCCGTTGTACATCCCGATGACGACCACCACGAGCAGCACGACCACGCCCACCACGATGAGAAGAGGAAGCATGCGTTCGCTCCGATTTCCCGTCGCGCCGCCGGGCGCCGGCCGAAGGGCCGGCGGCCAGTCCGCGGTGCGCGGGTTGTCCTGTGTGCGGACAGGATAGCGCTTGCGGCGTCGGCGTGCGGGTCGCGTGCGGGGTCGCGCGCGCTATCCTCGCGTCGCAGGCGCACCTCGGCGCCGCATGGATGGCGAGGCGCTCCGATGACGAACGACCCGGCGCTCGAGGACGACGATCCCCTCGCGGACGACCTCGACGACTCGCTGGACGACGAGGAGCTGCGCAAGCACGGCCCGGTGGAGCAGCGCGTTGGCAAATGGGTGGGGCTGTTTCCGAAGAAGCACCCGCTGGTGCTGCTGAACACCGGTGACGGCAAGGGCAAGACCAGCGCCGCGCTCGGGGTGACGATGCGCGCGTGGGGACGCGGCTGGAAGATCTGCTGGCTCCAGTTCATCAAGGCGAAGGGCTCGCACTACGGCGAGACCTACGCCGCGGAGCGCATGGGCATCGAGATGATCGCGCTCGGCGACGGCTTCACGTGGCTCTCCGAGAACATCGAGGCGGACATCGCGCTGGCGAAGGAGGCGTGGGACCTCGCACGCGACAAGATCATGTCCGGCGAGTACGACCTCGTCGTCCTCGACGAGATCACGTACCCGATCACCTACGGCTGGCTGCCCGTCGAGGAGGTCCTGCAGACGCTGCGCGACCGCCCGAAGGACGTCGACATCATCATGACCGGCCGCGACGCGCTCCCCGCGCTCGCCGACTTCGCCGACACTGTCACCGAGATGCGCGAGGTGAAGCACGTCTTCCAGACCGGCGTGAAGGCCCAGCCGGGCATCGACTACTAGTCTCCGGTCCTCATCCCGGGAATACCCGGCCGGAGTGATCGAGACCTGTGGACCACGACGAGGGTGCGCAACGAGATCAGGCACTCATGACCGCGCTCGACTCGCCCGAGGCCACCCCGTCCCGTCGAGGCTCCGCGATCGAGGTGCTGTGGGTCGCGCTGTGGCTCGGGCTCACCTCGTTCGGCGGGCCAGTCGCGCACCTCGGCTACTTCCGCGAGGAGTACGTGCAGCGCCGCCGCTGGCTGGACGACCGGGCGTATGCGGACCTCGTCGCCCTCAGCCAGTTCCTGCCGGGGCCGGCGAGCAGCCAGGTCGGCATCGCGATCGGCACGGCGCGCGCAGGCTGGCTCGGCGGGCTGCTCGCGTGGGTCGGCTTCACGCTGCCCTCGGCGGTCGCGATGGCGCTCTTCGCGTTCGGGGTGACGAGGTTCGACCTCGCCGGCGCGGGCTGGCTGCACGGGCTGAAGGTCGCCGCCGTCGCGGTTGTCGCGAACGCGGTGTGGGGCATGGCGCCGGGCCTCGCCGCCGGCCGCGTCCGAGGCGCGATCGCGATCGGCGCCGCGTGCGTGGTGCTGCTCGTGCCCTCGTCGCTCGCGCAGATCGCCGTGATCGCGGCGGGCGGCGTCATCGGCTGGCGGCTCCTCGCCCGCCCGGCAGGCGAAGCGATGGCGGGCGACGAGGCCGGAGACGCGCTGCCGCACGGCAGCCGAGGTGTCGCGGCGGTGCTGCTCGTGGTGTTCTTCGCGCTCCTGCTCGGGCTGCCGCTGCTGCGGAGCGCGGTGCCGTCGCACGTTGTCGCGATGGTGGATGTCTACTACCGCGTCGCGTCGCTCGTGTTCGGCGGAGGGCACGTGGTGCTGCCGCTGCTCCAGGCGGAGGTCGTGCCGCCGGGATGGGTGCCGGCCGACCAGTTCATCGCCGGCTACGGCGCGGCGCAGGCGGTGCCGGGGCCGCTGTTCTCCTTCGCGGCGTTCCTGGGCGCGGTGCAGGGGCCGTCGCCGAACGGCTGGCTCGGCGCCGCGGTCGCGCTCGGCGCGATCTACGTGCCCTCGTTCCTGCTCGTGTGGGGCGTGCTCCCGTTCTGGGCGCGCCTGCGGGAGGTCGAGGCGGTCCAGGCCGCCTCGCGCGGGATGGGCGCGGTGGTGGTCGGCGTGCTGATCGCGGCGCTCTACACGCCGGTCTGGACGAGCGCGATCCTCGGCCCGGCGGACCTCGCGCTGGCGCTCGTGTGCCTCGGGATGCTCGCGGTGTGGCGGCTGCCGCCGTGGACGGTCGTCGCGTTCGCCGCGGCGGCGGGGATGCTGCTGGCGCGCTGACAACCTTGACGTCCCGGCCATGTGTCAGTATCTTCTGACAGGTGATAGACGAACGTGACGTATCGACGAACCACGGCGCGGACGCCGGCACGGCGGCGGCGATCGCCGCCCTCGCCAACCCGGTGCGCCTGCGGATCATCGGCGAGCTGTTCGAGGCACGCGAGTACGTGAGCGAGCTGGCGCGCCGGCTCCAGATCGGCCGCCCGTTGCTGCACATGCACCTGCGCCGCCTCGAGGAGGCCGGGCTGGTGCAGAGCACGCTCGAGCTGTCACCGCAGGGCAAGGCGATGCGCTTCTACGTCGTCGCGCCGTTCGACATCCGCCTCACGCCGGCGTCGGTCGCCGCCGTGGGGAAGTCGATCGTGCTCGATGCGGCCGTCGCCACGACAACCAGAGAGACGGGAGCCTGACGATGGAACTAGCGGTGGTATTCGGCGCGATCGCCGCGATGGTGATGATCGTCGCGACGCAGGCGGCGGCGGTGCTCAAGACGCGCGCGGTCAGCGCCCACGATGCCGAGTACCGGCAGCTCCTGCGCGAGGTGAACGAGGCGCAGCAGCGCGTCGCGGAGTCGCTCGACCGGACCGTCGCCGAGATCGCGTCGCTGCGGACGCGCATCGAGTCGACCGAGCGGCTGCTGCAAGAGGTCGGCTAGCGGGGCGCGCAGCCGAGCGCGCCGTCGCCCCAGCAGAACGAGTCGAACGCCCAGTCCATCAGCCTCGTCGTGTCCTGGTTGCGCAGTGGTGCGTTCAGCACCACCACGATCACGCGATGCCCGTTGCGCGTCGCCGAGGCGGCGAGCGTCGCGCCGGCCTCCTCCGTGAACCCGCTCTTGATCCCGTCCGCGCCGCGGTAGGTGAACATCCACGGGTTGGTGTTGCCGACCGTGATCGTGCGCGAGCCGACCGCGCGGTACTCATCGGTATGCGCCGCCTGCGCGAACAGCGGCTGGCGCAGCGCGTACCTCGACAGCATCGCCATGTCGTAGGCGGTGGAGCGGTGGAGCGGCCCGCCGACGCCGTGTGGGTCGATGAACTTCGTGTCGAACAGGCCCAGGCTCTCCATGAACGCGTTCATCTCGCGCACGTACGCGCCCTCCGAGCCGGAGATGGCATGCGCGATGGCGAGCGAGGCGTCCGCGCCGGAGGGCAGCAGCATCCCGTAGATCAGGTCCCGCAGCTTGAAGCGGTCGCCCTGCTCCAGGCCCATCTCCGTCGCGTCGTCCAGCGCTTCGTTGTCGAGCGGGAAGTCGATGGTGACGACCGCGTCGAGCTTGCCTCGATCGATCGCGAGGGCGGCCGTGGCGATCTTCGTCAGGCTGGCGGGGGGCAGGCTCAGGCGCGACTGGTGGTCGAACAGCACCGCCCCGCTCGCGTCGTCGACGACGATCGCCGCCTGCGCGCTGAGCACCGGCGGGGCGACGCGGACCGGCTGCGTCGGCGGGGCGCCCTGCGGCGGCGGGACGAGGTGCACGACGCGTGGCTTCGCTCCCGGCGTGCCGGCGGGGCTCGCGCCGGCGCCGGTGGAGGCGCTCGACGGCGCGCTCGCGGGGGCGCTGGCGGAGGTGAGGACGCTGCCGTTGACGCGCGTCTCCGTCGCGGAGGCGCTGCCGTTGCAGCCGGCGAGCAGGAGCGCCGTGGCGATCGCGAGCGCGGCCATCGAGGCGGCGCGTGCGCGCGGGAGCGAGGCTCGGAGCGTGCGGGGTCGCGGCGTGTGCGCGGTCACGTGAAGACGACGCCTCTCACCAGCCCGGCCCCGCGCGCAAAACGTTACCGTCCCGCGCGCGCCTCGTCCACATCGATCGGCGTTGCAGATGCGGCGGCGCCGCCGGGGTGCCGCAGCGCGTGGAGCACGCGCGCCTCCAGCTCGACGAACGCGAGGTCCGCGAAGGCGTCGAGGCGGCGCGGGCGGGGCAGCGGCACCTCGATGACCGCGGCCACCGAGGCGGGGCGGGGCGTGAGGACGACGATGCGGTCGGAGAGCAGCACGGCCTCGCGCACGTCGTGCGTCACCAGCAGCACGGTCCAGCCGAACTCGGACGACACGCCGGCGAGCCACTCCTGCATCTCCATGCGCGTCAGCGCGTCGAGCGCGCCGAACGGCTCGTCGAGGAGCAGGATCGGCCGCTCCTGCACGACGGTCCGCAGCAGCGCCGCGCGCTGGCGCATGCCGCCGGACAGCGTGTGCGGGTACGCGCGCTCGAAGCCCGCGAGGCCGAAGCGCGGGAACAGTGCCGTCGCACGCGCGCGCGCCTCCTGGCGCGGCACGCCGCGCACCTCGAGGCCCAGCGTGGTGTTGTCCAGCACGCGCCGCCACGGGAACAGCAGGTCCTGCTGCGGCATGTAGGCGAACGCGTCCGTGTGCGCGTCGAGGCCGTCGACGGGCGTCCCGTCGACGCGCACCTCGCCGGCGTCGGCTTCCTCGAGGCCCGCGATGATGTTGAAGAGCGTGCTCTTGCCGCAGCCGCTCGGCCCGATCACGCTCACGAACTCGCCGGGGCGCGCCTCGACATCGATGCCGTCGAGGACCTCGACGGTGCGGTCGCCGTCGACGAAGCGCTTGCGGATGGCGTGGGCGTGCAGGCGTGCGGGCGCGGTCATCGAGCGCTCCGGCCGTGCGAGGCGCGCGCGGCGGCATGCCACGGGATCGCGGCGCGCTCGACGGCGTAGGTCGCGAGGAACAGCGTGACGCTGATCGCGGCGGTGACGACGACGGCCGCCATCACGAGGTCGGTGCGGAACGAGTTCTGCTGGAGCTGCATGAAGATGCCGAGGCCGCTCTTCGCGCCGACGTACTCGGCGAAGATCGCGCCGACCACGGCGTAGGTGATCGCGATGCGCAGCCCGGAGAAGAACGACGGCAGCGCCCCCGGCATGCGCGCCAGCCGGAACACCTGCCAGCGGCTGGCGCCCATCGAGCGCAGCAGGTTCGAGGCGGCACGCTCTGTCGCGGCGAAGCCATCGACCCAGCCGACGGTGATCGGGAAGAACGTGACGAGCGCGACCACGAGCGCCTTCGGCAGCACGCCGAAGCCGAACCACAGCACGAGCAGCGGCGCGACGGCGACCACCGGGATCGCCTGCGACGCCACCAGCACCGGGTACAGCGCGCGTCGCACGATCGTCGAGAAGTCGATCGCGCACGCCGTCAGCGTGCCGACGAGGATCGCGAGCGAGAAGCCGAGGGCGGTCTCGCGCAGCGTCGGCAGCGTGTGCGTCCAGATCAGGTCGCGGAACGCCCAGCCCTCGGCCAGCACGCGGCTCGGCGCGGGGAGCACCTGCGGGCGCACGCCCGAGGCGCGCGCGTACGCCTCCCATGCCACGACGATCGCGAGGCCGAGCAGCAGCGCGGGCAGTACCGACACGAGCGATCGCGACGTCATCGGGGCACGCCGCGCGCTACAGCAGGTCGTTCGTGAAGTAGGTGGACCAGTCGGGCTCCTTCGTCAGCGGCTTGCCCTGCGCGTCGACGAGCGAGCCGGTGCCGTAGAGGAACCTCGAGTAGCCGCTCCACCGCTCCTTCGTCTGCGTGCCGAACTTGCCGCTGCCGTCGAGGTAGAAGTCCTTCGCGAGCATCGCGGCGCTGCGCTCGACGAGCTCGGGGACGGTGAACGCGCCGGGGTTCGCGGCGATCAGGTGCTGCGCGCCCTCGTGTGGCTGCTTCGCCGCGAACTCGAAGCCGCGCACGGTCGCCTGCACGAAGCGCCGCGCGAGGTCGCGGTGCTTCGTCGCCCACTCCTCGTTCGCCGCGAGCACCACCTGGTAGAAGTCGGGGAAGCCGTAGTCGGTGTAGCGGAACGTGCGCAGCTCCTGGTGATGCAGGTCGGCCTCGATGCCCTCCCACGTCACGAACGGCACGGTGAAGTCTGCCGCGCCGGCGTAGAGCGCCTCGTACGCGGCGGTCTTCAGCGTCACCACCTCGAACGTGCCGGTGCCGCCGGCGGCGCGGATCACGTGCTGGAGCGTCGGCACCTCGTACGGCAGGCCGAAGCCGGCGTACGTCTTCCCGTCGAGGTCCTTCGGGGTCCTGATGTCGGTGCGGCCGGCCTTCACCGCGATCGCCGTCGCGATGTGCTGGAGGATCGCGGCCGTCGAGACGACCGGCAGCCCGGCGGCGCGCGCGAACACCAGCGAGTCCTGGAACGCGATGCCGAAGTCCGCCTGTCCCGCGCCGATCAGCGTCTCGGCGGCGGTGCCGGAGTAGGGCAGCACCTCCAGGTAGATGCCGGCCTGGCGGTACCAGCCCATGCGGTCGGCGACGAAGAACCCCGTGTGGTTGGTGTTGGGCGTCCAGTCCAGCGCCAGCCGTACGCGGTCCAGCTTCGACCCGTCGTCCGCGCGGTCCGCGCGCGGCGCGCAGCCGATCGCGGCGAGCCCGGCGACGCCGAGGCTCCCCGCCCCCAGCGCGATCGCGGATCGACGCGACCAGCGTCGTGGTGTGTTCGTCATCGGACAGCTCCCTGCGTGCGTGATGTGTTGATGGTCTCGTCGATGGCGCCGAGGTAGGCCTCGATGGCCGCGTGCACGTCGGGGGCGCCGAGGACACCCGACACCGCCGCGACGCCGAACGCGCCCGTGGCCATGCACTCCGCGACGTGCTGCGGCAGGATGCCGCCGAGCGCGATCACCGGGAGCGCCGTCGCCTGCACCGCGGCCCGCAGCGCCTCGACGCCCGCGCCCTCGCCGGGGTGCGAGCCGGGCGCGTACACCGCGCCGAACAGCACGACGTCGGCGCCGCCTCGCTCGGCACGCGCGGCGGCCTCGGCTGAGTGCGCCGCCGCGCTGTAGTACGCCAGCGCGAGCGCGGGACGCGCCGCGGGGATGTCGTGCTCCGGCCAGTGCGCGCCGGCATAGCCGAGGCGCGCGGCCAGCGCCGCGTCGCCGTTCAGCAGGAGCAGCACGTTGGCCGGGACGACAGCCCGCGCGCGAGTGGCGAGGTCGGCCGCCTCGACGGGGGTGATGCCCTTCGCGCGCACCTGGATCGCCACCGGCATGCCGGCGGCGGCCGTGCCGACTGCCTCGATCAGCGCGAGCCAGCGCGCGTCGTCGCCGATGTAGTCGCGGTCCGCGACGACGACGAGGCGCGCGGGGAATGTCCAGGCATCGTTCACGGCCATGCCGCCTGCTGTGCCGCGCTCACTCGACCGTCCATCGGCGACGAGGCCTCGCCGTAGAAGCGGCGCGGCATGCGGCCGGCGAGGTACGCCTCGCGGCCGGCGACGGCGGCGGCGCGCATCGCGCGCGCCATGCGGACGGGCTGCCGCGCCTGCGCGACGGCGGTGTTCATCAGCACCGCGTCGACGCCCAGCTCGAACGCGAGCGCGGCGTCCGAGGCGGTCCCAACGCCGGCGTCGACGATCACCGGCACGCCGGCGCGCTCCTTGATCATCTGGATGTTGTGCGGGTTGCGGATGCCGAGGCCCGATCCGATCGGTGCGCCCAGCGGCATCACCGCGACGCAGCCGATCTCCTCCAGCCGGCGCGCGATGATCGGGTCGTCGGTCGTGTACGGCAGCACGCGGAACCCGCGCGCCACGAGGTCACGGGCGGCGACGAGGAGCTCCTCGACGTCGGGAAGCAGCGTCTCCTCGTCGGCGATCACCTCGAGCTTTACGAGCGACGTGCCGAGCGCCTCGCGACCGAGCTCCGCGGTCAGGACGGCCTCGCGCGCGGTGAAGCAGCCGGCGGTGTTCGGCAGCAGGTGCAGGCCGCGCGCCGTCAGCAGGTCGTACAGGCTCTCGCCGTCCTCGCCGCGGTTCGGGTCGACGCGGCGCAGCGCGACGGTGACGAGCCCGGTGCCCGATGCGTCGAGCGCGTCGAGGAGCACCTGCGTGCTCGGGTACCTCGACGTGCCGAGCAGCAGCCGCGACGTCAGCGTGACGCCCGCAAGCTCCCACGGCTCCTCGCCCGGCAGGACGAGGCGTTCGGTCGGTTGTTCGGTCATCGCACGTTCCTCACCACGCCGGCCTACCCGCCCTGCACAGGGCGGACGATCTCGATCGCATCGCCGGGCTGCACCGTCGTCTCGCGCCACGCGGCGCGCGGCACGATCTCCTCGTTGCGGGCGACCGCCACGCCGCCCTGCCACTCGGCGGGCACGAGGTCGGCGATCGTGGTGCCGGCGCTCAGCGCGCGCTCTTCGCCGTTCAAGCGCACGGTGACGCTCGTCATCGCGTCACCTCGATCGACGCGGGCGCGAAGCGTCCGGGGGCGAACGGCTCGAGCAGCGCGTCGAGGCGGCCGTCGCAGACGAGGTCGGCGAGCAGGCGCGCGGTGATCGGCGCCAGCACGACGCCGTCGCGGAAATGCCCGCTGGCGACGAAGAGGCCCGCGCCGTCGATGTTGCCGATCGCCGGCAGGTGATCGCGCAGCGCGGGGCGGAAGCCGACGCCGCACTCCGCAAGCTCCAGTTCCGCGATGCCGGGGACGGCGCGGCGCGCCTCGCGCAGCAGGTCGTGCACGGCGCCCGCGGTGGGGCGCGCGTCGAAGCCCTGCTCCTCCATCGACGCGCCCACGACGATCTCGCCGTCGGCGCGGGGCACGAGGTAGACGTCGGGGGTGCGGATCACGTGGCGCAGCAGCCGCTCGCCGCGCAGGCGCAGGATCTGGCCCTTCACCGGGCGCATCGGCAGCGTGGCGGCCTCGAGGCCGACGAGCGCGATCTGCCGCGACCACGCGCCGGCCGCGAGCACCACCTGCGTCGCGCGGAGCGTCGAGGCCATGCCGTCGTGCTCCGTCGTCACCTCGTACACGTCGCCGTCGCGCGTGACGGCGGTGACGCGTGTGTCTTCGACGATGCGGCCGCCGGCGCGCTCCAGCGCGAGGGGGAGCGCGCGCAGCAGCCGTCGAGGATCGACCTGCGCGTCGGGCATGCGCAGCGCGCCCGCGATCCCCGGTGCGAGGTACGGCTCCTCGTCGCGGGCCTGCGCGCCGGTCAGGCGCTCGGCGGCGAGGCCGCGCTCGACCTGGAACGCGTGCAGGTGCTCGATCAGCGCGAGGTGGTCGCGGTGTAGCGCGACGAGCAGCGTGCCGGTCGCGTCGTAGCCGACCTCGACGCCGCTCGCCTGCTCGAGGTCGGCTACCCACGCGGGGTAGGCGGCGTGGCTGGCGAGCGCGAGTGTCGTGAGGCGCGGGTCGGAGAGGTCCGCCTCGGACGACGGTGCGAGCATGCCGGCCGCGACGCCCGCCGCCGCGCGCTCGCCGATGCGCGCCGCCTCGACGACCGTCACCGCGCGCCCGCGCTGCGCGAGCGCGTAAGCGACCGCGAGGCCGATGATCCCGCCGCCGATCACGACGACGTCGGTCTGCTCGGTGCGCTGGTTGAGGTGCGTCGAGGTCATGCGCGCGCCGCCGCTCGTGCCGCCAGCGCGGCGTCGAGCGCCTCGCGGCAGCGCTGCGTCGCCTCGGTCGGGTCGTCGGCGGAGACGACGGCGGACAGCACGGCGACGCCGTACGCGCCCGCGGCGATGACCTCGGCGATGCGCTCGGGCGTGATGCTGCCGATCGCGACGACCGGGACGGGCGAGTCGGCGCAGATGCGCGAGAGGGTGTCGAGGCCCATGTCCGGCGCGGGATTCGCCTTCGAGCGCGTGCCGTAGATCGGGCCGACGCCGATGTAGTCGATGTCCGTCGCCCAGACGGTCGTCGCCTCCTCGTACGAGTTCGCCGTGCCGCCGATGATCACGCCCGGCCCGACGATGCGCCGCGCGGTCGCGACGTCGAGGTCATTCCGCCCGAGGTGCAGCGCGTCCGCCCCGACCGCCAGCGCGACGTCCGCAAAGTCATCGATCAGCAGCATCGAGCCATCCGCGCGGCAGGCATCGAGGCAGGCGCGGGCGACCTCGACGCGCTCGCGCGTGGTCCACGGGCGCTTCTCGCGGAACTGCACGGCGTCCGCGCCGCCCGCCGCGGCCATCGCCGCCAGCGCGGCATGGGCGTGGCGCGTCTGCACCGTCTCGTCGGTGATCACCTGCAATCGCGGGATGACGAGGGTGGTGGTCACTCGGTCTCCTCGGCGATCACGCCCAGCGTGGCGAGCCACGGGGCGGCGGCGTCGCGTTCGCGCAGGTAGAAGAAGTGGTCGGTCGGGCCGGCGCCGCCGCCGAGGCCGGGCGCGTGGCGGATCGCCTCCGTGAGGTACGCCTTCGCGATCCCCACGGCGTCCTCGAGGTCGCGGCCGTGCGCGAGCTGCGTCGCGAGCGCCGCGGAGAACGTGCAGCCCGTGCCGTGCGTGTCGGTCGTCTCGATGAACTCGCCCTCGTACACGCGCGAGCCGCTCGCGTAGAGCAGCAGGTCGGTGCCGGGGCGCTCCTCGAGGTGGCCGCCCTTCAGCACGACGGCGCGCGGGCCCTGCTCGAGGATGCGCGTGGCCGCGATGCGCGCGTCCTCCAGCGTCGCGATCGTCATCTCCGCGAGGATCTGCGCCTCGTGGATGTTCGGGGTCACGACCTCGGCCAGTGGCAGCAGGTCGACGCGGAGCGCCTCGATCGCCTGCTGCTGGAGCAGCGGGAAGCCGGACTTCGACACCATCACGGGGTCCAGCACGTAGTGGGGCGGGTGATAACGGCGGATCGCCGCCGCGACGACCTCGACGCGCTCGCGGTCGGCGAGCATGCCGCTCTTCACGGCATCCGGGGTGAAGTCGCTGAAGACGGCGGCGAACTGCGCCTCGATCAGGTCGGCCGGGAGGCTGTACGCGGCGGTCACGGCGCGGGTGTTCTGCGCGGTGACCGAGGTGAGCACGGTGAGGCCGTACGCGCCGTTGGCGGCGATCGACTTGAGGTCGGCCTGGATGCCCGCCCCCGCCCCGCTGTCGGAGCCGGCGATCGTCAACACCGTGCGCACGTCTGCCTCCTGCTCGCAGGCACGGCGACGAGGCGACGATCAGACATTCGAGGCGCACGGGACGAGGTCCGCGAGCGCACATCCCTCCGCCGGCATTACCCGGATCAGGTTCGCGGGTCTGATCTCAGGCCGGAGACGGACTCGTCCCGACCACCCCGTGTGCTGTGCTGGCTCGAATCTACCACGAACGTCGCGCATGCAGCTCGCGCTCAGGAGGTTCCGAGTATCAGCCAGGGTCCCCCAACTTCCGCAGGGGCGTGGGGGCGGAGTCCCCACGCCTTCCTTCAGAACCCCTCCCGCGCCCGGGAGGGGCAGGGGTGGGCCGCGGGGCGGCAACTACGAGGAGGCAGCGATGAGGACAACGGGTTGTAAGCGATCGACGAGATGACGAGCGCTGCGTGCATCGAGCGTTCACGCAGGGTGCCACGTGCTTAGCACTCGCTCGCACCGAGTGCTAACCTCGTTCGGTTGGCATCGAGCGCATTCGCGGCAGCGAAGGAGCAGCACGTGCACCCCGAGGTCCGTCTCATCGGTGACATCCCGCCGCTGCACCGGCCGCTGCTGATCGCCGCGTTCGACGGGCGCAACGGCGCTGCCGCCGTGGCCGCCCTCGCGTACCTTGCCGAGCAGTGGGACGCCCAGCCGGTCGCCGAGATCGAGATCGACCGCCACTTTGACTTCACCGTGGAGCGCCCCTGCGTCCGCACCGAGGACGGCGTGCGCGTGATCGACTGGCCCGACGCCCACTTCGCCGTTGCGCGCCCGCCGGGGGCCGACCGCGACGTCGTGCTGTTCGTCGGCGACGAGCCGCACCTGCGCTGGAGCGCTTACTCCGCGGCGTTCGCGTCCGTGGCAGAGGCGCTCGGCATCGAGCAGACCATGCTCCTGAACGCGTACCAGGGCGGCGCCGCGCACACGCGGCCCATCCCGATCCACCTCGTAGGCGCCGACGAGGAGATGACCGAGCGCTTCGCGCTGCCCTCTCGCGCGCCGCGCTACCAGGGGCCGGCGTCGTTCGCGATGGCGCTGGCCGTGCAGGAGCGCGCGCAGGGGCGCGGCGGCTTCTCGCTCACCGTGACCGCGCCGTTCTACGTCGTCGGCGACGCCAACCCGTACGGGATGCGCGCGCTCGTCCGCGCCCTCGACGGGGCGCTGGGGACCAGCACCGACCTCGAGCCCATCGACGGGCTGATCGCCGAGGCGGAGATCGGGCTCATCGACGCGTTCGAGGAGCAGCCCGACCTGCGCAGCACCGTGCGCCAGCTCGAGGAGCAGTACGACCTGGCGATCCCGCTGGAGGAGACGTCCCGCCCCGCCGACGCCGTCGACCCCCACGCCGTCGTGGATGAGGTCGAGGCGTTCCTCCGCAGCCTGCGCGTCGCTCCGGACTCCGACCCCGCCGAGGGCGGTGCCCCCGAGTCAGGCGACGGACACCTCGTCTAGCCGCGAACCCTCGCCCGATCGAGCGAGGAGATTCGCGCGGTTCGCCTGACCTGCAATGGCAAATCCGTTGCGTTTCGTGGTCAACTATCCCGAACTCGTTACGCCCCGGTAAGGCCTCCCTGATGCGCCTCCGACGCTTCGTCGTCCGCCCGCTGCTCGCCGTCGCGCTCCTCGGGATGCTGCTCGTCACCGCGAACTGCGGCACCCAGCGCCTCTCGATCGAGGATGCCGCGCTGGTCGCCTCGACGCCCGTCGCGGTGAGCACGCCGGCGCCCGCGCCGGTCACCTCCGCGGTCGATGCGTCGGTCAACATCCTCCCCACGCCGGTCGCCGTGAACCCGCCGCGACTCGTCGCGTGGGGGCCCGCGCCCACCGTGGCCGCCGGCGCGGTCGCGGCACCGGCGATCGCCGGCGAGGCCGCACTGCTGATGGACGAGACGAGCGGGCGCATCCTCTACGCGAAGAGCCCGAACGACCGCCTGTCGCCCGCCAGCCTCACGAAGATCATGACCGCCCTGCTCGCCGTCGAGCGCGGCCACCTCGACGAGCTCGTCGACGTGCGGGTGGACAGCCGCACGATGCGCGGCAGCACGGTGATGGGGCTGGTGCCGGGCGAGCAGCTGACGCTGGAGGACCTGCTGTACGGGATGATGCTCCCGTCCGGCAACGACGCCGCGCTCGCGATCGGCATGCACGTCTCGGGCACCGCCGAGGAGTTCGTCGTGCTGATGAACAAGCGCGCCGGCGAGCTGGGCCTCGTCAACACGCGCTTCGCCAACCCGCACGGCCTCGACGGCGCGGGCGGCAACTACTCGTCGGCGTACGACCTCGCGGTGCTGACGCGCGAGGCGATGCGGCACGAGCAGTTCCGCACGATCGCGAACACGACGTACCGCGTCGTGAAGGGGAGCATCGCGACGTATAGCCTCGGCACGCTCAACCCGCTGTACGGCCGCATCGCCGGCGTGGACGGCGTGAAGACCGGCTACACGCGCAACGCGCGGCAGACGCTGGTCGGCTCCGTCACGCGCGACGGTCACCGCGTGATCGTCGTCGTCTTGCGGTCCTCCGATCGCGCCTCGGACGGCGTCTCGCTGCTGAACTGGGCGTTCGCGGCCCACGAATGGCCCGCGCCCACCACCGTCGCCGCCGAGGGCGCCCCGGCGCCCGGCTCCTAGCTATGACGCGTCGCCCCGTCGGCCTGCTGCTGCTGCTGACGTGTCTCGCGCTGGCGGCGGTCGCGTGCACCGACGGCGTCGCGCTGAGCGCGACGCCCGAGCCCACCTCGACGCCTGCGCCCGGCGCACCCGTCGAGGCGACCCCGGTCCCGCGTCGCGCCGTCGTCGTGCTCGACCCGGGACACGCCGTCGATGAGAGCGGCGCCGCTGCCTACGGCGTCGTCGAGAAGGAGTCGAACCTCGACTTCACGGTGCGCGTCGCGGCGCTGCTGCGCGCGCGCGACATCGAGGTCGTGCTGACGCGCCACGCGGACGTGCGCGCCGCGCCGCCGGGCGAGCAGCCGACCGGGGAATGGGGCTACAACGGCACGCGGCTCGACCTCCAGGCGCGCGTCGATATCGCGAACGCGTTCAAGGCCGACGCCTTCGTCTCGATCCACTCGAACGGCGCGGCGGACGGGAGTGTCCGCGGGCACGAGGTCTACTACAACTCCTCGCGCCCGTTCGCAGCGCAGAACCGCGCGCTCGCCGGGATGCTCCTGGACGGCGTGACCGCCGAGTTGAGCGCGGGGGGCTACTCCTCGCTCCCGCGCGGCGCGATCGACGACGACTGCCTGAAGGCGTTCCAGGGGCGCTGCTTCCCGCTGTTCATCCTCGGCCCCAGTCGCGTCACCGACCGCGACGAGGTGTACCGCCGCGGCGGTACGCCGGAGGGCCTCGGATTCGCGCCCGGGCAGGAGACGCTGGTCAGCCGCCCGTCGCAGATGCCCGGCGCGCTCGTGGAGTTGCTGTTCGTCAGCAGCCCAGAGGACGCCGCGCTGCTGCGCGACGAGGGCGCACGCGACGCGATGGCGCGCGGCGTCGCGCGCGGCATCGTCGAGTTCCTCGGTCAGTCGAAGCAGGGGGGATAGCGATGCGGACACGCTCGTCGCGGCTGGCAACGATCGGGCTCACGGTGATCGCAGCGGTGATCGTGGGGATCGGGTGCGCGAGCCCCGTCCGGCAGGCGGCTGCTCCCGTCCAGGACCTCGTGGTCGCCGCCTCGACGCCGGAGGCGCCGAGCAGCACGGCTACCCCGACGCCTGCTGCGACCGCGTCGCCCGAGGCTGCCGCCGCTTCGGCGGGCCGTACTCCCGTGCCGAGCGAGACGCCGCGCGAGGCCGCGCTGGTCGTCGCTCGTGCGCCGCAGCCGGCTCCCGCCGCCGCTGCCGCCCCGGCCCCGGCAGTCGCGCCGGCCCCGGCAGTCGCCTCGGCACCCGCGCCCGCCTCGAGCGGCGGCACGTCGACGGCGTACACGTACGGCGGCCGCTCGCTGAAGCGCGTCGCGCTCACCTTCGACGCCGGGTCGGACTACGGGTACACGACCGACATCCTCGACACGCTGGCGCGCGAGCGCGTGGTCGCGACGTTCGGCGTCACCGGATCGTGGGCGGATCAGTATCCCGCCGCGATCCGCCGCATCGCCGCCGAGGGCCACGGGTTCATCAACCACACCTGGGACCACGGGTCGTTCACCGGCTACTCCACCGGCGGGCGCGCCCTGACGCGCGCGCAGCGCTGGGATCAGCTCGACCGCACCGAGGCGGCGATCCAGCGCATCGCCGGCGCCACCACGCTGCCGTACTTCCGCCCGCCCTACGGCGACCTCGACGCCTCCGTGCTCGCGGACGTCGGCGCGCGCGGGTACACCGTGACGGCGATGTGGGCGGTCGACTCGCTCGGCTGGAACGGGCTCTCGGCCGCGGGGATCGAGGAGCGCACGCTGCGGCTCACCTCGCCCGGCGCGATCCTCATCTTCCACGTCGGCAGCCAGTCGCAGGACGGGCCGGCGCTGCCGGCGATCATCCAGCGGCTGCGCGCCAGCGGGTACGAGTTCGTCAGCGTGGGTTCGCTCATCGCGCAGTAGCCGCGCAGGAACGAGAATGGGTCTCGTCACCGCTCCACCGCCGGGCATGATCATCTGATCGAGGCGCGGTTGTCGGGAGCCGGAGAGGCGTGACGCATGAGCACGGTGCTCGTGGTTGAAGACGACCCGGGGATCCTCGACGCCGTCGCGTACAGCATCCGTCGCGACGGGCACGAGGTGGTCACGGCCGTCGACGGCGTCGCCGGCCTAGAGGTCGCGCGCGAGCGGAAGCCCGACGCGATCGTCCTCGACGTCATGCTGCCACGCATGTCCGGCCTCGACGTGTGCCGCATCCTCCGCGCCGAGGATGCCGTGCCGATCCTGCTGCTGACCGCGCGCGACTCCGAGGCAGACCGCGTGCAGGGCCTCGAGCTGGGCGCCGACGACTACCTGACGAAGCCGTTCTCCATGCGCGAGCTGCGCGCGCGTGTCGCCTCGCTGCTGCGGCGCGACGCGATCTCGCGTGCCGCCGGCCCGCGCGTCGCGACGGTCGCGCAGGCGCCAGTGCTGCGCGCCGGTGAGATCGAGATCGACGAGGGCGCGCACGAGGTGCGCCACCGCGGCGCACCGCTCAGCCTGCGCCCGCGCGAGTTCGCCCTGCTGGCGTACTTCCTGCGGCACCCCGGGCAGGCGCTGACGCGGAGCCAGATCCTCGAAGAGGTGTGGGGCATCACCTTCATGGGGGAGACGCGCACGGTGGACGTCCACGTCCGCTGGGTGCGCGAGAAGATCGAGGACGATCCGTCCAACCCGCAGCTGATCCAGACCGTGCGCGGCATCGGGTACCGGTTCGTGCCGTGAGGACGCTCGTCGTCGCCGGTCCGCTCGCGGTCGTCGCGCTGCTGCTCACGACGATCGCCGCGCCGGACGTGCACTGGGCGATCGCCGTCCTCGCGGTGTTCGTGACCGCGACGCTCACGACGCGCCGTCGCGAGGCGCGCGCGCCGGTCGCTGCGGTGCTGCCGGCGACCGACATGGTCCACGAGCTGCGCTCGCTCGTGGCGCTGGTGCCGAGCGGCGTGGTGCTGGTGGACGAGCACGAGACGGTGCTCGTCGCGAACCCCGCCGCCGCCAGCATCCTCCGCCGGCCGCCCGAGGCGATGGAGGGCGTCACGCTGATCCGCGCCACGCGCGACGCCGCGCTGGTGCAGGTGCTGCGCGAGGCCGCCGGCACCCCGCGCGAGGTCGCGCTGAGCGACGACCGCCTCGTGCGCGCCGCCGCCGCGCGCCTGGACGCGCCGCCGGTGCACGCCGTGCTCACCGTGCAGGACCTGACGGCGCTGCGGAACGCGGAGCGCGCACGCTCGGAGCTCGTCGCAAACGTGTCGCACGAGCTGCGCACGCCGATCGCCGCCGCCCGCGCGCTCGCCGAGACGCTCGAGGGCGGCGTGGAGGAGGATGACCAGCGGGAGCGTTTCCATGCGCGCCTCACGCGCGAGTTGGAGCGCCTCGGCGAGATCGTCGAGCGGCTGCTACGACTGTCGCGCCTCGAGTCCCGCCACGAGGAGTTCGACGTGCACGCGGTGGACGCGCACGAGTTGACGACGGTGGCGCTAACGCGGATGGGGCCGGTCGCCGACCGGGCCGGCGTGCGCCTCGCCTCCTCGACGGAAGCGGGCAGCGGCGCGGTGCTCGCCGACCGCGAGCGCGCGCTGGAAGTGCTGACGAACCTCCTCGACAACGCGATCCGCTACTCGCCCGCCGGGGCCACGGTCACCGTCGAGGTGGCCGCGGTGGAGCAGATGGTGCGCTTCTCCGTGCGCGACGAGGGGCCGGGCATCCTCCCCTCCGACCGCCAGCGCGTCTTCGAGCGCTTCTACACGGTGGACCGCTCGCGCGGCGGGGACGACACCGGGACCGGGCTCGGCCTCTCGATCGCCCGGCACATCGTGTCGCGCCTCGGCGGGGAGATCTGGGTCGCGGACACGGCGCCCGGCGCGATGCTCAGCTTCACGCTCCCGCGGATCGAGGCCGTGCCCGACTCGGCCCCCGAGCCGGCGACCGAGGCCGAGGAGCTCGCCGGTGAGCCGTCGACCTAGCACGCCGGCGACCGCCGCCGCGCGTACACTGTCGGGGATTATCGGGAGCCGAGGGCTCCTCGTCGGGTCCGTTGAGTAAGGCAGTCCACCATGCCGCGAGAGCAGTTCCAGCGCCAGATCGCGGCCCTCTACGACGAGGTCATCGAGATGGGCTCGATGGTCGAGCGAGCCGTCGACTATGCCATGCAGGCCCTGATGGACCGCGACGTCGCGATGGCGCGCCGCGTGATCGACGACGACAAGGACATCAACGCGGTCGGCTACCACCTCCAGAACGCCTGCATCTCGCTGCTGGCGCAGCAGGCGCCGATGGCGGGCGATCTCCGCGTCATCGTCTCCGTCACCGCGATCATGTCCGACCTCGAACGCATGGGCGACCACGCGGAGGGCATCGGGCGCATCGTGATCATGATGCAGGACGAGCCGCTGGTGAAGCCGCTGATCGACCTGCCGATCATGGCGAGCCGCGCGAAGGACATGCTGCGCAACTCGATCCAGGCGTTCGTCGATCAGGACACAGACGCCGCCTACCGCGTCGGCGCGGCCGATGACGAGGTGGACAAGCTCTACGACCAGATCTACGCCGACCTGATCCAGGTCATGATCAGCGACCCCACGACGATCGAGCCGAGCACGCACCTGCTCTGGGTCGCGCACAACCTCGAGCGCATCGCGGATCGCGCCACGAACATCGCCGAGCGCACCGTATACTCCGCGACGGGGATGCTCCCGCAGATGGACGTCTCCTCCTACTAGCCTCGACAGCGGTCGAGGAGGTGCGAGAGACATAACGGGACGATGGGATGGCGGGATGCGCCGTCTTGTCAGTGTCCCGCCGGAGCGGGTACTCTAAACACCCCTTTGTAGAGTGATTAACTCGACAATGAGTCGCTCTACAATGGATCGCAGGACTGCCGAAGGAAACGTCGCATGACCACCACCCAGCGCAAGCCGACCCCCACCGTCATCCCGATCATCCTCAAGGAATTCGACGACTTCGAGACCGAGGGCACGAAGTTCCTCGCCGGGGAGACGCCGGAGCGCCAGTTCATCGGTTTCCGCCTGAAGCAGGGCGTCTACGGGCAGCGCCAGCCGGCGCGCCAGATGACCCGCGTGAAGGTGCCCTTCGGCGGCCTCGGCCCGGAGCAGATGGAGGGCTTCGCGCAGGTCGCGGAGATCGCGCCGCTCGGCAAGGGCCACATCACTACCCGCCAGTGCGTCCAGTTCCACCACATCCCGCTGGTCGAGATGTACACGGTGCTCCGCATCCTCGGCGACCACGGGCTCTCCTCGCGCGAGGCGTGCGGCAACACGGTGCGCAACGTCACCGGCGACCCGTGGGCCGGCGTGCGCGACGACGAGCTGTTCGACATCACGCCTTACGCCGGCGCGTTCGTTCGCTACTGGGTGCGCAACCCCATCAGCCAGCTGCTGCCGCGCAAGTTCAAGGTCACCTTCTCCGGCTCCGACGCCGACGCCGCGCTGACGCCGATGCACGACATCGGCTTCACGCCGCGCATCCAGGTGATCGACGGCAAGGAAGTCCGCGGCTTCAAGATGGTCGTCGGCGGCGGTCTCTCCACGATGGCGAAGGAGGCGATCACCCTCACCGAGTTCGTCTCCATCGATGACTACCTGCGCTACTCCGAGGCAGTCGTCCGCATCTTCCAGGACGCGGACGAACTGCGCGTGAACATCCTGAAGGCGCGCCTGAAGTTCCTGGTCCACCGCGTGGGCGAGGACGCCTTCCGCGCGATGGTGGACGAGCGCCTGGCGCAGGACTGGGCGCAGCAGCCGATCGACCTGGAGTCGCTGCTGTTCCACGACGACGAGCAGACCTCCGCGCCGCCGCCGAGCGTGCTCGACGTCTCGATCGCGCCCGACGCGGAGCGCACGGCGTTCGCGCAGTTCGTGGACGAGAACGTCCGTGCCCAGAAGCAGGACGGCTACTACGCCGTGCAGGTGTTCGTGCGGCAGGGCGACCTGCGGCCGGAGCAGTGGCGCGGGCTGGCCTCGATCGTCACGGACCTCGGCGGCGGACGGGCGCGCACCACGCAGGCCCAGCGCCTCGTGCTGCGCTGGATCCCCGGCGCGAACGTGTACGCCGTGTGGAAGGCGCTGCAGGCGCTCGGCCTCGGCGAGTCCGGCGTCGAGACGATCCGCGCCGTGGTCTCCTGCCCCGGCACGGACTCGTGCAAGCTCGGCATCACCTCCTCGATGGGCCTGAACCGCGCGATCAGCGAGCGGCTGGACGTGATGAACATCACCGACCCGCTGGTCAAGGACATGTTCATCAACATCAGCGGCTGCCCGAACTCGTGCGGCCAGCACCACCTCGGCAACATCGGCTTCCACGGGGCGGCGATGAAGAACGACGCGCGCCAGATCCCGGCGTACAACGTGTTCCTCGCCGGCGACCGGCACGAGGGCAAGGCGATGCGCGTGGGCACGCTCGCGAAGATGCGCCTGCCGGCGAAGCGCGTGCCGGACGCGGTGGAGCGGTTCATCAACGTCTACACGGCAGGCCGCACCGAGGGCGAGGCGTTCAACGCCTACTTCGACCGCGTCGGCGTGAAGCCGTTCGAGGTGGCCGTGCAGGACCTCACCATCACGCCGGAGTTCGCCACCGACAGCATCCAGGAGTTCGTCGACTGGGAGCGCGAGGGGCTGTACGTCCTGGAGCGCGGCGAAGGCGAGTGCGCCGTCTAGCTCGATGATCACGAGGCGGCGGTGATCCCCGGCTGGGGCGCCGCCGTTTCTTTTGCCTGCGTCGTGTGTGTCTCAGTTCACAACCGCGCGCAGAGCACCGAACCGCTCAGGAGTCACCGTGACTGCCACGATCCCCCGCGAACTCACGCACCTCGAGGTCCTCGAGGCCGAGTCGATCCACATCATCCGCGAGGTCGCGGCGGAGTTCGAGAAGCCCGCGCTGCTGTTCTCTGGCGGCAAGGACTCGATCGTGATGCTGCGCCTGGCGGAGAAGGCGTTCTGGCCGGCGCGCATCCCGTTCCCCGTGGTGCACATCGACACCGGCCACAACTTCCCCGAGGTGATCGACTACCGCGACCGCCGTGTCGCCGAGCTGGGCGTGAAGCTCGTCGTCGGCTCCGTGCAGGAGCAGATCGACGCCGGCCGCATCGTGGACGAGACCGGCCCGCGCGCCTCGAGGAACCGCCTCCAGACGCCGGTGCTGCTGGAGACGATCGCGCAGGGCAAGTACGACGCGGTGTTCGGCGGCGCACGGCGCGACGAGGAGAAAGCGCGCGCCAAAGAGCGCGTGTACTCGTTCCGCGACGAGTTCGGCCAGTGGGACCCGAAGAACCAGCGCCCCGAGCTGTGGGATCTCTACAACGGCCGTCGCCGCGTGGGTGAGCACATCCGCGTGTTCCCCATCTCCAACTGGACCGAGCTCGACATCTGGCAGTACATCGCCGACGACGGCATCGAGATCCCCTCGATCTACTTCGCGCACGAGCGCCCGGTGTTCGAGCGTGACGGCATGCTGATGGCGGAGGTCGGCCTGCTGCCGCACCTCCCCGGCGAGACCGTCGCGAACCGCATCGTGCGCTTCCGCACGGTGGGCGACATGACCTGCACCGCCGCCGTCTCCAGCGACGCGCGCACCGTCGAGGACGTGATCGCCGAGATCGCGGCGACCCGCATCACCGAGCGCGGCGCGAGCCGCGCCGACGACAAGTTCTCCGAGGCCGCGATGGAAGACCGCAAGCGCGAGGGGTACTTCTAGTGGAGCTGCTCCGTTTCGCCACCGTCGGTTCCGTGGACGACGGCAAGAGCACGCTCATCGGGCGCCTGCTGTACGACGCGAAGTCGATCATGCAGGACCAGTGGGATGCCATCGAACGCACCAGCGAGGCGCGCGGCGAGGAGTACGTGAACCTCGCGCTGCTCACGGACGGCCTGCGCGCCGAGCGCGAGCAGGGCATCACGATCGATGTCGCGTACCGCTACTTCAGCACGCCGAAGCGCAAGTTCATCATCGCGGACACCCCGGGCCACGTGCAGTACACGCGCAACATGGTCACCGGCGCCTCGACGGCGAACCTCGCGCTGATCCTGATCGACGCTCGCCAGGGCGTGGTCGAGCAGTCGAGGCGGCACGCGTTCATCTCCGCGCTGCTCGGCATCCCGCACCTCGTGGTGTGCGTGAACAAGATGGACCTGATGAACTTCGAGGAGTCCGCGTTCAACGCGGTCCGCGACGAGTTCGCGGCGTTCGCGCGCATGCTCGACGTGCGCGACGTGACGTTCATTCCCATGTCCGCGCTCAACGGCGACAACGTGGTCGACCGCTCCGACGCGATGCCGTGGTACACCGGCAAGCCGCTGCTCGATCACCTCGAGGAGGTCGAGATCGCGGCCGACGAGGACCTCGACGACCGTCGCTTCCCGGTGCAGTACGTCATCCGCCCGATGCGCGAGGAGTACCACGACTACCGCGGCTACGCGGGCACCGTCGCCGGCGGCGTCTTTCGCCCGGGCGACGAGGTGACCGTGCTGCCCGGCGGCCGCCGCACCACGATCGCGGGGATCGAGACCTTCAACGGGCCGGTCGAGGCGGCCGCGCCGCCGATGTCCGTGACGATCCTGCTCAAGGACGACATCGACATCTCGCGCGGCAACATGATCGTCGGCGTCGATCGGCCGCCGGAGAGCGCGCAGCACGTCGAGGGCTGGGTCTGCTGGATGACGGACCGCTCGCGGCTGACGCCGGGGACGCGCCTCGCCATCAAGCACACCACGCACAGCGCGCGCGCGATCGTCACGGAGGTGCTCTCGCGCCTCGAGATCAACACGCTTGCCGAGGACATCGACGTCGACGGCCTGTCGCTGAACGAGATCGGGCGCGTCACCCTGCGCACGACCGAGCCGCTGTTCTTCGACCCGTATCGCGCCAACCGCCACACCGGGTCGTTCATTCTCATCGACGAGAACACGAACCACACCGTGGGCGCGGGCATGCTCCTCGGAGCGATCGAGGACTAGCGTGCCGCCTCGGTGGCCCGGGATCATGCGGGTTGATGATTGCCGCCCGCCCGAGCGGGTAGGATGGCAGCCATGACCTCGAAGGTGTCGCGCCGCCGCTTCCTCGCCCTCACCGGCACGGGTGTCTGCGCGACCGCACTCGCCGCCTGCTCGTTCACGCACGCCGCCGAGTATTCCGGCGGCGGCGCCGCGCTCAAGCTGGGCGCTGTCGAGGGCGGCGAGCACACCACTGCCACGCCGACGCCGCGGCCCACGCCGGTCCTCGAGCCGCGCAGCCGGCGCGTCGTCTCGCTGATGCCGGGCACGGCGTGGCAGGCGGACGGCGTCGCGATCCACAGCGGTCAGCCGGGGCCGCGCATCATGGTGCTGGGCGGCGTGCACGGCAACGAGCCGGGCGGCTGGCTCGCGGCGCAGAGCATCGCCGAGTGGGAGATCGAGCGGGGCTCGCTCCTCGTCCTGCCGCGGCTGAACTGGCGCTCCGCGTCGGCGTTCGTGCGCACCCTGCCAGACTACGGCGACCTGAACCGGCTGTACCCCGGCGACGTGAACTCGACGCAGCCGATGGCGCGCATGGCCGCCGCGGTGATCGAGGCGGGGCGCGCGTTCCAGCCGGAGCTGCTCTTCGACCTGCACGAGTCGTGGGTGTTCTACGCCGAGCGCGGCGCAGGGAGCGGCACGGCATTCATCGGACAGACCGTCTCGATCGGCACCGGCGCGACCGAGACGACCGTCGATCGCATCTCGAACGTCGTGCGCAGCGTGAACGGCGAGATCTCGGCGCGGGAGGAGTTCTACATGCGCGGCGCCGCGACGCCGAGGCCCGGCGTGCGCGTGGTGCCGAGCAACCCGTCGCCCGGCGGCTCCACGCCGCCCTCGGTCACGCCGGCGCCCGGACCGAACGGCGTGTCGTTCGGCGGCACCTCGTCGCTGTCGCTCGGACGGTGGATCGAGGGCTGCGTGCCGATCCTGATCGAGATGGGCCAGCAGAACGAGGACGAGTCGCGCCGCTCGGAGCTGCACCAGATGCTGGTGCGCACCACCCTCGCCCAGTCGGGGATGTTCGGCTAGTCGCGCGACCGACCTCGCCGCCAGTTCCGCACGGTCATGAACAGCGCCACCGCGACGCCGCCCGCGATCACGAGGCGACGCCGCAGCGTGCGCTCGGGATCCTCGTCGCGCTCGACCGGTGCGATGCCGAGATGCTCGCGCAGCCCGTCCTCGCCCCAGCGCATGACCAGGTCGTGGTTCCACGTGAACAGCGGGCCGATGAACGGCGCCAGCGCGTTCATCCACGGCTGGCTGGTGCCGACGTTCCAGTCGTAGCGCACGGTCACGCCGCGCTCGTTCGGCAGCAGCGTCCAGCGCCCGGTCCCGACGAGGTCGCCGGTGGCCTGGCCCTCCAGCACGCTCGGCGGGTCGATCACGGTGCTGCGCATGTCGAACGTCAGGTCGTACGGCAGCAGGCTGCGGAACGTGTAGCGGCGCAGGTTGCCGAGCCCGTGCTCGTCGCCCGGCTCCAGCTCCTCGACGCGCGTCACGCCGCGCCACCACTCCGGCCACTGCTCGGAGCGGACGAGCGCCTCGAACACGGCCTCCGCCGGAGCGTCGATGTGCCACGTCGTGACGAACTGGTACTGCCGCATGCGCGCTCCTCGAGGCTGCTCGTCGCAGTCTACGCGCGGTGCATCGCGGCGATCGAGGGCTACCGCCGCAGGACGACGATGTCGGTCGGGTTGAGCGTGGTGAGCGAGTTCTGCGGCGCGCCGACGACGTGGATGCGCCAGATCTGCGTCTTCGTGTCCAGCACGAACGCGGCGACTACCTTGAACGTCTGCCCGGCCATCAGTGCCTGCAGGTCGCTCGTCCCTGCGACGACGAACGACATGCCGCCGGCGGGGGGCGCCTCGGCGATGTTGCCGGCACCGGCGCCGGGCGCCGTGTAGACGAAGCCCTTCGGCAGCAAAGCGACCTGGCCGTCGGGGTTCGTGACGATGATCGGGACGTCGCTGACGACGTTGTTCGGCGCCGTGACCACGATCGAGGTGGGGTTGATCACCGGGTACGACGCGGTGAACGCGCCGAAGAGCACCGTCGCGCCGGTCATGAAGCCGGTGCCGGTGATGGTGACCATCGTCCCGCCGGTCGCCGGGCCGGTGGTCGGCGATGCCGAGGTGATCGCGGGCGCGGGGTTCGCGCTGTAGGTGAAGCCGGTGCTGAGGACGGCGCTCTGACCATCGGGGTTCGTCACCACGATCGGGGCGACGCCCGCGAGCGCGGGCGGCGTCAGGGCGAGGATGCCGGTCGTGCCGGCGACCGTCGTCTGCTGTGAGTAGCCGTTGCCGAAGCGCACCGTCGCGCCGGGCTGGAAGTTCGTGCCGGTGATCGTGACGCTGGTGTTGCCGGCGAGCGGTCCGGTCGCGGGGGCGGCGGCGCTGATCGTCGGCGCCGCGTTCGCCTTATACGTGAACCCGGTGCCGTTCGTGCCGCCGAGGCCGTCGTAGTTCGTCACGGTCACGGCAACCGCGCCGGCCGCCTGCGGCGGCGTGACGGCGGTGATCACGGTCGCGCTGACGACCGTCACCTGCGTGGCGAACCCGCTGCCGATCGTCACCGTCGCGTTCGGCAGGAACCCCGTCCCGGTGATCGAGATCGGCGTGCCGCCGGACGTCGTGCCCGTGTTCGGGGTGACCGAGGCGACCGAGGGCGCGGTGTTCGCGATCGCGGTGAAGCCGGAGGGCAGCGAGCCGCTCTGCCCGTCGGTGTGCGCGACCGTGACGGTGCCCACGCCCGCGCTGCGCTGCGGCGTGACCGCTGTGAGCGTCGTGCTGCTCGTGACCGCGACGTTCGAGGCGGCGACGCCGCCGATCGTGACGCTCACGCCGCTGACGAACCCGGTGCCGACGAGCGTGACCGTCGTACCGCCGGCGGCAGGGCCGCTGATCGGCGAGATGCTGCTGACGGTCGGCGCGGCGAGCGGCGTGTAGGTGTAGGCGCCGCTCAGGCCGCCGCTCTGCGTGTCCGGGTTGGAGACGAGGATCGCCTTCGCGCCGGAGGTGCTCTGCGCGGGCGTCGTCGCGGTGATCGTCGTGGCGTTGACCACCGTCACACTCGACGCCGCGAGGCCGCCGAAGGAGACCGTGGCGCCGCTGACGAAGCCGCTGCCGGTGATCGTGACGGCAGTGCCGCCGAGGAGCCCGCCGGAGGCGGGCACGACCGTGCTGACGGTGGGCGCGGCGGCGGCGGTGTAGGTGTACCCGCCGGCGATCGTGCTCGACTGCCCGTCCGTGTTCGTGACGGTGACCGCGCTCGCGCCGACGAGGCCCGGCGGGGTGACGGCGGTGATCGTCGTGGCGTTGACGGAGGTCGCGCTTGCGATGCCGCCAACGTTCACGGTGGCGCCGGCGCGGAAGCCGGTGCCCGTGAGCGTGATCGTGGTGCCGCCCGCGGAGGTGCCGCCGGCCGGCGCGATGTTGCCGAGCGTCGGCGCGGGGTGCTGGTAGGTGTACCCGCCGCCGAGGTTGGCGGCCTGCCCGTCGGTGTTCTGGATCGTGACCGTCACCGCGCCGGGACTGCCGGCCGGGGTGGTCGCGACGATCAGCGTCTCGCTGTTGACCGTGACACTCGTCGCCGAGACGCCGCCGAAGCGCACCGTCGCGCCGCTGGCGAACCCGGTCCCCGTGATCGAGATCACGGTCCCGCCCGCCGAGGCGCCGATCGCCGGGCTCAGCGAGAGGATCGTCGGTGCGGGGGCGGCCTCGACCGGCCGGCCGGCGACGAGGAAGAGCGCGAGGGCGGCAATCGTCGCGGTCGCGATCGCCCACGGCGCGCGCGCGTCCAGTCGGTGGGTGGACCGGGGTGACGAGGTCTGTCGTGTCATGTCGTGGATCGTGTCTCACCACCGCCCCGGGGGCATCGGGCGATCCGAGCGATCGGGTGAGACGGATCCCCTACAGCCGTCGCACTGTGCCACGCCGCGGTCGACCGGACGAGAGGAGTGGGTAGACTCGATCAAGGATTGCGCGTCTCGCCTCGGCGGCCGCGCGGAGGGTAGGCAGCATGAACGCACCGTCGAGCAGCACTGCGGGCGCGATGATCGAGACGCAGGGGCTTCGCCACGTGTTCCGCAGCCGGCGCGGCGACGTCGAGGCGGTCGCCGATGTGAACCTGCGCGTCGAGCGCGGCGAGATCTTCGGCTTCCTCGGCCCGAACGGCGCCGGCAAGACGACCACGCTGCGAATGCTCGCGACGCTGCTCCCGCCGACCGGCGGCGAGGCGCGCATCGCGGGCGTCGACCTGCGTCGCGACCCGGCGCGGGTGCGCGAGCGCATCGGCTACGTGGGGCAGGAGGGCGGCTCCGACCCCAGCGTCACCGGGCGCGGCGAGCTGGTGTTCCAGGGCGGCCTCCACGGCCTGCCGAAGGCCGAGCGCGCCCGTCGCGCGCAGGAGCTGATCGAGCGACTCGCGCTCGAGGAGTGCGCCGACCGCGCGACCGGCACGTACTCGGGCGGGCAGAAGCGCCGCCTCGACATCGGCCTCGGGCTGGTGCACGAGCCGGAGCTGCTGTTCCTCGACGAGCCGACGACGGGCCTCGACCCGCAGAGCCGCGCGCGCATGTGGGACGAGGTGCGCCGCCTGCGCGACGGGGGCACGACGGTGTTCCTGACGACGCACTACATGGAGGAGGCGGACGTGCTCTGCGACCGCCTCGCGATCATCGACCACGGTCGCATCGTCGTCGAAGGCACGCCCGAGGACCTCAAGCGACAGATCGCCGGCGACATCGTCACCGTCGGCGTTGCGGGCGACCAGGAGGCGACGCTGGCGCTCGTCCGCGATCAGCCCTTCGTGCGCGAGGCGGCCGTCGAGGAGGGCGCGATCCGGCTCTACGTCGAGCGCGGCGAGGAGGCGATGCCCGCGCTGCTGCGCGTGCTGGACGCCGCGCACGTCTCGATCACCACGCTCTCGCTCGCGCGCCCCAGCCTCGACGACGTATTCCTGCGCCAGACCGGCCGGTCGCTGCGCGAGGCGCAGGGCTAGCGCCCGGAAGGAATCGCACCATGAAGACCATGCGCGACACGTGGCTCGTATTCATGCGCTACCTGGCGATCTTCCTGCACAACCCGGTGTGGGTGGTGATCGGGGTGATCCAGCCGACGCTGTACCTCATCCTCTTCGCGCCGCTGCTCGAGTCGATCTCGGCGGGGCCGGGGTTCCCGAGCGGGGGCGCGTACAACGTCTTCGTGCCGGGCCTGCTGATCCAGCTCGGGCTGTTCGGCGCGTCCGGCGTCGGGTTCAGCCTGATCGCCGAGCTGCGCCTCGGCGTCGTCGAGCGGATGCGCGTCACGCCGGTGAGCCGCGTCTCGCTGATGCTGGGCCGCGCGCTGCGCGACATCCTGACGCTGGTCGTGCAGTCGGCGATCCTCATCCTGCTGGCGGTGCCGTTCGGCCTGACGCTGCACCCGATCGGCGCGCTGCTCGGCCTCGTGCTCGTGGGGCTCATCGGCCTGACGACGGCGTGCATCGCGTACGCGCTGGCGCTGTGGCTGAAGAGCGAGGACGCCTACGCGCCGCTCGTGTTCACGTCCACGCTGCCGCTTCTGCTGCTCTCGGGCGTGCTGCTGCCGCTGACGCTCGCGCCGGCGTGGCTGCGCACGCTGTCCGCGATCAACCCGCTCGCCTACGCCGTCGATGCCTCCCGCGCGCTCTTCGCCGGGAGCCTCGACGACCCGAGTCTCGTGAAGGCGGTGCTCGTGCTGGTGCCGCTGGCGATGGTCTCGGTGCTGTGGGCCGCACGCTCGTTCGGCAAGGCCGTCGCGTAGCAACGTTGTCGAGGCGGCTCGCTAGACCTCGACGTGCGGGGTGCGCGGCTCGTCGCCGTCTGCCTCGAACGAGCGTCGCAGGCGGATCTCGCGCAGGCTGACGGCCACCGCGAAGACGATCGTCAGCAGCGACACCGTGCCGATGAACACGTGATCGATCGCCGTTGCCACGGCCTCGCGCTGCGCCTGGCGGGCGCGGTCGAGGAGCGCCTGCCCGTTCGGCAGCACGAGCACCTGCTCCTTCGCGGCTGCGTACCTCGTCGGGTCGAGCGCGAGCGTCGGGTCCTGGAAGTCGCGGTACACCGCCGGCATCGCCTGTGCGAGATCGGGCGTCGTGGAGGTGAACGCGCTCGTGTACGAGGTCGTCAGCACGAGGCTCAGCGCGGCGGTGCCCAGCGTCTGGCCGATGACGTTGAAGAACTGGCGCACACTCGACGCGACGCCCTGCTCGTGCTGCGAGACCGCGCCCTGCACCAGCACCTGTGTCATCGGGAACACGAGGCCCGTGCCGAGGCCCATCAGCACCATGATCAGGCCGATGCGCCACTCGGCCTCGTTCGCATGGAGTTGCGTGAGCAGCAGCGCCGCGATGCCCATGAGCACCGTGCCGAGGATCATCTGGTACTTGAAGCGGCCGGTCCTCGACACGATCTGCCCGCCGATGATGCTCGTGACCAGGCCGCCGAACGCCTGCGGCGTGACGACGAGCCCCGACGCCGCGGCCGAGGCGCCGAGCGAGGTCTGCACGTACGTCGGCAGCAGCTGCGCGCCGGCGAAGACGCCCGACGCGGCGAAGAACGTCATGGCGACGCCCTGCACGAACGGGACATTCCTGAACAGTCCGAGGGGGATGATCGGCTGCGGGTGCGTGCGCTCGTTGAGGATGAACACCACCGTCACGACGAGCGTCGTCGCGAGCAGGCCGATCGTCTGCGGTGACACCCAGCCCCACTCCGGGCTGGCCCAGACGACCGCGAGCATCAGCGAGACCGTCGAGACGGCCAGCAGCGCCGCGCCCCGCACGTCGATGTCGGAGATGCGCCCGCCCGCGCCCCCGCCCTTCGGCAGCTGCATCGCGATGAACGCCCCGGCGAGGAGACCCAGCGGCAGGTTGATGTAGAAGCACCAGCGCCAGCCGGGACCGTCCGCCAGCAGCCCCCCGAAGCCCGGCCCGGCGAGCTGCGCGAAGGTGAACATGCCGGTGAAGAACGCGAAGTACTTCGCGCGCTCCAGTGGCGTGAACAGGTCGCCGAGGGTCGCGAACACGCACGAGACGATCAGTCCGGCGCCGATGCCCTGCACGCCTCGCGCGGCGATCAGCACGATCATCGTCGGGGCGGCGCCGCATGCCGCGGACGCGGCGACGAAGAGCCCGACGCCGCCGAGCAGGAACGGCCGTCGGCCGAACATGTCGGAGAGCTTGCCGATGATCGGGATCGTGACGGTCATCGCCAGCAGGTAGGCGGTGATCACCCACGAGAAGATGTGGAAGCCGTTGAGGTCCGCGAGCACCTTCGGGATCGCGGTCGCGACGATCGACTGGTCGATCGCCGTGAGGAACATGCAGAGCATGATCGCGCCGAAGACCACCATGCGCTGGCGATGGGAGATCGTGGCGCCCAGCGGGCGTCGCGGCGTCGGTGATGCGGCCACGGCCGCCTCGATTCACGAAGCGCGAACGGCGGCCGGGAGTGCGGCGCCAGAGGGGCATGGTGCTGCTCCACGCATGCTTACCGCAATCCGCGTACGTGATATCGAGGCACCTCGCACATCCCGGGCAAGCAGAAGGGCGGGACGCATGCGTCCCGCCCTTTGCGTTCAGCGCCCTTCGTCAGGGCGTTGCGGCGCGGAGGCTAGCTCTTGGCGTACTTGCCGGTGAGCTGCGGCGTCGTGCCGTCGATGCCCTTCTCCTCCATCATCTGGAGACGGGTCTCGCGGCCCCACGTCCGCTTCAGGTCGTCCTGCACCTTGATCGTGAGCTTGCCGAGGCCCTCGACCTCCAGGGTGGCGACGTCGCCGTCCTGGAAGGCGTTGAGGCCGCGGTGGTTCGTGCCCGTCGGGATCAGGTCGCCCGGCTCCATCGGGTGCACGTTCGTCACGAACTCGACGCAGCGCGGGAGCTTGTGGCCCATGTCGTTGGTGTTGAAGTCCTGCTTCAGCACACCGTTGACGTGGAGCTGCACGGCGAGGTTCTGCGGGTCCTTGATCTCGTCCTTCGTGACGAGGAACGGGCCGATCGGCGCGAAGGTCGCGCGCGACTTCATCTTGAACCAGTCACCGATGCCACGAGCCGAGCCGTCGATGAAGTTGACGTACCCGAAGACGTAGTCCTCCCACTGCGCGGCCGGCACGTTGGAGGCGTACTTGCCGATGACGATGGCCATCTCGGCCTCGCCCTCGAAGATCGTCGCCTCGACGTCCGGGAGGATCATCGTGTCGCCGTCGCCGATGATGCCGAGCGGGGACTTGCCGAAGGCGTTGATGGGGGCCGGCTCCGCGCGCGTGCCGTTCTCCATGTAGTTCACCGCCATGCAGGCGATGTTGTTCGGCTTCGGCAGCGGCGGGCGGATGCGGACGCTGGACAGCGGGACGCCGGTGCCGCTCGCGACCGCGGCCTCGAGCTTCGGCTTGTACTCGTCCCACTTCTCGATCACCGTGCGGATGATGTCCTGCGGGTGCGCGGCGGTGATGCCGGCGACCTGCGCGGAGAGGTCGACGATCGTGCCGTCGCTCTTCTGCGCGCCGAACTTGAAGTCATCGAAAAAACACAGCTTCAAACCTTGCTCCTTCTGTGAGGCGCCTCGTTGATACCGCGGCGCCGAGGCCGACCGTCAGGGGCGCTCCACGAGGGACGTCGCCAGCGGCGCTCCGGGTGTCCGGGCCGAGGGCAGTATACGTGCGTCGAGGGGCCCGGCAAGCCATTCCGCCCACCCAATTCGGGGTCAATTCGCTCGGCCCGCCACGCTGCTATCATCCGGCCGCGTCGACGCCGCTCCGCCGTGCGGGAGCCTCGACGATCCCCCGGTCCGATGAGAGCGAGGACGCCGTGAACGCAGTTCGAGTACACCGCCCGGGAGGCCCCGAGGGACTGGTCTACGAGGAGATCCCGGACGCGACGGCGGGCCCGGGGCAGGTGGTCGTGCAGGTGGAGGCGATCGGCCTCAACTACGCCGAGATCGGCCGTCGTCGCAACGCCGACCCCGCGAGCCTCCCCGGCCCGATGGGCGGCGAGGCGGCCGGCACGGTCGTCGAGGTGGGCGAAGGCGTGACCGACGTCGCGGTAGGCGACCGGGTGGCCTTCGCCGGCGTCACGGGGGCGTACGCGGAGCGGGTCGCGATCCGCTCGGGTGCCGCGATCCCGGTGCCGGACAGCGTCACCTCGAAGCAGGCGGCGGCGGCGATCCTCCAGGGGATGACGGCGCACTACCTCGCGCTGGACGCGTTCCCGCTGAAGCAGGGCGACACGTGCCTCGTGCACGCCGCGGCGGGCGGCGTGGGGCTGCTGCTGTGCCAGGTGGCGAAGCTGAAGGGCGCGCGGGTCATCGGCACCGTCTCCACCGAGGAGAAGGCGCAGGCGGCGCGCGAGGCCGGCGCAGACGAGGTCATCCTCTACACGCAGGTCGACTTCGCCGAGGAGGTGAAGCGCCTCACGGACGGGCGCGGCGTGGATGTGATCTACGACGCGGTGGGCCAGACGACGTTCCTCAAGGGCTTCGACTGCCTGCGGCCGCGCGGCATGATGGTCTCGTACGGCGCGTCCAGCGGGGCGATCGCGCCCCTCGACACCAGCATCCTCTCGCGCGGCTCGTACTTCCTGACGCGCGCCGGCATGGCGGCCTACACCGCCGGGCGCACCGAGCTGCACAAGCGCGGGACCGAGGTCCTCGGCTGGGTGGGCAGTGGTGACCTGAAGGTGCACGTCTGCGCGGAGTACCCGCTCGCCGAGGCGGGCGCGGCGCAGACCGCCCTCGAGGCGCGCGAGACCATCGGCAAGGTGCTGCTCATCCCGTAACACGACTCTGGCGGGCGAAGGCGGGGATACCCCGCCCGCCCGCGCGGACCTGCGGGCATGACCGCGCAGAACGAAACATCCCCCGGCGCGAGCCGGGGGATGTTCGTGTCGAGCAGCCTCGACGGTGCTTACTTGCCGGGGATCGCGATGCCGTGCATGTTCGCGAAGTTCTCGCCGACGATCGCGGCGGCCTCCTCGGCGGTGAACTTCACGTTGTACTTGCCGGCGGCCTCCGGGAGGTTCACCAGCGCGTCTCGGAAGCCCTTCAGCGGCATGTCACCGATGGCCGGGGCGTCCGTGCCGTACATGATGTGGTCCGCGCCCACGGCGTCACGCAGCTCGCCCAGGTCCTTGAAGAACTGCTCCTCGTTGCCGTAGAAGCGGCGCTGCCAGCCGGCCAGCTCGCAGTAGACGTTGCGCTTGCCTCGCATGACCGAAGCAGCATCGCGCCACCACTCGCCGGCGACGTGGCCCATGATGATCTTCAGGTCCGGGTAGTCGTTCGCCAGGTCGTCGTAGTAGAGCGGGTGGCCCGGGCGGCTGCGCATCAGCGGGTTCGGCCCGGTGTGGAAGATGATCGGGACGTCATACTCCATCGCCAGGTCGTACAGCGGGTGGCAGATCTCGTCCTGCGGGAAGAAGCCCGCGGCCGGCATCAGCTTCAGGCCCTGCGCGCCCCACTCCGTCAGCGACTTCTCGAACAGCAGCTTCGCGTTCTCGCGTCGAGGGTCCACGCCCGCGTAGTAGATGAACTTGCCCGGCCAGCGCTTCATCAGGTCCGGGTAGCAGGCGTTGATGTCCGAGATCGTCATGTCCGCCTCGCCCAGCGCGAGGCCGTAGTCGACGGGGCACGTCTGCGCCATGTCGACGCCCGTGTCGGTCATCATCTTGATCATCTTCGACCCGTCCTGGTCGAAGTAGCGCGCCTGCACGGCCTCGCGGGCGAACAGCTCTTCCTTGTCCACGCGGCCCGTGCGGTTCCGCGAGATGAAGCGCACCGAGACGAAGCCCGGGTCACGCCGCCAGTGGGTGTGTGCATCGATGACAAACGCCATGTTCGGCTCTCCTTCTGTTCCCTGCTTCGTCCGAGGTCGCGCGGCCTGCCCGCGCCGGGTGCAGCTCTGTCCTAGCGGAAGACCGCCGGCCCCATGCCCCGCGCGACGGTCATCGCGTACGGCACGGTCTGGCCGGACATGCCCCAGATCTCGTGCTTGCGGAACGCCTCCACGGTGCCGAAGTGCGAGGCCATCTCCTTCGCCGACGCGACCGCGGCGGCGAGCGCACCGCCCGAGCCCGCGACCGAGTTGACGAGGCGCTGCGACAGCGCGGTGTGCGCGTCCAGCACCGTGCCGTTGAACAGCACCTCGAGGCTCTTGCCGAGGAACATGCTGCGCGGCAGCAGCACGGAGGCGACGCGGTACGACACCGGCAGGTGCGCGTCCGGCAGGCCGATCAGCGCGCCCTCCGCGGCGACGCGCAGGTCGCAGGCGAGCGCGAGTTCCAGGCCCAGGCCGTAGCACTGGCCCTCGATCGCCGCGATGACGGGCTTGGAGATCACCATCGGGAACATGCCGGCCTCCGGCTGCGAGGCAGCCGGGTCGCCGGCGGCGAGGAGCTCCGGCACGTCGTGGCCGACCGAGAAGCCGTCGCTGCCGTGCAGCACGGCGACCTT
The DNA here is from genome assembly GCA_947472995.1 of Chloroflexota bacterium. Lineage (GTDB taxonomy): Bacteria > Chloroflexota > Dehalococcoidia > UBA2979 > UBA2979 > SHYQ01. Next base: position 99,399 of record CANJBO010000003.1, read on the forward strand.
CACCGCATCGTTGTCCTCAAACGCCACCCACGCGGCAGCGAGGTCGCGCTGCGTCTGGCGGTCGAGCGTCTTGCCGGTCATCTGCACGATGAACACGGCGCCGTCGGTCGAAGTCTTCACTGACATCGTTCGTCCCTTACTTTCGCGGCGCCGTGGGGAGCGTGGCCTTCAGGCTGGCCTCGAGGCCGGCGCGGTAGCCCTCCTGGTCCTGCGGCGGGTAGCGCTGCTCCATGGAGAGTGCGTACGCGAGCGGCGTGTGCAGGCTCTCGAACACGCGCTCCTTGTGGTAGCGCAGGTAGTTCTGCGGCCGCGCGGCCAGCGAGCGGGCGATCTCGATCGCCCGCTCCAGGCCCTTGCCGGTCGGCACCACCTCGTTCGCCATGCCCAGCTCGACGGCGCGCTCCGCGCTGATCGGGTCGCCCGTCCAGTCGAGGTCGAGGCCGGCGCTCAGGTACGTGAGGAACGCCAGCTTGTGCGTCGTGGACTTCGCGCCCATGCCGCGCTTCACCTCGGGCAGGCCCATCTGGGCGTGCGCCTCGATGACGCGGATGTCGCAGCCCATCGCCATCTCGCAGCCGCCGGCGAGCGTCCACCCGTTGAGCGCGGCGACGACCGGCTTGTACAGGTGGAAGTTGTTCGAGGTGATCGAGCCGTTGATGCGCGGCGAGCGGTCCGCCGCCAGCATCTCCGCCGCCGAGGTGGCGCCGAGCTGCTGCGCGCGCTCGTTGTTGGCGCGCAGGTCGGCGCCGGCGCAGAACGCGCGGTCACCGGTGCCGGTGAGGACGAGGACGCGCAGGTCCGGGTCGTCGCGGAAGCCGAACCACATGTCGTTCAACGCCTGCGGCAGCCCGCCGCCGAGCGCGTTCATGCGCTCCGGGCGGTTCATGCGCGCGATCAGGATGCCGTCCTGTCGTTCCGTGATCAGGATCGGCTCGCCCGCTTCGTTCAGCGTGGTGCTGGTCTCGGTCGTCATCGCTGTCTCCGTCCTACCGGTTGTTCCACGCGGGGCGGCGGTTCTCGACGAAGGCACGCGTGCCCTCGATGCGGTCGCTGCTCGAGTACGGGTCGGGGCCGACCTCCAGGGTCTGCGCGTAGTGGAACGGCGCGCCGACCGAGCGCAGCGCGATCTCCTTCTGGAAGACGCGCGTCACCGGCGCGTACTGGAGCAGCTCCTCCGCGTACGCGAGCGCGGCGGCGGTGGCCGTCCCGTCCGGCACGCTCAGCTCGGCGACCATCGCCTGCATCGGGAAGCGCTCCGTGCCCTCGGCGGCGGTGGACTTCGGGCCCGCCACCGCGATGCGGTTCACGAGGCCGACCGCGAGCGCCTGCCGCGCGTCGAGCTCCTGTCGCATCCACAGCATGCCGAGGGTGGTCGAGAGGCCTACGTGCGTCATCAGCCACGCGGCGACGACGTTCGGCTCGGAGGCGTCGCCGCTGAGGTCGGCGGCGAGCTTCGTGGTGCTATCGGCTACGCGCAGGTCGCAGCCGAGCGCGATCGCGAGGCCCTCGCCGCGGCACTGGCCCTGCAGCGCAGCGATCGTCGGCTTCCAGATCTCGACGTAGCCGCCGCCCCACAGCTCCGCGCGATCGCGGCGCGCGGAGCGCGAGGTCGATGCGGCCTCCTGTGTGCCGACGCAGAAGTCCTCGCCGGCGCTGGAGATCACGCCCGCCCACGCCTCGTCGTCGTGCTTGTACTCCAGCAGCGCGCCGTTCAGCTCCTTGCGGAGCGCGGGCGTCAGTGCGTTCCCGGTCGCCGCGGCGTCGATGTGAATCAACCCCACGCGGCCATCTCGCTTGTACGTGACTCCGGCCATATCTCTTGCCAGCCTTTGCTTACTTCGAACCGTTCGCAGACGGGTGCGTCTCGCGGAACTGCTGCAGGCGTTCCTGGTACCCCGTGTCGTGCTCCACGATGCGGCCCTGCTTGAGCAGGACGTCGAGGCCGACCGGGTTCGGGCGGTTGAACTCCTCGGGCGCCCCGCCGAGCGCGCCCGATGCGACGATCTCCGCGTACTTCTCGGCGGAGTAGCCGAGGATGTTGCGGAGCACGTGCTCGTTGTGCTCGCCCAGCGCGGGCGCGTTGCGGCGCAGGCCGCGGTCGCTCTCGCTGAACCGCCAGCCGGAGCCGGCATACGGCTTGTCGGGGATGTCGGTGCCGTCCGGGTGCGACAGCCATCCGAAGAACCCGCGCGCGGCGAGGTGCTCGTTGAAGACGAGGTCGCGGCCGCTCTGTGCGACGCCGGCGGGTACGCCGTGTGACTGGAGCCGCTCCATCAGCGCGTGCGCATCGAACCCGCGCGTCCACTCGGCGAGCTTGCCGTCGAGCTCCGCCTCGTTTGCCTTGCGCCCGTCGAGGTGCGCGAACTTCGCGTCGGCCGCCCACGCGGGGTTGCCCATCGCGGCCTGCAGGCCCTGCCACTCCTCGTCGTTGGAGACGGCGATGGCGCACCAGCGGTCCTCGCCGGCGCAGGGGAAGAACTCGTGCGGCGACATGACCGCGTGGTGGTTGCCGTGCGGCACGTGGCTCGTCCCGTTGAGCGCGGCGTCCATGTACAGCTCACCGGCGAGCGAGGCCTGCGCTTCCACCTGCGAGATGTCCACCTCGGAGCCCTTGCCGGTGCGCTTGCGCTTGTAGAGCGCCAGCAGCACGCCCATCACGTTCTGGTCGGCGGCGACGTAGTCGGTGTACGGGATGTCCGCCATTTGCGGGTCGTCGTCCTCGTACCCCGTGGTGACGGCGACGCCGGACGCGGACTCGGTCGTCGGGCCGACGGCCTTGAAGTCCTTCCACGGCCCAGTGTGCCCGTAGCCCGTCGAGGACATGACGATGATGTCCGGCTTGATCTTGATCAGCTCCGCGTAGTCGAGCCCGAACTGCTGCATGACGCGCGTCGTGAAGTTCTCGACCACGACGTCGCTGATCCGCACGAGGTCCTTCGCGACCTCGACGGCGACCGGGTTGCGCAGGTCGAGCGTGATGCCGAGCTTGCCGCGGTTCTCGCTGTAGTACGTGCCGCCGCGATCCCAGAAGCGGTCGCCGGGGTCGTTGTCCGGGTACGTCGTCTGGCGGTGCGAGTCGAGGCGGATCGCCGCCTCGATCTTGATCACCTCGGCGCCGAGGTCGGCGAGCTGGCGCGCGGCGAACGGCACGGCCAGCAGCTGGCCGTGCTCGATCACGCGGATGCCGGCGAGCGGTGCCTTTTTCATATGCGGACTCCGCCCTTCGGCACGGGGGACGTCAGACCGGGGCGCACCTCGATCTCCTTGAAGAACTCGCGCTCCTTGAGCTGCGACGCGTCGAGGTTCTGGAGCGGGCTGATCACCGCGCCGACGCCGAAGCCCCACATCTGCGCGCCCTCGAAGAAGCCCATCGTCGTCCAGCGCGTGAGCACCTTCTGCATCGTCTCGCGCAGCTCGGTCGCGTTGCGCTGGCGGCCGTCGCCCGTCGCGAACTTCTCGTCCGCCAGCTCGGGCGCCTCGAGGAAGTTCGCGAACAGGCCGAAGTCGGCGCCGTAGGCGGAGGGGATCACCCAGCCGTCCTGGCAGCGCGTGATCGCTCCGCCGCCGCCGGTGCCGCGGCGTCGCACGGCGCCCATGAACGTGTACTGCGGGATCGTGTCGCGCAGCGTCGCGGCGATCACCTCCATGATCGAGATGTCGACGTGCTCGCCCTCGTCATCGACGTTGAGCAGCGCGGCGACGGTCGCCGAGGTGGCGACGACGCCGGCGCGGTACTGCGCCTGCGGGTTGCCGTGCGTCAGCGGCGAGCGGTTCGGGTCGCCGTGGATGTACGCGAGCCCGCCGAGGGCATCCTCGACGATGTCCCACGCCTTGTAGTCGCGGTACGGGCCGGTCTGCCCGAAGTTCGAGATCGACGTGAGGACGAGCTTCGGGTTCGCGGCGTGCAGCGCGTCCCACCCCAGCCCCCACCCGTCGAGGGTGCCCGGCCGGTAGTTCTCCACGACGACGTCCGACTCGCGCGCCAGCTCCAGCACGCGGTCGCGCCCGGCGGGCGTCGAGATGTCGAGGCGCACGAGCTCCTTGTCGTAGTTGAGGTAGGTGTAGAGCAGGCTGGGCGCCTCGCCCCCCGGGGGGAACGGGGGCCACAGGCGTACCGGGTCGCCGTCCGGGTGCTCGATCTTGATCACCTCGGCGCCCTGGTCAGCCATCACGCGCGTGCAGTACGGCCCGGAGACGTAGCGGCTGAGGTCGAGGACGCGGACGCCGTGCAGCGGGAGGTCGCTCGCTTGCGGATCGTTCATCACTCGTCCTCTTCCAGGCGCTGCTGGAGCGTCGCGCGAGCACGGCCGTGCGGATCACGCAACGGCTGCCATCACGTTCGGTATCCCGAATCGGAGTGCCGGACGGCAGTGTAGCCTCGCCTGTCCATCCCCGGATCGAGGCGCGAATGGCCGGGATCAGACGACGGGCGGCGTCGGAGCCTCGACGGGTGTGGGGGCGAGCGTCGAGGGGTGGCGGGGTGCCCGCGCCAGCAGCAGCAGCACGACGCCGAGGAGCTGGACGGCCGCGAAGCAGGTGAAGGCGAGGGTGTAGCTGCCCGTGCGGTCGA